>NZ_JBIBAF010000053.1:0-1063 GCF_042899705.1 Streptomyces sp. NPDC013187 | reverse complement strand
CAGGCGTTGCTGGCGACGTATGGGCAGCGGGATGCGGGGCGTCCTTTGTGGCTTGGTTCGCTGAAGTCGAATGTGGGTCATACGCAGGCCGCTGCCGGTGTGGCTGGTGTGATCAAGATGGTCATGGCGATGCGGCACGGAGTCCTGCCGAAGACGCTGCATGTGGATGAGGCCTCTCCGCATGTGGACTGGTCGGCGGGGGCGGTGTCCCTGCTGACGGAGCAGGAGCCGTGGCCCGAGGCGGGGCGTCCCCGCAGGGCCGCGGTGTCGTCCTTCGGGCTCAGTGGGACGAACGCGCATGTGGTGTTGGAGGAGGCGCCGGTCTCGGAGGACGGGGAGCTGGGGGCTGGTGAGCCGTTGGCTGTGACGCCGGTGGTGGTGTCGGGGCGTTCTGTGGGTGTGGTGCGTGAGTTGGCGGGCCGGGTTGGGGGTGTGGCGGGGTCTGGGCGGTTGGTGGATGTGGGGTTGTCGTCGGTGGTGTCGCGGTCGGTGTTCGAGCACCGGGCTGTGGTGCTGGCCGAGGATGCGGTGGAGCTGAGTGCGGGTCTGGATGCGCTGGCGGGTGATGTGCTGTCGCCTCTGGTGGTGTCGGGTGTGGTGTCGGTCGAGGGTGGCCGGTCGGTGTTTGTGTTTCCGGGTGCGGGGACGAAGTGGTCGGGGATGGCGGCGCGGTTGTGGGCTGAGTCGGCTGTGTTCGCGGAGTCGATGGCGCGGTGTGAGGCGGCGTTCGCGGGGTTGGTGGACTGGCGGTTGTCGGATGTGATCGCTCAGGTGCCGGGTGCTGTGTCGTTGGAGCGTGAGGATGTGGCGCAGCCGGTTTCGTTTGCGGTGATGGTGTCGCTGGCGGAGTTGTGGCGGTCGTTGGGTGTGGTGCCGGATGCGGTGGTGGGGCATTCGCAGGGGGAGATCGCTGCTGCGGTGGTGGCGGGTGGTTTGTCGTTGGAGGACGGGGCGCGGGCGGTGGTGTCCCGGTCGCGGGTGGTGGAGGAGGTTTTGTCGGGTGGGGGGATTGCTTCGGTGCGTCTTTCGCGTGCCGAGGTGGAGGAGCGGTTGGCGGGTGGGG
>NZ_JBIBAF010000052.1:0-1203 GCF_042899705.1 Streptomyces sp. NPDC013187 | reverse complement strand
AAGCCCGTCCACCACCTCGGCATCACCGGAGACCACCACCGACCGCGGACCATTCACCGCAGCCACATCGACCAGGCTCTCGTGCCCGGCCAACAGCCTCCGGACCTCCTCCTCACCGGCCTGCACCGCGAGCATCGCACCACCGGCCACAGCCGACTGCATAAACCGGCCACGCGCAGCCACCAACGCCACCGCATCCGCCAGATCGAGCACCCCCGCCACATGCGCGGCCGCCAGTTCCCCCACCGAATGACCGGCCAGGTAGTCCGGGACAATCCTCCACGACTCCACCAGCCGGAACAGGGCCACCTCGACCGCGAACAGGGCCGCCTGGGTGTTGGCTGTGTCGTCCAGGCCCTCACCGGAGCGGATGATCTCCCCCGGCGACCGGCCCAGATGCTTCTCCAGCGCGTCGGCCACCTCGTCGAACGCCGCCGCGAACACCGGGAACGCCGCATGGAGTTCCTGCCCCATGCCGATCCGCTGAGCGCCCTGACCCGTGAACAGGACCGCCGTGCGGCCCGGCGTCCGCGAACCGGACACCACCCGCCCCGACGAACCCCCCGACGCCAGCGCCCGCAGCCCGTCCACCAACTCCTCACCCTCCGCGCCCACCACCACGGCACGGTGATCGAACACAGCACGCGTGGCGGCCAGGGAGTGGGCCAGGTCCAGTGGGTCGGCCGAGGCGTCGCCCTCCACATGGGAGAGCAGCTTCGCGGCCTGGTCGCGCAGTGCGGCCGAGGTCCGGCCGGAGATCATCCACGGAACGGCGGGCAGAAACCTCGCCGGTTCCCGCGGCGCCTCGGGCTCATCCGGTTCCACTGCTTCGATGATGACGTGGGCGTTGGTGCCGCTGATCCCGAAGGAGGACACGCCGGCCCGCCGGGGACGGTCCGCAGTCGGCCATTCCCGGGCCTCGGTCAGCAGTTCCACCGCGCCCGCGTCCCAGTCCACGTGTCCCGAGGGTTCGTCCACGTGCAGGGTTCGGGGCAGGACGCCGTGTCTCATGGCCTGGATCATCTTGATGACGCCGCCGACACCGGCGGCGGCCTGGGTGTGTCCGATGTTGGACTTCAACGAGCCCAGATACAGGGGCCGTTCGTCCGTGTGGTCCTGGCCGTAGGTGTTCAGCAGCGCCTGCGCCTCGATCGGATCCCCCAGCCGGGTCCCCGTCCCGTGCGCCTCCACCACATCCACATC
>NZ_JBIBAF010000051.1:0-1385 GCF_042899705.1 Streptomyces sp. NPDC013187 | reverse complement strand
GTTCGGCGGCGTCCTACTCTCCCACAGGGTCCCCCCTGCAGTACCATCGGCGCTGTAAGGCTTAGCTTCCGGGTTCGGAATGTAACCGGGCGTTTCCCCTACGCTATAACCACCGAAACACTATGAAACTGTCGAACCATGCCGCACCATACCGTGACCATGGCATGGGGCTGTTCGTGGTTTCAGAACCAACACAGTGGACGCGAGCAACTGAGGACAAGCCCTCGGCCTATTAGTACCGGTCAACTCCACACGTTACCGTGCTTCCATATCCGGCCTATCAACCCAGTCGTCTACTGGGAGCCTTACCCTCTCAAGGAGGTGGGAATACTCATCTCGAAGCAGGCTTCCCGCTTAGATGCTTTCAGCGGTTATCCCTCCCGAACGTAGCCAACCAGCCATGCCCTTGGCAGAACAACTGGCACACCAGAGGTTCGTCCGTCCCGGTCCTCTCGTACTAGGGACAGCCCTTCTCAATATTCCTACGCGCACAGCGGATAGGGACCGAACTGTCTCACGACGTTCTAAACCCAGCTCGCGTACCGCTTTAATGGGCGAACAGCCCAACCCTTGGGACCGACTCCAGCCCCAGGATGCGACGAGCCGACATCGAGGTGCCAAACCATCCCGTCGATATGGACTCTTGGGGAAGATCAGCCTGTTATCCCCGGGGTACCTTTTATCCGTTGAGCGACGGCGCTTCCACAAGCCACCGCCGGATCACTAGTCCCGACTTTCGTCCCTGCTCGACCCGTCGGTCTCACAGTCAAGCTCCCTTGTGCACTTACACTCAACACCTGATTGCCAACCAGGCTGAGGGAACCTTTGGGCGCCTCCGTTACTCTTTAGGAGGCAACCGCCCCAGTTAAACTACCCATCAGACACTGTCCCTGATCCGGATCACGGACCCAGGTTAGACATCCAGCACGACCAGACTGGTATTTCAACGACGACTCCCCCTGAACTGGCGTCCAGAGTTCACAGTCTCCCAGCTATCCTACACAAGCCGAACCGAACACCAATATCAAACTGTAGTAAAGGTCCCGGGGTCTTTCCGTCCTGCTGCGCGAAACGAGCATCTTTACTCGTAGTGCAATTTCACCGGGCCTATGGTTGAGACAGTCGAGAAGTCGTTACGCCATTCGTGCAGGTCGGAACTTACCCGACAAGGAATTTCGCTACCTTAGGATGGTTATAGTTACCACCGCCGTTTACTGGCGCTTAAGTTCTCAGCTTCGCCCTGACGAATCAGAGCTAACCGGTCCCCTTAACGTTCCAGCACCGGGCAGGCGTCAGTCCGTATACATCGCCTTACGGCTTCGCACGGACCTGTGTTTTTAGTAAACAGTCGCTTCTCGCTGGTCTCTGCGGCCACCCCCAGCTCA
>NZ_JBIBAF010000050.1:0-1495 GCF_042899705.1 Streptomyces sp. NPDC013187 | reverse complement strand
TTCTTTGCTTCCACTCGAGATGAATGCCTGTCTCCCCGGGTGCGTCTGGAATGCAACCCCGAGATCCCTGTCGCCCCTGGAGAGGAACATTGGCTTCTGGACACAAGCCTAGATGAGGTCTATTGGCCCTGCAGTCACTCGAGAGCAATCCCCAGCTTTCCTTCGCAACTCGAATGGAAGATTGGACTTGCCTGGGCCAACACAAGAGGCAGCCTGAATTCCCCGTCGTAACTCGAGAATCCCGCCGTAACTCGAGAAAAACCACGTGGCTCCCCCGTCATCGCAAGATGAAGCCCTTTCCCGCTACAGCGCCTCAGGAGAAGTCCCACGTTAGGAATTGGAGGTCGAAAGGGCACTTGGCACCCTTGATGCGACCCACAAAGTTCCCCGAAATCCCGGTCTCCCTCGAGAGGAACACTGAGGTTTTCCGGCACCCCCTCCTCTGAGCCCTTTCTCCCCTCCTGATCTGGACAGGAGGGTCGACTCCCCTGCTTTGTCTGGAAGGGGTTCCCGACCTTCCGGTCGCACCTCAGGATGAGGCCGGTCTCACGAAGACATTCCAGACGTGGCCTCGTGGGTGGTTCCACATTCCGTAGGACCCCGATTTCCCGGTCCCCTCTTGATAAGAACCCGATGCCCGGACACCTCTCCGAACTCCACCCTGTGAATGAAGTCAACACGAAGGGGCAGTTTTTCCGTGCATCGTTCGGAAAAAACCCCAGGTTCCAAATACAGCTCGACAAGCGGCCTCTCTCCCCGGGGACATCTCGAGAGGCAAGCGGAGTTCCATGCCTCAACCCAAGACGAGGCCTGACTCTCCTGTCCCCAGTCTGCAGGGACCCTGCGATCGGAGTCTGAAATCAGAGGTACCCTGCGGTTCCTGCCTCAACTGGAGATGAGGCCCTCTTCCAATGCACCAAACCCAGTGGAGTCCCGAGAGGCCCCTCCCACCTCCAGTTTCCCTGGCTTCTCAGAGCCACCATGAGAAGCCCCCTGAGGTCACCTGCACAAGTCGAGGGAACCCAGGGTTTCCTGCCTCAACCCGGGAAAGACCTCGAGAGACCTTCTTCAACACGTCTCGAGGCCAGATTCCCCTACCATGGCTCGGGAGCAATGACGCGCTCCCCCTCGCCACTCGCATGGAGACCCGACTTCCCTGGCGCCCCACGAGAGGCTCACTGACCTCGCCGTCGTACCTCGTGAGAAACCGCACACTGGGGCCGCCGCTCGAGAACAACCCCGAGATTCCCCCGTCATCGAGAGATGAGGGCCTTCGTCTCCTGCATGGCCTAGAGACCAATCTCGCGACCTCTCTCCAAACGCCTCAGGAGGCTTGACTCCCTTGAGTCCACCCAGTGAGCTCCAAGAGATACCCGTCGCGATTCGAGAGCAGAGCGGGGTTCTTTGCTTCCACTCGAGATGAATGCCTGTCTCCCCGGGTGCGTCTGGAATGCAACCCCGAGATCCCTGTCGCCCCTGGAGAGGAACATTGGCT
>NZ_JBIBAF010000049.1:0-1895 GCF_042899705.1 Streptomyces sp. NPDC013187 | reverse complement strand
TCCACCACCTCGGCATCACCGGAGACCACCACCGACCGCGGACCATTCACCGCAGCCACATCGACCAGGCTCTCGTGCCCGGCCAACAACCCCCGGACCTCCTCCTCACCGGCCTGCACCGCGAGCATCGCACCACCGGCCACAGCCGACTGCATCAACCGGCCACGCGCAGCCGCCAACGCCACCGCATCCGCCAGATCGAGCACCCCCGCCACATGCGCCGCCACCACCTCACCCACCGAATGACCCAGCAAGTAATCCGGCGTCACACCGTGGGCTTCGAACCACCGGAAAAGAGCGACCTCGACGGCGAACAGCGCCGCCTGGGTGAAGACGGTCTGGTCCAGCAGCGCGGCCTCCTCCGAGCCGGGCCGGGCGAAGAGCACGTCCTTGAGGGGGCGGGTGAGCTCGGTGTCGAGCCGTGCGCACACATCATCGAAGGCGCGGGCGAACTGCGGTGAGCCGGCGTGGAGTTCGCGTGCCATGCCGAGTCGCTGGCTGCCCTGTCCGGTGAACAGGAAGGCGGTCTTGCCGGGTCGGTCGGCGGTGGCGCGTACGACGGAGGGCGCGGAGCCGTCCTCGGCCAGCGTTGCGAGGCCCTCGAGGAGCGCGTCGCGGTCGGCGGCGACGACTGCCGCGCTGTTCTCCAGCACGGCGCGCGTGGTCGCGAGCGAGTAGGCGATGTCGCCGGGTGCCAGGTCCGGGTTACGGGTCACGTGGGCGTGCAGCCGTCGGGCCTGGTCGCGCAGGGCTTCCTCGCCACGGGCGGAGATGATCCAGGGGACCGCGGGGCGGTCCTGGTCGCGGGTCGTCTCGCTGCGGGACGCTTCGTCCGGTGCTTGTTCGATGATGACGTGGGCGTTGGTGCCGCTGATCCCGAAGGAGGACACGCCGGCGCGTCGGGGACGGTCCACGGCCGGCCACTCCCGGGCCTCGGCGAGCAATTCCACCGCCCCGTCCGCCCAGTCCACCACCGTGGTCGGCTCGTCCGCGTACAACGACTTGGGCAGAACGCCGTGGCGCATCGCCTGCACCATCTTGATCACACCACCGACACCGGCCGCCGCCTGCGCGTGCCCGATGTTCGACTTCAACGAACCCAGCCACAAAGGCTGTTCACCGGTGCGGTCCTGACCATACGTGTTCAGCAGCGCCTGCGCCTCGATCGGATCCCCCAGCCGGGTCCCCGTCCCGTGCGCCTCCACCACATCCACATCGGAACCACTCAGACCCGCACCCGCCAACGCCTGCCGGATCACCCGCTCCTGCGACGGACCATTAGGCGCCGTCAAACCATTCGACGCACCGTCTTGGTTGACCGCCGAACCCCGCACCACCGCCAGCACCCGATGACCCAGCCGCCGCGCATCCGACAACCGCTCCACCAACAGCAGCCCCACACCCTCGGACCACCCCGTACCATCCGCCGACGCCGAAAACGCCTTGCAACGACCGTCCACGGACAACCCACGCTGCCGCGAGAACTCCACGAACGTCGTCGGCTGCGACATCACCGTCACACCACCGGCCAACGCCAAGTCACACTCACCACCGCGCAACGCACCCGCCGCCAGATGCAACGCCACCAACGACGACGAACACGCCGTATCCACCGTGACGGCGGGCCCCTCCAGGCCGTACGTGTAGGAGATCCGGCCGGAGATGACGCTGGAGAGGTTGCCCGCGAGCAGGAAGCCCTCGTACTCGCCGGGCCTGGCGACCACCCGGGCCGCGTAGTCGTCGTACATGGCGCCGGTGAAGACGCCGGTGGCGGTGCCGCGGAGCGAGGTGGGGTCGATGCCGGCGTCCTCGAAGGTCTCCCACGCCGTCTCCAACAGCAACCGCTGCTGCGGATCCGCCGCCGTCGCCTCCCTCGGCGACATCCCGAAAAACTC
>NZ_JBIBAF010000048.1:0-1967 GCF_042899705.1 Streptomyces sp. NPDC013187 | reverse complement strand
GCGTCATGCAGGAACCCACCCTCACGCACATACGTACGCCCAGGAACACCAGGCTCCGGATCGAACAACCCCGCCACATCCCACCCCCGATCGGTGGGCATGGGGCCGATGACGTCCCGTTCGTCCAGGAGCAACTTCCACAGCTGCTCGGGAGAGTGCACCTCGCCCGGGTAACGGCAGGCCATACCGACGATCGCGATCGGCTCTTCGGGGGCGACGGCCGGCCGGGCCGTGTCGGCCTGGTCGCTCCCGGCAACGTGCTGCGCGGACAGGCCCAGCGCCTCGCCGTACAAGAAGTCCGCCAGCGCCCCGGGGTTCGGGTGGTCGAAGACGACAGTGACGGGGAGGACGACACCGGTCGCGGTGTTCAGCCGGTTGCGGAGCTCCAGCGCGGTCAGCGAGTCGAACCCGGCGTCTTTGAAAGACCTACGCGGCGGCAGGAGTTCCGTCGTGTCGTGCCGCAGGACGGCAGCCGCCTCGGCTCGGACCAACTCGACGAGTGTCCGGCGCTGTTCGGGCTCCGGGAGGGACGCGATGCGCTCGGCGAGTGCGGCGGCCGGCTCGGCGGTCCGGGCACCCTCCTGCGCGGCCCTCTCCGACCCCAGCGCACGTCGCGCCTCGGGCAGATCCGTGAAAAGCCGTCCGCGTCGCAGCGCAGCCGTGCGTGGAGCGAACTCAGACCAGTCCACGTCGACGACGGTGCGGCAGGTCGCGCCCTGGTCAAGCGTCCGCTGCAGCGCCTCGATGCCGGTGGTGGGCTCGAGCGCGCGGATGCCACGGCGGTTGAGGCTCACCTCTCCGGTGCCCTCGGCCATGCCGCCGCCACCCCAGAGGCCCCAGCTTATGGAGGTCGCCGCAAGTCCGGCGGCGCGGCGCTGCTCGGCGAGCGCGTCCAGAGCCGCGTTGGCCATGGAGTACGCGGCCTGACCGCCGTTACCCCATACGCCGGTGACGGAGGCGAAGAGGACGAATGCGTCAAGGTCCAGGTGTGCGGTGAGCTCGTGCAGGTGAACGGCGGCCGTTGCCTTGGGGCTCAGGACCTCGTCCAGACGTCCGGGGGTGAGCGTGTCGACCGTCCCGTCGTTCAGCACACCGGCGGTGTGGAAGACGGCGGTCGGCGGATGTGCGTCGAGCAGTGCGGCCAACGCGGCACGATCGGACACATCGCAGACTGCGAGGGTGACCTGAACGCCGGACGCCCGCAACTCTTCCGCCAGCCTGTCCGCGCCGGGCGTCCCGGCACCACGGCGACCGGTCAGCACCAGGTGCTCGGCTCCGTTCCGGGCCAGCCAGTGGGCCACCCGGGTCCCGATGGCGCCCATTCCCCCGGTGACGAGCACGGTGCCACGCGGACGCCATTCCGGCTTCACGCCCGTGGGCTTCCGGTGGCCTGCCTGAACGACGCGCCGGCCGTAGGCGCCTGAGGGTCGCACCGCCAGCTGATCCTCACCGGCCGCCATCCCGGCGGCCAGCGCCCGGACCGCCAGACCCACCGACCGTGCATCAGCGTCCGCCGGGAGATCGATCAGACCACCCCAGCGATCGGGGATTTCGAGAGCGGCAACCCGTCCGAGCGCCCACAGTTGCGCACCCGCCGTCTCCGGCACCTCACCGGGCACCACGGACACCGCGCCCCGCGTCACCGCCCACACCGGAACACCGAACCCGGCGTCGCCGACGGCCTGCACCAGTGCCAGTGAGGTCGCGATGGCGATCGGCACAGTCGGGCAGTCGGCCTGTACACCCCCGGCCCACCCCAGGAGGGACAGGATTCCGACAAGGGGTTCCTGCTCTTCGGCCGCGGTGGTGGTGAGCCGTGCCGACAGGCCGGTGCGGTCCGTCGCCGTCACGTCGACCGTGAGACGGGAGACCGTGGCGCCGTGGGTGGTGAGGGCTTGCTCGATGTCGTGGGCGACACGCGTGGCGTCCGCGTCCAGGTGCTCGGGCACGACGAGCAGCCACCGGCC
>NZ_JBIBAF010000047.1:0-2317 GCF_042899705.1 Streptomyces sp. NPDC013187 | reverse complement strand
CGGCGGAGCGGCTTTGGGCTGGAGTTTCAATGACTGAGTCAAGCCACGGGGACTGATCGGGAGGCCGTGGACACGATCAGGGCCAGGCGGCGGATCATCCTCTGACCTGGCCCTGAGTCGCATGGTTCGCCGACGCTCCCCGTTGTTCCCCGCCGCAAGCCATCTGACCAGGCACGTCAGGGGCCAGGGTCGCCGAACCCCTGGCAGGGCCCCGGTCCCTCAGTTCGCCTACGAGGAGTTCCGCTCTGTCTGGCTGATCAGCACACCAGCAGCGCATCGTCGAACGTGATCAGCCTGGTCCGGCATTGGCGAACCTGAGATCATGCCGCGTGCACTGGTATGGACGACCTGTCCATCTCCGTAGTGCTTTCCACCGCAGACACTTCTGAGGAGAGGCTCTCGTGAAGAAGAACAGCATGACCACTGGCTTACCTCTCGTCATCGGCACCGTGATTGCCGCTGGCGTCCTCGTTCAGGACAACTACGGCGGCGCCGTCTTCGCCGTCGTGGCTGGTGCCGGCGCCTCGCTTGTCCTGCACCGCAGGTCTAGCCGCAACCAGGGGCGCGCTGAGTAGCCACGAGCCGGGCAGCGCGAAGCCCAGGACAAAGCCACGAGATCGGTGGAGTTTCAAATGACCGAGTCGAGGCCGTGGGCGCTCGCCAGTAGTGCGGGTGGCCCCTGGTCTCGGACATCGTTTGTGCCTCAGCCGACGAAAGCCAGCCAGGATGGCGGGCACGTCGACCGGTCAGGCGCGCGTGTGTCTCGCTGCACCCCCACCGGCCTCAACCACGCTGCCATGTGTGGGACGTCGAGTTGATTCAAGCGGTCTGCGTGGGCGGGGCGGGGGTGAAGGATCGGTTGTCGCGCAGGAGAGCCCACATCACGCTGGTGCGGCGTCGTGCGAGGGCGATGACGGCCTGGACGTGTTTGCAGCCTTCGCCGCGTTTCTTGAGGTAGTAGTCCCGGTTCGGGCCGTCGCGGACGATGCTGGTCTGCGCGGAGAGGTAGAAGACTCTGCGCAGGCGGCGGCTGTAGCGCTTGGGGCGGTGCAGGTTGCCGGTGCGGCGGCCGGAATCGCGTGGGACGGGGACGAGTCCGGCGGCTGACGCGAGGTGGCCGGCGTCGGTGTAGGAGGTCAGGTCTCCTGCGGCGACGACGAATTCGGCTCCGAGGATGGGCCCCATACCGGGCAGGGACTCGATGATCTCGGCCTGTGGGTGAGTGCGGAAGGTGTCGCGGATCTGCCGGTCGAGTCGTCGCAGTCGGTCGTCCAGGTCCAGGATCTGTGTGGCCAGGTCGGCGACGATCTGTGCGGCGGTGTCCTCGCCGGGCAGTGCGGTCTGCTGGGCCTGGGCCGCTTCCAAGGCCGCGGTGGCCACGCTCTCCGGGTCGCGGACTCCTCGATTGGTCAGCCAGGCGGTCAGGCGGGCCAAGCCGCGTCGGCGGAGGGCGGCCGGGGTCTGGTATCCGGTCAGCAGCACCAGTGCGCCTTTGCGGGCCGAGTAGTCGAAGGCTCGCTCCAGGGCGGGGAACATGCCGGTGAGCACATCGCGGAGCCGGTTGACCGTCCGCACCCGGTCAGTGATCAGGTCGGTGCGGTGTGCGGTGAGGAGTGCGAGGTCGGCGGCCAGCTGCGCGGGCACGTCGAGCAGGGTGAAGTCCCGGCGGTGCCGGGCGGTTTCGGCGATGACATAGGCGTCGCGGGCATCGGTTTTGGCCTCACCCCGGTAGGCGCCGGTCATGCGGTTGACGGTGCGGCCGGGCACGTAGACAGCCCTTTGGCCATGGGCTGCCAGCAGCGCCAGCAGCAGGGCTGAGGACCTGCTGGAGATGTCTACCGCCCAGTGCACCTCGTCGGCCAGGTCCAAGATCTCGCCGAGCGCGGTCAGGATCGCCGACTCGTCGTTTTCGATCTTCTTCGACCACAGGGTCGCGCCGGTCTCGTCGACCACTGCGGCCCAGTGATGGCCCTTGCCCGCGTCGATACCAACCCATATCCGGGCCCGCTGTTTGTTCACGCGTCCCTCCCGTAGCCGAGTTCGTTCCGTCGGCCCGAAGGACACCCCGTCGTCAGCTCCGTAAACAGCGACCCATTCCGCGCATTTCAATCAGCGACCAGGGCGCCCCGAAGGACCGGACGGCCACTCCAGCCGAGCCACGGTCGGCAAGCTGCTTTGAAGCCACATCCGGCCCTGCCGGGCCACCGAACAACTTACGGAGCTGCTTTGGGGCGAGTGATCATGGCCCCGTAAGCTTCCGGCGAGTCGGGCAGTCTGTGGACCTGCCCGTTAAAGCACGACGTTGGGGCCATGATCT
>NZ_JBIBAF010000046.1:0-2404 GCF_042899705.1 Streptomyces sp. NPDC013187 | reverse complement strand
GGTGGTCGAAAGCTCCGGCGGTGCAGGATGAGCCCGCGGCCTATCAGCTTGTTGGTGAGGTAGTGGCTCACCAAGGCGACGACGGGTAGCCGGCCTGAGAGGGCGACCGGCCACACTGGGACTGAGACACGGCCCAGACTCCTACGGGAGGCAGCAGTGGGGAATATTGCACAATGGGCGAAAGCCTGATGCAGCGACGCCGCGTGAGGGATGACGGCCTTCGGGTTGTAAACCTCTTTCAGCAGGGAAGAAGCGAAAGTGACGGTACCTGCAGAAGAAGCGCCGGCTAACTACGTGCCAGCAGCCGCGGTAATACGTAGGGCGCGAGCGTTGTCCGGAATTATTGGGCGTAAAGAGCTCGTAGGCGGCTTGTCGCGTCGGTTGTGAAAGCCCGGGGCTTAACCCCGGGTCTGCAGTCGATACGGGCAGGCTAGAGTTCGGTAGGGGAGATCGGAATTCCTGGTGTAGCGGTGAAATGCGCAGATATCAGGAGGAACACCGGTGGCGAAGGCGGATCTCTGGGCCGATACTGACGCTGAGGAGCGAAAGCGTGGGGAGCGAACAGGATTAGATACCCTGGTAGTCCACGCCGTAAACGGTGGGCACTAGGTGTGGGCAACATTCCACGTTGTCCGTGCCGCAGCTAACGCATTAAGTGCCCCGCCTGGGGAGTACGGCCGCAAGGCTAAAACTCAAAGGAATTGACGGGGGCCCGCACAAGCGGCGGAGCATGTGGCTTAATTCGACGCAACGCGAAGAACCTTACCAAGGCTTGACATACACCGGAAACGTCCAGAGATGGGCGCCCCCTTGTGGTCGGTGTACAGGTGGTGCATGGCTGTCGTCAGCTCGTGTCGTGAGATGTTGGGTTAAGTCCCGCAACGAGCGCAACCCTTGTCCCGTGTTGCCAGCAGGCCCTTGTGGTGCTGGGGACTCACGGGAGACCGCCGGGGTCAACTCGGAGGAAGGTGGGGACGACGTCAAGTCATCATGCCCCTTATGTCTTGGGCTGCACACGTGCTACAATGGCCGGTACAATGAGCTGCGATACCGCGAGGTGGAGCGAATCTCAAAAAGCCGGTCTCAGTTCGGATTGGGGTCTGCAACTCGACCCCATGAAGTCGGAGTCGCTAGTAATCGCAGATCAGCATTGCTGCGGTGAATACGTTCCCGGGCCTTGTACACACCGCCCGTCACGTCACGAAAGTCGGTAACACCCGAAGCCGGTGGCCCAACCCCTTGTGGGGAGGGAGCTGTCGAAGGTGGGACTGGCGATTAGGACGAAGTCGTAACAAGGTAGCCGTACCGGAAGGTGCGGCTGGATCACCTCCTTTCTAAGGAGCACTTCTCGGCTGCCAGGCTCTGCCTGGTGGTCCAGAGGCCAGTTCATCGGCGAATGTCCGGTGCTGGTTGCTCATGGGTGGAACGTTGACTATTCGGTCCGGTTTCCGGGTCGGAGGCTTGCGAGTACTGTCCTTCGTGGGGCGTGGAAAGCATGATCTCCGGGCGGGGTCGGGTCGGGCGCGCTGTTGGGTGTCTGAGGGCACGGCCGTACTGGCTTGTGTCTTCGGTTGCCGGCCCCGGTGAAAGTCTGCTTCGGCGGGCTGTGACGGGTGGTTGGTCGTTGTTTGAGAACTGCACAGTGGACGCGAGCATCTGTGGCCAAGTTTTTAAGGGCGCACGGTGGATGCCTTGGTACCAGGAACCGATGAAGGACGTGGGAGGCCACGATAGTCCCCGGGGAGCCGTCAACCAGGCTTTGATCCGGGGGTTTCCGAATGGGGAAACCCGGCAGTCGTCATGGGCTGTCACCCATGCCTGAACACATAGGGCATGTGGAGGGAACGCGGGGAAGTGAAACATCTCAGTACCCGCAGGAAGAGAAAACAACCGTGATTCCGGGAGTAGTGGCGAGCGAAACCGGATGAGGCTAAACCCTGTATGTGTGAGACCCGGCAGGGGTTGCATGCAGGGGGTTGTGGGATCTCTTTGGATCGGTCTGCCGGCCGGTCGGCGAGTTATAAACCGTTGGTGTAGGCGAAGGGCATGCGAAAGGCCCGGCGTAGAGGGTAAGACCCCCGTAGTCGAAACGTCAGCGGCTCGTTTGAGAGACACCCAAGTAGCACGGGGCCCGAGAAATCCCGTGTGAATCTGGCGGGACCACCCGCTAAGCCTAAATATTCCCTGGTGACCGATAGCGGATAGTACCGTGAGGGAATGGTGAAAAGTACCGCGGGAGCGGAGTGAAATAGTACCTGAAACCGTGTGCCTACAAGCCGTGGGAGCGTCGGATACGTGCTTGCACGTATCTCGTGACTGCGTGCCTTTTGAAGAATGAGCCTGCGAGTTTGCGGTGTGTTGCGAGGTTAACCCGTGTGGGGAAGCCGTAGCGAAAGCGAGTCCG
>NZ_JBIBAF010000045.1:0-2916 GCF_042899705.1 Streptomyces sp. NPDC013187 | reverse complement strand
GTCAACCCATTACTCGCACCGTCCTGATTGACCGCCGAACCACGCACCACCGCCAGCACCCGACGCCCATGACGCACCGCATCCGACAACCGCTCGACGAGCAGCACGCCCGCACCCTCAGCCGGCCCGAAGCCGTCGGCCGAGGCGGAGAACGCCTTGCAGCGGCCGTCGGCGGCAACTGCTCGCTGACGGGAGAACTCCACGAGCACCTCCGGCGTCGACATCACGGTCGCACCGCCCGCGAGGGCGAGGTCGCACTCGCCGCTGCGCAGCGCCCGCACCGCCAGATGCAACGCGACCAGCGACGACGAACACGCCGTGTCCACCGTCAGCGCCGGCCCCTCCAGGCCGAGGGTGTACGAGATGCGGCCCGACATGACGCTGGCCGAGTTGCCGGTGCCGAGGTAGCCGTCGAAGCTCTCGCTGCCGTTCTGCAGCAGCGGCATGTAGTGCTGGCCGTTGGTTCCCATGAACACGCCGGTACGGCTGCCGCGCCGGCCGGCCGGGTCCAGCCCGGCACGTTCGAACGATTCCCAGGCGAGTTCCAGGATGATGCGCTGTTGTGGGTCCATCGCCAGAGCCTCACGCGGCGAGACGCCGAAGAACCCCGCGTCGAACTCCCCCGCGTCATGCAGGAAGCCGCCCTCCCGGACGTAGGCACGCCCCGCCGCGTCCGGATCCGGGTCGTACAGGCCCGCCACGTCCCACCCCCGGTTGACGGGCAGGTCCGTAATGGCGTCGCGGCCGGTTTCGAGCAGCTCCCAGAGCTCGTCGGGTGTTCCGACGTCTCCGGGGAGGCGGCAGGCCATGCCGATGATGGCGATCGGCTCGTCCTGGCCCGCCGGAGGCGGACCGCTCGGGGCGTTCCGCTCGGAGTCGGTGCGTTCCACATCGTCCTCGCCCAGTAGTTCCTCGCGCAGATGGTCGGCGAGTGCGCGGGGGTGGGGGTGGTCGAAGACGAGGGAGGCCGGAAGGGTGAGCCCGGTGGCCTCCTTGAGCCGGTTGCGTAGTTCCATCGCGGTCATGGAGGTGAAGCCGATGTCCTTGAACGCCCGACTCTGGTCGATCGCGCCGGGAGCGCCCTCACCCAGTACGGCCGCCACATGGGCGGTGACCAGCTCCAGGAGGGCCTTTCGCTGGGCGTTCCGGGGCTTGTCGCGCAGGGAGCGCGCCAGCTCCGTGCCGCCGGGCGCGCCGATCCGGGCGGCCTGGTCCGCCATGGCCGCCGCCTCCGCCTCAAGGAGACGGCGCACCTCGGGCAGCTCATCGAAGAGGACGCTGGGACGTACGGAGGTGAAGGACGCCAGGAACCGCTCCCAGTCGACGTCGGCCACCGCGGCGTTGCCCGCGCCGCTGCCCAGCGCCCGGTTCAGCTCCGCGAGCGCCGCCCGGGGCTCCAGCGGAGCGATGCCGTACTGCCGCAGCGACTCGGCGGCAGAGCCGTCCGCGGTGACGGAACCCGCCCAGGGCGTCCACGCGACGGAGACCGTCGGCAGACCCCGGGCCCGGCGGCGGGCGGCCAGGGCATCGAGATGAGCGGCGCCGACGGCGTACGCACCCTGCCGGACACCACCCCAGATCCCCGCAACTGAGGAGATCAGTACCAGTTCCGGTACGCGTGGCCCGTCGAGCAGTGCGTCGAAGTGCGCGGCGGTCGCGGACTTGGCGGCGACGGCCGCCGCGAGATCGGCCGGGCTCGTGCTCTCGAGCGGAGCGAGCTCCACTGCGGGCGGAACGACGACCACCATGGCAGGGGCGTACTCAGTGACAAGGGCGGCGAGGACCGCACGGTCCGCGAGGTCGGGCGCCGCAGCGGTCGTCACGCGCTGAGCCACGTCCGAGAGCGCGGCCGGGAGTTCGGTCAGGGCGGGATCGGCGAGTACGACGCAGTCCGCGCCCTCCGTGAGCAGCCATCGGGCCAGCGGCTCACCGACGGCATCGAGGTCCCCGGCCAGCAGCACCGTGCCCGGCGGGCGCCAGTCCTTCCGTCCCGGGCGGGCAGTGGCTCGTACGAGACGCCGGCCGTAGGCGCCCGAGGGTCGCACCGCCAGCTGATCCTCACCGGCCGCCATCCCGGCGGCCAGCGCCCGGACCGCCAGACCCACCGACCGTGCATCAGCGTCCGCCGGGAGATCGATCAGACCACCCCAGCGATCGGGGATTTCGAGAGCGGCAACCTGTCCGAGCGCCCACAGTTGCGCACCCGCCGTCTCCGGCACCTCACCGGGCACCACGGACACCGCGCCCCGCGTCACCGCCCACACCGGAACACCGAACCCGTCTCGCAGGGCTTGGCGCATCAGCGTCAGCGACGCGGCTCCCCCGAGCGGCACCTCGCCGTGCTCCGGGTGCGGGCCCACAGCCAGTCCGAGGAGTGACAGGATGCCCGTGACGTCCGTTACTTCCTCGGACATCCCGCTGAAACGGTCGTCGAAGTCCGCTGTGGCGGGGTCAAGAGCAAGGGTGTGCACGGTGGCGCCGTGGGTGGTGAGGGCTTGCTCGATGTCGTGGGCGACACGCGTGGCGTCCGCGTCCAGGTGCTCGGGCACGACGAGCAGCCACCGGCCCTCAAGTCGCGCCGACTCCGGCAACGACAGACTCTTCCACGTCACCTCATACGACAGACCGTCCTGCGGCCCCGACGGAACAACCGCCGCGGAAGGACGCGACTCGAGCCAGTAGTGCTGGCGTTGGAAGGGGTAGGTGGGCAGGTCGATGGTGCGGGCGCCGGTGCCCTCGAACAGGGCCGGCCAGGTGACGTCGACGCCCTGGACGAACGCCTCCGCCACCGAGGTCAGGAAACGGCGCAGACCACCCTCGCCACGGCGCAGGGATCCCACCGCGCACACCTGCCGGCCGGCGGACTCCGCCGTCTCCTGCACCGCACCCGTCAGCACCGGATGCGCACCACACTCC
>NZ_JBIBAF010000044.1:0-3452 GCF_042899705.1 Streptomyces sp. NPDC013187 | reverse complement strand
GCTCGGCGTGAAGCTCACCACGCTGCGCCCCGAGCAGGCCGAGTACATCGGCGTGAAGGTCGAGGGACCGTTCAAGCCGGACCACTACCGCTACTGAGCCGAGCAGCACCGCTGCCGGCCGGCCGGTAACCGGTCAGATCCCCGAGGCAGGCCCCCGCACCCCCGTGCCGGGGGCCTGCCCCGTTCGCCCGCCCGGCGACCGGCCCAGCCCGTCAGGACCCAGGACCCCCATGCCCCGCGGCCGCTATTCGCTCCACGATCCGCACGATCACACCCCCCTCGCAGACGAACACTTCCAGTGCGCCCCCGGCCCCTCCGGCTGGCGCTACGTCTCCCAGCTGACCACCCCCGCAGGCGATCACCACGGCTCCGTCGACCTCACCCTCGACGAATTGGGCCGACCCATCCGCCTCGAACTCCACGCCGCCGCCTGGCAGGTCCGCGGCGCAGCCCTCGACGGCGTCACCTGGGTCCGTACCGACCCCACCGGGACCGAGGCCACCGAAGGCAATGTGCGCGCCCACGCCTTCACCGGCACGTCCCCGGCATTCCTCGTCGCCACCGCCCGTCTCCTGCGCCTCACCCCCTCCACAGCGGCCACCCGCGTACGCCTCGTCGCCTTCACGGACCCGGTCCTCGCCCCCCGCACCGTGGATCAGTCCTGGGCCTTGCTGAGAAGCGAAGCACACGCCACTGACAACGGCCCCCTGACCGTGGACGAATACCAGGTCACAGCCCTGGACACAGGCGAGCAGCACACCGTGCACCTCGCCGGGGACGTGGTGCTCGCGGCCCCCGGCATCGAGCTCGAAGACCTGGAATCACCACCGTCGGTCTTCACCTGAGCAGCGCGGGGGCCGGGCAGCCCTTCGGGTGGCGCCACGGTCCACACCGGCGTCGAACTGCCCGGCAGCCGCGTTCCGCCGGCGCTGCCTGCCTCCCCCCGCACTACGCCGGCCTGCCCCCGGGCACTACGCCGGCGGAACGAACCCGGTGCGGGGCCGCTCACCGGCCGAAGCCGCCGGTGGCACCGTCGGCTCTGCGGGCCGTTCCCGGTTGGACGGCCCGGACACCACCCCGGGCACCCCAGCCGGCGGTCGGAAGCCGACCGCGGCGCCGTACACGGCAGGAGCATCGGCTGTGGCGACCGGGTCGGCGGGCACCGGAACGGCGGCGGACGTCGCCGCCGGGGCCGCCTCGCTTCCGAAAGCCCGCCGGGCCTCCCGCGCCTGCCGTTCCTGCACGACCGCCGCCAGATACGCGGCCGGCGGCACACCGGGGGGCACCGGAGCCCCCGTACGCTCCGCCAGATCCGCCGCCAGCCGCTCCGCCATCGACCAGCCCACCTGCGGATCCAGATGCTGCATACGCGTCAGGTACTGCCGGACGGCGAGCCACAACCCGTCGGGCACCGCAGAGAGATCGAGCCCCGCGAACCGCCCGGACAGCCACGGCGGAGGAGGCGGTACGAAGCCGGTCCGCGCGACCGGAATCCGCTCCCGCACGACGAGCGTCCCGGCGAACACGTCTCCCAGCCGCCGCCCACGAGCCGACACGAACGAGGCGATGCAGGCGACGATCCCAAAGGTCATGAGGATCTCGATCACCCCGATCAAGCCCCTCACCAGCGCATGCCGGAACCGGATGGGGCCTCCGTCGTCCCGCACCACACGCAGACCGCACGCCATCTTCCCGAGCGACCGCCCGTGACTGAGCGTCTCCACCGCGATCGGCCCGCCCACCAGCACGAGAACGAACGACGCGATGGAAAGCGCCGTCCGCGCCGCCTCGTCGAGGGAGGCCGTGGAGGTGACCAGCACGATGGTCACCGCGACGTAGACCGCCATGGCCGCCACCAGATCGAGCAGCACGGCCAGCGCCCTGCTGGGCAGCCTCGCCGGGCGCAGCTCCAGTGCCACAGCCTCGCCCGTCACCAGCTCACTCACGCCCGCCGTCCTTCCCCTGCCCTGCCCCCGACAGGGCCAGTCTGCCAAGCTGAGGGCGCATCGCACCGTAGTACGACAAGCTGATCCACGACGAGCCTCCGACGACCAGCCGAGGAGCAGGCACACCGATGGACCTCGACGTCTTCGTCTCCGCCCACCGAGCGGAGTGGGACCGCCTCGAAGTGCTCATCCGCCGCCAGCGCCGCCTCGACGGCGCGGAGGCCGACGAACTCGTCACCCTCTACCAGCGCACCGCGACGCACCTCTCCCTGATCCAGTCCAGTGCCCCCGACCCGCAGCTGACCGGTCGGCTCAGCCAACTCGTGGCACGCGCGCGTGGTGCCGTGACCGGCACCCGACGCGCCTCCTGGCGTGACGTCACACGCTTCCTCGCCCACGGTTTCCCCGCCGCCGTCTACAAGTCACGGCACTGGTGGGTGCCCACCGCGCTCCTGTCCACGGCTGTCGCCGCCCTCCTGGGCTGGTGGATCGGCACCCACCCCGAGGTACAGGCCACGATCGCGGCTCCCAGTGAACTGAGGGAGCTCACCCGTCCCGGTGGCCAGTACGAGACGTACTACTCCAGCCATCCGGCCGCCAGCTTCGCCGCGCAGGTCTGGACGAACAACGCCTGGGCCGCCGCCCTGTGCCTCATCCTCGGGGTCTTCCTTGGGCTCCCGGTCCTCTGGATCCTCTTCCAGAACATGCTCAATCTCGGTGTCGGCATCGGCCTGATGTCCTCGGCCGGCCGCCTCGACACGTTCCTCGGCCTGGTCCTCCCGCACGGCCTCCTGGAACTGACCGCCGTCTTCGTCGCAGCCGGCACGGGCCTGCGCCTCGGCTGGACGCTCATCGACCCCGGCCCGCGGACGCGGCGCACGGCGCTCGCGGAGGAAGGCCGAGCGGCCATAGGCATGGCCATCGGTCTCGCCCTAGTCCTCTTCGTCTCAGGCGCCATCGAAGGCTTCGTCACCCCGTCCGGCCTCCCCACCTGGGCCCGCATCGCCATCGGCGTCGCCGCCGAAGTGGCCTTCCTGGCCTACGTCTACGTCTTGGGCGGCCGAGCCGCCCGCGCGGGCGAGACCGGAGACGTCGAGGCGGCGGAACGCAGCGCGACCGTCCCGACAGCCGCCTGATCGTCCCGCCGACCGCCGGATGTGCGACCACGTCCGTTCAACTGCTAGTCTCCTCTTCGCCCCACGGGAGCCGTTGACACGGCGAGCGCGGGGAGGTAGATTCGAACAGTTGCCTGGAGATGGGGTCTAGTCCCAGACCAGCCACAGTGAACATCTACCTGCTTCTTGAAACGTTGCTTTCATCGAAGCCTCTCCCGATGAATCGGAAATGAGCGGCCGGTTAGACCGGCCAAAAACTTCTGATAAAGTCGGAACCGCCGGAAAGGGAAACGCGAAAGCGGGAACCTGGAAAGCACCGAGGAAATCGGATCGGAAAGATCTGATAGAGTCGGAAACGCAAGACCGAAGGGAAGCGCCCGGAGGAAAGCCC
>NZ_JBIBAF010000043.1:0-3508 GCF_042899705.1 Streptomyces sp. NPDC013187 | reverse complement strand
AGGAGTTCGAGGAGGTGGCGCGGGGGCTGTCGTTGCGTGCGCCGCGGATTCCCGTGGTGTCGAACGTGACCGGGGTGCTGGCGAGCGAGGAGGAGCTGACCTCGCCGGAGTACTGGGCCCGGCACATCCGCCAGGCGGTCCGCTTCCACGACGGCGTACGCCTCTTGGAGCAGCTGGGCGTCCGGCAGTACGTGGAACTCGGCCCGGACGGAGTCCTGACCTCCCTGGTGGAGGCCTCGCTCACCGAGCCGCCGGGCGCACTCGCCCCCGCCCTGCGCCGGGACAGGCCCGAGCCCGAAACCGTCATGTCCGCGCTCGCCCTGCTGCGGATGCGCGGAGCCGAACCCGACTGGAACACGGCACTGCCCGGCGCCCGCCGCGTGCCGCTGCCCGGCTATGCCTTCCAGCACCGGCGCTTCTGGCTCGACGCGCCCCCCGCGGACATCGATGCCGAGGGCCTCGGCCTGAGCACCGTCCAGCACCCGCTGATCGGCGCCGCCGTGCGGATGGCCGGACGCGACGCGTACCTCTTCACCGGACGGTTCTCCCTGCGCACCCACCCGTGGCTCGCGGACCACACGGTGTCCGGCACCGTGCTGCTGCCCGGCACCGCCCTCCTCGAACTGGCCCTGCGCGCGGGAGAACAGGCCGGCAGCGCACACGTCGAGGACCTGACCCTGGCCGCACCGCTCGCCCTGCCCGAACACGGTGGCGTCGACGTACAGGTCGCCGTCGGGGAGCCGGCCGACGACGGACGGCGCGGCGTCGAGATCTACTCCCGCCCCGCCGGACAGGGCCCGGACGGGGAGGGCGAGTGGGTGCTCAACGCCCACGGTTCGCTGACCCCCGTCGACCCCTCCGCCACCGGGGCCGGACTGGTCGTCTGGCCTCCGGCGGGCGCCGCCGAGATCGACCTGGACGGTGCCTATGAGCGTCTCGCCGATCACGGATTCGCCTACGGCGCCGCCTTCCAGGGGATGCGCCGGGTGTGGCAGGGCGAGGGCGAGATCTTCGCCGAGGTCGCGCTGCCGGACGAGGCGGGCGAGAGGGCGGGACACTTCCTGCTCCATCCGGCGCTGCTGGACGCCGTGCTGCACCCGCTGCTGCCCGGCGTCACCGGGGACGACGGGCTGCCGCGCCTGCCGTTCGCCTGGTCGGGTGCGCGCGTCCACGCCGCCGGGGCGTCCGTCCTACGGGCACGGCTGACCCTGTCGGACTCCGGCGGTGAGACGCTGGAGGCGTCCCTCCAGGTCGCCGACGGCACGGGACTGCCGGTGGCGTCGGTGGACTCGCTGCTCCTGCGTCCGCCGGCCGCGGACGCACTGCGGCCGGCCGACGCCCGCCGGGACGGACTGTTCCCCGCCGTCTGGTCGGTGACCGAGGCGCCCCGGGGAACGGCCGACACCTCGGGCTGGGCGGCGCTGGGCGCCTCGCCGGTCCCCTCCGTGAAGGCGTACGAGAACCTTGAGGAAGTGGCGGGAAGCGGGGCGGACACCGTCCTGTGGGCCCCGGACGGGGACGGTGCGGCCCCGGCCGACGGCCCCGCCGTAGCCGAGGCGGCGCGCGCTGCCACCCGGCAGGCACTGACGACCGTGCAAGCGTTCCTCGCCCATCCGCGACTGGCCGAGGCGCGGCTCGTGGTCGTCACCCGCGGCGCGGTGGCCACGAGCCCGGACGAGGACGTCCCGGACCTGGTGCACGCGGGCGTGTGGGGCCTGCTGCGGACGGCGCAGACGGAGAACCCCGGCCGTGTCGTGCTGGTCGACGGTGACGGCGACAGCGACGTCACCGGGGCCGTCGCCACCGGGGAGCCCCAGGTGGCCGTGCGCGGCGACGCGTTCCTAGTGCCCCGCCTGGAGCGCGCCCCCGGCGCGGACGACGGCGCCGTCCCGCCCCGGTGGGACGAGGGCACCGTCCTCATCACCGGCGCCACGGGAACACTGGGCCGGATCCTGGCCCGGCACCTGGTGACCGAACACGGCGCCCGGCACCTGCTGCTGCTCAGCCGCCGCGGCGAATCCGCCCCGGGGGCGGCCGGGATGAAGGAGGAGCTGACCGGCCTGGGTGCCGGCGTCACCTTCGCCGCATGCGACGCCGCGGACCGTGAGGCGCTGGCCGCCGTCCTCGCGGCGGTGCCCGACGACCGGCCGCTCTCCGCCGTCGTCCACACGGCGGGGGTCCTGGACGACACGGTGCTCGGAGAACTCACCCCGGAGCGACTGGACACCGTGCTGCGGCCCAAGGTGGACGCGGCATGGAACCTGCACGAACTGACACGGGACCGAGCGCTGTCGGCCTTCGTCGTCTACTCGTCCGTCGCCGGTCTCCTCGGCACCGCGGGACAGGCCAACTACGCGGCCGGCAACACCTTCCTCGACGCACTGGCCCAGCACCGCAGGGCGCAGGGCCTCCCCGGCCTCTCCCTGGCCTGGGGGTTGTGGGAACAGGAGAGCGCCATCAGCGGCGGCCTGAGCGAGACGGACCTCAGGCGGCTGGCCCGGCTGGGCCTGGTGGCACTGCCGTCGGACCAGGCGATGAACCTGTACGACGCCGCCTTCCGCCTCGCGCGGCCCGTGCTGGCGGCCACGTACGTCGACGCCGGAGCCCTGCGGCGGCAGGGTGAGGACGCGGCGCCGCTGCTGCGCGGCCTGACACCCGCCGCCCCGGCCCGCCGCACAGCGGCCGGTACGGGCACGCCGCAGGGCCCGGGACTCCTGGAGCAGCTCGGTGCGCTCGGGGCGGCCGAGCGCGAGGCGGCCCTCATCGAACTGGTGCGGGGACAGGCCGCCGCGGTCCTCGGCCACTCCGGGCAGGACTCCGTCGACGCCGACCGGCCCTTCCAGGACTTGGGCTTCGACTCGCTCACCGCGGTCGAGCTGCGCAACCAGCTCGGCCGGGCCACCGGTCTGCGGCTGCCCACCACCCTCGTGTTCGACCACCCCAACCCCACCGCACTCGCCCGGTTCGTCGCCGCGCGGATCGAGGAACGGAAGGGGCCGACGGACGACCCCGGCCTCGCCGACCTCGACCGTGCTGAGTCCCTGCTCAAGTCCCTGGCACCCGGGGACGAGTCCCGGGCACGCCTCGCCGACCGGCTCAGGGAACTGCTGCTCCTCGCCGAAGCGGTACCCGGCGACGGCGACGGCGACGGCGACAGCGCCGAGGCCGGGGGCGGCCTGGACCTGGACGCCGCCAGCGACGAGGAGCTCTTCGCCCTCGTCGACGAACTCGACTGAACCCCCGCCCCCACCGCGCCCGGGCGGCGACAGGCCCCGCCCCGGCACCACCCCCTTCAATGCTCAGGAGTTGAAAGCACGTGACGGACGAGGGAAAGCTCCGTGATTACCTCAAGCGGGCCATCGCCGACGCTCGCGACGCCCGTAAGCGGCTGACCGAGGTAGAAGGCCGTCAGAACGAGCCGATCGCGATCGTGGGGATGGCGTGCCGTTATCCGGGTGGGGTGTCGTCGCCGGAGGATCTGTGGCGGCTGGTGGCCGGTGGTGTGGAT
>NZ_JBIBAF010000042.1:0-4313 GCF_042899705.1 Streptomyces sp. NPDC013187 | reverse complement strand
GCGCAGGCGGCGGCCGGTGTCGGTGGTGTGATCAAGATGGTGCAGGCGATGCGCCACGGCGTTCTGCCCAAGTCGTTGTACGCGGACGAGCCGACGACGGTGGTGGACTGGGCGGACGGGGCGGTGGAGCTGCTCGCCGAGGCCCGGGAGTGGCCGGCCGTGGACCGTCCCCGACGGGCAGGCGTGTCCTCCTTCGGCTTCAGCGGCACCAACGCCCACGTCATCATCGAAGAGGCGCCCGCCGCCGACACCATCGAGGACGGCGAGGGCACCGACGACCTGGTGCGTCCTCCCGCCGTCCTCCCCTGGGCGCTCTCCGCCAGGACCCCGGAAGCCCTGAGGCAGCAGGCCGCGCGGTTACTCGCGCACCTTGAGGGTGATTCCTCGGTCGGGCCGCTGGATGTGGCGTACTCGCTGGCTGCCACGCGTGCTGTGTTCGATCAGCGTGCTGTGGTGGTGGGTGCGGAGGGTGAGGCGCTGCTGGAGGGGTTGCGGGCGCTGGCGTCGGGGGGTTCGTCGGGGCGGGTGGTTTCCGGTTCGAGGGTGCCGGGGCGGACGGCCTTCCTGTTCACGGGTCAGGGCGCTCAGCGGATCGGCATGGGGCAGGAACTCCATGCGGCGTTCCCGGTGTTCGCGGCGGCGTTCGACGAGGTGGCCGACGCGCTGGAGAAGCATCTGGGCCGGTCGCCGGGGGAGATCATCCGCTCCGGTGAGGGCCTGGACGACACAGCCAACACCCAGGCGGCCCTGTTCGCGGTCGAGGTGGCCCTGTTCCGGCTGGTGGAGTCGTGGGGGATTGTCCCGGACTACCTGGCCGGTCATTCGGTGGGTGAGGTGGTGGCGGCGCATGTGGCGGGGGTGCTCGATCTGGCGGATGCGGTGGCGTTGGTGGCTGCGCGTGGCCGGTTGATGCAGTCGGCTGTGGCCGGTGGTGCGATGCTCGCGGTGCAGGCCGGTGAGGAGGAGGTTCGGGGGTTGTTGGCCGGGCACGAGAGCCTGGTCGATGTGGCTGCGGTGAATGGTCCGCGGTCGGTGGTGGTCTCCGGTGATGCCGAGGTGGTGGACGGGCTTGCGGTGGCGTGGAAGGAGCAGGGCCTTCGGGTCAAGCGTCTGACGGTCAGTCATGCTTTCCACTCGTTCCACATGGACGGGGTGCTGGAGGAGTTCGAGGAGGTGGCGCGGGGCTTGTCGTTGCGTGCGCCGCGGATTCCCGTGGTGTCGAACGTGACCGGGGTGCTGGCGACGGAGGAGGAGTTGACGTCGCCGGAGTACTGGGCGCGGCACATCCGTCAGGCGGTCCGCTTCCACGACGGCGTACGCCACCTGATGGAACTGGGGGTGAGCACGTTCCTGGAGCTCGGTCCCGACGGGGTCCTGGCCGCGATGGTGCAGGAGACCCTCGAAGCCGACGACCGCGACGACGTCCAGGCCCTCACCCTCCTCCGACGCGACCGCCCCGAACCGGAGACGGCGGTGGCCGCGGTCGCCGCGCTGCGCATCAGGACCGAGGCGGGACGCTCCGGCTGGGAGGCCTACTTCGAGGGCACCGGCGCCCGGCGCGTCCCCCTGCCGACCTACGCCTTCCAGCGCGACCAGTACTGGCTCGACGTCGCCACCCGCCACGGCGAGGCCACCGACCTCGGGCTCCGCTCGGCCGGTCACCCGCTGCTCGGCGCTTCGGTCACGCTCGCCCGAGGCGGTGAGGTGCTCTTCACGGGCCGTCTGTCGCTGCGGACGCATCCTTGGCTCGCCGACCACACCGTCTCCGGGACCGTCATACTCCCGGGCACCGCCTTGCTCGAACTCGCGGCCCACGCGGGCGAGCAGGCCGGCACCGGGCAGGTGGCCGAGCTGACCCTCGCCACGCCCCTGGCCCTGCCCGCCGACGGCGGTGTGCACCTGCAAGTCGCCGTGGGGGAGAAGGACGAGTCCGGCGCACGCCCCATCGAGGTCTACTCCCGGCTCGACACGGACGACGAGCGCGACTGGGTCCTCCACGCACAAGGCACCCTGGTTCCCGCCGCCCCGGACCCGTCCGCCGCCGACCTGGTGGTCTGGCCCCCGGTGAACGCGCGAGAGGTCGGCCTGGAAGGCGTCTACGAGCGCCTGGACGACCAGGGGTACGCCTACGGCCCGGCGTTCCGGGGCCTGTCCCGGGTCTGGCGGGGCGAGAGCGAGATCTTCGCCGAGGTGACCCTGCCGGACACGGTGCGCGAGGAGGCGGGCCGATTCCTGCTGCACCCGGCCCTGCTGGACGCCGCCCTGCACGCCCTGCTGCCGGGCGTGGCCGAGGAAGACGTGGCGGCGCGCCTGCCGTTCTCCTGGACGGGCGTCCGTGTCCACGCGACGGGCCCGGCCACGCTGCGGGTCCGCTTCGGCCTGTCCGGCGCCGCCGACACCGTCTCTTTGCTGGTCACCGACGACACGGGCGTGCCGGTGGCGTCGGTGGACTCGCTGGCGCTTCGCCCGCTGTCGAAGGACGCGGTGCGCACGGCGGCCCAGGCGGGCCGCGACGGCCTGTTCTCGGTCGCCTGGTCCGAGGTACCGGCCCCCGAGTCGGCCGTGGACACCTCGGGCTGGGCCGTGCTGGGCGCGCCCTCCCTGGCCTCGGCGGCCTCGTACCCGCACCTCGACGCGGCGGCGGCGGCCGGCGCGGACACCGTCGTCTGGCCGCTGGTCGCCGACGGGGACGACGGAGCCGTCGGCGGTGAGGGCATCGCCGGTCTGGCGCGCGTGGAACTCGCCCGCGTCCTGGAACGGGTGCAGGCCTTCCTGGCCGACGAACGACTGGCCGACACGCGGCTCGTGGTGGTGACCCGGGGAGCGCTGGCCGCCCTGGCGGGCGAGCAGGTGACGGACCTGGTGCACGCCGCGGTGTGGGGTCTGCTGCGCACCGTGCAGACGGAGAACCCCGGCCGGGTCGTCCTCGTCGACGCCGACACCGAGGGGTACGCACAGCTTCCCCTCGCCCTGGCCGCAGGCGAGACACAGCTGGCCGTCCGCGACCACCGCCTGCTGGTGCCGCGACTGGCCCGTGTGCGGGCCTCGCAGGAGCAGGTGGCGGCCCCGCGCTGGGACGAGGGCACCGTGCTCGTCACCGGGGCCACGGGAACGCTGGGCCGCATCGTGAGCCGCCATCTGGTGACCGAACACGGTGCCCGGCGTCTGCTGCTGCTGAGCCGCCGGGGCGCGAGCGCCCCCGAGGCCGGCGAACTGTGCGCGGAGCTTGAGCGGCTGGGCGCCCAGGTGTCGGTCGCGGCGTGCGACGCGTCGGACCGCCGGCAACTGGCCGGAGCGCTGGCCGGGGTACCGGACGAGTTCCCGGTCACCGCGGTGGTGCACACCGCGGGCATCCTGGACGACACCGTGCTCAGCGGACTGACGGCGGAACGGCTCGACGCGGTCGTACGGCCGAAGATCGACGCGGCGTGGAACCTCCACGAGCTGACGCGGCACCTACCGCTGTCCGCCTTCGTCGTGTACTCGTCGCTGGCCGGCCTGATCGGCAACGCCGGCCAGGCGAACTACGCGGCGGGCAACACCTTCCTGGACGCGCTGGCACAGCACCGCCGGGCCCAGGGACTGCCGGCGACGTCGCTGGCGTGGGGCCTGTGGTCGCAGACCAGCACGATCAGCGGCCGGCTGACCGACACCGACCTGAGCCGCATCGCCCGGCTCGGCCTGCGCGCCCTCCCGTCGGACGAGGCGATGAGCCTGTTCGACGCCGCCCTCCTGACCGGACAGCCGGTCCTCGCCGTGACCCACCTGGACACCGGGGAGCTGCGACGCCAAGGCGACGAGGTGCTGCCCGTCCTGCGCGGCCTGGCCCCCGCCGGCCCGCGCCCCAAGGCCGCCGCCGGCCACGCCGCACAGGGCGGATCGACACTCATGCGGCGGCTGGCCGCGCTGGACGCCGGCGCCCGTCACGAGGCACTGCTCGAGCTGGTGCGCGGCCGGGTCGCCGGAGTGCTCGGACACGCGAACGCGGCGGCGATCGACGCCGACCGGCCCTTCCAGGAACTGGGCTTCGACTCGCTCACCGCGGTCGAACTGCGCAACCAGCTCGGCCGGGCCACCGACCTGCGGCTGCCCACCACCCTCGTCTTCGACCACCCGACCCCCACGGTCCTCGCACGGCAACTGGCACGCGAACTCTTCGGCGACGAGCAGCCCGACCGGGCCGCCGCGGCCCTCACCGCCGCGACGGGCGACCCCGCGGAGCCGATCGCGATCGTGGGGATGGCGTGCCGTTATCCGGGTGGGGTGTCGTCGCCGGAGGATCTGTGGCGGCTGGTGGCCGGTGGTGTGGATGC
>NZ_JBIBAF010000041.1:0-5154 GCF_042899705.1 Streptomyces sp. NPDC013187 | reverse complement strand
GCTCGGCGTGAAGCTCACCACGCTGCGCCCCGAGCAGGCCGAGTACATCGGCGTGAAGGTCGAGGGACCGTTCAAGCCGGACCACTACCGCTACTAGCCGTATCTTTCTCCCACGCTGTCGAAAGGCCCGGGGGCCCGTACCGACGGGTGCAGTTGCCTCGACGACCGAGCGAACTGGGTGTCGTACGACTCCCGGGCGAACAGACGCGGGACTCCACTCGGTCAGACGGCCTCAGTCGAGTACTCGGTGAAGCGATGGATGCTCTGCGGATTCAGCCGGTAGCCGGGGCGGCCCTGGATCACGGCGTCCTGGGCCATGTCGTAGTCCGTCACTTCGCTGAAGCGCTCCTGACAGGCGCTACGGAATCGGCGTACCGTCTGCGCGAGCGCCGCTGAGGTTCGGTTCGTGCGGTCCGACAGCTCGGCGGCGGAAAGGAAGGGGACAGCGGTTCCCTGCACGACGCTCTCCGAGAAGTCCCGGCCCAGTACGCGGAGGGTGTCGATGAGCGGTTGCGGCGCGTTCTCGTGCACGGTGACCCCTTCCACCGACAACAGCCGGTCATAGAGCGTCACCTCGAGCCGGTCGGGCTGCGGCAGCTGCTCTTCGCCCAGGTCCAGGGAGAGGAACTCCGGCACGAGATGGCCGGCCCTCAGCCCGATGTACCGGCTGAGCAGTTGTCGTCGCTCCGTACTGCGCGGCGCCTGCAGGTAGTCGGCCACGGCACCCAGGATGTCCGGCAGGGTCGGCCGCAGATCCGGCAGGTAGCGCGTGATCCAGTCCACCGACTCACCCCTGCCGTGCAGCCGGGAGTGCAGTACGGCGGTGTCCAGCAGGACGAGGGAGGCGCAGGTGTGCAACTCGGCGTACTTCAGACGGTCGTGCAGCGTCGCAGCCGTGTCGATGAGCACGTTGGGCCGCACCCTGACACGGTACGTACGCAGCATCCGGTGCCACTGTTCGTACGCCGTGAGATGCACGTTCCACTTCTCTGGGGACTCCAGGTACCTGTCGGCGAGGTGACGGAACATCCTCGGGTAGGGCGACTGCTGATAGGTGCCCCAGCCGAAGGAGAAGGTGTCGAGCGCCGCGTCGAAATCGCGCTGCACACCGTACCGGCAGGCCGAGATGAGGAACTCGCTGGTGCGCACGTAGCGCATGAGGAGTTCGCGGTCGCGTCGGGTCAGCTCGGTCGGGCGCAGGGCGGCTGACTCCACGAACGTGCTGTAGTCGCCGCTCTGCACGTCACCCAGGTGGAAGGCGAACGACCGCCCCGCCTCCGGTGCGACGACCGGGTGGGCTTCGAGCACCTTCTCCACATAGGTTCGCTGCGCCTCGAGCTCGGCGTGTGCTTCTTCCTTGCGCCCGGCGAGCAGATGGGCGATGACGAGATCCGTGTGAAGCCAGGACGCGTCCGCGTAGTAGCCGTACTTCCGGTAGCGCTCCAGCGAGTCCCTGAAGAGCGGCAGCGCACGCTCCGGGTCGTTCTCGGCGGCGGCGTCCAGACCATCGCGCCACAACACGAAGGAAACGCGGGAGAACGACTCGGGCTTCCCTTCGAGTCCGGTCTCTTCCGCGAGCCGGGCGAATGCGGACGGGAACATGGAGTCGGCGTATTTCGCCCACCCCTGGCTGAGGTGGTCGGCCACCTCCACCAGCAGGTCGAACGAGCGCTCACGTACCGCACGGTCGAGGAGTTCGATCAGCTCCCGGGTCCGCGGCAGGATCCTTCCGGTGTAGAAGAAGGAGGTGTTGACGTATTTGTCCGCCGTGGCCAGCACCACGGGCGCTGCCGAGGTGCCGCCCGCCATGCGGGCGCACAACTCACCGAGCAGCAGCAGGAGCGCGACGTCATGCTCGTTCGCCTGCCGCAGCTCGGTTGCGGGCACGTCCAGCACGTCTGTCATCACGACCTGGCGGCCGCCCGCGACATGCTCCCCAAGTGCCTGATAGCGCTCGACTACGCTGCTCATCTCCGCTGTCCCATCCGTTGCCTCACCCATGCGCGGTGGCCTCCGACTACCGGGTTCCCGTGACCTTCGCCAGATCGGACGGTTGTCCGGCACATCCTGGAGGGGGCCACGCCGGCTGTCTCCAGCACATTCGCCGCCGCTGACGGTGCCTTCGAACCGGTCTCGAAGCGCCCCGATGCTGCGCGAGTGTTCAACGGGTGTTGTCCGCCGTGACACGTTGCCGCCTTCAGGATGTCATCCTAGGTGAGCTTGATGACAAGATCGCATCGAGGCGGGTTCAAGAGGTGTTCCTGGCTGCACCAAGAAGGCGTTTCGGCCGTGACGCCCTCGCGTACGGCGGGTGAGTCCCCGAGGGCCGGGCTGCGACCTGCCGACCAGGACCGTTGCGTCGAGACCCTACCCCAGAGTCGGATCTTCCACCAGGAATGGTGCAGGGCACAGCCTCGCCGCATCACGCCACAGTCCGGGGGGTCAGTCCGGCAGGGGCTGTTCGGCCCAGATCGTCTTGCCCTCCGCCGTGTGACGACTGCCCCAGCGCTCGGCGACCTGGGCGACGAGCAGCAGTCCGCGGCCGCCCTCGTCGAAGACCCGGGCGCGGCGCAGGAGCGGGGCGGTGCCGCTGCCGTCGGAAACCTCGCACACGAGGACGTCGGAGCGGATGAGGCGCAGCTCGATGGGAGCGTTGCCGTAGCGGATGGCGTTGGTGACCAGTTCGCTGACGATCAGCTCCGTGGGGAAATCGAGCTCGGCCAGCCCCCAGGCGGCCAGTTGTTCGCTCGCCATCCGGCGGGCCCCGGCGACGGCCGCGGGATCCACGGGCAGCCGCCAGACGCGTACCCGGTCGGTACCGAGACCACGGATCCGGGCCAGGAGCAGAACGATGTCGTCGGCGGCGGGCTCGGCCCGTACCTTGCGCAGCACCTCCTCGCAGGTCTCCTCCAGACCGGCGGCCGGGCGCCGCAACGCCTCGCTCAGCAGCTCCAGTCCGACGTCGATGTCACGGCCGGGGGTCTCGACCAGGCCGTCGGTGTAGAAGGCGAGCAGGCTGCCCTCGACCACGTCGATCCGGGCGGCCTCGAAGGGCATGCCGCCCAGGCCGAGCGGCGGCCCGGCGGGCAGGTCCAGCACCTGCACGGTCCCGTCGCGGTCCACCATGACGGGCGGCGGATGCCCGGCCCGGGCCATGTCGCACCGGCCGGCGACGGGGTCGTAGACGGCGTACAGGCAGGTGGCCCCGACCTCTGCCGAGGTTCCCTCCCCCTGCCCGCGTGTGTCCGGCCCTTCCTCCCGGTCGAGGCGGATGACCAGGTCGTCCAGGCGGGTGAGCAGCTCTTCGGGCGCGAAGTCGGCGTCGGCGAGCGTGCGGACCGCGGTGCGCAGGCGGCCCATCGCGGCCGAGGCGTGCACCCCTTGGCCCACGACGTCGCCCACCACGAGTGCGACCCGGCCCCCGGACAACGCGATGACGTCGAACCAGTCGCCGCCGATCTCGTCGCCCGAACCGGCGGGGAAGTAGCGGTGGGCGAGGTCCAGCGCCTGCGCCCGGGGCGGCCCTGGCGGCAGAAGGCTGCGCTGGAGGGTGATCGCGGTGTGGCGCTCGCGGGTGTAGCGGCGGGCGTTGTCGATGCTCACCGCCGCCCGTGCGGCGATCTCCTCGGCGAGGAGCAGGTCATCCTCGCCGAAGGCGTCCGCGGTGCGGTGCCGCACCAGGTGCATCACACCCAGGGTGACGCCCCGGGCGCGCAGCGGCACCATCATCACCGTGTGGATTCCGAACCTCCGGACGCTCTCGGCGCGTGCCGGGTGGGCCGTAGGCCAGTCGCCCAACAGCGGATCGCCCATCCGGTACACGGCGCCCCGCCCCGTGATCAGTGCCCGAGCAGGTGGCGAACTGGGCGGGCAGATGTCGATGCCGCCCTCCGGGACCACGGATTCCGGGCATCCCGGCAGCACCGACCGCTGCGCGGTACGGCGGAAGACGACCTGGGTGCCGGGCGGTGTCGGTTGCGGTTCATGGCCCTGGGCGACCGCGTCCAGCAGGTCGACCGTGACGAAGTCGGCGAAGCCGTCCACCGCCACCTCGGCCAGTTCCTCGGCCGTCCGGGTCACGTCCAGGGTGCTGCCGATCCGCGTACTGGCGTCGTTGAGCACCGCCAGGCGGCGCCGCGCCCAGTACTGCTCGGTGATGTCGATCACCAGGGCGGACATTCCCAGCGTCTCCCCCGCCGCGTTCTTCAGCGGGGAGAGGAAGACCGACCACGCGTGATCGCGGATCTCGCCGGAGGCCCGGAAGGGCTGTTCCTCGCGGACGATCATCTCGCCGGTGCGCACCACCTCTCGTTGCAGGCGGTCGATCTCGTCCAGGGGCGGGGTGGGGTAGATCTCCCACAGGGTCTTGCCCCTCATCTCGTCGGGGGTGAGCCCCATGGCACGGCTCATCACCTGGTTGCAGGTCACGAACCGCGCCTCACGGTCGTAGACGGCCACCGGCAGCGGAAGTTGCGCGAGCGTGAGGTCCCACAGCTCCGTGGGCTCCTCTTCGGTCGGCCCGGCAGGGTAGGTCGCGGCCGCCGGGGTGACGACCCAAGCGGTCCTGCCGCGCGCGTCCGCCAGCGGGGTGCCCCGGAGCTGCGCCTTGACGCGGCCCCCGTCCCGCTTCCGCAGTCCCACGTCACTCGTCCACGGTTCGCCGGCGGCCAGGTGGCGCCGCATCGCCACGGGCGGTTTCGCGGACAGCAGGTGCGCAGCCGGCCGTCCCACGACCTCCTCGGGCTCGTATCCGAGCAGCCGCCCGGCTCCCGCGCTCCACACCAGCACGGCACCGCGGGCGTCGATGACGACGGCGATGTCCTCCGGCGCCGACGCGCCCCCTTCTCCCGTGTTCGTGTCGGGTCGGTTGTCCATGGGGTGTCCCGACGTCGTTCCTGCCGCGCCCGGCACGGCCTTGTGCCACCCGTCACGGGCGGTGCCTTCAGCATCCCGCCGCGGCCCGCCTCGCTCAACCGGCGGCGTGGGCGCGCAGCACAAGGGCGCCTGACCAGGTCGGATCCGGTCAAGCGCCCTTGTCGCCGGCCGGCCTAGGGCCTGCCGTTTGGATCATGCCGGCGTCGCGGGGCGTGGCACGCACATCTGCCGCGTTGTCGTCGGTTGTCAACTCCCCCACGCTCGGCTGCGCTCGCGCGG
>NZ_JBIBAF010000040.1:0-5386 GCF_042899705.1 Streptomyces sp. NPDC013187 | reverse complement strand
CCTCCGCCTTGCATCTGCACGCACCACGCCCCGCTCGGGTCGGCCGAGAGGCGCTGTCACTCCCGGCCGACCTGATCCAAACGACAGGCCCTAGCTTCCGGCCTGTGACGACCGGGCCGGGCCCTGGGCGTGTCCTGGATGGTCCGACTCCTCGGCGGGTTCCGTACTCACCGAAATCTCACCGCCGAGTGCCCCACCCCCGGCCACCATGACCGTATGACCACACCAACGTCCGCCCACCACCCCACCGGAGCCCACCCCACCCCCCGACCCTCCGACGAGCACCCCACCTCCGCACCCGCCCGAACCACCCGAGCCCACTCCTTCAACGCCGCCGCAGCCCAGTACGCGGCCAACCGCCCCTCCTACCCCCCGGCCCTCTTCGACGCGATAGAAGACCTGACCGGCCGCCCGCTCGCCGGCACCCGCGTCGCGGACGTCGGCGCCGGGACCGGCATCGCCACCGCCCTCCTGCACGCGAGGGGCGCGAACGTGATCGCCGTTGAACCGGGGGACGGCATGGCGACCCAGTTCCGCCGCACCCTCCCGGGCGTCCCGGTCATCCGCGGCACGGGCGACGACCTCCCCCTCACCGACGACTCCGTCGACCTCGTCACCTACGCCCAGGCCTGGCACTGGACCGACCCGGCCCGCGCCGTCCCGGAAGCCCTGCGCGTCCTGCGCCCCGGTGGCGCCCTCGCCCTGTGGTGGAACACCGACGCCCTCGACGTCCCCTGGATCGCCGAGGCCGCCGCCCGCACCGAGCGCTTCTTCCGCATCGACGTCTCCGCCGAGAAGCGCAACGTCAACGCCCGCGCCGCCGACCCCACCGGCCTCCTCGACTTCACCCGCCGTACGGTCCGCTGGAGCCGCCGCGTCCCGGTCGACACCCACCTCGCCAACATCGGCAGCCACTCGGTCTTCCTCGTACACGACGCCGAACGCACCGCGTCGTTCCTGGCCGAGGAACGCGAGCACCTCCTGCGCACCTTCCCGGACGGTTTCGTGGAGGAGGTCTACGAGGTCGTCCTCCTCCTCGCCGAGACCCCGGCCTGACGCGCACCCGCCCGAAGGCCGCACCACGTGCGGCTTGACGCGCCCGATCCCCGGGAGCATTATTCATCACATGATGAATAATGCTCCCGGCTCACCACGTCCGGGCCCCGGCCCCACCCGCGACCGCCCCCCGACACCGGACACCCCGACCGCCCCCACCCCAGCCGTCCACGCCGAGAACCTCACCGTCGTCCGCGGCCCCCGCACGGTCCTGCGCAACCTCGGCTTCACCGTCCCCCGAGGCCAGATCACCGGCCTCCTCGGCCCCTCCGGCTGCGGCAAGTCGACCCTCATGCGCGCCCTCGTCGGCACCCAGGCCAAGGTCACCGGCACCCTCGACGTCCTCGGCCACCCCGCCGGACACCCCACCCTGCGCACCCGCGTCGGCTACGTCACCCAGGCCCCGTCCGTCTACGACGACCTGACGGTCCGGCAGAACCTGGACTACTTCGCCGCGATCCTGAACCCAGGCCGGGCAGCCGCCGACCGCCGCGCCGAAGACGTCACCCGTGCGATAGCCGACGTCGACCTCACCACCCACGCCGACGTCCTCGCCGGCAACCTCTCCGGCGGCCAGCGCAACCGCGTCTCCCTCGCCGTCGCCCTCCTCGGCTCCCCGGAACTCCTCGTGCTCGACGAACCGACGGTCGGCCTCGACCCGGTCCTGCGCCGCGACCTGTGGCACCTCTTCCACGACATCGCGACCGGCCGCGGAGCCACCCTCCTCGTCTCCTCCCACGTCATGGACGAGGCCGAACGCTGCCACCGCCTCCTCCTCATGCGCGACGGCGAACTCCTCGCCGGGGGCACCTCCCGGCCGGAGGCTGGGGGAGACACACCCGACGCCCTGCGCACCCGCACCGGCGCCACCACCGTCGAAGAGGCCTTCCTCCGCCTGGTGGACGAGGCGAAAGCAGCAGCCCGCACGAAGGAGACGACCCGATGACCACCACCGCGACCCGGCCGGCCACCCCACCGAGGGCCCTGAGCGCCTCCCGCACCACCGCCACCGCAGTCCGGGTCCTCCGCCAGCTCACCCACGACCCCCGCACGATCGCGCTGCTGATCCTCATCCCCTGCGTGATGCTGTTCCTGCTGCGCTACGTCTTCGACGGCAGCCCCCGCACCTTCGACAGCATCGGCGCCTCCCTCCTCGGGATCTTCCCGCTCATCACGATGTTCCTGGTGACGTCCATCGCCACCCTGCGCGAACGCACCTCGGGCACCCTCGAACGCCTCCTCGCCATGCCGCTGGGCAAGGGCGAGCTCATCGCCGGCTACGCCCTCGCCTTCGGCGCCCTCGCGATCGTCCAGTCCGCCCTGGCCACGGGCCTCGCGGTCTGGTTCCTCGGCCTCGACGTCACCGGCAGCCCCTGGCTCCTCCTCCTGGTGGCCCTCCTCGACGCCCTCCTCGGCACGGCCCTCGGCCTCTTCGTCTCGGCCTTCGCCGCCTCGGAGTTCCAGGCGGTCCAGTTCATGCCGGCGGTGATCTTCCCGCAGCTCCTCCTGTGCGGCCTGTTCACCCCGCGCGACGACATGCACCCCGCCCTGGAGGCCGTTTCCGACGTCCTCCCCATGTCCTACGCCGTCGACGGCATGAACGAGGTCCTGCGCCACACGGACATGACGGCCACGTTCGTCCGGGACGTCCTCATCGTCGCGGGCTGCGCACTCCTCGTCCTCACCCTGGGCGCGGCGACCCTGAGGCGCCGGACGGCGTAGCCGGCCCGACGCGACATCCCGCCCAGCGGACACCCGAGCCGTCCCCCACTCCCCGGTGCGAGGATGGACCCCGGACGACGCACCCTTCGGAGGCACCCCGCGCCATGACCCAGAAAGTCGCAGTCCTCGGCACCGGCAAGATCGGCGAAGCCCTGCTCAGCGGAATGATCCGCGCCGGCTGGACCCCGTCCGACCTCCTGGTCACCGCCCGCCGCCAGGAACGAGCCGAGGAACTCCGCAGCCGCTACGGCGTCACCCCGGTCACCAACGCCGAAGCAGCCAAGACCGCCGACACCCTGATCCTCACGGTCAAGCCACAGGACATGGGCACCCTCCTCGACGAGCTCGCCCCGCACGTCCCCGCCGACCGCCTGGTCATCAGCGGCGCCGCCGGCATCCCCACGGCCTACTTCGAGGAGCGCCTGGCTCCCGACACCCCGGTCGTCCGCGTCATGACCAACACGCCCGCCCTCGTCGACGAGGCGATGTCCGTCATCTCCGCAGGCACCCACGCCACCGCCGACCACCTCGCCCACACCGAGGAGATCTTCGGCGCCGTCGGCAAGACGCTCCGCGTCCCCGAATCCCAGCAGGACGCCTGCACCGCCCTCTCCGGCTCAGGCCCGGCCTACTTCTTCTACCTGGTCGAAGCCATGACCGACGCAGGCATCCTCCTCGGCCTGCCCCGCGACAAGGCCCACGACCTGATCGTCCAGTCCGCCATCGGCGCCGCGACGATGCTCCGCGACAGCGGCGAACACCCCGTCAAGCTCCGCGAGAACGTCACGTCCCCCGCCGGCACGACGATCAACGCCATCCGCGAGCTGGAGAACCACGGCGTACGGGCCGCCCTCATCGCCGCCCTCGAAGCCGCCCGCGACCGCAGCCGCGCCCTGGCCTCCGGCAACAACAGCTGAGTCCCCGGGGGCGGGCCCGACCCGCCCCCGGCCGCCCGCACCCCTCACACCCCCGGCACGGAACTCGCCGCGGCCACCTCCTCCACAGCGGGCAGCAGCCCGATCGCCCGATACGCGGCATCCACCGTCGGCCGTGCCATCCCCCGAGCCCGCGCCGCCCCGTCCCGCAGCACGCCCTCGACATAACCGGGATCGGCACACAACTCCTTGTGCCTCTTCTGCAGCGGTCGCAGCACCTCGACCACAGCCTCGGCGGTGTCCTTCTTCAAGGCCCCGTACGACTCGTACGCACCACTCAACCGCTCCGGCTCCCCGCCCGTGCACGCCGCGAGGATCTCCAGCAGATTCGCGAGCCCCGGCCGGGCCTCCCGGTCGTACACGACCTCACGCCCGCTGTCGGTCACCGCCCGCGTCACCTTCTTGCGCACCACGTCCGGCTCGTCCAGCAGATAGACGATCCCCGGCCCGACGTCGTCACTCTTGCCCATCTTGGACGCCGGGTCCTGCAGGTTCATCACCCGCGCCGCCACCTCCGGCCGCGTGGCCCGCGGCACCACGAACGTATGCCCGTACCGCTGGTTGAACCGCACGGCGATGTCCCGCGCGAGTTCCACATGCTGCCGCTGATCGTCCCCGACCGGCACCGCGTCCGCCCCGTACGCCAGGATGTCCGCCGCCATCAGCACGGGATACGTCAGCAGCGACAGCCGCACACTCCCGCCCCGCCGCTGCTCCCGCGCGGCCTTCTCCTTGTACTGGATCATCCGCCGCATCTCACCGTCGGTGGCCACGCACTCCAGCACGTACGACAGGCGGGCGTGCTCGTCCACATGGCTCTGCACGAACACCGTGCAGAGCTCCGGATCCAGCCCGGCCGCCAGCAGCAAAGTCGCGGACTGCCGGCTCAGCCTGCGCACCCGCGCGGGATCGTGGTCCACGGTCAGCGCATGCAGATCGACCACACAGAACAAGGCCTCCGCCTCGTGCTGGTCCACGGCAGCCCACCGCCGCATGGCCCCCAGGTAGTTCCCCAGCGTCAGATGCCCCGTCGGCTTGACCCCGCTGAAGACCCGTGTCATCTCTCCTCCACCTTCCGGTCGGGACCGCCGCCCCGGGCGGCCGCCCCTCCGTGGTTCCTGGAGGGAGAAACGAAAACGGCCGCCGAAGCGGCGGCCGTTGAGTGCATACGTGAGCACGGCCGCCGTCAGGCGGCCCACCACAGCTGGGTGCACGTACGCGTCGTCATGCAGCCCAGGCTACGCCCCGGGAGTGCCGCCCGCCCCCGAGTTGACACGCCCTACCCCCATCCGTAGTGTTCTCCGAGTTGCCCGACGTGAGCGCCGACTCCGGTCGGTCCCCGGGCAGCCAATCCGCAGGTACTCACCGACATTCGACGCGCAGTACATCTGTCGTCGTTTCATTGGCATGTGTATTTACGGAATGAGGAATCCCCGTTCGAAAGGACGTGGCCCCCGATTGGCTCGGGAGCCGGGGAATCCGCTAAAGTCTCACTCGTCGGAACGGCCCAACAGCCGCAAAGACAAACCCCGCTGACCGGGGATCGGGCCCGAAAGGATCTGATAGAGTCGGAAGCGCCGGAAAGGGAAACGCGGAAGCGGGAACCTGGAAAGCACCGAGGAAATCGGATCGGAAAGATCTGATAGAGTCGGAAACGCAAGACCGAAGGGAAG
>NZ_JBIBAF010000039.1:0-6110 GCF_042899705.1 Streptomyces sp. NPDC013187 | reverse complement strand
AGGGCGTCGACGTCACCTGGCCGGCACTGTTCGAGGGCACCGGCGCCCGCACCATCGACCTGCCCACCTACCCCTTCCAACGCCAGCACTACTGGTACAACGACCCTGCTCGCCGCAAGGGAGACGTGTCCTCCTTCGGTATGGCAGAGGCCGGTCACTCGTTGCTCGACGCCGGTACGGAACTCCCGGAAGGAGGCGAGCACCTCTACACCGCCCGGCTCACCGCCGACTCGCATCCCTGGCTGCTGGAACACACTCTGCTGGGTACGCCGTTGCTGCCAGGTGCGGCCTTCGTCGACCTCGTCCTGTGGGCCGGCGGAGAGCTGGGATGTGAGCTGGTCGAAGAGCTGACGCTGACCTCGCCCCTGCTGTTGTCCGACAGCGCTGCCGTCCAACTGCGGCTGGTCGTGGGTGCGACGGACGCCGAGGGGCGTCGTACGATCACCATCCACTCGCGCCCGGACGCGCACCCGGGCACCACGCGCACACCTGCGGCATCGCACGAGACGGACTCGGAGGCGGAGACCCGCAGGGACGCGGCCGACTGGACGAAGCACGCCCAGGCGACGGTCGCCCCCGCCCCTGCCGCCCCGGCTTCCGGCGTGGGCGCGGACGGGAACCTCGGTTCCCCCGCGGCGGAATGGAGCATGGCCGCGACGGAGTCGGACACCTTCCTGGCCGAGGACTTCTACGCGTCCTTCGCCGCACGCGGTTACGGCTACGGCCCGCTGTTCCAGGGTGTACGGTCGGTCCGTCAGGACGGGAGCGACGTCTACGCCGAAGTCGCGCTGGACCAGGGTGCCTTGCCGCCCGGCGAGCGATTCGGCCTGCACCCCGCGCTCCTCGACGCGGCGTTCCAGACGATGCGTCTGGGATCGTTCTTCCCCGACGACGGACAGACGCGCGTGCCGTACACCTTCCGTGGGATACGCCTGTACGCCCCTGGAGCCGAGCGCCTGCGGGTCCGTGTCTCGCCGGTCGGGGACGATGCCGTAGGCGTGGAGTGCGCCGATGAGCAGGGGCGGCTCGTCTGCGAGATCGACGCCCTCGTCGTGAGCCCGGTCTCCCCGGACCAGTTGCGGCCTGCCGGACAGGACGCGACCCAGGACATGCTGCACCGGGTCGAGTGGCCCGTACTGCCCTCGCCGGCCGGCAGCACCACGCCTACGACCGCCTTCCGCTGGATCGTGGTCGGGGACGGGGACGACGGCCTCGGGCTCGCGGAAGTGTTGTCCGGCACCGGCATACGGACCGAGCGTCACCGGAACCTGGCGGACGCGCTGACGGCCATGCGGACCCCGGCGGACATGGCAGGGTCCCCTGCTGCCACCGACACGACCTCCCTCATAGCCGTCCCCGTCCCGCAGTCGCCCACCATGGACGCCGTCGCGGTGCGTCACGCCGTCCACCGGGCCCTGGAGCTGGTACAGGGCTGGCTGTCCGCGCACGAAACGGCAGGAGAGGGCGGGGGTGCGGGAGCGGACGGGCGCTTGGTGCTGCTCACGAGCGGCGCGGTGTCCACGGGTGACGCGGACCCGTTGCGGGACCCGGTGGCTTCGGCCGTCTGGGGTCTGCTCAGGTCTGCGCAGTCGGAGCAGCCGGACCGCTTCGTACTCGTGGACCTCGACGAGGGTGCCGTGGACGGGGCGGCCCTGTCAGCCGCGATCGCGTCCGGCGAACCGCAACTCGCGCTGCGCGACGGGAACGTGCACGTGCCCAGGCTGGCGCCCCTGTCCGCGCGGGACTCGCAGATGCTGCTGCCGCCCTCCGGCACTCGGGCCTGGCATCTGGTCGGCGCCAGTACCGGGACACTTTCGGACCTCGCGCTCGTGCCGGCGCAGGCCGACACCGTTCCGCTCGCACCGGGGCAGGTGCGGATCGCGGTGCGAGCGGCCGGCCTCAACTTCCGGGACACGCTCATCGCGCTCGGCATGTATCCGGGGGCGGGCGTGATGGGCGCCGAGGGCGCCGGCGTGATCACCGAGGTCGGCTCGGACGTGGCGGGCCTCGCCGTCGGGGACCGGGTACTGGGCATGTGGACCGACGGGTTTGGTCCGTACGCCGTGGCCGACCACCGCATGGTGGCCCCGATGCCGCGTGACTGGTCCTACGCGGAGGCCGCCTCGGTACCCGCTGTCTTCCTCAGCGCCTACTACGGGCTCAAGCACCTGGCCGGTCTGCGTGCCGGCCAGTCGGTGCTGGTGCATGCGGCGGCGGGTGGCGTGGGCATGGCTGCGGTCCAACTGGCCCGGCATTTCGGGGCCGAGGTCTTTGGCACGGCCAGCCCGGCCAAGTGGGACATGCTGCGGGCACAGGGCCTGGACGACCGGCACATCGCCAGTTCGCGGACGCTGGACTTCGCGGCCCGGTTCCTCGACGCGACCGGCGGGCGCGGCGTGGACGTCGTCCTGAACTCGCTCGCGGGCGACTTCGTCGACGCCTCCCTGCGTCTGCTGCCGCGCGGAGGGCAGTTCGTGGAACTGGGCAAGGCGGATGTACGCGATGCCGCGCAGGTGGCCGCCGACAGTCCGGGAACCGGCTACCGGGCCTTCGAGCTGATGGAGGCCGGACCGGAGCTGATCGGCCGCATGCTCACCGACCTGCTGGAACTGTTCGAGTCCGGGGCGCTGCGCCTGCTGCCCGTCACACCGTACGACGTCCGGCGGGCACCCGATGCCTTCCGTACGCTCAGCCAGGCCGGACACGTCGGCAAACTGGTACTGACGATGCCGCCGGCCTTCGATCCGCACGGCACGGTACTGATCACCGGCGGGACCGGAAACCTGGGCGGAACGCTCGCCCGGCATCTCGTGACCGAACACGGAGTGCGCCACCTGCTCCTGGCCGGGCGGCGGGGAGCCGAGGCCGAGGGCGCCGCTGAACTCGTGCGGGAACTGAACGACCTGGGCGCCTCCGTGACCGTCGCCGCCTGCGATGTCGCCGACCGTGCGGCGCTCCGGAATCTCCTCGGCAGCGTACCGCCGGAGCGTCGGCTCACCGGCGTCGTCCACGCGGCGGGCGTACTCGACGACGGCGTTGTCACCTCACTGACCCCGGACAGGATCGACGGCGTCCTGCGACCCAAGGTGGATGCCGCACTCAACCTCCACGAAGCCGCCCTCGATCCCGAGCTCGGCCTCGACCTGTCGGTGTTCGTCCTGTTCTCCTCCGTCGCGGCCCTGCTCGGCGGCGCGGGCCAGGGCAGCTACGCCGCCGCCAACGGCTTCCTGGACGGACTCGCCCAGTACCGGCGTGGCCGCTCACTGCCCGCGCTCTCGCTCGGCTGGGGTCTGGCCGGGAACGGACGGATGACGTCCCACCTGGATACCCAAGCTCTGCTCCGGCGCATGGCCAGGAGTGGTGTCCTGCCGCTGTCCCCGGCGGAGAGCACGGCACTGTTCGACGCGGCCCAGGGCTTCGACGAGGCGCTCCAGGTGCCGGTGCGCTTCCACACCGCCGCCCTGAGCACCGACGGGAACGTCCCGCCGATCTTCCGCGGACTGATCCAGGGCGGGGCGGGGAATGCCGCGGCCCGCCGCGGGAACGCCGGGCCGTCGTCCCCGGGTGCTCCCGTCGGAGGCGACCCGGCGAACCTCGCCGACCGGCTGTCCGGACTGACCGAGGACGAACAGCGGGCGCTGCTCCTCGACACCGTACGCACGCACGCGGCCCTCGTCCTCGGCCACACCGGCGCGGACGCCATTCAGGCCGACCGGGCGTTCAAGGACCTGGGCTTCGACTCGCTGACGGCCGTCGAGATGCGCAACCGGCTCGCCGCCGCCACGGGGCTGCACCTCGCGGCGACGCTGGTCTTCGACCACCCCGCTCCGGCGGACCTCGCCGAACACCTCCGCTCGCGGCTGGTTCCCGAGGAGTCGAACGTACCGCCGCTCCTCGCCGAGCTCGACCGACTCGAAGCAGCGTTCAAGGAGCTGACCGCCGCCGACCTTGGCTCGGTCGCCCCCGACGACATCGCCCGCGACGAGATCGCCGTACGTCTCGCCGCCCTTGGTTCTCTGTGGGACGGACTCCACGGCAGTGGCAGGACGCAGGAGCACGGCGACTCGATCGTCGAAGACATCGACTCCGCAGACGACGACGAGATCTTCGCCTTCCTCGACGAGAGCCTCGGCGACTCCTGACCGCAGGCACCACCGTACGGACCGACGACTCAGCTGGCTGGTGATGAGAAATGGCGACCGAACACGAGCAGAAGCTCCGCGACTACCTCAAGCGGGCCACCACCGAACTCCACAAGGCCACGGAACGGCTGAAGGAGCTGGAACACCGCGCTCACGAGCCGATTGCCATCGTGGGGATGGGATGCCGGTTCCCGGGCGGGGCGTCTTCGCCGGAGGAGTTGTGGGATCTGGTGGCGGCGGAGGTGGACGCGGTCTCTCCCTTCCCGGTGGACCGGGGGTGGGACGTGGCGGGCCTGTACGACCCGGATCCGGACGCGGCGGGGCGTGCCTACGTCCGGGAGGGCGGCTTCCTGCATGACGCGGGGGAGTTCGATGCGGGGTTCTTCGGTATTTCGCCGCGTGAGGCGTTGGCGATGGATCCGCAGCAGCGGTTGTTGCTGGAGACGTCGTGGGAGGCGTTGGAGCGGGCGGGTATCGACCCGCACTCGCTGCGTGGCACGCGGACGGGTGTCTACATGGGTGCCTGGAACGGCGGGTACGCCGACGGGATTCCCCAGCCCTCGGCCGAACTGGAGGCTCAGCTGCTCACCGGCGGCGTAGTGAGCTTCACCTCCGGCCGCGTTTCCTACCTCCTGGGTCTGGAGGGGCCGGCGGTGACGGTGGACACGGCGTGTTCGTCGTCGCTGGTGGCGTTGCATCTGGCGGTGCGGGCGCTGCGCAGCGGCGAGTGCGACCTCGCCCTCGCGGGCGGTGCGACCGTGATGTCGACGCCCGATGTGTTCGTGCGCTTCTCACGGCAGCGCGGAGTGGCCGCCGACGGCCGCTGCAAGGCGTTCTCCGCCTCGGCCGACGGCTTCGGGCCGGCTGAGGGTGCGGGCGTGCTCCTCGTCGAGCGGTTGTCGGATGCGGTGCGTCATGGGCGTCGGGTGCTGGCGGTGGTGCGTGGCTCGGCGGTCAACCAGGACGGTGCGAGCAACGGATTGACAGCACCGAGTGGGCGGGCCCAGTCGCGCCTGATTCGCCGCGCGTTGGCGGATGCGCGGTTGGGTGTGGGTGATGTGGATGTGGTGGAGGCGCATGGGACGGGGACGCGTCTGGGTGATCCGATCGAGGCGCAGGCGTTGCTGGCGACGTATGGGCAGCGGGATGCGGGGCGTCCTTTGTGGCTTGGTTCGCTGAAGTCGAATGTGGGTCATACGCAGGCCGCTGCGGGTGTGGCTGGTGTGATCAAGATGGTCATGGCGATGCGGCACGGAGTCCTGCCGAAGACGCTGCATGTGGATGCGCCGACGGCGGAGGTGGACTGGTCGGCGGGGGCGGTGTCCCTGCTGACGGAGCGGGAGGCGTGGCCGCGGGGCGAGCGTGCGCGGCGAGCTGGTGTCTCCTCGTTCGGTGTGAGCGGGACGAACGCGCATGTGGTGTTGGAGGAGGCGCCGGTCTCGGAGGACGGGGAGCCGGGTGCTGTGGGACTCCTTCCGGTGGTGCCGGTGGTGGTGTCGGGTCGTTCTGTGGGTGTGGTGCGTGAGTTGGCGGGCCGGGTTGGGGGTGTGGCGGGGTCTGGGCGGTTGGTGGATGTGGGGTTGTCGTCGGTGGTGTCGCGGTCGGTGTTCGAGCACCGGGCCGTGGTCCTGGCCGAGGACTCCGCGGACCTGAACGCCGGTCTGGATGCGCTGGCCGGTGACGGCGTGTCCCCTCTGGTGGTGTCGGGTGTGGTGTCGGTCGAGGGTGGCCGGTCGGTGTTTGTGTTTCCGGGTCAGGGGACGCAGTGGGTGGGGATGGCGGTCCGGTTGTGGGCTGAGTCGGCTGTGTTCGCGCAGTCGATGGCGCGGTGTGAGGCGGCGTTCGCGGGGTTGGTGGACTGGCGGTTGTCGCAGGTGCTGGGTGATGAGGCTGCGCTGGAGCGGGTGGATGTGGTGCAGCCGGTTTCGTTTGCGGTGATGGTGTCGCTGGCGGAGTTGTGGCGGTCGT
>NZ_JBIBAF010000038.1:0-7162 GCF_042899705.1 Streptomyces sp. NPDC013187 | reverse complement strand
CAGCGGCTCGATCCGGTCCCACATCGCATCGGTGATCACTAATCGGACGGACATATCCGATCAACTGACCAATCCATCAAAGAGACACGCTCTAGCTGTCCACGGGCCCCGCCCCATGGCGGCTTCCGGTGTCAGTGGCAGGGCACGCTGCCTCTGCGTCAAAGAACGCATAGGGTCACACATATAAAGACCCAATACAAATCGTTAAACAGGCTCCGCGCCGGATCCCAAAGAAGTTAATTCCCTAAGGGAAAGAACGCCTTCTGTTCCTTCTAGGTAGAAATTCCTTCTGCTGAAATAGGTGACCTGTGGCTGCGTGACCGAGACAACTGGTAGATCGCGAACGGCCTCACGTCAGCCTTGGACGGAGGCAACGTCGGCCCCGGATGTCAGAAATCGGCTCCCATCGCCACTCCATACCGAAGCGCGGGCACCCGTCCTCGCCGGAGCAGGAACGCAGCGTCGTGGACAGCACAGTTGTCAGCGTGGCCGTGACTGTAGCCGCGGGCGTGGGCGCGGTCGGGGGGCGTCGCCCGGGTGCTCATGGCCCGGATCACCACACGGGCCCTGTCGAGGAGGACTCGCATCGAAGAGGAAGGCCGCACAGATGGCATCGACGCGCTCGGGGGAGGGCGGTACCTTGCAGGAGCGGGACGAGACAGGCCGTCACCTGGCAGCGTGCCAAGGAGCACGGGGTGTGCGAGGCAGCCGTGGACCGTATGGAGGATGACACCGCATCCGCCCCGTACAGGCGCACGGCACCAGGCAGCGACGCCGGTAAAACGTCGACACTTGCTACCAGGAGGACTGGGGCCCTACCTCATCCGGTTTCCTCCTGCGTCATGGAGCGGAGTACCCGGAAGCCGAAGACGCCGTGCACAGCGCCTCCGTGGAACTGATGCACTCAAGCCAGCCGGTGCGCAGCCCACGGGCGCGGCTGCGCACGGTCGCCCTGCGGGGCCCTTTTGCGGCGATCGGTCTCCGAGCAGCCCGAAGCCGATCTCGCTGACCGGCTGGCGGAGACGAGCGCGGACTGGAGCACCCCGCTGTGATGGGGCTCTTTGAATTTCCCCATCCGCTGCTCAGGTGTTGACCAGACTTGCTCACTGAGTTCCCCACTTGCGGTGAATCGGCGCAGGAACGAGTGGGCTCGGGCACACATACTGCGCCTGGACCGAGCGTCGCTTGCGCTACAGCACCGTTGTGGTCTTGGCCTTCCCGTGTCCGCGTTGGACGGGGACACGGCTGCGCTCCGCCGCCGCCATGGCGAGCAGCACGGACGGCGACACCCGGTCCGAGTCGAACGTCTCCGTGTGCCCGCCGAGGTTGCCCATCACCTCAGCCGTAAGGAAGTGTGACAGTCCAAGTTCAGTGGCCAGCCGACGCTTGACCGCAGTCTCCACGGTCAGGGCCTGGGCGCCGGTCTCAAACGGAAGCGTGGCCACCACGTCCCAGCCAATCGCGGAGAACTGGGCGAGTCGGCTCGTCCCGTTTCCGGTGACACCGACCTTCACCGCATTGTGGTGCGGGTGCGCCAGCACGTAGACCACCGCTGGGGCCTCCCGGTCAAGCCCTCCGGGGTGGCAGTGCACGCAACCACCCTGCCCGCCGTCGATGCTGGCCAGCGTCGGCGTGACGATCTGACGGCACGCTAGATGAAGGCTGCGCCACGGGCGGCTCGTCGATTGGAACGCCACCAGCGGAAGGAACCCGGCGTCCCGCATGCGTGCGACTGCCAGCTCCGTGTCGGTGCGTCGCCTATCCGCGCTCTGCTTGTCGGCGCACGAGCGGCATCCACCTTGCCCGGCGAGGATGCCGCCGAGCCTCGGGTACACGACCTGGCGGCACGGAAGGTGGATAGACATCCACGGTGTGTTGCGGCTCTTGTAGTCCTCCAAGGGCTCCAGGTCGGCCTCCCGCATTCGGGCGATGGCCTCGGCCTGGTCCCCGCGCCGAGCTGCGACGCGAGATTCGATGCCGCACGAGCGGCACCCGGTTCGGCGCCCGAGGTCGCTGAGGCGGGGGGTGCCCGCCTGCCCGCAGGCCAGATGGACAGCAGGCCACGGCATTTTCGATCCCGGGTAGTCAGCCATAGGTTCGTAGCCGGCTGCTCGTAGCCGGGCTTCCGCTTGGGTCTTTGCCAGGCGGGTCGTCGCCGTGCGTTTCGCCACCCCGCACGCCCAGCAACACCCAGTGCCGCTGCGGATTCGGTTGAGGGTCGCCGTTACCTCCCGGCCGCACGCGAGATGGCGGCAGCGCCACGGCTCGTGTGAGTTGACGTAGGGCTCCAGCGGCTCGTACCCGGCGGCCCGCATGTCGGCTGCGGCCTCCTCCAGTGTCACCGGCGCACAGCCCGCGCAGTACACACATCCGCCTTGGGTGCGTAGACGATTGAGCACGGGTGTCACCTCCCGGCCGCACGCGAGATGGCGGCAGCGCCACGGCTCGTGTGAGTTGACGTAGGGCTCCAGCGGCTCGAGGCCCGCCTTGCGGAGGCGGGCGACCGCGGTCTCCTCGTCCAGAGATCGGGTGCGGCTTCCCAGCTTCACGCCGCATGGCTGGCACCCGATCTTCGAGTTCCGGAGGTTGCTGAGCCGTGGGGCGACGATCGCCCCGCAGGCAATGTGTCTGCTCCTCCATGGGGTGCTGGAGTTCACGTACTCGTCCAGCGGCTCGAAGCCGGCCTCTCGCATCAGCCGGATTGCTTCCAGCGAGCCCAGGCGCGCAGGCATGTGATTCTCCCTCAGCGTCATCGTGACCGACGGGAGGTTATCGCGCACCACTGACAAGGGAAGGCCCGCGATTTGCAACACACGGGCCTGCGGCCGGAACCGATTGCGGCCCGCTCCCTTCGGAAGCGGGTGACTCCGTTCGTTGCGAGGTCAACCAAGTGGGAGCCGAGAGCGTGCTTGGGGAATTTCGCAAATCCTCATCAGCTGCACGCCACAGAACTGAACGAGCAGCAACGGCACGTCCTGCACACCCTTCTCCAACTGCCCTTCAGACAACGCAGCGTGATGCCTGGCATCTTGACGGGATTCTCCACCGCCGAGATCGCCGAATCGTAAGGCAAGGACACACCACGGGCTCGTGCACGGGTCAAATGAGACGGGCCGGCCACGAGCAGGCGGCCTCGGCCCTCCAAATCCAGCAAACAGGCAGCGTCCTCCTGGAACCGGTACCCACGCACCGGGCTGCCGCCTTTGCCGTAATCCGGAGGCGTTTGTCAGCTCCCGTAGGCGTCATCGATGGCTCCGGCGTTGATCAGGGCGCAATGCCTCACGCTCGGAGGTGTCTCAGCGGGTGCTGCGGCATAGAGGTCGGCAGCGAGGCGGACGGTCCTGGTCCGCCGGTAGCCTTCTATCGGCCCGTGGTCAAGGGCAGCGGCAGCGATGAGCTGGGCGCCAGGAGAAGCGGGAGTACGACCCGCGCGTTTGACCATGGCGAGGGTGTCTTCCAGGTCGGGTTGCTGGGCGAGAGTGGCGACTGTGGGTTCCAACCACAGGTCCTGGTCAAGACAAGCGGTGAACGCGAAATGACCGGCCTCGCGCAAGGCGGCAGCCGGGAGACCGGCATCCAGGGCAGCACGCCATAGACCGACGGCCCGGTCGGTCACCTCGTCGCTCTCCGAGCGGTCGGTGTAGGTGGCGAGCTGGGACAGTATCGCGGATACGGCGACGGCCCGCCGGGGCAGCTGGCGAGTCCGGCGAGGAACTCCCCGGCAGGGCCGAGAGGTTCGGCATCGTCCAGCAGCGCACGCAGGACCCGGTAATGGGCGCCTTCGGTATCCGGCGCACACAGGACACGCCACAGACCGGGGCGGTCCAGCCGGGCCAGCAACGCTGCGTCTGGCTTGCCGTGAGCCAGCCAGCCAGACACGCGCAGGGCGCCACGCCGGCTCCAAAGGCAGGAGCGTGTCGACGTGGCCGACCGTCCAAGCGGGGTCGCAGCGGTGGAGCAGGGCGAGGCAGAACCCGATGACCGCGAGAGCCTGGTCATCGGCCGGCTCGGCACTCAGCAGAGTCTCCAACGTCGTCGTCAGCTCCTCAGGCAGACCGTCCGCGGTGCGCACAGCGGACTGGCCACCCCAGGCGGTTAGGGAGAGCAGGGCGCTGCCGCCGGGCGCCGTCGTGGCCACGCCCAGTGGGGAGGAGGTGCCCAGACGGGGGGTGCTCCAGCCAGTTACCAGATCACGCAGCCACGCCACGGCATCCGCTTCCACGGCCCCCAGGGATGCGCCACTGTCCTATGCGCGGTGCAGGAGGTTGGAGATGACCAGCTGCAACTGCACCGCCTGCGGCCCGTCGGCCTCCCGTGGGCGGATGGCGAAGGCTGCCTCGGCGAGCACGCCCAGCACCCCGGGATCTAGCAGGCCTTTACCTGCGGCGTGGTGGAGGGCGTTGAAGTAGGCGGCCTGCAGGACCGGGCGCGCGGCGGCCGCCGCGACCGCGGCAGGATCCGCAGCCCAGGCCTGCGGATCGTGGGCCACGAGCTCGCGCAGCAGTCCGGCACGATCCTCATCAGCGTAGCCATCGTCGTCTGTGACTTGGGCGGCAGCGAGCGCGGCGACAGCCGCAGCCGCCCCGTCGGCCTGGGCCCGCGCGCTGAAGACCTCTACGGACAGCCCTCCGTAGGTCTCCACCCACGAGGTGGTCTTCACAACAGGCTCAGGCCTGCTCGGGGGAGGCCCGTACTTCTCCTCCAGCAGGGACAGGACCGGCTCCCACGGCCCGCGCACGGGCTCGGGCAGTACCGGGGACAGCCGTCGCACGACGCGCCACCGCCGCAGCACCGGCCCGGGAAACGCATCAGCCCACGCGCGTATCTGGGCCGCAGCAGGAGGTGCGCCCAAGCCTTCTCCCAGAGCCGCTTCCATCTGCGCTCGCAGCTCTTGCGGACAGTGGCCGTCCAGCAGGGCGAGGAAGTCGGCCAGGTCCGCGCTCGGCCATGTTCCGCGGCCCGCCTGCCGCGCGGCGGCGACCGCCGTCTGCCACCATTCGGCCGCAGCCTCGGCACGCTGGCTGTCGTGGGGCCAGGACTCCGTCAGATGCACAGCCACCAGCCGCGCCTGGTGCTCGGTGGCGGGCAGCTTGCCGTGCATACCCCGCAACCGCTGTCCGACCGGCACGCCGAGCTGCGCCTCGGCCAGGGCGAGATCGAGCACGGCCCGCATCAGCGTCACGACGATGACATGCGGTGGGTCAGTCAGCGTGATCGTCCCGAGTTCGTTGACGAGCTCGGCCTGCAAGCCCGCGCTCTCGTCATTCAGATGGTCGGCGAGGACATCGGCAAGCGCGGAACGGATGATCACGCCGAGCCGGTCCTTGCCGGTGCGCAGCCGGCCTTTGGGGTGTGCGGTGTCGACGAGCTCGCGTAGCACCTGTCCGCTCTCCCAGGACTCGTGCGCAGTGAACGTGCGGGCCCGCACGACGCCCTCGAATACGCGCACCCACAGCCCCGTCCGCTCGTCAACGGGAACATCCCTGGCCCAGTCCGCGACACGTATCAAGACAAACCGTTCCGGCTGTGCCCGCACCAGCCTGGCCAGCAAGGCACACACCGCCATACCCGTCTCACTGACCACCCCGACCGCCTGCAACAGCGCCCCGGGCCCCTGGCACAGATCGCGTCCAGGTTCTCCTCCACCCAGGCACACACCCGCACCGGCTCATCAGCCAGTAGCCGCCGCAGATACTGCCCCGCCGGCCAGCGTCGCTCTTCGGGCAGCAGTCGCGACAGCGGCAGCAGATCGAGCCATCGCCCACTCACAGCAGCCTGGAAGAAATACACCCCGGCCCGCGGATCGGTCATCCGAGCAACCTCGTCCGCGTCCCGCTCCACCGGAGCATCCAGCCTGGCCAACTCCCGCAACTGGTCCGCCCGCTCAGGCAAGCCGAGAAAGAGGTGCTCCATAGCAGCGGTGACATCGTAGAACTGATGCCGTGCCTCGCTGGCCCCGCTACTGGAACCGTGCAGCACACCGGAAGCCGCGCTGTAGAAGGCGCTCCAGCTGCGGGCCGCCTCCGTCTCGGCGAGGCCCATCTCCTGCAGGGTCTGCTCAAGCACCAAATGACCGATCTGCCGAGTACGGAACCCCCCACGGTTCTCCTGCTCAGCACGCAACTGATCGACCGCGCCGACGAGGACATCCAGATCCCCGGCTTCCACTCCGCTGCGATGCCGCCAGGCATCCGCCACAGCCCCAGCCGCCTCAGTGACAGCCTTGGTCGCGCTGCGCAACCCAGGGAAATCCTCGCCGGCGATCTTCAGAACACTGTCCAGCGCACCACGCAGGCACGACTGCGCCACCTCGTAAGGAGCCTGGAAGACGGCAGGAGCGTTCATGATCTGGGCCGAATCCAGCAACAGGTGCCCGCTGCCCGCGAGCACCTTGAGCCTGCAGGGCCGACACGAGCTCCGAGTGCACCACGCACACGGCCGGCGCCACCTCAGTCTGCTCGCTGCCAAGGGGAAGACTGGACATCGGCCCACCGTAGCCGCACGAATCGGCAGACATCGCCCCGCAGGACAGCCAACATCTGGGACAGGCACAACCCCAATAACGGCGCGCACGAGAGAACCGAGCACGCCGATCTGCCAGTACCTGGGGGAGCGGAGTACTGCGAGCAGTGGCCTGAGCTCCGGGCCACCGGAGCTCACAAGCAGCACACCGGCCGCGTCAGCGGCCCACCCTCACCGACGCGCCGCAAGAGGAAACCGGGCACCAGCAGACGTGAGCCTGAACCCACCACCCCAGGCGCCGACAGGCGCCCACACCACACCCAAGCACCCATCAGACCGACCAACCCCAACACCCAGTCATGCCACCAGGCATGACACCCCACCACACTGACAAACCATCACAACCGGAGCGCACCAGCGCTCCACGAACAACCCACACCACTACCCAAAACCCAACACAAGGCCGCGCCAGCGGCCTAAACAACAAACGGAATCAATTTTGCCGCCAGGCAAAATGCATAAACCAAATCCCCATTTACCACCCACAACCTAGAATTTGCCGCCAGGCAAATTCACGCGCTAATCCAGGGCCGCGCCAGCGGCCCGACATAAACCACAGAGAATTCGCCGCCAGGCGAATTCCGGGGCGTAGGAATTCCGCCAGGAATTCCATTAGGGGCATTTATGCCCCTCCGCCCCC
>NZ_JBIBAF010000036.1:0-9703 GCF_042899705.1 Streptomyces sp. NPDC013187 | reverse complement strand
TCGACGGTGGAGGCTGGCGTCGTGGATACGGCGTCGTTGGATGCGGAGTACTGGTTCCGGAATCTGCGTCGGCCGGTGCGGTTCCAGGAGACGGTGGAGCTGCTGCTGGCTGATGGTTTCGCGGTGTTCGTGGAGTGTGGTGCGCATCCGGTGCTGACGGGTGCGGTGCAGGAGACGGCGGAGTCCGCCGGCCGGCAGGTGTGCGCGGTGGGATCCCTGCGCCGTGACGAAGGGGGTCTGCGTCGTTTCCTGACCTCGGTGGCGGAGGCGTTCGTCCAGGGCGTCGACGTCACCTGGCCGGCACTGTTCGAGGGCACCGGCGCCCGCACCATCGACCTGCCCACCTACCCCTTCCAACGCCAGCACTACTGGGCATCGGCCTCGCCCGCCGGCACCGGCAGTTCCGCTGCGGCCCGCTTCGGTATGACCTGGGAGGAGCATCCACTCCTCGGCGGTGCGCTGCCGCTCGCGGAGTCCGGTGAGCTGCTGCTCGTCGGGCGGATCTCCCCGGCCTCTCACTCCTGGATCGCCGACCACACCGTGGCCGGGACCGCCCTGCTGCCCGGGACAGCTTTCGTCGACATGGCACTGCATGCCGCTGCGGTCGTGGACTGCGCGGGCGTGGAGGAGCTGAGCATCGAGGCTCCGCTGCCGGTGCACGGCGGCATCCGGCTCCAGGTGGTGGTCGACGAGCCCGACTCCTCCGACCGGCGCCGCGTGAGCGTGTTCGCGCGGCCGGAGGCGGAAGACGGGGACACCAGCCAGTGGACCCGACACGCCATCGGCGTACTGGCCCCTGCCGCCGCTCCCGACCCGGGCCGGCCGCAGTGGAGCCGTGCGGCCTGGCCGCCGAGCGGTTCCGAACGCGCGGAGGCGGCGGAGCTGTACGACCGGTTCTCCGCGCTGGGATACGAGTACGGCGAGGTGTTCGCCGGGGTCGAGGACGTCTGGCTGCGCGAGGGCGAGGTGTTCGCCGAGGTCCGCCTGCCCGCGGGCGCGGCGCTGGACGCCGAGCGGTTCGGGGTGCACCCCGGCCTCCTCGACGCGGCTCTGCAACCCTGGCTGCTGGGCGACTTCGTGCCGCGGCCCGACGACGGATCCGTGCTGCTGCCGTTCGCCTGGCGGGGCATCACGCTGCATGCGACCGGTGCCGACGCGCTGCGGATCCGCCTGGGTCCGGCCGGGGAAGGCGCCGTGTCGCTCGAGGCCGTCGACCTCGCCGGCGCCCCGGTGCTGTCGCTGGATGCGCTGGTGCTGCGTCCGCTTGCGCAGGACCGGCTGGTGGGACTGGTCGGTGGCACGACGTCCGCGCCGCTGTACCGCGTGGACTGGCAGCGGAGCCCGATCGCGTGCGCGGCACCCCCGGCCACAGGGCTCTTCGCCTCCTCCCCGTCCGGTGCGACGCGCCGGTGGGCGGTTGTCGGGCAGGGCGGTGCCGCCGCACGGTACGCGACGGCGGACCCCGGCACGGGGTGTGTCGGCGTCTTCCCCGACCTGGACGCACTGCGTACGGCGCTGGACTCCGGAGCGGACCGCCCCGACATCGTCCTCGCCGACTTCGGGGCCCAGCCCGGCACCGCCGCGCCGCACGGGACGGCTCTGGCCGATGGGATACGGGACACGGCTCGGCGGGGGCTCGCCCTCGTACAGGGCTGGCTGTCCGACGAGCACTTCGCCGCCGCACGGCTCGCGGTGCTTACCGAGCACGCCGTCGCCACCGGGGCGGACGCGCGTCACGTGGACCTCGCCGGATCGGCGCTGTGGGGGCTGATGCGTTCGGCGCAGACCGAGCACCCCGACCGCTTCGTCCTTGTCGAACACGACGGGCAGGACGCCTCGTACCAGGCGCTGCCCGCCGCGCTCGACAGCGGAATCCCCCAACTGGCCATTCGCGCAGGAGAGATACGCACTCCAGGGCTGGCGGTCCTGCCGACTCCGGGAGACGGGGCCACCGCGACGGGCACGGGGTTCGATCCCGAGGGCACCGTGCTCGTCACCGGCGCCACGGGCACCCTCGGCAGCCTGCTGGCCCGGCACCTGGTCACCGCACACGGCGTACGGCATCTGCTGCTGCTCAGCCGCAGCGGGCGCGACGCCGACGGGGCCGCCGCACTGGAGCGTGAACTCAACAGTCTCGGAGCCGAGTTCCAGCTTCTTTCCTGTGATGCGGCGGACCGGGCGGCGCTGAAGGAGGCCCTCGCCACCGTCCCCGCCGCACACCCGCTGACCGCGGTGATCCACACGGCCGGTGTCCTCGACGACGGCGTCGTCGAGGCGCTGACCCCCGAACGGCTGGACCGCGTGCTGCGCCCCAAGGCGGACGCCGCACTGAACCTGCACGAGCTGACCGCGGGAATGCCGCTGAAGGCGTTCGTCCTGTACTCCGGGGCGGTCGGCCTGCTGGGCGGGGCCGGACAGGCCAACTACGCGGCGGCCAACGCGTTCCTGGACGGCCTGGCCCAGCACCGGCATGCGCAGGGGCTGCCCGCGGTGTCCTTGGCATGGGGACTGTGGAGCGCCGCCAGCACGTTCACCGGCCATCTCGGCGAGGTGGATCTGCGGCGCATGGAGCGGTCCGGCATCGCGCCGCTCACGAATGAGCAGGGGCTCGAACTGTTCGACCGGGCACTTGGTGCCGCCGCCGGCGCGGATGCGCCGCAGATCTGCGTGATGCGGCTGGACACGGCGGCGCTGCGTCGGCAGGCCGCCGCCCACGGGGCCGCTTCGGTGCCCCTGATGCTGCGTACGCTGGCGGCGCCCGCCGTACGGCGCGGCGCGGCGCGAACGGGTCGTGGCGATCGCGCGGCGTCCGCGGTCACGGACGCACCGAGCCGGGCGCAAGCCCTGCGCGAACGACTGACCGGGCTGGACGCGGCGGGAAGGCGGGACGAACTCCTGGCCGTGGCCCAGGCGCAGTTGGCCGACGTGCTGGGCTTCACCGACAAGACCGCGGTCGACCCTGTTCGCTCCTTCCGGGAGATCGGTCTGGACTCGCTGACCGCTGTCGAGCTGCGCAACAGGCTCGGTGCCGTCACCGGACTGCGGCTGCCGCCGGCGCTGGTCTTCGACCACCCCAACCTCGATGCGCTCGCGGGCCACCTGGCGGAGCTCCTCGCGGCGGAGGGCCGGGACGAGGCGGGCGCTGCGGCGCTGTCGGGCATCGACGCCCTGGACCGGGCGGTCCGGGGGATGACGGCCGACGACACGCGGCGTGACGCCGTCCGCCGACGTCTCACAGAACTGCTGGCGGTGGTCGGCGACGCCCCCCGGGACGGCGACCGCAGCACACGAACGGCCGCCGGCACGGAAAGCCGCGGCGCGCAGGCCGGCCCCGACCTGCTGGGGCGGCTGGACTCCGCCTCCGACGACGACCTGTTCGCGTTCATCGAAGACCAGTTGTGAGCGGGACGCCGTGCGCGTCCATCACCCACACCGAAGTGCGCCGCAGCAGGCGCGCTTGCACCGACACGAGCACGTAGGCCAGGAGGGTCCGGTCGATGACGGCCAACGACGACAAGATCCGTGACTACCTGAAGCGGGTTGTCGCCGAGCTGCACAGCACGCGCCAGCGGCTGAACGCTCTGGAGGACAACGCCCGTGAGCCCATCGCCATCGTGGGGATGAGCTGCCGACTGCCCGGCGGGGTGACCACCCCCGAGAGCCTGTGGGAACTGGTCGACTCCGGCACCGATGCCGTCTCGCCGTTCCCCGACGACCGGGGCTGGGACCTGGACGCGCTCCACCACCCCGAGTCGGGAGCCGTCCACTCCCGCGAGGGCGGTTTCCTCCACGACAGCGCCGACTTCGACGCGGAGTTCTTCGGCATCAGCCCGCGCGAGGCCCTGGCCATGGACCCGCAGCAGCGGCTCCTGCTGGAGACCTCCTGGGAGGTGTTCGAGCGGGCCGGCATCGACCCGGCCTCCGCCCGCGGCTCGCGCACCGGGGTGTACGCGGGTGTCATGTATCACGACTACGGCGCCCGGCTGAACGAGATCCCGCCTGGTCTGGAGGGCTACCTGGTCAACGGGAGCGCGGGCAGCATCGCCTCGGGCCGGGTGGCCTACACCCTCGGGCTGGAGGGTCCCGCCGTCACCGTCGACACGGCCTGCTCCTCGTCACTGGTCGCCGTGCACCTGGCGGCGCAGGCGCTGCGGCAGCGGGAGTGCGACATGGCGCTCGCGGGCGGCGCGACCGTCCTGTCCACCCCCGACCTGTTCGTCGATTTCGCGCGACTGGGCGGCCTGGCCTCCGACGGGCGCTGCAAGGCGTTCTCCGACGCGGCCGACGGCACCAGCTTCGCCGAGGGCGCCGGAATGCTGCTCCTGATGCGCCTGTCGGACGCGGTGGACAAGGGCCACACCGTACTGGCGGTCATCCGCGGCTCCGCCGTCAACCAGGACGGTGCCAGCAACGGCCTGACGGCCCCCAACGGCCTCGCCCAGCAGCGGGTGATCCGCGAGGCGCTCGCAAACGCGGATCTGGGCCCCGACCAGATCGACGCGGTGGAGGCACACGGCACCGGAACCCGGCTCGGCGACCCCATCGAGGCACAGGCCCTGCTGCACACCTACGGCACGAGCCGCAGCCCCGAACGGCCGCTGCGGCTCGGCTCCCTGAAGTCCAACATCGGCCACACCCAGGCCGCTGCCGGCGTGGCCGGAATCATCAAGACGGTGCTGGCGATGCGCCACGGACGGCTGCCCCGCACCCTGCACGTCACCCGCCCCTCCAGCCGGGTGGACTGGTCGGCGGGCGCGGTGGAACTGCTCATGCAGGCACAGGACTGGCCCGGCCAGGGGGACGCCCCGCGCCGCGCCGGCGTGTCCTCCTTCGGCGCCAGCGGCACCAACGCACACCTGATCCTGGAGGGCGTCCCGGACGGCGACGACACGGCGGCGGAGCGCGAACCGTCCACCGGCGGCGGCGCCTGGCTGCTCTCGGGTCGGACCGAAGCGGCGCTGCGAGCCCAGGCCCGGAGACTCCGCGACCATCTCACCGCCCGCCCCCACGTGTCACCCGCCGCGGTCGGGCGGACACTGGCCCGCTCCCGCACACCGTTCGAGCACCGGGCCGTCGTCCTCGGACAGGACACCGCCGCCCTTCTGAGCGGCCTCACGGAGCTGGCGTCCGGCGCGGCGCACGGACCCGGGGTGATCACCGGCCGGGCCGCACGCGGACGCCGCACCGCACTGCTCTTCACCGGGCAGGGCAGCCAGCGACCGGGCGCCGGACGCCGGCTCTACGAGCGGTACGAGGTGTTCGCCCGCGCCCTGGACGAGACGGTCGCGGAACTCGACCGGCACCTGGACCGCCCGCTACGCGAGGTGATGTTCGCGGAACCGGGCAGCGCGACGGCCGGCCTCCTCGACCGCACCGAGTACACCCAGCCCGCGCTGTTCGCCCTGGAAGTCGCCCTCTTCGAGCTGGTGAGTGCGTGGGGCCTGCGCCCCGACGCACTCCTGGGTCACTCGGTCGGCGAACTGGCCGCCGCCCACGCCGCCGGAGTGTTCACCCTGCCCGACGCCGCCCGCCTGGTGACGGCGCGGGGCCGGCTGATGGGCGAGCTGCCGGCCGGTGGCGCGATGGCGGCGATCCAGGCCGGCGGCGCGGAGATCGAGGAGACGATCACGGCGCTCACGGCCCGTAGGCCGGCGCGCGTCGCCGTCGCCGCACTCAACGGGCCCGACGCCACCGTGATCTCGGGCGACGAGGACGCGGTCGCCGAACTCGCCGCACTGTGGCGGGAGCGGGGCCGCCGCACCAAGGTGCTGCCTGTCAGCCACGCCTTCCACTCGCCGCACATGGACGCCGCACTGGAACCGTTCGCCCGGATCGCGCGCCACGTCTCCTACGCCGAGCCGCGCATCCCGGTGGTCTCCAACCTGACCGGCGAGGTCGCGTCGGCCGCGATCCTGTGCACCCCGGAGTACTGGGTGCGCCACGCGCGCGAGGCCGTGCGCTTCAGCGACGGCTTCCGCACCCTGCACGACCAGGGGATCGACACCTTCGTCGAACTGGGACCGGACGGCGTGCTGTCCGCCCTGGGACGCGACTGCATGCGCGAAGAGGAACAAGACGCCCCGCACCAGGACGGCTCGACGGACCGTGACACGGTCGGTTCCCCCGCCGACGGGCAGGAGCGTCGCGTGCTGATGGTGCCGCTGCTGCGCCGGGACCGCGACGAGACGACCACCTGCCTCGGGGCCCTGGCCACCGTCCACACCCACGGCGTTCCCGTCGACCTCGCGGCCGTGCACGGTGACGGCGACGGGCCCGCCGTCGATCTCCCCACCTACGCCTTCCAGCGCACGCGCTACTGGCTGGACGTCCCGGCCCCAGCCGTCGGCCTCACCGCCACCGGTCTGGAGCCAGCGGACCAGCCCCTGCTCCCGGCCGCCATCGACCTGCCCGACGGGGAAGGCACCGTACGGACCGGGCTGCTCTCCGTCCGCACCCACCCGTGGCTCGCCGACCACCGCGTCCAGGACCGCACCGTGGTACCCGGAGCGGCCCTCCTGGACATCGCCGCCTGGGCGGGCACCGAAGCGGGCTGCCCCCGGGTCGTCGAGCTGACCTTCGCCACGCCCCTCGTCCTGCCCGAGAGCGGAGAGGGGGTCCGGCTGCGCGTGACGCTGAGCGGCCCCGACGCGGAAGGCATCCGTACGATACGCATCGACTCCCGGCCCGCCGACGCCGCTCGGGCGGCCGACGCCCCCACCGACTGGACCCGACACGCGTCCGGCACCCTCGCCCCCGGAACCGAGGAGGCCGGTGACGGTGCCGACGTGCCGGCGGAGCTGCTCGGCGTCTGGCCCCCGGCCGACGCGACGCCGGTGGCGCTCGACGCGGACGCCGTCGCGGCCGAGTACCGGCGTCTCGCGGACATGGGCGTGACGTACGGCCCCGTGTTCCGTGGACTGCACGCCGTCTGGCGGCGCGGCGAAGAGGTCTTCGCCGAGGTCCGGCTCCCCGGCCAGGCAGCCGCCGACGCCTCGCGGTACGGCATGCACCCGGCTCTGCTGGACGCTCTTGCGCACGCCACCGGGTTCAGCGAGCAGTTCACCGAGGCCCACGGCCTGCTGCCGTTCTCGTGGAGCGACGTCCGGATCCACGTCCGCGGCACCGACTCCCTGCGCGTACGGCTCGCCCCGGCGGGACCCGACGCTGTGACCGTCGCGGCGGCCGACCCGGCGGGCCGCCCGGTCCTCGCCGCCCGCTCACTCACGCTGCGCCCTCTCCCGGCGAACCAGTTCCAGAGTCCGCAGGCGGGGAGCACACCGCTGTACCGACTGGAGTGGACGTCGGCCTCCGCTCCGGTGACCGGGCACTCCGATCCCAGGCCGACGGCAGCGGAGTGGGGCGTCCTCGGCGATCCCGGTCAGGCCCTCGCTGAGAACGTACGCGACGGAGCACAGGCACCCGTACGCACCTACGACGATCTGGACGCGCTCGCGGCCTCCGACACACCCCTGCCCGACCACGTCCTGGTGGAGCTCGGCCACGACGGGGACGATCTTGCCGCAGGCGCCCACGACCTGGCCGAACGTGCGCTGGCCGTGGTGCAGGGCTGGCTGGCCCACGCCCGCTTCACCGACGCACGACTGGTCGTGTTGACACACGGGGCGGTGGCGGCCGGCACCAGCGCAGTCCGCCCCGCCGCAGCCGTCGCCTGGGGACTGCTGCGCAGCGCACAGTCCGAGCACCCGGGCCGCTTCGTACTGGTCGACGCGGACCCGTCCGACCCGGCTGCCTCGTACCGCTCCCTGTCGCGGGCCGTCACCTCGGAGGCCTCCCAACTCGCCCTGCGCGGCGACCAGATCCTCGTACCCCGACTCACCCACGGAGCGAACGGGCAGGGAGCTGCCGCCGATCGCCTCGGCGACACCACCGAGCCGGAAGCGGGCGCAGCCCTGTGGCCCGCCCCGTCTGGGAACCCTTCCGGCCCCTGGCGCGCGGACGGCACCGTGCTCGTCACGGGCGGAACCGGAACGCTCGGCAAGGCTGTGGCCCGGCATCTCGTGACCAAGCACGGCGTCCGGCACCTGATACTGGCCGGCCGGCGCGGAGCGGACGCCCCGGGCGCGGCCGGGCTGGCCGCCGAACTGACCGACTTGGGCGCCGCCGTGAACATCGTCCGCTGCGACGCCGCCGACCGCTCGGCGCTCGAAAGCGTCCTGGCCGCCGTCCCCGCCGCGCACCCGCTCACCGCTGTCGTGCACACCGCCGGTGTGCTGGATGACGGCATCGTCACGGCGCAGACCCTCCCACGGGTCTCGGCAGTCCTGCGGGCCAAGGCCGACGCGGTCACCCACCTGCACGAACTGACCCGTGAACTGGACCTGTCCGCCTTCGTCCTCTTCTCCTCGGCTGCGGGAACCCTCGGCAGTCCCGGCCAGTCCGGCTACGCGGCCGCCAACAGTTTCCTCGACTCGTTCGCCGCCTGGCGGCGAGCACAGGGCCTGCCCGCCGTATCCCTGGCCTGGGGCCTGTGGGGCGGGGGCGGTGACGGCGACGGCGGTGGCGCAGGGGCCGACGGCATGGGAGCGAGCCTGGCCGCCGCCGACCTCGCACGGCTGCGCCGTTCCGGCATCCTGCCCCTCGACCCCGCCGAGGCACTGGAACTGTTCGACGAGGCCTGCGCCCCCTCCAGGACCGAGGCCGTGTTGCTGCCGATCCGCCTAGACCTGAACGGCCTGCGTGCTCGTTCGGTCCGCAGCACCGTACATGCAGGCGTGGTACCCGAAGTGCTGCACGCCCTGGTGCCCCCGTCCGCCGATGCCGGCCCCTCGTCCGGTGCGGGCACGCCGGACCCTGCGGCGGGCCAGGAGCCCCCGACCACGGCCGCGGCATCCGGCACCCTGGCCGAACAGCTCGCCGGGAAGCCGCGCGGCGAGCGGCTCGCCGTCATCAGGGAGCTCGTGCGCACCGAGATCGCCTCGGTGCTCGGGCACGCGGACGCCCAACGCGTCCAACTCCAATTCTCCTTCAAGGAAGCCGGATTCGACTCCCTCACCGCCGTCGAACTCCGCAACCGGCTCACCGCCGTCACCGGAACGAGGCTTCCCGCCACGCTGGTCTTCGACCATCCGACGCCGGCGGCGCTCGTCGACCACCTGGAACAGGAACTGCCGAAGGGCGGCCAGGAACTTCCCGCGGACGTCCCGGCCGTTCTGGAGGCACTCGACCGGATCCGGGACGGACTGGTCACCGCTGTCACCGACGACAACGGCCGGGCCCACGTCGCGGAACGCCTTCAGGAGCTGCTCGGCACGCTCGCCCCGCCGGTGGCCGGCGTCCGGCCGGTCAACGGCTCGAACGGTCACGACGGGCAGGGCCCCGACGAGCAGTCGGTCGGCGAACGCCTCGCCGCCAGCACCGACGACGAGCTCTTCGACCTCTTCGACAGCGACTTCCGATCGATGTAGCCCAGAGCCCGCTTGCCGCCACTGCTCTCCCGCCCCGCCCGCCCCACACCCCTGGAGAACAGCACCATGTCTTCCGAAACGCCTGCCACCAACGAAGAGAAGCTCCGCGTCTACCTCCGTCGCGCCATGACCGACCTGCACGAGGCCCGCGAGCAGATCCGCCGGACCGAGTCGGCCAGGCATGAGCCGATCGCGATCGTGGGGATGGGGTGCCGGTTCCCGGGCGGGGTGTCGTCGCCGGAGGGGTTGTGGGATCTGGCGGCGTCGGGGGTGGACGC
>NZ_JBIBAF010000035.1:0-17480 GCF_042899705.1 Streptomyces sp. NPDC013187 | reverse complement strand
GACTGGAACGAACACCCCAAGCCGTTCATCTGGACGAAGAGCGCGGACGAGATCCTCGACAAGGTAGCCGCTTACTGCCGACGAATCTCCGACTCGGGTCACTAGCCCCGATGGCGCAGATTGCTCTCGTCGTCGGGACATCTCGCGAGGGCAACCTGCCCAGACGACACATCTCCTCGATGCCTTGAGGACCGCGCTGCGAAGCACCGTAAGGGCAGCGGTGCACTACAAGCAGAGAGCCACGCTGGGTGCCGCCACACACCTACACGCGGGTCGAGGGATGCCGCGGACAGGTCTGCCCCGGTCAACGAGGACTACCTCGGGGTTCTGCGTCCCGTGACTCGAGCGCGGTGTGAGCAGGGCCGACGCAATGACCAGCGGCTGGCAGCGGCCGCATCGGGTGGCCGCCATGGATTGCGACGCTACCGGTGGACACCACCCGTGCTGCCGGGCCGCCGGCCGCCGACTGTGCCCGGGCGGATTCGAGCAGCGCGCGGGTCGGCCGCTTCCGGCCTCCGCGCGGCCCGCCGTTGTGGCGCTCACCTGCCCCGGCGCGTAGCCCACGACGTTGACGATCAGCCGAGGTCGAAAATCCACTTCCCGTTCGGACGGGGCAGCGGAGGTGAGGTGGATCAGGACGTCCACCGGCTCACCGAACACCCCGTCGAGGCGGGCGAACAGGTCGCCCTTCAGCAGTGCGGCGACATGTCGCCCCAGGAAGCCGAAGCCGGCCGCGATGACATCCTCATGCGCTTTCCCCCCGCACCGAGGTCTCGACGTTTCCCCATGACCCGCAGCGTCATCACCGCCCGGTCCGCGTCGTGGTCGTCGCCCCCGGGGGCCCCACCCCCGGCATCCATCTGTCCACCCGCACGCCGGATCGGCTCGCGGAAGCGATCCGCATCTGAACCTGGAGCGCACGGCCCCAGCCGGTGGCCAACAGCGAAGGAACCCACAGCGGCGAGGCTCCCGGGAGGCCACTGCGGCTCGAAGGGCCATGAGCGTGCACCCGGAGTGCCACCGCAGTGCGAGGGCCGAGCGTGCACCGGAGTGCCACGGTGAACCAAGGACCGAGCTGCACCCGGCGTGCCACGGTGGACCGAGGACCGAACTGCACCCCGCGTGTCACTCCGGCCTGAGGGCCGTGAGCGTGCGCTCTCCCGCGGGGTCGCCGGCCGTGGCCGGGAGCAGGGCGATCTCGTCGAGTCCGGCCTCGGCGTAGGCGGCGATGCGGGCGCGGACGGTGTCCGTGTCGCCGACCAGGGCGACCGTGCCGGCGGCCTCGGGCGGCAGGGCCCGCAGCAGGGTGTCCGGGTCGGCGCCCTTGGCGGCCAGCTCGACGACGGCGGCGAACCCCGCGTCGACGAACATGTCGCTGTAACCCGGCACGGCGAGGTAGCCCACGACGCTGCGCAGGACCTGGGTGAGCGACTCCGGCTCCGGGTCGACGGCGGCGGGCAGCCAGGCGGCCAGCCGCGGCGGTGTACGGCCCGCCTTCTCGGCCGCCGCGAGCATCCTGGCCCGCAGCATGCGGACCTGCTCGGGCGAGACGAGGTCGAGCAGCATCCGGTCGGCGTGCGCGACGGCCGCGGCCACCGCCCGCTCCCCGAACGCCGCGACGGTGACCATGCCTCCGGGCGGCGGGAGCCGTCGGAGCAAGCCGCTGCCGGGCACGATCGGCTCTCCGGGCACGCTGTGCATCAGCTTCCGCACGGCCGCCGCCGACTCCGCGAGGGCGGCGGCGGGCCGGGTGCGCGGCCTGCCGTGCACGCCCTCGACGACGCGCTTGCTGGAGGTGCCCAGGGCGACGCCGACGGGCCGGCCGGTGACGGCCGCGGCCGAGGCGGCGCCCCGCACGATCGTGAGCGGGTCCCGCACCGACACCGGCACGGGCCCGGCGGTCAGCGCGACCTGCTCGGTGGCCGCGCCGATCGCCGCGGCCAGGACGAACGAGTCCCACGTGGCTCCCTCGCCCGCCCACACCTCCCGGTACCCGAGCCGGTCGGCGAGCACCGCGACCCGCAACGGCTCCTCGACCGGACTGTCGTCCTCCCGCCCCACCGCCACCACGCTCATGTCCATGACGGCGCCCTACCCGGCCGGTCACCCCGTAATCCGGGGCGCTCCACGACGGGATCCGGTCGGTGATCGTCCCGCTGCCCCTCCGGAGATGTCCGCGGGGCACCCGCGCGGGTAGCGTCCGGCACATGGACAGCGGGACGGACAGCGCGCACGACACCCAGGGCGCCGGGATCACCGTGCGGCGGGCGCTGGAGCTGCCGGGGCTGCGCAGCGGGCTGCCCGAGGTGCTTGCGGGCGCCGAGCGGCTCGGGCGGACCGTGCGCTGGGTGCACGCGGGCGAGGTGCCGCACATCGCCTCGCTGCTCAAGGGCGGAGAGCTGCTGCTGACCACGGGCTACGGTCTCGGCACCCGGCCCGGCGAACAGCGGGCGTTCGTGCGCACCCTGGCGGAGCGCGGCATCGCGGCCCTGGTCGTGGAGCTCGGACCGCGCTTCACCCGGCTGCCCGCCGCCCTCGTCGACACGGCGCGAGCGGCCGGGCTGCCGCTGGTCCAGCTGCACCGCGAGGTGGCGTTCGTCACGGTCACGGAGGAGGTGCACACCGAGATCGTCAACGGCCACTACGCCCTGCTGCAGCGGGCCGAGGAGGTGCACCGGCGGTGTACGCAGGCCGTGCTGGGCGGCGGCGGGGTACCCCAGGTCCTCGGCATCCTGGCCGACTTCGCCGGCAACCCCGTGTTCCTGGAGACGGCGGACGGCCAGTTGCTGTACGCCGCCGGGGCCGGTCCCGAGGGCGCGGACCCGCTCCAGGTGTGGGAGGGGCTGCGCGGCCAGCACAAGGACGAGCCGCCGCTCGGAGGGTCGGTCCTGGTGGATGTGCCGGGCGGCGGGCCCGGCAGCGGGGGCGTCCGGGCGCGTCTCGTCCTGCTGCCGGTGCGCACTCCCCTGGCGCCGGTGCACCGGATGGCGGCCGAGCGGGCCGCCGGCATCCTGGCCGTGGTGCTGATGCAGGCGCGCCAGGAGGAGGAGCTGGCGGCGCGCGGGCGGGGCGACTTCCTCACCGACCTCGCCGAAGGCCGGGTGACGGCGGAGGACGCCCCGGCGCAGGCCCGCGTGCTGGGCTTCCGGCCGGGCGAGGGGCCACTGCTGCCGGTGGTCATGCGGCTCGGGGAAGCCCTGTCCCCGGGTGGCGGAGGCTGGGCGGTACCGGCCCGGGCGATCTCCGAGGAGCTGGCCTCGGTGGGCGTGCCGGTGCTGCTCGGCGTGCGGCCGCTGGAGGGCCGCGTGCTGGTGCTGCTCGGGCTGCGCGCGGAGTCGGAGCGGGCGGCGGTCGCGGACCGGGTCGCTGCGGCGCTGCGGGCCGGTGTGGGCCGGGCCGGGATACCGCGTCCGGGCGGGCAGCAGCCCGTGGTGGTCGTGGGGACGGCCGGCGGCTGGCCGGCGGCGGCCGGGGGCCTGCGGCACGCGGCCGAGACGGCCACGGCGGCCCAGGGCCTGCCGGACCGGCCCTGGTACGACGCCCGCCGGCTCGACATCGACCTGCTGCTGTGGCGGCTGCGCGACCATCCGGACCTGGCGGCCTTCGTCGACCGCGCCCTCGGCCCGCTGCTGGAACACGACCGTCGTTCCCGGCCGCCGCTGCTGCCCACGTTGACGACCTACCTCGCCCACGCGGGACGCAAGGCGGAGACGGCCCGGGAGCTGCACCTGAACCGGCAGACCCTGTACAACCGCCTGGCCCGCATCGGGGAGCTGCTGGGCACGGACCTCGACGACCCGCAGACGGTCCTGGCCCTGAGCCTGGCCCTGCGGGCCCGCAGACACGTCCCGTAGGGCTCTACGCGAGGGGGCGGGGCTGCGTCAGCTCGTCGTACACGCTCAGCACTTGGGCGACCGTCTCGTCCTCGGTGGGCCAGGTGGCGGCCTGATGGGCGCCCTTGGCCGCCAGCAGTTCCCGGCGCGCCGGGTCGTCGAGCAGCCGTACGACGGCGTCGGCCAGGGCCTTCGCGTCGCCGTAGGGGACGAGTTCGGCCGCGTCGCCGACGAGTTCGGGGATGCCGCCGACCTCCGTCGCGACGAGCGGCACGCGCGCGTGGAGGGCCTCCTGGGCGAGGACGGAGCGGGCCTCCCAGCGGCTCGGCAGCAGGGCGAGGTCGGCCGCGGCGAGCAGGTCGGTGATGTCGTCGCGCCGCCCGATGAGCCGAACGGGCAGCCCCTCCTCCTCGATCCGGACCTGGAGTTCACCGCGCAGCGGCCCCTCCCCGGCGATCACGACCAGCGGCACGGGATCGAGGCGGCGCCAGGCGCGCGCGGCGTCCAGCAGCACGTCGTACCCGCGGTGCCGTTCCAGGGAGCCGACGGCCATCAGCAACGGCCTGCCGATGGCGCCGAGTTCGGCGCGCACCTTGGGCCGCAGCCGGTCGGGATCGTCGGGTTCACGGGGGCTGCGGGGGCCGGGCAGCGCGACGGCCGCGAGCCGGGCGTCCCGCGCGCCGGTGAGCCGGGCCCGGTCCACGAGCGGCGAGGTCGTCCCCAGCACCACGGTGGCCGCCTTCACGACCCTGCGCTCCAGCACCCGCAGCATATGGGCACGGGCCCCGTCGGCATGCGCCCGGTCGTGCCACGTCACCACCAGCGGGGTGCGCACGCGCCGACCACTGAGGGCGAGGACGGTACGGAAGGAGGCGTGCAGCCCGTGCGCGTGCACCAGATCGGCGTGCGCGCAGGCCGCGCGCAGGGCCGCCACCGACACCGGGTCGCTGCTGCGCGGCACGTGCACGTGGTCGGCGCCGACTCCGCTGAAGTCATAGGCGCGATCGGCCTCGTAAGGGGCGCACACCGTGACTTTCACGCCCCGCGCGACGAGCCCCGCGGCCAGCGAGCGCACATGCGCACTGCTGGCGGCATTGCCTCCGCCCAGCACCTGCACGGTGCGCAGCGGCAATTGGCCGTGCGGTGAGTGGCTGCTCACGGGGGTCACGTGGCCGGGCTCCTGGTTCGGGTCGGGCGGTCACGACGCGGTTTCGCACGCGTACTCCGCCAAGGATGCCAGGACACAAGGGGGTTCCGGGAACGCCGGAACCCCCGCGATGCGACAGCGGGGGCGCGGCATCGGGGGTGTGCACCGGGCCGGGTCACCCACACGAGTGAATTCGGGCGACCCGCCCGGCCCTTGCCGTGCCACCGCCGGTGGCACCGCTCCCGGCTAGGCGTCCGCCCTGGCCGCCGCGAGCAGCTCCTCCGCGTGCGCCCGGGCCGTCTCGGAGTCCTCCTGGCCGGCGAGCATGCGGGACAGCTCCCGGACCCGGTCCTCGCCTTCGAGGACCTTGACGCCGGAGCGGGTCACCGACCCGTCGTTGGTCTTCTCGACCAGCAGCTGCCGGTCGGCGAAAGCGGCCACCTGCGGCAGATGCGTCACGACCACGACCTGCGCGGTCTTCGCCAGCCGTGCGAGCCGCCGCCCGATCTCGACCGCCGCCTTGCCGCCGACGCCGGCGTCGACCTCGTCGAAGAGGTACGTCGGCACGGGATCCGTCCCCGCGAACACGACCTCCACGGCCAGCATCACCCGCGACAGCTCACCGCCGGACGCGCCCTTGGCGATCGGCCGGGGCGGCGCGCCCGGGTGAGGGGCCAGCAGCAGCTCGACCTCGTCGGCGCCCGCGGGTCCGTAGGCGACCGGACGGCCGCCCACCTCGACGCCGTCGGGGTCCTCGGTCTGCCGGATGTCGAAGGACACCCGCGCGTGCGGCATGGCGAGCGAGGCCAGTTCGGCGGTCACGGCGGCGGCGAACCGCTCGGCGGCCTCCGTCCGGGCATCCGTCAACGCCTGCGCCAGCCCACCCAGTTCCGACCGCAGCGCGTCCCGCTCGGCGGTCAGCTCACCGATCCGCTCGTCGTCGCCGTCGAGTTCGGTGAGCCGCGCGGCACTCTGCTCGGCCCAGGCCAGCACGGTGGCGATGTCCTCGCCGTACTTGCGCGTCAGCCCGGTGAGCGCGGCCCGCCGCTCCTCGACGGCCGCGAGCCGCAGCGGATCGGCGTCCAGATCGTCGGCGTACCCCGCCAGGTCGCCCGCCGCGTCGCGCAGCAGGATCCCGATCTCCCCGACGCGGTCGGCGAGCGCGGCCAGCGCCGAGTCGTGCGACCGTACGGCGTCCAGGGCCCGCTGGGCGCCCGCCACGAGCGTCCCGGCGTCGACGCCCTCCGGGTCCTCCGGGTTGCCCGCGAGGGCGGCGTGCGCGGCCGCCGCGGCGGACGCCAGCGCCTCGGCGTGCCCGAGCCGCTCGGCCTCCTCGGCCAGCTCCACGTCCTCACCGGCCCGGGGCTCCACGGCGGCGATCTCGTCGAGCCCGAAGCGCAGCAGGTCGGCCTCCTGGGCCCGCTCCCGCGCCCGGGTGGTGATCTCGTCGAGCTCGGCGGCCACGGCTCGCAGCCGCTTGTAGGCCTCGCCGTACTTGGCCAGCGGCCCGGCGACCGCGTCGCCCGCGTACCGGTCGAGCGCCTGCCGCTGCCGGGACAGCTTGAGCAGCCCCTGCTGGTCGGTCTGCCCGTGCACGGCCACCAGCTCGTCGGCGAGCTCGGCGAGCACGCCCACGGGCACGCTGCGCCCGCCCAGGTGCGCCCGCGAGCGCCCCTCGGCGGAGACGGTACGGCTGATCAGCAGGGCCCCGTCGTCCAGCTCGGCCCCGGCCTCCTCGGCGCGCACCGCGGCCGTGGCGTCGTGGGGAACGGTGATCCGCCCCTCCACTACGGCCTTGCCGGCCCCGATCCGCACGAGCGCGGGGTCGGCCCGCCCGCCCAGCAGCAACCCCAGGCTGGTGACCACCATGGTCTTGCCCGCACCCGTCTCACCGGTGACCGCGGTGAACCCGGGCGACAGCTCGACGACGGCGTCGTCGATCACGCCCAGCGACCGTATCCGCATCTCCTCCAACACGGACACGACCTTACGAGGTCCGGGCCAAGGATTGCGACTGGCCTGCCCTTGTCACCCACGAGAGTGGTAGCGCCCCTTCTTCAGGGGCGCGGGGCGTGTCAATCTGCGGCTCCGCCGCGTGGGCACGACCAGCCACAATCCACCCGCACCCGCCGACGAAGCGCACACCACCCCCCACGAACCGCTAGTGAGGAGCCCCCCGCCACCCGGAAACAGGCAGCGCGAACTTCGCCACCAGCCGGTCCGTGAACGAAGCGTGATGCAGTCGGGCCAGCCGCACCGGCACAGCCCCCCGCCGCACCTCCACCCTCGCCCCGGCCGGCAACTCCACCGTCCGCCGCCCGTCACACCACAGCACACCCGGCGGAATGTGTGGCAGAACCTCCACAGCCAACACGGAATCCGGCGATGTCACGAGCGGCTTCGCGAACAGCGCGTGCGCGGAGATCGGCACCATGAGCAGCGCCTCGACCTCCGGCCACACCACCGGCCCGCCCGCCGAGAAGGCGTACGCCGTCGACCCCGTGGGCGTGGCACACACGATCCCGTCGCAGCCGAAGCCCGTGACCGGCCGTCCGTCGATCTCCAGGACGATCTCCAGCATCCGCTCGGCGGACACCTTCTGCACGGCCGCCTCGTTCAGCGCCCAGTCCGTGTGCACGATGTCACCGTTCTGATGCACCACGACGTCGACGGTCATCCGCTCCTCGACCTCGTACGCCTTGGTCACCACCCGGTCGACGACCTTGTCGAGGTCGTCCCGCTCGGCCTCCGCGAGGAACCCGACGCGCCCGAGGTTGACGCCGAGCATCGGCACGCCCGACGCCCGGGCGAACTCGGCGCCGCGCAGCAGCGTGCCGTCGCCGCCCAGCACGATCAGCAGCTCACACCCGTCGAGGCACTGGGGAGTGGCCTCCTTCACCAGCTCGACCTCCGCCGGCAGCGGCAGGTCGCGTGCCTCGGCCTCCAGGACGCGCACCCCGAGACCGGAGCGCAGCAGCCCCTTCACGACGAGCTCCGCACTGCGCACGGCTGCGGGCCGTCCCGTGTGGGCGAGCAGGAAAACAGTACGAGCTCGGTTCTCGGTCAACGCGGCCCCTCCGCCACTGCACGGTCTGCCTCGGCCGGGTCCAGAGCCGGTGCCCCGGACCGCAGCCACAAGAAGTATTCGACATTCCCCGACGGCCCGGGCAGCGGACTGGCCGTCACGCCCTTCACCCCGAGCCCCAGCCCCCAGGCCTTCTCGGCCACCCCCCGTACCGCTTCGGCCCGCAGCTGGGTGCTGCGGACCACTCCCCCGCTGCCGAGGCGCTCCTTACCGACCTCGAACTGCGGTTTGACCATCATCACCAGGTCGGCGTCCGGTTTCACGCACCGCACCAGGGCGGGCAGGACCAGCCCGAGCGGGATGAAGGACAAATCCCCCACGACAAGATCCACTGGCTCCCCATCGATCGCTTCAAGCGTCAACTCGCGTACGTTCGTACGGTCCTTGACGGTGACGCGTTCATCCTTCTGGAGGGACCACGCGAGTTGTCCGTATCCGACGTCCACGGCGACGACGTGGGCGGCGCCCGCCCGGAGGAGGACGTCGGTGAAACCGCCGGTGGACGCGCCGGCGTCGAGCGCCCTGCGCCCCTCGACGGCCAGTCCCTGCGGCCCGAACACCGCGAGCGCGCCGGCCAGCTTGTGACCGCCGCGCGAGACGTAGTCGGGGTCGCTGTCGTCCTCGGCCACCAGGATCGCGGCCGCGGTCTCCACCTGCGTGGCCGGTTTCGTCGCGACGGTCTTGCCGACGGACACCCGCCCCGCGGCGATCAGCTGCGCGGCGTGCTCACGCGAGCGCGCGAGCTTCCGGCGGACCAGCTCCGCGTCCAGACGGCGACGTGCGACTCCTGCCACGTTCGGTTCAGCTCCTAGGTCCAGGCGGTGTCGGGGGCACCGGAGGTCCCGGGCGTACGTCGAGCGCGGTGAGCGCGTCGCGCAGCCCCCGGTGTACATCCTCGTACACCTCGAGATGCCCGTCCGTGGCGAGGTGGTCCGCGTCGCCGAGCCGGTCCAGGGCGGCGTCCACCTCGGCGTCACCGGTGGGCGTGCGGGGCACGTTCAGGGGAGCGGGGCCGGCGGGTTCGTACGCCGGCTCCTCCTCCGCCGCCGGCGGGGTCTCGGGAACTGCGTGGTCCATGCCCCGACGCTACCGCGAACCGCTGCGGTACCGTCGACCGCGATGGCCACGATCGAGGAGTGCCGCAGCGCACTCGACAAGCTTTCGGACAACATGCAGCGCGCCGAAGGGGACGTCCGCGACGCCGCGGCCCTGGACCGCTCGGTGAGCTGCCACATCACGGACCTCGACGTCACCTTCCTCGGCCGCATGCGAGGCGGGCGGATCGAGGTGCACGACACCGTGCAGGGACCGCCCCCCGGCAAGGCCGAGATCAGACTCGCCATGACCGGCGACGACCTGGTCGCGCTGGTCGGCGGCGAGCTGAGCTTCGCCAAGGCCTGGGGCTCGGGCCGGGTGAAGCTGCACGCCGGTGTGCGTGACCTGCTCCAGCTCAGGAAGCTTCTGTAGCCGCGAGCTTGCCGACCGCGCTCTGAACGCGGGCCTTGCGGGCCGCAGGCACGACCAGCGGTGTGCCCGTCTCCGGGTCGTCGATGACCTGGCAGCGCAGCCCGAAGACCTCCTCGACCAGCCCGGCCGTGACGATGTCCTTCGGCGCGCCCTCGGCGATGACCCGGCCCTCGCGCAGGGCGATGAGGTGGGTGGCGTAGCGGGCGGCGTGGTTCAGGTCGTGCAGCACGGCGACGAGCGTGCGCCCCTGCTCCTCGTGCAGCTCCGCGCACAGGTCCAGGACGTCGATCTGGTGCTGGATGTCCAGGTACGTCGTCGGCTCGTCGAGCAGCAGCAGCGGCGTCTGCTGGGCGAGGGCCATGGCGATCCACACGCGCTGACGCTGACCGCCGGAGAGCTCGTCGACGTAACGGTCGCCGAGCTCGGCGACGCCCGTCTGCCGCATGGACTCCTGGACGACCCGCTCGTCCTCCGTCGACCACTGGCGCAGGATGCCCTGATGCGGGTAGCGGCCGCGGCCGACCAGGTCGGCGACGGTGATGCCGTCGGGCGCGATCGACGACTGGGGCAGCAGACCGAGGGTCCGCGCCACCTTCTTCGCGGGCATGGACTGGATGACCTGCCCGTCGAGCAGCACCCGGCCGACACTCGGCTTGAGCATCCGCGACAGCGCCCGCAGCAGCGTCGACTTGCCGCACGCGTTGGGGCCGACGATCACCGTGAACGACCGGTCGGGTATCTCCACCGACAGCTGCTCGGCGATGACCCGCTGGTCGTAGGCGAGGGTGACGTTCTCGGCGGACAGGCGGTTCACAGTGCTCCCTTGGTTGTTCAGTCCGCTGCCGGTACTGCTCTCGGCGCCGCTGCCGGTACTGCTCTCGGCGCGCTTGCCCGCCCTCATATCCGGCCCGCCCGGCGCTCGCTGACCAGCAGCCACAGCAGGTAGACACCGCCGAGCACGCCGGTGACCACACCCACGGGCAGCTGCTCGGCCCCGAAGGCACGCTGTGAAACCCAGTCGGCGACGACCAGCAGGGCCGCGCCCATGCAGAGCGAGGACAGCAGGTTCGGCCCGGGCGAGCGGGTCAGGCGCCGGGCCAGCTGCGGCGCGGTGAGCGCCACGAAGCTGACGGGACCGGCCGCGGCGGTGGCGGACGCGGTGAGCAGCACGGCCGCCACCATGAGCAGCAGCCGCACCCGCTCGACCCGCACCCCGAGGGCGTACGACACGTCGTCGCCCATCTCCATCATCCGCAGCCCGCGCGCGTTGACCAGGACGAGCGGCACCAGGACTGCGGTCAGCGCGAGCAGCGGCCACACCTGGTCCCAGTCCCGGCCGTCGAGGGACCCGGTCATCCACACCACCGCACGGGCCGCGTCCACGATGTCCGACTTGGTGAGCAGATAGCCGTTGACCGCCGTGACGATCGCGGAGACGCCGATACCGACCAGGACCAGCCGGTAGCCGTGCACGCCCCGCTTCCAGGCGAGCACGTAGATGGCGAGGCCGGTCACCAGGCCGCCCACCAGCGCCCCGACGGCGACCTGGTTGGCACTGCCGGACGTCAGCACGATCACCGTGAGCGCGCCGGCCGTCGCCCCCTGCCCGAGGCCGAGCACGTCCGGACTGCCCAGCGGGTTGCGGGAGATGGCCTGGAACAGCGCGCCGCCCAGTCCCAGCGAGGCGCCGACCAGCAGCCCGACCAGGACCCGCGGCAGCCGCAGCTCGTTGACGATGAACTCCTGACCCGGATTGCCCTCGCCGGCCAGCGTCCGCAGCACGTCGGCGGCCGGGATCGGGAAGTCGCCGGTGCCGATGAGCACGACACTCGCCACGAGCGCCGCGACGAGCAGCAGGAGCACGACAGTCAGGGCCCGCACGTCCAGGCGTACCGAGAGGCCGCCCGGCGTCCGCACGGCACGGTTGGTGGTCTTCACAGCTGCGCCGTCCTCCGCCGTCGTACGAGAAAGATGAACACCGGCCCGCCGAGGATCGCGGTGACGATGCCCACCTGGAGCTCCGAAGGGCGGGCCACGATCCGGCCGATGACATCGGCGCCGAGCAGCAGCACGGGCGACAGGATCGCCGCGTACGGCAGGATCCAGCGCAGGTCGGGCCCGGTGAACGAGCGCACCACGTGCGGCACCATCAGACCGACGAAAACGATCGGCCCGCAGGCGGCGGTCGCGGCCCCGCACAGCACCGTCGCCGCCAGCATCGACAGCGCCCGCGTGCGGTTGAGGTTGGCACCGAGGGCCTTGGCGGTGTCGTCGCCCATGGCCATCGCGTTCAGCGGCCGGGCCAGAGCCAGGGCCAGGGCCGTGCCGGTCAGCAGGAAGGGCAGGACTTGCGTGATGGTCGAGTTCGTCGCCGAGGCAAGCGAACCGACCGTCCAGAAGCGCATCTTGCCGAGCGCCGCCTCGTCCGTGATCATCACGGCCTGGAGGTAGCCGTACAGCGCCGCGCTGACGGCCGTACCGGCGAGCGCGAGCCGTACCGGCGTGGCGCCCCGGCTGCCGCCGAGGAACCAGACCAGCGCCCCGACCGCGGCGGCCCCGAAGAACGCGAACCACACGTAGCCGGTGAGCGAGGTGACCCCGAAGTACGTGATGGCCGTGACGACCGCGGCGGAAGCGCCCGCGTTGATGCCGAGCAGTCCGGGATCGGCCAGCGGGTTGCGTGTGAGGGCCTGCAGGACCGCCCCGGCCAGACCGAGCGCGGCGCCGGCGAGCAGCCCGAGCAGGGTCCGCGACAGCCGCTCCGCCACGACGACGTCGCCGTAGGTTCCCGAGTCCTCGAACAAGCCGTGCCAGACCTGCCCGAGGGACAGCTCTTTCGCTCCGATCGCGATACTCGCCAGCGCGACGAGCACCAGGATCGCGACGGCCAGGAGCAGCCCGAAGGCTCGCACCGCCCGTCGGGTCGGGGGCGCGGGGGCGGTCTCCGCGCGCTGTTCAGGGGGACTCTCGACCAACACGCAGGTTAGGTTAGCCTACCCTCGCATCTGAGCAAGATTCGGATGCCCGGCCCCGCCTCGGGTACCCGGCCCGGGCGCTGACAGACGCTCAGAGACCCAGCCGCGCCAGCGCCTTCTCTCCGTCCAGCCCGCACGCGCCCTCACCGGCCGCCGTCCACGCCACGGCACACAGCGCGCGCAGCCCGTCCAGCGCCTCGCCCTCCCCGTCGAGCTCCAGCCGGTCCGCCCCGGCCGTCGCCGTCCAGCCACCGCACCGGAAGCCGCCCTCGCCCACCTCGACGACCTCCGGCTGACCGGCGAGCATCCCGCGCAGATCGGCGTCCACATACGTCGGCCGGTGCTGCGGCGGCGCGGCCAGCAGCTGCGCGCCGTCGGTCACACCGGTCAGAACGAGCAGCGAGTCGACCTCCCCGTTGAACGCGCCCTCGATGTCCGTGTCCAGCCGGTCCCCGACCACCAACGGCCGCTGCGCCCCGGTCCGCAGAATGGTCTCCCGGTGCATGGGGGGCAACGGCTTGCCCGCGACCTGAGGCTCCGCACCCGTGGCGATCCGGACGACCTCCACCGCGGCGCCGTTGCCCGGAGCGATACCCCGCCCGCTCGGAATCGTCAGGTCGGTGTTGGAGGCGAACCACGGCACGCCCCGGGCCACCGCGTAGGACGCCTCGGCGAACCGGCCCCACGGCAGATCGGCCCCGCCGAACCCCTGCACCACCGCCGCCGGATCGTCATCCGCCGACTCCACGGGCACCAGCCCCCGCTCGCGCAGCGCGACCCGCAGCCCCTCACCGCCGATCACCAGCACCCGGGCGCCCTGCGGCACCTGCTCGCTGATCAGCCGCGCGACCGCCTGCGCCGAGGTGATGACGTCCTGCGCGCCCGTCGGTATCCCCAACTCCGTCAGATGCCCGGCCACGGTGTCCGGGGTCCGCAGCGCGTTGTTCGTCACGTACGCCAGGCGCATCCCGCCCTCCCGGGCCGTGGCCAGCGACTCGACCGCGTGCGCGATCGCGCTCCCGCCCGCGTACACCACGCCGTCCAGATCGAGCAGCGCCGTGTCGTACGCCTCGCTCAGGGCCTGCCCACTGCCCTCGGGCCTCGTCCTGACGCTTCGGCTCATCCCGCATCGCTCCTCGTTCGACGGCTTTCCCCCGATCATCCCCCATGCCACCGACAGCCGTACGATGCCGGGATGAACACAGCAGGTCACTCGGAGGCAACGACGCACCGAGGCCTGGAACTCACCCCGTTCCGAGGCCTTCGTTACGACCCCGACCGGGTCGGCAGCCTTGCCGCCGTCACATCCCCGCCGTACGACGTCGTGGTGCGCCCCGACGGCCTGCACCACCTCGAATCCGCCGACCCGCACAACATCGTCCGGCTGATCCTCCCCCAGGCCGCCACACCCAGCGCCCGCAACGAACGGGCCGCCGACACCCTGCGCCGCTGGCTGTCCGAGGGCGTCCTGACCACCGACCCGGAACCGGGCCTCTACGTCTACGAGCAGCAGGACGGCGACGGCATGCTGCAACGTGGCATCATCGGCGCCCTGCGCGTGTCGGACCCGGCGGAGCGGCTGGTGCTGCCGCACGAGGACGTCATGCCGCACATCGTCGCCGACCGCGCGGCCCTCATGCGGGCCACCTCGGCCAACCTAGAACCCCTCCTGCTCACCTACCGGGGCGACGGCTCGACGACCGCCACGGCGGATCTGATCGAGCGCACCGCCGACCGGCCGCCGCTCCTGGCCACCACCACCGAGGACGGCTTCCGCCACCGCCTGTGGTCGGTCACCGCCCCCGAGGATCTGGCCACGATCCAGACCGACCTCGGCCGGCACCAGGCCCTGATCGCCGACGGCCACCACCGCTGGGCGACCTACCGCCGCCTCCGCGCGGAGCACCCCTCCCCCAGCCCGTGGGACCACGGCCTTGTCCTCCTCGTCGACACGGCCCGCTACCCCCTCCGGGTCCGCGCCATCCACCGCCTGCTGCACGATCTGCCGGTCGCCGATGCCGTGGCCGCCCTGGAGGGACACTTCCGCGTGCGCCGCCTCGACGTCCCACTCGGCGCGGCCCTGGACACACTGGCCGACGCGGCGTGCGCCGGCAACGCGTTCCTGCTGGCCGGCGACGGCGCCTTCCACCTCGTCGACCACCCGGACCCGGACCTGCTGGCCCGTACGATCCCCGCCGACCGCCCCGCGGCCTGGCGCACCCTGGACGCGACGGTCCTGCACGCCACGCTCCTCGAACATGTCTGGCGCATCTCCGAGGACTCCCCCGCCCACATCTCCTACATCCACGACACGGCGGCGACAGTGGAGAAAGCGGAACGCGACGGCGGCACGGCCGTCCTGATGCACCCGGTCCGCGAGGAGGTAGTCCGCGAGCTGGCCCGCCAGGGCGTGACGATGCCCCGCAAGTCGACGTCGTTCGGCCCGAAACCGGCGACGGGCCTGGTACTGCGGGCGCTGGACCTCTGACAGGACGTGGGCCTGCGCCGACACGACGCGGCCATGACGCACCGACATGAACGAAGGGGCGGGACCCGAGGCCTCACAGCCCGGGTCCCGCCCCTTCTCCTGCGAACGTCAGTCGTTCCTGCGGACGTCAGTCCTTGTCGCTCTCGACCTCGTCCTTGTTCTCGACCTCGTCCTCGTTCACGATCTCGTCCTTGTTCACGATCTCGTCCTTGTTCACGATCTCGTCCTTGTTCACGATCTCGTCCTTGTTCACGATCTCGTCCTCGCTCGCCTTCAGCGGGGCCGGCGCCTCGTCGTCCTCGTCCTCGACCATGGCGTCGACGAACTCCACGCCGTCCAGCTCGGCGAGCCGGTCCGAGGCGTCGGTGCTGCCGTCACGGTCGGCCTCGACGGCCTTGGCGAACCACTCCCGCGCCTCGCTCTCCCGCCCGGCGGCGAGCAGCGCGTCGGCGTAGGCGTACCGCAGGCGCGCGGTCCACGGCTGCACGGAGTTGGCGGCCAGTTCGGGGCTCTGCAGCGTCACGATGGCCGCGTCCAGCTGCCCCATGTCCCGCCGGGCACCGGCCGCGACGAGCCGCATCTCGACCTGACCGGCCTTGTCGAGCTTGTGCACCTCGGGAGCCCCGGCCATGTCCAGCGCCTTCTCCGGCCGGCCGAGCCCGCGCTCGCAGTCGGCCATGACGGGCCACAGGTCGATGTTGCCGGTCATCCGCTTGGCGGCCCGGAACTCGGCCAGCGCCTCGCCGTACTTCTGGCTGGCGTACGCGGCGAATCCGGCGGCTTCCCGCACGGCGGCGACACGCGACGCCAGCCGCAACGCCACCCTGGAGTACCCGTAGGCGCCCTCAGGGTCCTCGTCGAGGAGCCGCGCGACCATCACGAGGTTCCTGGCGACATCGTCCGCGAGTGTCTTGGGCAGGCTCTGCAGCTCCTGCCGTACGTCCTTGTCGATCTCGTCACCCGTGACGTCCTCGGGGATCGGCAGCCGCTTGATCGGCTCCCTGTCCCGCTCGCGCTCCTCACGGAACCGGCCGGGGCCACGCCGGTCGTCACGGCCGCGGAAACCACCCCGGTCGCCGTCGCGCCGATCGCCGTCGCGGCGGAAGCCGCGGTCACCGCGGTCGTCACGCCGGGGCCCGTGCCCACGGTCGTCACGGCCGCGGGAACCACCGCGGTCGCCCCGGTCGCCGCGGTTGTCGTCCCTGCGGAAGTCACTGCGGTCGGCACGGGGGCCGTCCTCGCGGCGGAATCCGGGGCGCCCACCCCGGCCGCTGTCGTCGCGCCGGAAGCCACCGCGCTCTCCACGGTCGTCGCCGCGGCGGACGTCCCCACGACGGTCGTCCCCACGACGGTCGTCACGGCGGTCGTCCCGGCGGTCGTCACGGCCCCGGAAACCACCGCGGTCGTCGCGCCGGAACCCGCCACGGTCACCGCGGTCGCCGTCGCGCGGCCGGTCCCGGTCATCGCTGCGGAAGCCGCGGTCGCGGTTGTCGTCGCGGCGGAAGCCGCCACGGTCCCGGTCGTCGCGGCGGGGGAACCCACCGCGGTCGCCGTCGCGCCGCTCGCCACGCCGGTCGTCACGCCTGGCGTCCCTGCGGTCGTCACGGCGGAAGGCGGGGCGCTCACCCCGGTTGTCCCGGTCGTCACGTCGGAAGGCGGGGCGGTCACCGCGGTTGTCCCGGTCGTCGCGCCGGAAGGCGGGGCGGTCACCGTGGTTGTCCCGGTCGTCACGGCGGAAGGGCGGACGCTCACCACGGTCGTCCCGACGGAACCCACCCCGGTCACGATCGTCCCTGCGCGGTCCGCGGTCACGGTCGTCACGCCGGCCGAAGCCACCACCACGGTTGTCGTCACGCCGGAAGCCACCACGGTCGCGGTCGTCTCGACGCTCACCGCGGTTGTCCCGGTCGTCACGGCGGAAGGGCGGACGCTCACCACGGTCGTCCCGACGGAACCCACCCCGGTCACGATCGTCCCTACGGGGACCGCGGTCACGGTCGTCACGCCGGCCGAAGCCACCACCACGGTTGTCGTCACGCCGGAAGCCACCACGCTCACCGCGGTCGGGACGATCGCCGCGGTCGCCGCGGTCGCCTTCACGACGCCCGTATCCTCCACGGTCGTTGCCGCCACGGTCGTTGTCGCGGCGGAAGCCTCCACGGTCTCCGCGGCCCCCGCGCTGACCGCCGCGGTCGTTTCGGTCGGTCCGGTCCCCCTCCCGTCGCTGCTGGTCGCGCTCCGGTCGGTCGTCGGGAGAGTTGGTGGACATGGTGACTCCTGTCTTCGGTACCGCAAGTCATTCTCGCGCAGCCGGGTGCCCAGCGCGCACTGCAAAAACAAAAAGGACCCTTGGTCCCAGCTGAACGCTGGGACCAAGGGTCCTTTCCAAAGATTGTTCGGCGGCGTCCTACTCTCCCACAGGGTCCCCCCTGCAGTACCATCGGCGCTGTAAGGCTTAGCTTCCGGGTTCGGAATGTAACCGGGC
>NZ_JBIBAF010000034.1:0-20309 GCF_042899705.1 Streptomyces sp. NPDC013187 | reverse complement strand
CTCAAGCAGTGGCGCGGCCTGGCCACGCGAACCGACAAGCTCGCGATCGCCTACCAGGCCGCACTCCACCTCGCGGGCATCCTCATCTGGACCCGCCCCTGACCAAAGAGACAGAACCTAGGCGCCGGACACCCATAGACCCCGCCCATGACAAAGGGCCGGACACCCGCAGGTGTCCGGCCCCTCAAGCCGCTACGCGGCGGCCGTCACTTCTTGCGACGCCCCCGGCCCCGCGCCTGCTTGCGCCGCTCCGCACGCGTCAGGCCGTCGGCCTCCGAGCGCACCGGCTCGCCGTCCTCGGTGAAGTCGCCCTCGATGGTGCCGCCCTCGCCGTCGACCGTCGGCGCGGAGAAGTGGAGGTTGCGCCGCTGCGGGACGTCGAGCCCCTTGGCGCGGATCTCCGGGCGGGAACCCGCCTGCGCCGGCACCGCGTCGTGCTTCTCCAGGTCGGCCACCGGCTTGGTGTCCTCGACCGGGACCTCCTCGACCTGCTGCTCGACCTGGACCTCCAGGTTGAACAGGTAGCCGACGGACTCCTCCTTGATGCCCTCCATCATGGCGGTGAACATGTCGAAGCCCTCGCGCTGGTACTCGACCAGCGGGTCCTTCTGCGCCATGGCGCGCAGGCCGATGCCCTCCTGGAGGTAGTCCATCTCGTAGAGGTGCTCGCGCCACTTGCGGTCCAGGACCGACAGCACGACCCGGCGCTCCAGCTCACGCATGATCTCGGAGCCGAGCTGCGCCTCACGCGCCGCGTACTGGTCGTGGATGTCGTCCTTGATGGAGTCGCCGATGAACTCGGCGGTCAGCCCGGCGCGGTCGCCGGCCGCCTCCTCCAGCTCCTCGACGGTGACGTTGCACGGGTAGAGCTGCTTGAAGGCGCCCCACAGCCGGTCGAGGTCCCAGTCCTCCGGGAAGCCCTCGGCGGTCTCGGCCTGGACGTAGGCGTCGATGGTGTCGTCCATGAAGTGCTGCACCTGCTCGTGCAGGTCCTCGCCCTCCAGGACGCGGCGGCGCTCGCCGTAGATGACCTCACGCTGGCGGTTGAGGACCTCGTCGTACTTGAGGACGTTCTTCCGCGTCTCGAAGTTCTGCTGCTCGACCTGCGACTGGGCGGAGGCGATCGCGCGGGTGACCATCTTGTTCTCGATCGGCACGTCGTCCGGGACGTTCGCCATCGACATCACGCGCTCGACCATCTGGGCCTTGAACAGGCGCATCAGGTCATCACCGAGGGAGAGGTAGAAGCGGGACTCGCCCGGGTCGCCCTGACGGCCGGAACGGCCGCGCAACTGGTTGTCGATGCGCCGCGACTCGTGCCGCTCGGTGCCCAGCACGTAGAGCCCGCCGAGCTTCTCGACCTCGTCCTTCTCGTTCTTGACGGCCTTCTCGGCCCGCTGGAGCGCCTCGGGCAGGGCGTGCGCCCACTCCTCGATGTGCTCCTCCGGGTCGAGGCCGCGCTGGCGCAGCTCCGCCTCGGCGAGGTCCTCGGGGTTGCCGCCGAGCTTGATGTCCGTACCACGGCCGGCCATGTTGGTCGCCACGGTGACGGCGCCCTTGCGGCCGGCCTGGGCGACGATCGTCGCCTCCCGGTCGTGCTGCTTGGCGTTCAGCACCTCGTGCTGGATGCCGCGCTTGCTGAGCTGCTGCGAGAGGTACTCGGACTTCTCGACGGAGGTGGTGCCGACGAGAATCGGCTGCCCCTTGCGGTGCTTCTCCTCGATGTCGTCGACGACCGCCTCGAACTTGGCGACCTCGGTCCGGTAGATCAGGTCCGACTGGTCCTTGCGGACCATCGGCCGGTTGGTCGGGATCGGCACCACGCCGAGCTTGTAGATCTGGTGGAACTCCGCGGCCTCGGTCATGGCCGTACCGGTCATGCCGCACAGACCGGGCTGTTCCTTGCCGTTGTGGTCGTGGCGCTTGTAGAGGCGGAAGAAGTTCTGCAGCGTGATCGTGGCGAGCGTCTGGTTCTCGTCCTTGATCGGCACCGCTTCCTTCGCCTCGATGGCCTGGTGCATGCCCTCGTTGTAGCGGCGGCCCGCGAGGATACGTCCGGTGTGCTCGTCGACGATCATGACCTCGTCGTCGATGATGACGTAGTCCTTGTCCTTCTTGAAGAGCTCCTTGGCCTTGATGGCGTTGTTCAGGTAGCCCACCAGCGGCGTGTTCACCGACTCGTAGAGGTTGTCGATGCCCAGCCAGTCCTCGACCTTGGCGACACCGGACTCGTGGATGGCGACCGTGCGCTTCTTCTCGTCGACGTCGTAGTCGCCGGTCTCCTCGATGCCCTTGAGCGGCTGGCCGGCCTCACCGCGCTTGAGACGCTTCACCAGCTTGGCGAAGTCGCCGTACCACTTGGTGGCCTGGTCGGCGGGCCCGGAGATGATCAGCGGCGTACGGGCCTCGTCGATGAGGATGGAGTCGACCTCGTCGACGATGGCGAAATTGTGGCCGCGCTGGACGAGCTCGTCCTGGGACCACGCCATGTTGTCGCGCAGGTAGTCGAAGCCGAACTCGTTGTTCGTGCCGTAGGTGATGTCGCAGGCGTACTGCTCGCGGCGCTGAGCCGGCGTCATGTTGGCGAGGATGCAGCCGACCTCAAGGCCCAGGAACCGGTGGACTCGGCCCATCATCTCGGAGTCGCGCTCGGCCAGGTAGTCGTTGACCGTGATGATGTGGACGCCCTTGCCGGACAGCGCGTTCAGGTACGCGGGCAGCGTACCGACGAGGGTCTTGCCCTCACCGGTCTTCATCTCGGCCACGTAGCCCATGTGCAGGGCCGCGCCGCCCATCATCTGCACGTCGTAGTGACGCTGGCCTAGGACGCGCTTGGCGGCCTCGCGGACGGTGGCGAACGCCTCGGGCAGCAGGTCGTCCAGGGTCTCGCCGTCGGCGTAGCGCTGCTTGTACTCATCGGTGAGAGCGCGCAGCTCGGCGTCGGAGAGGTCGACGAAGTCCTCTTCGATGGAGTTGACCTGGTCCGCGATGCGGTGCAGCTTGCGCAGGATCTTGCCTTCGCCTGCACGCATGAGCTTCGAGAGGACGGACACGGGGGTTGGTCTCCTTGCCGGTCGGGCCTGGGACGGTCGGTTACCACTTGACTTACTGAGCAACGGCCATCGTATGCGAGGACCCCACCGCGCCGGGAGGGCCTGCCGTGACGGCGACCGTCCGCTGCTTCAATTCTGATTCACGTCTGCTTCAAAGGGGACAACGTGCGGCACCCCCGGATGGTGCCGCACCTCCCCACCGAATTACGCAAAGCGTGATCACTCGCTTACGGAGGGCAAACAGATAGCGCTGTGGCCCGCCGCCGAGCAGAATCGGCCGATGGACCCCGTCACCCTCACCACGGACCGCCTCCTGCTGCGCACGGTGGGCTCGCAGGACACCGACGCGGTGTACGACGCCTGCCAGGACCCCGACATCCAGCGCTGGACCACGATCCCCTCGCCCTACCTGCGCGAGCACGCCCGGAGCTTCACGGAACAACTCGTCCCGGACGGCTGGGCGGACGGTTCCATGTTCACCTTCGGCGTCTTCCCGCACTCCGGAGAGCTGGCGGGCATGATCGGCATCACGATGCGCGCCCTGGGCATGGGCGAGATCGGCTTCTGGGCCGCGAAGCAGCACCGCGCCAACGGTTACGTCACCGAGGCCGCCCTCGCCGCCTGCCGCTGGTCCTTCACCCACGCCGCGCTCGACCGCGTCGAATGGCGGGCGACCGTGGGCAACCGGGCTTCCCGCGCGGTGGCGGAACGAGCGGGCTTCATGATCGAGGGCACGCTGCGCTCCGCCACGAACAACAAGGGAGTACGCCACGACACCTGGGTGGGCTCCCTGCTCCCCTCGGACCTGGGCCTCCCGTCGACGGCCCCGTACCTGCCGGCGCGCTGACCGTCTCGGCCCATCGGGGGCAGACCTGCAGGTCACACCCCATTGTCAGTCCCACCCCCTACTCTGCGGCCATGACCACCCCGCCCCCCATCGCAGACCTCTCCGCCGACGAGGCCCGCAGAATCGCGCTCCGCGCTCAGGGCTTCCTCGGCGCGCCCGACCGTCGCTCCGGCGTCCGCGGCATCCTCCGCCACCTGGGCGCGATACAGCTCGACACCATCTCGGTCCTGGCCCGCTCCCATGAACTCGTCCCGTACGCCCGCCTGGGCGCGGTGGGCCGCAAGACGGTGGAGGACGCCTACTGGCGGGACACGCACTCCTTCGAGTACTGGTCGCACGCCGCGTGCATCCTGCCCATCGAGGAGTGGCCCCACTTCGCCTTCCGCCGCCGCGCCTACCGCAACCGCCCGCACTGGAACCACGACCTCCCGGACGGTGCCTACGACCAGGTCATCAAGCAGCTCCGCTCCGAAGGCCCCCTCACGGCGACGGAGCTGGGCGGCGCGAAGAAGACGAACGACTGGTGGGACTGGTCCGGCTCCAAGGTCGCCGTCGAACGCGCCCTGATGTACGGCGAGGTGGTCTGCGTGGAGCGCCGCGGCTGGAAGCGCCTCTACGACCTCGCCGAGCGCGCCGTTCCGCAGGAGCTGCTGCACGACGAGCTGGACGACACCGAGTGCCTGCGCCGCCTGGTGGGCCTGGCGGGCCGCTCCCTGGGGGTCGGTACGCGCGCGGACATCGCCGACTACCACCGCCTCAAGGGCGAGCAGGTCGACGCGGTGATTGCCGATTCGGGCCTGGTCCCGGTCGTGGTCGAGGGCTGGGGCAAGCCCGCCTGGGCCGATCCCGCGGCCTTGGAGACGCCCCCGCGCGGCCGCCACCGCACCACGCTCCTGTCGCCCTTCGACTCCCTGATCTGGGAGCGGGCGCGCACGGAGCGGATCTTCGGCTTCACACACCGCCTGGAGGCCTACGTCCCCAAACAGAAGCGTGTGTACGGCTACTTCGCGATGCCGGTGCTGGCCGGCGGGCGTCTCGTCGGGCGCGTGGACCCGGCCCGCGAGGGCCGCACACTGGTGGCCAAGCAGGTCACGCTGGACGGCCCCAAGGCGGTCCCGGCCGTCGCCCAGGCCCTGGCGGAGGCGGCGACCTGGGTGGACTGCACGGACGTCCGCGTGGAACGGGTCGACACGCCCGGCCTGCGCGAGCCCCTGGCGAAGGAACTCGCCCGTGCTCTCGGCTGAGACCGGGCCCTAGCGGATCTCGAGGATCTTCTCCCGCATCGCGTACACCACCGCTTCCATCCTGGAGTGCAGTTGCAGCTTCTCCAGGATGTTGCGGACGTGGTTCTTCACGGTGTTCTCGGAGATGAACAACTCCTTGGCGATGTCGCGGTTGTTCATACCCGTGGCGACGAGCTTGAGGACTTCGAGTTCACGGTCGGTCAGACGCGGTGCGGGCACCAGCCGCCGTTCGTCCGTGCGCTGGATCATCGACTTGAACTCGGTGAGGAGTTTCGACGCCATGGACGGGCTGATCTGCGACTGCCCGTCGGCCACCGCGCGAATGGCGGTGGCCACTTCGTCCGTGGAGATCTCCTTGAGGAGATAGCCGGTCGCGCCCGCCTTGATGGCGTCGTAGAGATCGGCTTCCTCGTCGCTGATCGTCAGCATGATGATCTTTGCGCTGGGTGCCACCTCCTTGATGGAGGTGCACGCCTCGATCCCGCCCCGCTTGGGCATCCGCACGTCCATCAGGACGATGTCGGGCAGCAGGTCGGCGGCCTTCTCCACGGCCTCGGCGCCGTCGCCCGCCTCCCCGACGACCTGGATGTCCTCCTCGGCGGCGAGCACGATCTCCAGGCCACGGCGGAACAAGGCGTGGTCGTCCACCACAAGGACTCTGATCGGTTCCTTGCGGGGAGTCCCCGAGTCCGGGCCCATGCCGACGACGCCGCCGTCGGCATCCTCGTCACGCATCGGTCCGAAGCTGTCCGCCATCGTTCCTCCCCCTGAAGGCTGTGGCCTTGAGTCCTGAGCCATCGCCAACCCAGAGCAACGACCCACCGGTTGGGCCGTGGTCACCATGATTTCATGCCTGGACGGCACCGGGGTGCCGGAGCGGGGCGCGAAGTGGTCGCACGGAGGTGCCCCTGGGGGCGCACACGCGCTCCAGGGGCACCTGTTCCGCTGTCACCCGGCATGGTCAGCCGCCGAGCGCACCGCCCGCGTCGGGAGAGTGCGACTGTGTGACCATCGTGTCCGTGCTGAGGTGGATCACGCCGTAGTCGTAGGCGTGCCGTCGGTAGACGACACTCGGTTCCTTGGTCTCGGAGTCGACGAACAGATAGAAGTCGTGCCCGACCAGCTCCATCTCGTAGAGAGCCTGGTCGAGGGTCATGGGTGCTGCGACGTGCGTCTTCTCACGGACGACGATGGGACCGTCACCCTGCACTTCCAGCGAGCCGATCTTCTTCGTGGGTACAGCCTCGGGCTCCTCCTCGGAGGCCGGCACCAAGCCGTTTCCGTTGAGCGTCGCCACGCCCGGAACGTGGTCGGCGACCTCGGCGGCCGGGATCCGGCGCGCACCACGGCGCGAGTACCGCTTGTCGTGCTGCCTGCGCAGCCGGGCTTCCAGCTTTTCCGCCGCCAGGTCGAGCGCCGCGTACGGATCGCTCGCCGCTGCCTCCGCCCGGATCACCGGGCCGCGGGAGCGGAGGGTGATCTCCACTCGGTCACAGCGGTCGGCCTGCCGGGGGTTGGGCTCCTTGGACACCTCGACGTCGAGGCTGATCACCTTGCCATCGAGCTTCTGGATCTTCTCCAGCTTCAGCTTCTCGGCCACGTGCTTCCGGAACCGCTCGGGCACCTCGGTCTTGCGGCCCTTGACGACGATGTCCACGCAGAACTCCGTTCCCGGATCACTCCGCTTCGATGCGGAGCGTCTCCCTTTTGCACCAGGCTCCGGTGAGTCCCGGAACCTCGGACTCGCGGTGACTTCCACCTCCTCCCCCGAGAGCGAGATCTCCACTCCACCGCCACGAGTGATGAAAAAACCCGCAGTACGGCATTCGGATTGAAGAGGTGTGGCCTGCGGCTTTCCCTCTCAACCGAACATATCTCGCCCGGCCGGATGTCGTCACCCTCTACTGCGGCGTACCTCCGTTCAGGTGAAAAGGCCCTCTCGTTACCTGCAACGACACAAGATCTCAGTCAGTTCCGGTTTATTTCGAAAGAGTCCGGTGAGGCCGCGACGACTGCCGCGCACGCCACGTCAACGACTCCGTCGGCGTCGACCACGCCCGCATTCACCCGCCGGGCGGGCCGCCGGCCCGTCCTCTCCCGCCTTGATCCGACGTTCTGTTCCTCTCTGCTTTCCCAGGTCTCTCCCCCGTACACGGCCGAAGTTCCTGCATCGTTCCAAATCGGCCCCGTCGCCCCGGGCGGCGTCCCCGGCCCGAGGAAGGCCGCCCGCACGGCGCGCGCGGCCTCCGCCAGGGACGCCCCCGTGGTCATCACGTCGTCGACGAGGACGACCCGCCCTTCCCGGAGCAGCCGGGCACCTCCCGGTATCACCGCCAGCGCGCCCGCGAGATTGGCCAGCCGCTGCCGGGAGTTGAGCCCCGACTGGTCGGCCACGGCCCGTCGCTGCCGCAGCACACCGGCCACCCGGGCCAAAAGCCCCCTCCGCCGCAACTCACCCGCCGCCGCGAGCGCGATCCGCCGGGCCGGATCATGCCCCCGGGCCCGCACGGCCCGCCTCCCGGACGGGACCGGCACGAGCAGCACGGGATTCCCGCCGCCCCGGGGCCGCGCCACCCCGGCCCCCGCCGAAACCGGGACGCCCCGGAGCCCCGCGTGCACGGCTCCCGCCAGCGCCACCCCGAGCGGCCCCGCGAGCGCCAGGGCACCCCGCTCCTTGTGGGCCAGCAGCGTCGCCCGGACCTCGTCCGCATACGGCGCAGCCGTGTACACCCACGGCAGCCCGGGCGGCTCCGGCACCGGCCGCACCCGATGCACCGCTCCTCCGCTCAGCACCGCACGGCACCGCGCGCACAGCACCGTACGAGGCACCCCACAGCCCCCGCACTCGCCCGGCAGCACCAGGTCGGTGAGGTCCTGCCACCACCCCCGCATGGCCACCACTGTGCCGACACGGGCCGGACCCCGCCACCCCTGTGGACAACTGCCTGTGGACGACCAACCGCTCCGCCACCTGCGAGTCCCCCACACAGGTGACATCCTCAGGGATCACAAGCGAAACCGGGCACGAGCGGTGCCATCAGGCGGTGCCATCAGGGGGCGCCGGCAGACCGGGACGAGAGGCGCCTGCAGAAGTCACTTCACGACACGCAGACAGCCGCCCCCGACGAGACCGACCTCGTCAGCAGCGGCCGCCCACGCCCGCACACCCCGGCCGCCCCTGCCGCGGGGCGACCACGCCTCACCCCGGATAGACCGGCGCCGTCCCCTCCGTCACCTTCTGCCACTGCTCACCGGACGGCAGGCGGACGATGCCGTCCACCGAGTACGCCACCAGCGGCAGCTGGTCGTCCTCGGCGGCGGTGACCTCCTTGACCCCGGTCAGAGCCGCGGGGGCCGGCACGTCCGGCGTGGAGCCGTCGACCTGGACGTACCGCATCTGCTCCACCCCGCCGTGCTCGCGCCCGACCACCACGAGCCGGCTGTCCCCGGCCCACGACATGGTGGTGACCTCCTCCAACTCCGGCGTGGCGGAGCGCAGTTCGGCCACGCTGACGGACGGCTTCGCACCCGGCCTCTCGTCGCGCTCGATCAGCCCCACGAGCAGGGTCTTCTTGCCGCCCTTCTCCACGACCAGCGCGATCCGCACCCCGTCGGCGGCCACCCGCACGGACTGGATCCGTCCGCCCAGGGGCGGCATGCGCACCTCCACCGGGTCGCCCTTGCCCTCCTGGAAGAGGACCAGCCGGGGATGGTCGGGGTCGCGGTCGGCCACCCACAAGCCGTCGTCCGCGTCCCAGCTGGGGGCCGTCAGCCGGTCCTTCTCGGCACGGCCCTGGCTGCGCAGCACCGGCTCGCCCAGCGAACCGCCCGAAACCAGCGATCCGACATACAGCGACTTGCCGTCGAGACTGACCCCGGCCGCGGTGTGTTCGTCACGCGAGACCGCCACCGATCGCAGCGCCGTCTCACCCTCGCCGAGCGCTCCGGGCGCCGGGTCCGGCTGGGTGCCGCTGTTGCCCGCGGGGATCCGTACGAGCCGGTGCTCGCCGTCCACGAAGTACAGGTAGTCGGGGTGCCGCGCCGAGCTCCTGGTCGCAGCCGCGTCGGCCTCGCCCTGTGTGAGCGAGCACAGTTCCGACCCGCCGGCCCGCAATCCCACCTCGTCCACGGCCGGGCTGAGATTGCGCAAGGTGAACAGGACCTGGGCGGCCATCTCCCGGCACCGGTTCGCTCCGATGCCCGCGGCCTTGTCGTTGAGCGGGACCGTCAGCCTGTTCCGGTCGTCCGGCGTCAGCACACCGGCGTCCTTCGCCAGGGCCGTACCGGTCGGGAAGCTCGACCTGACCACCGGCCCGAGCCACCGCGTGGGCCCCTTGAGCAGGGAGCTCACCATCTGTGTCATGGGCTCCACGCGCCGGCGCACGTAGACGGGGTCGGCGACCGCCGTGGGCTGCGCGTTCGACCCGGTCGCGGAGGTGTTCGAAGCGAAGTAGTACTTACTCACGGACATGTAGTTGCGCTGGAAGTCCGACTCCCCCATGACGACACCCTGCGGCAACGCGTCGATCCGCCACTGCCGCTTGGCGTCCTGAGTCAGGTGCACGCTCCTGCCGTACGCCCCGGTGGCCGGTGCGTACGCCTGCTGCGCGTCGACGGTGGCGACCTTGGTGCCGGTCAGCATGTACGAGATCTCGCCGGTGGCCTCCCCGCCGCCCCCCGCCTCGGGCTTGGCGCCCGGGCCGTCGGTCAGCACCGTGGCGGACACCTCGGGCCGCCAGGTCTTCGCGGCCTGGCCGGTCAGGTACTGACGAGCGGTCTTGTAATGCGGATCATCGCTGGTGAGCGCCTCCAGGAAGCCCTGCACGATCTCCGAGGGCGGCGCGTCCTCCCCTGGCGGCACGGCGAACACCCGCACCTGCGTCTCCTGGCGCGGGGTGGACTCCACGCCCCGCAGATCCCCGCTGTCCGGCATCGAGGCGCACCCCGCCAGCACCAGGACGCCACCGGCGGCGTACGCCATCACGCGCGCGGGCCTGCGCCGGCCGCGCCCCTCGCGGTCAGCGCCCACGAGATGCCTCCCCTTGCCTGTCCACGTCCCCCCGCTCGGCCTCCGGGCCACCAGGGCCCGCGGAGCCGTCGTCCTCGTCGCGCGGCCCGTTCGGCGCCGCGTCCCCTCCTGTCCGGCGGCCGGCACCCTCGTCGCGCCCGGTCCGGTCGACGGCACCCTCGTCGCGCCCGGTCCGGCCGGCGGCACCCGGGTCGCGCCCGGTCCCCTCCCGGCCGCTCGGGACCTCACCGGGGCCGGACTGCTTCGCCTCCGCCGCTTCGTCCTGAGGCCGAGTGCGCGAGGCGGGCCTGGGCACCACGCGCGAACCATTGCCGGGCAGCGCCGTCGGGTCCGCCGTCGGCGCGACACGCGGAGGTATCGGGTCCCGCTTCGACCCCTGCGGCACCGGTCCGCTCACCGGCTGCGCCGGTACGGTCGCCCGCTTCTCGCCGTCCCCGCCGCACGGCAGTCCGGCGTCGTCGAGACCCCGGTTCCGCCGGGAGTCCTTGGGCTCCAGCGGTATCGGGGAGCCCCGCAGCGGCTCGTCGGCGGTCCTGGGCAGCGTCAGCCGGAACTGCGAGCCGCCACCCGGCTCGCCCCAAGCCTGCAGCCAGCCGCCGTGCAGCCGCGCGTCCTCCAGGGCGATGGACAGCCCCAGACCCGTACCACCCGTCGTACGGGCGCGTGCCGGGTCGGCCCGCCAGAAGCGGCTGAACACCCGGGTCGCCTCGCCCGGCTTGAGCCCGACCCCGTAGTCCCGTACCGCCACGGCGACCGCGCCTCCCGCCGCGGCGAGCTTGACGACGACGTCCCTGCCCTCGCCGTGCTCGACGGCGTTGACGACGAGGTTGCGCAGCACCCGCTCCACGCGCCGGGCATCGGCCTCGGCGACGACGGGCTGCTGGTCCCCGCGGATCCGGATCCGGGTGCCCTTGCGCTCAGCGAGCGGCTCGGCCCCGCTGACCACCCGCCGCACGACGTCCCTGAGGTCTATCGGCTCCGCCTCCAGCGCCGCCGCGCCCGCGTCGAACCGGCTGATCTCCAGCAGGTCCGCGAGCAGCGACTCGAACCGGTCCAGCTGGTCGGCGAGCAGCTCCGCCGACCGCGCGGTGATCGGGTCGAAGTCCTCCCGTGCCTCGTGGATGACGTCCGCGGCCATCCGTACGGTCGTCAGCGGCGTACGCAGCTCGTGCGACACGTCCGACACGAACCGGCGCTGCATCCGCGACAGGTCCTCCAGCTGGCTGATCTTCAGCTGGAGGTTCTGCGCCATCTTGTTGAAGGCCTCACCGAGCCGTGCGATGTCGTCCTCGCCGGTGACCTTCATACGTTCCTGGAGCCGCCCCGCCGACAGCCGCTCGGCGATCCCGGCCGCCATCCGCACCGGCGTGACGACCTGCCGCACGACGAGCCACGCGATGGCCCCGAGCAGGACGACGACGAACAGCCCCGCCGTCGCCAGCGTGCCCTTGACCAGGCTCAGCGACTTCTCCTCCTGGGTCAGCGGGAAGAGGTAGTACAGCTGGTACGGGTCGCCGTTGGGGTCGTTGACCTGCTTGCCGATGACAAGGCCCGGCTGGGACTCCTGGGTCTCGTTGTTGTAGACGATGCGCGTGTAGCTCTGCGCGGCCGTCGTATTGCTGCCGATCCGCTCACGCAGGTCGGCGGGCACGCTCTTGCTCCAGTTCACCTCGCCCGAGGCACGCGGTCCGCGCCCGCCGGTGCCGTCCGCGTCGGAGGCAGGGAGCGTGACCACGTCGAAGGCGCCCTGGCCACCGCTGGACAGGGACGAGACGAGGTCGCTCATCCACTGGATGACGTTCTGCGCGGGCCGGCCGTCCGCCGTGGCGACATCGTCGCCCGTGCCGCTCGCCGCTTCGTCGGCCCGCTGCTTGGCCACCGCGAACCCGCCCGTGGCCTGGCTCTGGGACGCCTTCACCTTGGCGTCCAGCAGACCGTTGCGCACCTGCCCGATGACGACGAAGCCCAGCAGCAGCACCACGCCCAGCGACATCAGCAGGGTCGTGACGACGACCTTGAGCTGGATGTTGCGCCGCCACAGCCGCATGACGGGCAGCAGCGGCCGGCGCACCCACCGCATGAACAGGCGGATGACCGGGCTGCCCTGCATTCCGCCCTGGAGCAGCAACCCGCTCTCCAGGAACCGCCCCCAGCGGGAGCCGGACCTCTTCCGCCCGACAGGCCGCTCCGGGCGGGCCCCGGACCGGCCGGGCGCCGAAGCGGCACTGTCGCCGGACATGTCAGCTCGGCCCTGCCTTGTACCCGACGCCACGGACGGTCACCACGATCTCCGGCTTCTCCGGGTCCTTCTCGACCTTGGAGCGCAGCCGCTGCACATGGACGTTGACCAGCCGCGTGTCCGCCGCGTGCCGGTAGCCCCAGACCTGCTCGAGCAGCACCTCGCGCGTGAACACCTGCCACGGCTTGCGCGCGAGCGCGACCAGCAGGTCGAACTCCAGCGGCGTCAGCGCGATCGACTGCCCGTCCCGCTTCACGGAGTGCCCCGCCACGTCGATGACCAGGTCACCGATGGCGAGCTGCTCCGGAGCGGGCTCCTCCGACCTCCTGAGCCGTGCCCGGATCCGGGCCACCAGCTCCTTCGGCTTGAACGGCTTCACGATGTAGTCGTCGGCACCCGATTCCAGGCCCACGACCACGTCGACGGTGTCGCTCTTCGCCGTCAGCATCACGATCGGCACACCCGACTCCGCCCTGATCAGACGGCACACCTCGATGCCGTCCCGGCCGGGCAGCATCAGATCGAGCAACACCAGATCGGGCTTGGCCTCACGGAACGCGGCCAGCGCCTTGTCACCGTCGGCCACGAACGACGGCTCGAAACCCTCACCACGCAGCACAATGCCGAGCATCTCGGCCAGTGCGGTGTCGTCGTCGACGACAAGGACTCGTCCCTTCATAAACGACATCATCCCATTCTCATAACAGTGGCGAAGGCAGTGGTGAGGTAGGTCACCGGCCAGTGACCATAGTCGCAGCAAGCGCTACTGTCTGCCCTCGCCCGCCCGCAGATGATCTCCGGCAGGGCCGAGAGGCGAGGGCGGCCGGAGCCCGCCCCCACCCCGCACCCCGCGCAGCGAGCCCCGCTCAGCCCGCCGCCACCCGGCGCGACCGCGCACACATCTCCGCGAGTGCCTCAGCCGTCACCGGCGAAACGGCACCCTCCTCCGTGACGATCGCCGTCACCAGCTCGGCCGGAGTCACGTCGAAGGCCGGGTTGTACGCCTGCGTCCCCAGCGGCGCCACCGGAATCCCACCGCCCGCCTCCGCACCGACCACCGGCACCTGCGGCGCCGTCACCTCGGTCACCTCGTGCCCGGGACGCTGCTCCACCTCGACTGACGCCCCGTCCGCCGTGTCCAGATCCACCGTCGTCACCGGCGCCACCACGATGAACGGCACATGGTGGTACCGCGCCAGCACCGCCAGCGGATAGCTCCCGACCTTGTTCGCCACCGAACCGTCCGCCGTGATGCGGTCCGCTCCGATCAGCACCGCGTCCACCTCCCCCGCGGCGAACAGCGACCCCGCCGCGTTGTCGGTGAGCAGCGTGTACGCCATCCCGCTGCGAGCCGCCTCGTACGCCGTCAGGCGAGCGCCCTGCAGCAGCGGGCGCGTCTCGTCCACCCACAGCCGCCGCAGCCGCCCCGTCCGGTGCGCCGCCAGCGCCACCGCGAACGCCGTCCCCTCCCCACCCGACACCAGAGAACCGGTGTTGCAGTGGGTGAGGATCCGGTGCCCGCCACCGGGCAGCAGCTCGTCGAGCAGCGCCACCCCGTGCTCGGCCATCCGGCCACTGGCCTCGGCGTCCTCCCGGTGCAGCTGCCGCGCCGCGGCCAGCGCCGCCGCGGCCGCCTGCCGGACGTCCCCGCCCCTGGCGAGCGCCGCCTCGTGCGCCGACTGGGCCCGACGCACGCCCACCGCCAGGTTCACAGCCGTCGGCCGGGCACCCGCCAGCGCGGCCGCCGCCTCGTCGACGTCGAAGCCCCGCACGGCGGCGAGCGCGACACCGTACGCCCCCGCGATGCCGAGCAGCGGCGCCCCCCGCACCGCCAGCGAGCGGATCGCCTCCACAAGCGCGGACGCATCCGTACAGACCAGTTCGACCTCCTCGGCCGGCAGCCTCGTCTGGTCCAGCAGGACCAGAACGGGGCCTTCCGGTGGCTCTTCCCAGCGGATCGCCGGGATCTCGGTCGGCCGCTTGTCATCGCCGCTGTGCGCGTACTGATCAGCCATGCCGTCAGTCTGCCCCCTATCGAGCGGACAATTGAAGGTACGCAGCCCATACCGCGGCCGGTCACTCCAAGACCACCCCATGGCACGATGGCTGCCAACCTGCCACCGCGACCGCGGACGGGCACCGTGAAGGAGCGACGATGAACGACACTCCGGGCTGGGCCTCGCCCGGATCCGCCCCGTCCGACGGCCGGAAGCCGGACCAGTCCGGCCCTGCCGAGCCCACCGACCGCCCCGGCCCCGCGGACCAGCCGGACCAGCCGGCTCAGCCCGGCCAGGCCCCGCAGGCCCCTGGCCCGCAGTGGTCCAAGGACCAGCCGCCACCGGCCCAGTGGTCCGCCCCCAGCGGCCCGGCCGCCCCCGGCCAGACTCCCCCGCCCCCGCCTCCCGGCCCGGGCTGGGGCAACCAGCCCCCCGGCGGCTACGGCCCCGCAGGACACGGCGGATACGGCACGCCAGGACCTCACGGCGGCTGGGGAAGCGGCTGGGGCGGCCCCCCGCCCGCCGCCAAGCCCGGCGTCATCCCGCTCCGCCCGCTCGGCGTGGGCGAGATCCTCGACGGCGCGGTCTCCACCATGCGCACCTACTGGCGCACGGTCCTGGGCATCTCGCTCACCGTCGCCGTCCTCACCGAGGTCATCGTCGTCCTGTTCCAGGGCCTGATCCTGGACGACACCAGCACCGACGCCCTCAACGACCCCAGCGCCAGCCTCACCGAGCTGAGCCGCGCCATGGGCGACGCCATGCTCAACTCCACCGTCGTCTTCGTGATCTCCCTGGTCGGCACCGTCATCGCGACCGCCCTGCTCACCACCGTCACCAGCCGCGCCGTACTCGGCAAGTCGGTGACCATCGGCGAGGCCTGGCGCGACGCCCGCCCCCAGATCCTCAAACTGTTCGGCCTCATCTGCGTGTTGCTGCTCATCACCGTCGGCGTCGTCACCGTGGGAGCCCTGCCCGGCCTCCTCGTGACCATCGCCGGCAGCAGCGGCCCGGGCGTCGCGCTCACCGTCCTCGGCATCATCGGCGCCGGCATCGTCGCCCTGTGGCTGGCCATCCGCTTCTCCCTGGCCTCTCCCGCCCTCATGCTGGAGAAGCAGGGCATCAAGAAGGCCATGAGCCGCTCCGCGAAGCTCGTCCAGGGCACCTGGTGGCGGATCTTCGGCATCCAGCTGCTCGCCACGCTCATCGCGAACGTCGTCGCGTCGATCATCGTCATCCCCTTCACCCTCCTCGCCGCGGCCCTCAGCGGCGACGGCCTCACCGGCTGGCTCAACACCGGCGTCGGCAGCCTGGGCTGGACGTTCCTCATCGTCAGCGGCATCGGTTCGGTGATCGGCTCCATGATCACTTTCCCGATCACGGCGGGCGTCACCGTGCTCCTCTACATCGACCAGCGCATCCGCCGTGAGGCCCTCGACCTCGAACTGGCCCGCGCCGCCGGTGTCCAGGGCTACGGCTCCACCGCCCCCGGCGCCACCCCGGGGAGCTGATGCGGTGAGCCGGGCGGGGGAACTTCTCACAACGGCGCTGCCACGCGCCGGCATACGAACGCTGCTGAGCGCCGGTGACACCTCGCTGCTGTCACCGGCCCGCTCCGCGGACGAGCCGCCCCTCACCGTTCCGCGCGACCCGGCGCGCGAAGCGGCCCGGCGCGAGCTGTCCAAGCGGATGTACCACGAGAACGACCCCAGCCTCTTCCAGCGCGTCCTCGACGCCTTCTGGGACTGGCTCGGCAAACTCCTCAACGCCGCCTCGGACGCCACCCCCGGCGGCACACTCGGCCTGCTCGTCGTCGTCCTGGCCGTCGTCGCGGTCCTGGCCGCCCTGTGGTGGCGCCTGGGCACCCCACGCCGCCAACCCAGCTCATCCGCAGCCCTGTTCGACGACCGCCCCCGCAGCGCCGCCGACCACCGCGCCGCCGCCGAGGCACACGCCGCCCAGGGCCACTGGAGCCACGCCGTCCAGGAACGCATGCGGGCCCTCGTCCGCGCCCTCGAGGAACGCGCCCTCCTCGACGTCCGCCCCGGCCGCACCGCCGACGAGGCAGCAGCCGAAGCCGGCCGGGCCCTGCCCGCCCACACCGACCGACTGCGCACCGCCGCCCGCGACTTCGACGACGTCACATACGGCGGCCGCTCGGCGACCGAGCAGTCGTACCACCGCATCGCCGAACTCGACCGCGACCTGGAACACACCAAGCCCCAGCTCGCGACGAGCAGCGCCGCCACGGCCCCCCACACCCGCCAGGGAGCCGCCGAATGACCACCGAGGCCACCCTCACGTCCACCTCGGCCTCGCCCACCGCCCGCCAGGTGTGGACCCGCGCGCGCGGCATCGCCCTCGCCCTCGCGGTGCTCCTCGCCGGAGCGATCGCCGTCGCCGTCATCCGCTCCGACGCCCGCCACGGCGAACTCGACCCGCGCTCCGCCGACCCCTACGGCAGCCGCGCCGTCGCCGAACTCCTCGCCGACCGGGGCGTGGACACCCGTGTGGTCACCACCCTCGACGAAGCAGCCGCCGCGGCCGGCCCGGACACCACCCTTCTGGTCGCCGTCCCCGACCTGCTGACCCCCAGTCAACAGACCCGGCTGCGCAACGCGTTCGCCGAATCCCACGGCCGCACGGTCCTGGTCGCCTCCGGCAGCGCCTCCATCGAACGGCTCGCCCCCGGGGTCACCGCCGACCCCGCCACCAGCCTCGACTCGACGCTCGCCCCCGACTGCGCCCTGCCCGCCGCCCGGCGCGCCGGCACCGCCGACACGGGCGGCGTCCGCTACTCCACCACCCACCTCGGCGCCGACGCGTGCTACCCCAGCGAACGCCTGGCCACCCTGCTGCGCATCCCGGACCAGCGCGGGGACGGCGACACCATCGCCCTCGGCGCGCCCGACATCCTCCTCAACGACCGCCTCGACGAGCACGGCAACGCCTCGCTCGCCCTGCAACTCCTCGGCTCCCGCCCCCATCTGGTCTGGTACCTCCCCTCACTCTCCGACACGTCGGCCACCGGCCCCGACGACGAACGCAGCTTCTTCGACCTGCTCCCCTCGGGCTGGCTTTGGGGCACCCTGCAGCTCTTCATCGCCGCAGCCCTGGCCGCCCTCTGGCGGGCACGCCGACTCGGCCCCCTCGTGCCCGAAAAACTCCCCGTCGCGATCCGCGCCTCCGAAACCGCCGAAGGCCGCGCCCGCCTCTACCGCAAGACCGACGCCCGCGACCGCGCGGCCAACGCTCTTCGCGCCACCACCCGCACCCGCCTCGCCCCCCTCGTAGGCGTCCCCGTCACCCAGGCGCACGCGCCCGAGGCCCTGCTCCCCGCCCTGTCCGCCCACCTCCACGGCGACGGCCAGGACCTGCACGCCCTCCTCTTCGGACCACCGCCCAGCGACGACGCAGCACTCATCGCACTCGCCGACCGACTCGACGCCCTCGAAAGAGAGGTACGCCGTCCATGATGGACCCGACCACTGACAACGCCGGGAACGCCGGGGACCCGGGCACCGCCCGAGACGCCCTGGAGGCCCTGCGCGCCGAGATCGCCAAGGCCGTGGTCGGCCAGGACCCCGCCGTCACCGGCCTCGTCGTCGCCCTGCTCTGCCGCGGCCACGTCCTCCTCGAAGGCGTCCCCGGCGTCGCCAAGACCCTTCTGGTCCGCGCCCTCGCCTCCGCCCTCGACGTCGACACCAAGCGCGTCCAGTTCACCCCCGACCTGATGCCCAGCGACGTCACCGGCTCCCTGGTCTACGACACCCGCAGCGCCGAGTTCTCCTTCCAGCCCGGCCCGGTCTTCACCAACCTCCTCCTCGCCGACGAGATCAACCGCACGCCCCCCAAGACCCAGTCGTCCCTCCTGGAAGCCATGGAGGAGCGCCAGGTCACGGTCGACGGCACCCCCCGCCTGCTCCCCGACCCGTTCCTGGTCGCCGCGACCCAGAACCCGGTCGAGTACGAGGGCACCTACCCCCTCCCGGAAGCCCAGCTGGACCGCTTCCTCCTCAAACTCACCATCCCCCTCCCCTCCCGCCAGGACGAGATCGACGTCCTCACCCGCCACGCCGAGGGCTTCAACCCCCGCGACCTCCACGCCGCCGGCGTACGCCCCGTTGCGGGCCCCGCCGATCTGGAAGCGGCCCGGGCCGCGGTCGCCAAGACGACCGTCTCCCCCGAGATCACCGCCTACGTCGTCGACATCTGCCGTGCCAGCCGCGAGTCGCCGTCCCTCACCCTGGGCGTCTCCCCGCGAGGCGCCACGGCCCTCCTGGCCACCGCCCGCGCCTGGGCCTGGCTGACCGGCCGCGACTACGTCATCCCCGACGATGTGAAGGCACTCGCCCTCCCCACCCTCCGGCACCGCGTGCAACTGCGTCCCGAGGCGGAGATGGAAGGCGTGACGGCCGACTCCGTCATCAACGCGATCCTCGCCCACGTCCCCGTCCCCCGCTGATGGCGCTCACCGGACGCGCCGCCCTCCTCGCGGCCCTGGGCTCCCTCCCCGTCGGCATCTGGGAGCCCAGCTGGACGGGCATCCTGGCGGTCAACGCTCCCCTGGCCGTGGCCTGCGCCTGCGATTTCGCGCTGGCCGCCCCCGTACGCCGACTGGGCCTGACCCGCTCCGGCGACACCTCCGTACGCCTCGGCGACACGGCGGACGTGATCCTCACCGTCACCAACCCGTCCCGCCGTCCCCTCCGCGCCCGGCTCCGCGACGCCTGGCCCCCCAGCAGCTGGCAGCCCGGCACGGAGACAGCGGCCTCCCGCCACAGCCTCACGGTGCCCCCGGGCGAACGCCGCCGTGTGACCACCCGCCTCAGCCCCACCCGCCGAGGCGACCGTCGAACCGACCGCGTCACCATCCGCTCCTACGGCCCCCTCGGCCTCTTCGCCCGCCAGGGCACCCACAAGGCCCCTTGGACGGTACGCGTCCTGCCCCCGTTCACCAGCCGCAAGCACCTGCCCTCGAAGCTGGCCCGCCTCCGCGAACTGGACGGCCGCACCAGCGTCCTCACCCGCGGCGAGGGCACGGAGTTCGACAGCCTGCGCGAGTACGTCCCGGGCGACGACACCCGTTCCATCGACTGGCGCGCCACAGCCCGCCAGACCACGGTCGCCGTACGCACCTGGCGCCCCGAGCGCGACCGCCACATCCTGCTGGTCCTGGACACCGGCCGCACCTCGGCCGGCCGCGTGGGCGACGCACCCCGCCTCGACGCTTCCATGGACGCGGCCCTCCTCCTCGCGGCCCTCGCGTCCCGCGCCGGTGACCGCGTGGATCTCCTCGCCTACGACCGGAAAGTCCGCGCCCTGGTCCAGGGCCGCACCGCAGGCGATGTCCTTCCCGCTCTGGTCAACGCGATGGCCACACTCGAGCCGGAGCTCGTCGAGACGAATGCCCGGGGTCTGACGGCCACCGCCCTGCGCACGTCCCCTCGCCGCTCCCTGATCGTCCTGCTCACGACCTTGGACGCGGCCCCCATCGAAGAGGGCCTGCTCCCGGTTCTCTCACAGCTCACGCAGCGCCACACGGTCTTGCTGGCTTCTGTAGCGGACCCGCACATCGGTGACATGGCCAAGGCCCGCGGCAATGTGGACGCCGTCTACGAGGCAGCCGCAGCCGCCCAGGCCCAGTCGGAACGCCACCGCACCGCAGAGCAACTCCGCCGCCACGGCGTCATGGTCGTCGACGCCACACCGGACGACCTGGCGCCGGCGTTGGCGGACGCGTACTTGGCCCTGAAGGCAGCCGGACGCCTATGACAAACAGCGAGCCCCCGAAAGGGGGCCCTGAAACGCAGAAAACCCCCGCATCCGAAGATGCGGGGGTTTTCCCAAAAATTGTTCGGCGGCGTCCTACTCTCCCACAGGGTCCCCCCTGCAGTACC
>NZ_JBIBAF010000033.1:21356-29513 GCF_042899705.1 Streptomyces sp. NPDC013187 | reverse complement strand
CTGATGGGCGCCGAGTGCATCGTCTCCGGCATCCGGCCCGCGATCGCGCAGACCATCGTCCACCTGGGCATCGACCTCGGCACGGTGCTCACCCGCTCCAGCCTGGCGGACGCGCTCGCCTACGCGCTCAGCGAGCAGGGGGTCGAGATCGCACCGCTGAGGGCGGCCGGCGCGGCGGCGGACGCGGGCACGCGGTGACCGGGTTCGCGGGACACGGGCCCGCGGGCGGGCACGGCTTCGGCTTCACCGTGCCGGTCCTCCAGCTGGGCGACGTCCTGCTGGTCACCCTCCAGGGAGAGCTGCACGACGGGATGGCCGAGCAGCTCCAGCAGGACATCACGGCCCGGATCTCGGACAGCCGGGTGAACGGTGTCGTGATCGACATCTCCGGCGTGGAGATCGTCGACTCGTTCCTGGGCCGGGTCCTCGCCGAGATCGCCGCCGGGGCCAAGCTGCTGGCGGCCCGTACGGTACTGGCCGGGATGCGCCCGGCGGTGGCGATCACCCTGGTCGAGCTGGGGCTCACCCTGCCCGGCCTGCGGACGGCCCTGGACGTCGAGCGTGCGATGGAGACGCTCGGCGTGACCACGCGCCGGGGCGAGGGGAGTCCATGATGCAGGCTTCCCGCCATGCCGGCCCGGCCAGCCTGCCGATCGGCTCGGACGCCGATCTGGCGTGGGTTCGGCAGCAGGTCCGGCAGGCCGCCGCCGAGCTCGGCTTCGGGCTCGTGCAGCAGACCAAGCTCGTGACCGCGGCGAGCGAACTGGCCCGCAACACCCTCGTCCACGGCGGGGGCGGCCATGTGCGGCTCACCCCGCTGGACGCCGGGTCGTCGCACGGGCTGCGGCTGGACTTCGTCGACACCGGTCCCGGCATCCGCGACCTGGACCAGGCGCTGACCGACGGTTACACCAGCGGTGGCGGGCTCGGGCTCGGCCTGAGCGGGGCCAAGCGGCTGGTGCAGGAGTTCGAGGTGGACAGCCGGCCCGGTGAGGGGACCACCGTCACCGTCACGGCCTGGGCCACCGTCGTGCCGCCCTCCCGGACGGTGCCGTGATGAGCAGGGTCTGGGACGTGCCGGTGGAGGACGACTCGACGCGCGTGCGGGACGTGCGGGTGGCGGCCGAGGAGGCCAGTGCCTGCGCAGGCCTGCCCTCGAACCGCACGGCGACCGCCGCGCTCGTCGCGACGGAGCTGGCGACCAACCTGCTGCGGCACGCCGAGGGCGGTCGGGTGCTGATCAACCTCGTCGAGCGGGCGCACGACGACGGCCCCCGGACGGCCGTGCAGCTCGTCTCGCTCGACCACGGACCCGGCATCCCGGACGTCGCGGCGGCGATGCGCGACGGCTACACCACCACCGTCGCCGCCTCGCTCGGAGCCGGGCTCGGGACGTGCCGGCGCATAGCGAACGACTTCGATCTGCACAGCGCGCCGGGCCGGGGCACCGTCGTGATGGCCCGGATCGGCCATGAGCCGGCCGTCCGCAACCAGGGGCCGCCACCGCCGGGTCCGCGCGCCGGGGGTGTCAACGTCCCCCTGGGCCGGGCCGAGCAGTCGGGGGACGCCTGGGGCCGGGTGCGCTCCGGTGACCGTCTGACCCTGCTGCTCGCCGACGGGCTCGGTCACGGGGCGAAGGCCGCAGAGGCCTCCACCGCGGCGGTGAGGGAACTGCGCAGCCTGGCGGAGCTGCCGCCGGTCGAGATCCTGCGCAGTCTGGGCCGGGCCCTGCGCCCCACCCGGGGTGCGGCCGTCGCCGTGGCCCAACTGGATGTAAGAGAAGCGCAGTTGAGTTTCGCCGGGATCGGCAACGTCGGTGCCCGGCTGCGGACCGACGGCACGTGGAAGCCGCTGCTGTCCCACCCCGGCATCGTGGGTGCGCAGGCTCCGGCGTCCGTGCCCGTGCAGCGGGTGCCCTGGCACGCGGACAGTCTGCTGGTGCTGCACAGCGACGGCCTGCCCAGCCGCTGGACGCCGCCCGACGACGGCGTACTGCCCGGCTGCGACCCGGCCGTGGCGGCCGCGGTGGTCCTCCGGGACGCGGGGAGCGCGGCCCGCCCGGTGCGGGACGACACCTGCGTGGCGGTCCTCACCGCCGGCGGTGTGAGCCGGCATGGCTCGGGCGCCTGACGGCGTTTGCGGCGAACTGCCGGTGGTGTGGGCCGGCATGGCTCGGGCGCCTGACGGCGTTTGCGGCGAACTGCCGGTGGTGTGGGCCGCCGTGGCTCGGGCGCCTGACGGTGTTTGCGGCGAACTGCCGGTGGTGTGGGCCGCCGTGGCTCGGGGCTCCGACGGCGTTCACTCGGTCCCGTCGACGCCCGGGACCACCGTGTCCCGGGCCGCCGAGAACCCTCGCAACCCCCTGCTCAGCGCCGACCGTTCGGCCGGTTCCATGGCCGCCAGCGCTGTGGCCAGGGCCTGGGCGCGGCGGTCGGCGACATCGCACAGGACGTGCTGCCCGTGTGAGGTGAGCCACAGTTGGACCTCGCGGCGGGTGCCGGGGTGCTGGGTCCGTTCCAGCAGGCCCGCCGCCGCGAGGCGGTCGCAGAGGCGGCTGGCCGTGGGGAGGCCGATGTCCAGGCCGTCCGCGAGGGCCGTCAGGTTCAGGCCGGGCGTCGCCTGCACGGTGCGCAGCGCCCGCAACTGGTGCGGTGAAAGGCGCAGGGACGCCTCCTGGGCGGCGATCGACCACAGCTCCGCCAGACTCTCCACGGCATCGGCGATCTGCGCTGCGACGGCCTCCGGGCCCTCGCCCGGTCCCTTCGCCCGGGGGGTGCCTGGGCCGTCGAGATCGGTCACGAACGGTCACTTCCAAAAAGCTCCGGGTGCTGATGAGGTCACCCTCTTGCAAAGGCTGTACCCGAGGAAGCGAGGGGCAAGCAGCCCGGTTCAGTACCCGGCCGGACCGGCGACCGCTCAGCCGGCGCTGAGCTCCGCCAGCGCGGCGAGCGGCAGCGTGTGCTGGGTCTGGAGGACTTTCGCGCGCAGGTAGCGGACGTTGTGCGCGGTGGTGAAGACGCCCGTGGGGATCCGCTCGCGGACGTCGACGCCCAGCGACCGCAACTGGTCCGCCTTGTCGGGGTTGTTGGAGAGCAGGTCCAGTTCGCCGATGCCCAGGGCCCGGAGCATCTGGGCCGCCGCCGTGTAGTCGCGGGCGTCCTCCGGCAGTCCGAGCGCCGCGTTCGCCTCGTACGTGTCGAGCCCCTCGTCCTGCAGGGCGTACGCGTCGAGCTTGTTGTAGAGGCCGATGCCGCGGCCCTCCTGGCGGAGGTAGAGCAGCACCCCGCCGCGTTCGGCGATGCTCTCGACCGCCTCGCGCAGCTGCGGGCCGCAGTCGCAGCGGGCGGAGCCGAACACGTCCCCGGTCAGGCACTCGGAGTGCAGCCGCACCAGCGGGACCGGGCCGGGCTCGCCGAGGATCACGGCCACGTGCTCCTGGCCGTCGGCCAGCCCGTGGAAGGTGACGAGCTCGGCGTCCGCCTCGTAGCCGTCGTGGAAGCGCAGCGGGACCCGGACGCGGGAGCGCGGGGTGGCGATGACGGCGGGGGTGTCGGACATGCGGGGCCTCCGGGTTCCGTTCCTGTTCGGCTGCACAGCCGTACTGCTTCAGATTTGAAGCAGAACCACGATCGGAACCCTACTCGTGCTTTAAATTTGAAGCAACGAGGATCCGGGTCGGTGTGGCGCGCGTCACGAACAGGCCGTCGACGACCTCCGCCGCCACGGCACCTCGTCCGCCGCCGCCCGCGCCCCGTCCTCCTGCAGCCCCTGCACGATCGCCGCGGAGATCTCCTCCAGCTGGCCCACCTGCTCCTCGCTGAGGCGGTCGAACAGGGCGCTCCGCACGGTCGCGACATGCCCGGGCGCCGCGCGAACCAGCACGGCGAAACCCTCGTCGGTCAGCGCCGCGACGCTGCCCCGCTTGTCGTACCGGCAGGCCTCGCGCCGCAGCATGCCGTCCTTCTCCAGCCGCGTGACCGCGTACGTCAGCCGGCTGCGCGTGATCTTCAGCCGCTCCGCGAGATCGGTCATGCGCAGTCGCCGCTCCGGGGACTCCGACAGGACGGACAGGATGGAGTAGTAAAGGTGCGGCATGCTGGCGTCCTGCTGGAGCTGCCGGTCGATCGCGTCCTCCAGGAGCAGCGAGGCGGCGATGTAGGCGCGCCAGGCGCGCTGCTCATCGGGGCTGAGCCAGCGAGTCGTCATGCCGCCAGTGTAGGTTTGTTTCAAACTTGAACCAAGACCTGTCCAGTCCGGCCGTCCCGACCAGCCGCGGAGCACCGATGCCTCACCCGTACGTCCTGCTGTCCGCCGCCGTCTCCCTCGACGGCTACCTGGACGACACCGGACCCGACCGCCTGCTCCTGTCCAGCCCGGCCGACTTCGACCGGGTCGACGAGGTGCGGGCCTCCGTCGACGCGATCCTGATCGGCGCCGGCACCATCCGCGCCGACAACCCGCGCCTGCTGGTGAACTCGGAGCGGCGCCGGTCCGCACGCACGGCCGCGGGCAAGCCCGAGTACCCCCTCAAGGTCACGGTCAGCGGCTCCGGCGACCTCGACCCGGACGCCCGCTTCTGGCACACGGGTGGCGAGAAGGTCCTCTACACGACCGGCCAGGGCGCGGAACGCGCCCGCGCGCTGGGACTGGCCACCGACGTCGTCCCGCTCGGCGCGGACCTCGACTGGCGGCGGCTGCTCACGCACCTGCACGACGTCCGGGGCGTACGGCGGCTCATGGTCGAGGGCGGCGGCCTGATCCACACCCAGCTCCTCACCCAGGGCCTGGCCGACGAACTCCAGCTGGTCCTCGCCCCGCTCTTCGTGGGCGACCCGCGGGCGCCCCGGCTCTTCGGCCCCGGCGGCTACCAGGACGGTCGGCTCCGGCTGCTGGAGTCGCGGCGGATCGAAGACGTCGTCCTGATGCGCTACGAGCCGACCGCCCCGGGCACCGGTTCCCTGCCCGCCGCCGCCGACCACCACTGGCTGGCCCGCGCCTGTGAGCTGGCCGAGCGCTGTCCGCCGTCGGACACGGCGTTCAGCGTGGGCGCGGTCGTGGTCGCCGCCGACGGCACGGAACTGGCCCGCGGCCACTCCCGTGAGGGCGGCGACCCGGTGGTGCACGCCGAGGAGGCGGCCCTCGCGAAGCTCGACCCGGACGACCCGCGCCTGCCCGGCGCGACGGTGTACAGCAGCCTGGAGCCGTGCGCCCACCGCGCCTCCCGCCCCGCACCCTGCGCCCGGCTGATCCTCGACGCGGGTGTCCGACGGGTCGTCACGGCCTGGCGCGAGCCGGACACCTTCGTGACGGACGCCGACGGCAGCGGCCTCCTGGCGGCTCAGGGGGTGGAGGTCCTCGTCCTCCCGGAGCACGAGGAGCAGGCCAAGGCCCCGAACCGCCACCTGCCGCGCTGAGCACGGAGCCGGAACGGCGGGTGTGTGCGAGCGGTCCCGCGGATGGCGTACACTGGTGACACAACGACGCGGGGTGGAGCAGCTCGGTAGCTCGCTGGGCTCATAACCCAGAGGTCGCAGGTTCAAATCCTGTCCCCGCTACTGAAGGCCGAGGGCCGGAATCCAAACGGATTCCGGCCCTCGGTGCATTCCCGGTACGTCATTATGTTCGGTGAGCGAACCACCCCGTTCCGCATAACAACTGACACACCGTCAAAACTCGTCAGTCACTTGTGGAGCGGTCAACTCGCCCGATTTAAACCGGTCATGGCAGGTAAGTCCGCGCGAAAAAGGTTAATGATCAAGTGGAATCGCTGGAATACCCCTCGCGCCTCCATTAACGTTCGATAACGCAGCGCGGTCGTCCCAGCCGTCACAGAAGGCGGCTCCGTGCGCACGCGCCGAATCCCGAAAGGGAACCGGGGAACCACCACTTGGGGTGAATCGGGCGTACACCACCGTGCGAGCACGGGCGGTATACGCGCGTAGGAGACCTTCCTGCTCCGAACCCGTCAGCTAACCCGGTAGGCGAGAAGGAAGGAAAGGAGTACGCCCACGTGGCGTCCAACCGGCCTGCCCCCACGGCCCCGTACGCGCCGACGCGCGACACCGACACCTTCGGCTACGGCGGTCAGCGCACCGACGAGGGCCCGTTCCAGGAGTGGAACCCCACCGAGGAGTCCATCCGTCCCGTCCGTGGCCGGCATCGCGTCACCAAGCAGCGCGGCGGAGGCCTCGCCCGCAGCTCCACCGTCCTGGGCGTCGGCGTCATAGCCGCCGTGGGTGCCGGCGGCATGGCCAGCGCCCAGACCGGCAAGCCCCCGGTGTCCATCTCCGTGCCGGACCTGCCCTCGGTGGGTTCCCTCATCTCGGACGACGACACCCCCGAAGGTTCCGCCACCCCGCTCAGCAGCCTCGGCACCGCCACCGCGGACACCGCGAAGGACACGTCCGGCGCCCGCGCCGGCGCCGGTGACGCGCTGCGTGCCCGGATCATGGCTCAGGTCGAGCACCAGCAGGAGCAGATCGAGACCAAGGCCGCCGAGGACGCCGCGGCCGCCGCCGAGAAGGCGGCCAAGGAGGCCGTCGCAAAGGCGGAGGAGGAAGCCAAGGCCAAGGCCGCCGAAGCCAAGAAGAAGGCGGAGGAGGAGGCCGAGAAGAAGGCCGAGGCCGAGCGCCTCGCCGCCCTCGCCAAGCAGTTCACGCTGCCGACCTCCTCGTACACCCTCACCTCGACGTTCGGTCAGGCCGGCGCCTACTGGTCCTCCGGCTACCACACCGGCCTCGACTTCGCCGCTCCGACCGGTACGCCGATCAAGGCCGTGCACAGCGGCACCATCACCGAGGCGGGCTGGAACGGCTCGTACGGCTACAAGACCGTCCTCACCCTCGATGACGGCACCGAGATCTGGTACGCGCACCAGTCCTCCATCGGCGTCAGCGTCGGCCAGAAGGTCAGCACCGGCGACGTGATCGGCCGCGTGGGCGCCACCGGCAACGTCACCGGGGCGCACCTGCACCTCGAAGTCCACTCCGGTGGATCCGCGAGCGGCATCGACCCGGTGGCGTGGCTGCGCGGCAAGGGACTGAACCCGTAAGCGGTAGGCGTGCGTTGAACGACCGACGGCCCTGACGACGACCCCCCGACGTCAGGGCCGTCGGTCGTTTTCCGGGCGTGTGCGGCGGCGCACACCGGGCGGGGAGTGTTTACAGGGCTTTTGCGTTCACCGCGGAATGAGGCGTTCCCCTCTGGGTGTTGACGTCGAGCATGACTTCTCTGCGCAAGCTCGGCTCTTCCGACCTCGAGGTCTTCCCGCTCGCCCTCGGCGGCAACGTCTTCGGCTGGACCGCCGACGAGGACCGGTCGTTCGCCGTACTCGACGCCTACACCGCCGCCGGCGGCAACTTCGTCGACACCGCCGACGTCTACTCGGCGTGGGTCGACGGCAACCGGGGCGGGGAGTCCGAGACCATCCTCGGCAAGTGGCTCGAGGCCCGCGGCAACCGCTCCGACGTCGTCGTCGCCACGAAGGTCAGCCAGCACCCCGACTTCAAAGGTCTGTCCGCCGCCAACATCACGGCCGCCGCCGACGCCTCCCTGCGGCGCCTGCGCACCGACTACATCGACCTCTACTACACCCACTTCGACCAGCCCGACGTGCCCGTCGAGGAGATCATCGGCGCGCTCGACACCCTCGTGAAGGCCGGGAAGGTACGGCACATAGCCGCCTCCAACATCTCCGCCGAGCGGCTGCGGGAGTCCCTGGAGTTCTCCGACCGCGAGGGGCTCGCCCGGTACGTCGCCCTCCAGCCCCACTACAACCTGGTCTCCCGAGACACCTACGAGGGGGAGCTCCAGGACCTCGCCGAGCGGGCAGGCCTCGCGGCCGTTCCGTACTACGCGCTCGCGTCCGGCTTCCTCACGGGCAAGTACCGGCCCGGCACGACCGTCGAGAGCGCACGGGCGGGCGGTGCCGCCAAGCACCTGGAGACCGAGCGGGGGCAGCGGGTGCTCGCCGCCCTCGACGAGATCGCCGGGGCGCACGACGTGCCCGTGGCCACGGTGGCCCTCGCCTGGCTCGCCGCCCAGCCGACCGTGGCGGCGCCGATCGCTTCCGCACGGACGGTGGAGCAGCTGCCCGCGCTGATCGGCGTCGGGGAGCTGACGCTCACTGAGGCCGAGTCCGAGCGGCTCACGCAGGCG
>NZ_JBIBAF010000033.1:0-21261 GCF_042899705.1 Streptomyces sp. NPDC013187 | reverse complement strand
TACCGTCGGCCTGAGTGGGCTCTGGGTGCGGTACGGGTTGTACGCGGGTACGGCGTCGGCCTGAGTGGGCTCTGGGTGCGGTACGGGTTGTACGCGGGTACGGCGTCGGCCTGAGTGGGCTCTGGGTGCGGTACGGGTTGTACGCGGGTCCGGCGTCGGCCTGAGCGGGCTCTAGGTGCGGTACGGGTTGTACGCGGGGTACGGCGTCGGCTGGTGGCCGTAGCCGTACCCGTATCCGTGCCCGTACACCCCGTGGACCGGCCAGGGCGGGGCCACCACCGGGACCGGCGGGGCGGTGATCCGCGCCGCGTGGTCCAGCGCGGGGCGGGACACCTGCCGGCGCCGCCACAGCTCGCCGAGCAGCTCCTGCTCCCGCACGGCGAAGTCCGCCCGGGCGCCGCCCCGCCGGGCCCGGTGCCGCAGGAACGCCAGGGACGTCGCGTACGCCTCGTACCGGGCCACCTCCCGGGCCGCCGCCCTGCCCGCGTGCCGACGGGCGTACTGGCGGGCGATCCGCCGGGCCCGCATCGAGCCGAGCGCGTACGGCTCGGCCGGGGTCAGCCAGCCGGCCACGGCGTAGGCGGGCAGCTCCGCCCGTACGGTCTTCAGCTCCCGCTGCCGCGTCCAGATCACCAGCCACGTCAGCAGCCCGAAGATGGGCACCATGAACGCCGCGTACACGGCGAAGAACCCGTACTCGCCGAACGCCGACGAGCCGTTCCACATCGCGTGCATGCCCATCGCGAGCAGCAGTCCGGACAGCGGGAAGACGATCCGGCGGATGGGCCGGCGGGCCGCCGAGAGCGCGGAGATGCCGAAGCCGATGCCGGTGAGGACCGTGAACAGCGGATGCGCGAACGGCGACATGATGATGCGCACGAAGAAGGTCGCCGCCGTGACGGAGGCGATGCCGGTGCCGCCGGTGAGCTGGTCGGTGCCGAACGCGGTGCCCAGGTAGAGGATGTTCTCCGTGAAGGCGAAGCCGGTGGCGGTCACACCGGCTACGACGACGCCGTCGACGATGCCGGTGAAGTCGCGGCGCCGGAAGAGGAAGACCAGGAGCACGGCCGCCGCCTTGGCCGACTCCTCGACCACCGGCGCTATCACGGTCGCGCCGAGGGTGTCCGCGCTGGACGGGTCCGCCGTCGCCGTCGCTATCCATCTCGTCGCGAAGCTGTTGGCGACGATCGCTATCAGCGCCGCCGCGCAGGCGCCCCAGGCGAAGCAGAACACCAGGTTCCGCCAAGGGCCGGGTTCGACCCGGTCCAGCCAGCGGAACGCGGCGATCAGCAGGGGCACCGGCAGGACCGCCAGCCCCAGCCCGACCAGGAACCCCTCCGTTCCGGTCTCCTCGCGGACCAGGGCGAGGATGACCAGGCCGGATATCGCGAGGAGCGTGCTCAGCGCGCCGTAGCGCACCCAGGCGCGCTGCCACCAGTGGGCGTGCCGCAGGGAGCCGGCCGTACCTGGGCCGGCGAAGGGGACGCCGTCGGTGGGACCGCTCGGGTACGACGGATGCGGGGGGCTGGTGGCCACGGGATTGACCCTAACGACGGATGGGCGCTGTCCACAGGCGGGAAAGGTGCCAGGGGCGGTCAGGCGCCGGCGGGGGGCTGGTCCACGTGCTGTACGCGGCGGAAGAGGAGGTCGTTCACGACATGTCCCTTGTCCAGTCCCTGGCCCTCGAAACGGGTCAGCGGACGGAAGTCGGGACGCGGCGCGAAACCGCCGTCCGCCTCTGTGTTCTCGAAGTCGGGGTGCGCGGTGAGGACATCGAGCATCTGCTCGGCGTACGGCTCCCAGTCGGTGGCGCAGTGGACCAGCGCGCCGGGCCGGAGCCGGGTGGCGGCGAGGGTGAGGAAGTCCGGCTGGATGATCCTGCGCTTGTGGTGCCGCTTCTTGGGCCAGGGGTCGGGGAAGTAGACGCGGAGGCCGCTGAGGGAGTCCGGGGCGAGCATCTCGCGCAGGAGGATGATCGCGTCGCCGTTGCCGACGCGGATGTTGGACAGGCCGCTGCGGTCGGCGAGGTTCAGCAGGTTGCCCTGGCCGGGGGTGTGGACGTCGACCGCGAGGATGTTCGTGGCGGGGTCGGCGGCGGCCATCTGGGCGGTGGCCTCGCCCATGCCGAAGCCGATCTCCAGGACGACGGGGTTGTCGTTGCCGAACAGCTCGGGCAGGTCGAGGGTCCGGCTGCCGTCGATGTCGAGGCCCCACTTGGGCCACAGGCGCTGCAGCGCGTCCGCCTGACCGGTGGTGACACGGCTGCGCCGGGGCTGGAAACTCCGGATCCGCCGCTCGAAGTGCGAACCGGCGGGGTCGGCCTTCGGCCCGTCGGGGAAGCGCGGCTCTCCCTTGGCCCGGGTAGCCCGGACGGAGACACCCGGGGTGTGCGGGGGCGGGAGCGGGGTTTCGGGGGTGTTCGGGGAGTCAGACACAGTGCTACTGATTTTACGGTGCGGTGCTTCGCCTGATGCCGGGTGTGGGTCGGGGCCGCGCCGGGGGTGTCCGTCCTCGGAACGGCGCAAATGGACCCCTATACCGACTGACTGGCGTCGACGCGCCAACCGCTGCGGGCGGACACCCCCCGACACGTCCCCTCGCGTACGACGGCGGGTGCGGGCCGGCACCCCGCTCCGCCGGGTCGCGGACCCCACCCGCGCCTCAGCGGCAACGCCGAGCAACCGCGAACCTCACAGCGCGCTCAACGCCCTCCGCGCCACCTCCCGGCCGATCGGCAAGGAAGCCGTGGCGGCAGGGGACGGTGCGTTGAGGACATGGACGGTTCTGGCGCCCTCGCGGATCAGGAAGTCGTCGACCAGCGTTCCGTCGCGGAGGACCGCCTGTGCGCGCACACCCGCGGCCGTCGGTACCAGGTCGTCCTCGGACACCCCCGGCAGCAGCCTGCCCACCGCCTGGGTGAACGCCCTCTTGGACAGGGATCGCCGCAGCTCACCCGCCCCGTACCGCCAGTGGCGGCGGGCTATCTGCCAGGAGCCGGGCCAGGTCAGGGTCGAGCCCAGCTCGCGCAGGCTCACCGTGCCCCAGCCGTATCCCTCGCGGGCCAGGGCCGGAACCGCGTTCGGCCCGACATGGACTCCCCCGTCGATGCCCCGGGTGAGATGCACCCCGAGGAACGGGAACGCCGGGTCGGGCACGGGGTAGACCAGGCCGCGCACCAGCTCCGGCCGGGCCAGCTCGTAGTACTCGCCCCGGAACGGCACGATCCGCACGTCCGGGTCGTCCCCGGTGAGCCGGGCGATCTCGTCGCACCGCAGCCCCGCGCAGTTCACCATGACCCGCCCGCGTACGACGTCCCCCGCGGCCGTGAGGACGGCGACCCCCCGCTCGGGGCGCCGGTCGACGCGCACGACCCGGGTGCCGTAGCGGATCTCCGCACCCGAGCCGTGGGCCAGCTGGCGGGCGACCGCGACGAAGTCGCAGATGCCGGTCGTGGCGACGTGTATCGCTGCGAGCCCGCGCACCTCGGGCTCGTACTCCTCGATCTGGGACGCGCCCAGCTCCCGCACCGGGATCCCGTTGTTCCTGCCGCGCTGCACGAGCGCGTGCAGGCGGGGCAGCTCCGTGCGGTCGGTGGCGACGATCAGCTTGCCGGTGACCGCGTGCGGGATGCCGTACTCGGTGCAGAACTTGATCATCTCGGCGGCGCCCCGCACCGCGTAGCGGGCCTTGAGGGAGCCGGGGCGGTAGTAGATCCCGCTGTGGATGACGCCGCTGTTGCGGCCGGTCTGGTGGCGGGCCGGGCCCGGCTCCTTCTCCAGGACGGTGACACGTGTGCCCGGCGCGGCGCGGGTGATCGCGTACGCCGTCGACAGACCGACGATGCCGCCGCCGATCACCAGCACGTCGCAGTCGTACGCCATCCGCACCTGCACCACCTCCCGCTACCGATAGTGCACTGCGCCACTGACAGCACCTTCAAACGCCGGGAAGGCCGTCGCCCTCCAAGCGCGCGGGAAACCCACGGCGGCGAGTGCGCGACCAGCCACGGCCGGCCCCCGGCCACAAGATCACAGCGACCCGGCACACGCTCAGGCGGGAGTCACCAGCAGCGGTCGTGCCCGCTCACGGAGCTCCACCACCCGCGGCTCGTCGCCGTACGGCTCCAGACGGTGCAGGAGGTCCTTGACGTACTCGGTGGTACGGGCCGAGGAGATCCGCCCGGCGACCTCCACCGCCCGCACTCCCTGCTCGCACGCCGCGTCGAGGTTCCCCGACTCCAGTTCGGCGACCGCGGAGACGACCAGACGCAGGCCGTGCGAGCGGACGAACTCCTCCGTGGGCTGCGACAGTGCCTGCTCGGTGAAGCGGCGGACCTGCCGGGGCGCCTTGAGGTCGCGGTAGCACTCGGCGGCGTCGGCGGCGAAACGGTCGTAGGAGTAGAAGCCGAGCCAGCTCGGGTCGTTGTCGCCGGGGCGGGCGCGCTCCAGCCAGCTCTCGGCCGCCTTCAGGGCGCCGCCGGCCGCCTGGGCGTCGTTCGCGCGGGCGTGGGCGCGTGCCTCGACGAGGCGGAAGAAGCTCATGGTGCGGGCCGTCGCCAGACCGCGGTTGCGTTCCAGGGCGGCCTGGGCGAGGTCCACGCCCTCGTCGCCGAAGCCGCGGTAGGTGGCCTGGAGGGACATGGTGGCCAGCACGTAGCCCCCGAGGGGGACGTCCGCCGCCGCGCGGGCCAGGCGCAGGGCCTGGATGTAGTAGCGCTGGGCCGCTTCCTGCTGACCCGTGTCGAAGGCCATCCAGCCCGCCAGGCGGGTGAGTTCGGCGGAGGCGCCGAAGAGGGCCCGGCCGACCTCGTCGGAGTACGAGCCGAGCAGCAGGGGGGCCGCCTCCACCCTTAAGCACTCGGGGACCATCGAGGAACGCCAGTCGCCGCCACCGTACTTGGAGTCCCAGCGCCGTGCGTCCTCGGCGGCCTCCCGCAGCTTCTGCACATCGCTGTGGCCGACTTTGAGCGGTGCGCCGGAGCCCTCACCGGGGCCCACGTCACGCGCGACCGAACTGTCGGCCGGGGTTATCAGCCATCGTGAGGCGGGCGTTGCGTATGCGCTCACCGCGAACGATCCCGCCAGCGACTGCCAGATGCCGCCGGAACCGGCCCGGCGGCCGGCGAGGTCGAGGCGGTACAGGTCGGTCGCGGATCGAACCGCCTGTCCGACGTCCCGCGGGAAGGCGAGGCCGACCTCGGGTGCGGGATCCGCGTCCGCCAGGCCGATCTCGTGCAGCGGCACCGGGCGGCCGAGTTTCTGGCCGATGGCGGCGGCGATGAGGTGCGGGGCGGCACCCTGCGGCACCATGCCCTTCGACACCCAGCGCGCCACCGACGTCTTGTCATAGCGAAGCGTCAGACCACGCTGGGCGCCAAGGTCGTTGACGCGCCGCGCGAGGCCCGCGTTGGAGATTCCCGCGAGGGCGAGAACGGCGCCGAGTTTTTCGTTCGGCCCGCGTTGCTCCCTGGACATGCGCCACCCCTCGACACAGACGGCTGCCGCACTGGCATAACCACGCGGCATTCGTAAACCCAGCGTAGTTCGCCGCATCCCAAGCGTTAAGGGGCATTGTTCCGGTTGGCGGGATTGTGGTCCGTACTGAAGTGCGGTTCAGATACGGGCTGTTGCGACGTGCTCCCACTGTGTGGCCGTGCGCCTGCCCGTGCGCTCTTCTCCGGCCATCGCGGGAGCGGTTCCATGGTCATCGCGTGGGTCGGCCCGCTGTACTGGATCCAGTGGGCTGGGGGACACCGCCGCCTACATCCCCGCGGGCGGCGGAACGGTCCGGGAGGCGTGCTCCGTCTCCCGGACTGCGCGACCGGGTGGCAGGGCGCCGTGCCTGTACGGAGAGTGTTCGAGGCTGCTCGCGTGACACCGATTTGGCCGAAAGTCGCCCCCGCCGGTCGTGGGCTATCAGGGCTCCGACCACGGCAGTTGAGGGCGCGCCGGGCGTGATTGGGGCGCGTTTCGGGGGCGCATTCGCGTCGCAGTACTACTGCAGACATGTCGCTGGCGTGCCTTGATTCTTCGCCGCTTCTTCGTTTTGCTGCGCTTCTCCCGGTGTCTTGTCCGTTTGGTGCGGGTGCCGCTTTCGGCTGATGCGGGTGCCGCGTTCGTCTGGTGCGGGTGCCGCGGTCGTCTTCTTGCGGCGTCTCGTCGGTCGTGTTCTTCGTCCGGCTTTCCGCCCTGATCTTCTTGTGGCGTCCGGGTGTTCGGGGTGTTCGCGACCGTGCGGGTGGCTCCGCCGGGGCGCATTCGGCGGAGCGCAAGCGGCGTCGGCACCCTCTGGAACGCCTCCTTCATGGCAGCATGGTGAACCGGTTCGTACGGTGCACTAGGTTGTCCACAGCCTGTGGAGGCGGCGATGCGGTGGTTGGTGGGATGGAGCAGCACCGCCGCGGGAGCCGTCGCTGCCGGTACGGCGGGGGCCACCGGCACCGAGGGGGAGACCCTGCACCCGGTGGGTTCCCAACTCCTGTGGGGCGACCCCGATCCGCTGTGGGCGGTCGGTGACTGGCGCCCCGACGAAGTGCGGGTCGTGAAGGCCGACGACCGGACCAGGATCGCCGTCCTCGGCATCTGCGGCGCCACCGACGAGCAGCTGCGCGTCGCGCTGTTCGCCGCGCGCGGCGGCGCACTTCGGCACCTGACCGCCTGGCCGGGCAGCTACACCGCGATCGTCCAGGTCGGCAGGCGGATCACCGTCTGCGGTGATCTCGCGGGCGCGCGGCCGGTGTTCCACACGCCCTGGGCCGGCGGTACGGCGTACGCGACCGCCGCGTTGCCGCTGGCCGACCTCATCGAGGCCAACCTCGACTTCGGGCATCTCGCCGCGCTGCTGGCGGCACCAGACGTGCCGGCCGCGCTGCACGACTCCACCCCGTACGACGGCGTGAAGCGCATTCCGCCCGGGCACGCCCTCATCCTGCGCGCCGGGGCGCGCGAGATCGCCGGGTACGAGCCGGTCGCCTCGCTGGCCGTGGCGGCGCCCCCGGCCGACCCCGACAGCGCGGTCGACGCGGTGCGCGACGCGCTCGTGGAGGCCGTGCGGACGCGGCTGTCCGCGCCGCGGCACGTCCCCGGCGCCGACATCGACCCCGGCCCCGTCCCCGGTATGGGGCCCGCCGAGCGGCGTGCCGCGCGCGGGATGCCGGTGCCGGGAATCGGCGCGGACCTGTCCGGCGGGCCCGCCTCCGGGGCACTGGCGCTGCTGGCCGCGGGTCTGCCCGGGATGCCGGGCACGGTGCTGGGGCACGGCACGGGCGCGGGGGAGCGGCTGCTGGCCGTCACGTTCAACGACCTGGCCGTCGGAGGCCGGGAGGCCGAGCTGGAGCGGGCGGGCGCGCTGGCCGCGAACCCGCGGCTGCACCACGTCGTCGTGGCGGGCGACGAGGGGACCCTCCCCTACGCCGACCTGGACGGGCCCCTGACGGACGAACCGGGGCCGTGCCTGGTGTCGGCGGCGCGCCATCGGGCCCGGCTGGCGGCCGGCAGCGCGGACCACTTCACGGGCTATGGCGCCCGCCAGGTCCTGGACGCCCATCCCGCCCGCCTCGCCGACCTGCTGATGGACCGCCGGCGGCGGCATCTCGTACGGCCCGTCGCCGCCCTCGCCAAGGCCGACGGCTCGGTGCTGGTGCCCGCGCGCGTGTACGCGGCGGCGCGGCGGTTGTCCCGCATGCCGTACCGGTCGGGGCTCGAGGCCCTCGCCGAGCGTCTGCTCGATCCCCGCTCCGACGACGGCCTCGACGCGCCCGGCGGTGCGCTGGACGCGTCGCTCGCCGCGCTGACCTGGGGCAGACCCGGGCCGGCGGCGCGCTGGCTGACCGGTGAGGCGCTCGCTGAAGTATCGGTTCGCCTTCAGGCGTCCACCCACCGGTCGGAGCTGGTCGGGCCGGGACAGCGGCCAGGAGACTTCCGCGCGCGTGCGGCGCTGGGACGGCATGCGGCGGACCTGCGGGTGCTGGAACAGGCGGCGGAGGTCCGCTTCCAGCGGCTGCACGCGCCGTTCCTCGACAACCAGGTCGTCCGCGCGGCCCGGGCCCTGCCCGAGGCGCTGCGGGTGCGGCCGGGGGCGCGTGCGGCAATCCTGCGTACGGTGCTGGAAGGGGCCGGGGTCCGCGAACTGCCGCCCGGCTGGGGCGCCCCCACCCAGGCGACGGCGGCGGCCGCGGAACGCACGGGGCTGCGCGTGGCGGCGGACACCCTGGTCGCCCTGTTCGACACCCCGTTGCTGGCGGAGGCGGGTCTGGTCGAGGCCCGCGTGGTCCGCAAGGCGCTGCGCGGCGCGGCCGCGGGCGAACCCCTGCCCCTGGACGGCCTCGCCGACCTGGTCTCCCTGGAGCTGTGGCTGCGCCGCCTCCTCGCCCGCCGCGGCACCTGCTGGACGGGCACACCGGCGCGCCAGCGGGCCGTCCCCGCGGGGATCGCACCGCAGCGGGGGGCGTTGGGGGCGGGTGCCGGTGGGGTGCGGCGGGTGTAGTGCGGGTGCGGATGCCGGTGGGGTGCGGCGGGGTGTAGTGCGGATGCCGGCGGGGTGCGGCGGGTGTAGTGCTGGTGCGGATGCCCGCGCACACACCCCAGAGCAACGCCCCGCGCCGAAAACCCCCCGCCCTTCACCACCACCCCGGCGACAATGACCCCGTGCGGTACAGAATCCTGGGCGTCACCACGGCAGAGGACGAGCACGGCTCGGTCGTACCCATCGGCGGCCCCCGCCTCCGCGCCCTGCTCACCGCCCTCGCCCTGCGCCCCTCCCGCGTCGTCACCCCCCAGACGCTGATCGACGAGGTCTGGGCGGACGACCCGCCCCAGGACGCCCCCGCCGCCCTCCAGGCCCTCGTCGGCCGTCTCCGCAGGGCCCTCGGCAAGGACGCCGTCACCTCCGAGACGGGCGGCTACCGACTCGCGGCCGGCAAGGACGACATCGACCTCTTCGTCTTCGAACGGCTCGTCCAGCAGGGCATCGACGCCCTGACCGGCAACGATCCCGCCGGAGCGGAACGGCACCTCGATGCCGCCCTCGCCCTCTGGCACGGCCCCGCCCTCGCCGACCTCCCCGACCGCTCCGCCGCCACCCGCCCGGAGGCCGGGCGCCTGGAGGCGACCCGCGCCAGGGCGGAGGCCCGGCTACGGCTGGGACGCGGGCCGGACGTCATACCCGAACTGCGCGAACTGACCGCCGTCCACCCCTACGACGAGCCGCTGCACGCCCTCCTCATCCGCGCCCTGCGCGACACCGGACGTGAGGCCGACGCCCTCGTCGCGTACGAGACCGCCCGCCGTGCCCTGGCCGAAGGCCTCGGCACCGACCCCGGGCCGCAGTTGCGCGCCCTCCACGCCGGCCTGCTCGACTCCGCCCCGAAGGACGGGAAGCGCCCGCCCGCGACGCCGGAGCGCGAGCACACCCGACCGGGGGCCATCCGCCCGCGTCTGACCTCTTTCGTCGGCCGGGAACCCGAGATCGACGCCATCCGTTCCGACCTGCACAGGGCCCGGCTCGTCACCCTCACCGGACCGGGCGGCTCGGGCAAGACCCGTCTCGCTGAGGAGGCCGCCGCCGGGCTCCCGCAGGCATGGCTGGCCGAGCTCGCCCCGCTCGACCGGCCCGAGGCGGTGCCGGGAGCGGTGGTCAGTGCGCTCGGTCTGCGCGAGACCGTGCTGATGACCAGCGAGCTCACGGCTGTGCAGGACGACCCGGTCGGGCTGCTCGTGGAGTTCTGCGCGCGGCGCGACCTCCTGCTGATCCTTGACAACTGCGAACATGTCATCGGCGCCGCCGCCCACCTCGCGGAGACCCTGCTGACCCGCTGCCCGGGCCTCACGATCCTGGCCACCAGCCGGGAACCACTGGGTGTCCCGGGCGAGTCGGTCCGCCCGGTCGAGCCCCTGCGCCCCCACCACGCCCGCCGGCTGTTCGCGGAGCGAGCCACCGCCGTCCGGCCCGACGCGCAGACCGTGCTCCGCGACGAGCAGGCGGTGGCGGAGATCTGCCGGCGGCTGGACGGGCTGCCGCTCGCCATCGAACTGGCGGCGGCGCGGCTCCGGCTGCTCACGCCCCGGCAGATCGCCGACCGCCTCGACGACCGCTTCCGCCTCCTCACCTCCGGAAGTCGCACGGTCCTGCCCCGCCAGCAGACCCTGCGTGCCGTCGTCGACTGGTCGTGGGATCTCCTCGACGACGCCGAGCGGACGATGCTGCGCGAGGTGTCCGTGTTCGCGGGCGGCTGGGACCTCACGGCAGCCGAGGCCGTGTGCTCCGGGCCGGCCGCCGAGCTGATCGGGGCCCTCGTCGACAAGTCCCTCGTCGTGGCGGCACCCGGCGCGGACGACGGCTCCTCCGGCATGCGGTACCGAATGCTGGAGACCATCCACGAGTACGCCGTCGAGCGCGCCGCCGACACCCCGCGGCTGCGCACCACCGCCGAGCTCCGGCACCGCGCCTGGGCACGTGCGCTCGCCGAGCGGGCCGATCCGCAGCTGCGCTCCGCCGGGCAACTGCCGTGGATCGCCCGTCTGGAGACCGAGCTGGACAACATCCGCGCGGCCCTCGACCGGGCCCTGGACGCCCGGGACGAGGCGGAGGCCGCCGCTCTCGCCCTGGCCATGGGCTGGTTCTGGTGGCTGCGCAACTACCGGCACGAGGGTATGGAGTGGCTCGAGCGGACACTGAGCCTCGGTGCGGCCCTGGACGTGGCGAGCCGTGTACCGCCCGGCGGCGTGCCGGAGCCCAGCCATGTCGACCACTTCCTCACCGCGCCGGACGGAGAGGCGGGGCATCCGCTGCACGCCCTGCGGATGGATGTGCGCCTGCTGCATCTGTTCTTCATGACCGAAGTCGCGCCCATGGAGACGTTCGCCGCCGAGCGGCTGCCCTACATGGAGCGGGTGTGGGCCCACTACAGGGAAGGCGGCCCGCGATCGGCCCGTATCCCGGGGCTCGTCTGCCCGATCCTCTCCTCCTTCCTGGGCGACCCGAGCGAGGTGCGGACCGTCCTGGACGCCGCCGTCGCCACTTGCCGTGCGTACGGCGGCGACTGGGAGATCTCCGTCGCCCTGATGTTCCGCGCGCACACGGTCGTCGACGGACCCGGCGGCCTGGAGGGCCTCGACGACGACCTCGCCGAACTGCGGGTCCTCAGCCGCCGCGCGGGCGACCGCTGGCTGCGCGCCCAGGTGTGCAGCGCGGTGGGCGAGGCCGCCATGGTGCGCGGCCGTTTCGAGGAGGCCAAGGGGGAGTACGAGGAGGCGCTGCGGCTCGCCTACGAGGTGGGCGCCTACGCCGAGTCGCCGTTCCTCATCGCCCGGCTCGCCGAGATCGCCTACCGTGCGGGCGACCGGGTGTCCGCACTGTCCTCGCTGGACGAGGCCACCGCCGCCGCCGAACGGTACGGAGTGCGGGACTCCAAGGCGTACGTCCTGCTGATGCGCACCCAGCTGGCCCTCGAGGACGGGCAGATCACCCGGGCGCGAGCGTGGTGCGAGGAGGCCCGCGCCAACACCGCCCCCGGTACCCCGCCACCCCAGTTCATGGTGATGCTGCTCCTGCTCGACGCCGTGATCAGCGCGCAGGAGTCCGGCCCGCGGTCCGCTCTGGCCAAGGTCACCGCCGCCTTCCGCGACGCCGTGGACAAGCGGTGCTCGGACGTGGTGCGGGCCACGGTCGTGGACGGCGCGGCGAAACTGCTGGCCGATCTCGGCGACTTCCCGCGTGCGGCCCGGCTGCTCGCTGCCGGCGACCACTGGCGGTCGGGCCGCCCGCGCTCCATTCCGGAGCGCGCCCCGGCGGAACGCGCCGAGGCCGCCGCGCGTGCCGCTCTGGGGAGCGCCCGGTGCGAGGCGGAGCGTGCCCGGGGCACGGTTCTCACCGCGGACGACGTCCTGCGCGAACTGGAGGAGGCGTGCCGCACGCACGCCGCCGACCGGGTGCCGTGAGCCGTCCTACTGTCGTCCGTAGCGATAGCCGTAGCCGTAGCCGTAGCCGTAGCCGTAGCGGTAGCCGTGGCCGTGGCCCTGGCCGTAGCCGTAGCCGTGGCCGTACCGTCAGCCGCAGGTGAACCGGGACTCCGCCCAGTCCACCGGCATCAGGTCGGCGAGGGCGCTGCGCGGCTCCACCACCAGCCGGACCGTACTGCGGCCGGTGAGGTTCACATGGACGGGCACGGCCGGATCACCGCCCTCGACCAGCGGGGACCGCCACAGCCGGACCCCGTCGGCGTAGACGGAGAAGTGCACCTTGCCGAGCCTCAACGTCATGTCGTCCACTCCCACGAGCGCGTCATAGGACGAGCAGGCGCGGTTGAGGTCGATGGTGACGGACGAACGGCCGTGCACGGTGACGCCGTGGGCGTGGCGCCGGCCGCCGACCGACAGGCCGGACCGCTGCCAGACCCAGCTGCTCGAACCGATCCGCATCTCGGGCTTAGCGCCGTCGCCGTTGATGTCGTACGACAGTTCGCTCCACTGGTAGACGACCGGGGCGGGCGGGGGTGGCGGAGGCTGCGGGGGAGTGGGCGTCGGTGTGGGTGCAGGGGGCGGAGTGGGCTTCGGAGGTGCGGGCGGTGGAGCGGGCGCCCGGGTCGGCGGAGGGGCGGCTTCCGGGTCCGGACTAGGGCTGGTCGTGGGGCTCGGTGCCGGTGCGGGCGGCTCGGCGCGCGCGGGCATGATCCCCGGCGGCCGCGGCCCCGGGCCGGGCCGTGAGGAGGAGGGCGAAGGCGAGGGCGCGGGTGTGGGCTCGCCCGGGCGCACCACCGAGGAAGGCGGAGGGGGTGAGGGGTCGGCCTTGGCCTCTGCCTTCGGTTTCTCGTTGCCGGTCAGTGCCATCACGACTGCCGCCACCACACCCACGGCGACCACACCCGCCGCGATCCCGGCCTTCACCGGTGCGCCGACCCCCTCGGAGACCGCCGCACCACCCCCGCCACCGGCCGAGCCCCCACTCGCCGCACCAGCCCCACCGGCCGAGCCCCCACCCGCCGCACCAGCCCCGCCGGCCGAACCGCCGCCGGTTGCGGCTGCCCCGCCGGCCGAACCGCCGCCGGTTGCGGCTGCCCCGCCGGCCGAACCGCCGCCAATTGCGGCTGCCCCGCCGGCCGAACCACCCGCCGCCGCTGCCGCCCCCGCCGCGCCGGCCGCTCCAGCACCCCCGGCGATGAGCCCGGCGGCCTTCGCGTAACCGGCGGCCCCGAACCAGCCGATGACGGCGACCGGCACGACGGCCGGGATACCGCCCGCCACTTCCTCGATCTGCAGCGCGGCCAGCCGGCACTTCGCGCAATCTTCCAGGTGCTTGCGCAGCCCCCGCTCGGCACGGGTGCGCAACCGTCCGCGGGCGTAGGTGCCCAGCTGGTCGGCGTAGCGTGCGCAGTCCTCGTCGCCGGTGAGCGTGGCGCTGACGTGGGCCTGGAGGTAGGCCTGCTTGAGACCCTCGCGGGCCCGGCTGGCGAGTACCCGGGTGCCGTTGGCGTCCAGCCCGAACAGCGTGGCGACCTCGCTGGGGGACTCGTCCTCGATCTCGGTGTGCCACAGCACGGCCTGCCAGCGCTCCGGCAGCGACCGGAAGGCCCGCATGGCCATGGACTGCTCGGCCTCGTGCATGGCCCGTACGTCCGCGCCCAGTTCGAGCGTGTCGTCGCCGGACACGTCGGGCCCGTGCGCGGACTGGGCGGCGAACACCGCGAAGTCGTCGACGAGCTGCTCGCGCCGTGCCGACCTCGTCCAGGAGGCGGCGACGCGCCGGACGGAGGTGAGCAGGTAGGCGCGTACGGCGTGCGTGGGGCCCGCGCCGCCGCGTACCGCCTGGAGCATGCGGGCGAAGACCTCGGCGGTCAGGTCCTCCGCGGTGTGGGCGTCGCGGCAGCAGGTGCGGGCGTACCGGCGCACGGCTTGCGCATGGCGCCGGTACAGCTCCTCGTACGCCGTGTCGTCGCCCGCGCGCATCCGGTCGATGATGCCGGCGTCGGACGGTGGCATCTCGCGCGGCGGCAGGGCGCCGTCCTCGCGCCTGTCGCGCTGGGCGGGGACCGAGCCGTCGGCAGGGTGCCCGGCGGGCGGCACGCTCGCGCGTCCGCCCTGACTCGCCACCTTCGGCGGGACCGGACCGCCGGCCGTGGCGTCGCCGTGCCCACTACCGCTCGACTCGTCCCGCCCGTCAACGCTCATCGCGGAAAGCCCCCGGCAGCCGCCCAAACCGTCCAGACCACCGGGTCAGCGTGCCATATGGGCTTATGGTCGGAAGCCCGAAGTTCGGACCATCACTCATCCGTGGGGATTTATCGCACGGAAGTACTGGCCGTCACTCATTCGGGGAAGGCTCTCCCTCTTCTCTCCGGCCTCTCTCCGGCTCGTCTCCGGTTCGCTCCGGGCCCGGACGTGCCGCCCGAGCCCGGAAGCTCCACCCGACCCGGGCCTGTTCGCCCGGGGCCCGGTGGATCAGGCCGGTCGCGAACGCAGGCCCTCCAGCAGGATGTCCAGCAGCCGGGCCGACGCGGCCGCCTGCTGTGCGGCGTCCGGCAGTGAGGGCGCGGCCGTGGCGATCACCAGCAGCACGTCCGACACCGACACGTCCGCCCGCAGCTCACCGGCCGCACGCGCCCGGTCCACGAGCCGGCCCACGACCTCGAGCAGCGCCGTCGTCCCGGCGTCGTCCTCGGCCGCTACCGCCGGCACCGAAGCGACCGCGACGGGCTGGTCAGGCACCAGTCGCAGCTCTGTCGTGCCCGGCTGGGTCCGCTGCTGCGGCACCCGCGGGCCACCGGCACCGTCCTCGACGGAGACCCGCAGCACCTGCGGCGGCAGCAGCCGCCCCGCGCCGGAGGCCACCGACGTCCGCAGGAAGCGCGACAGCGCCGACCACGGTTCGTCCTCCTGCCCGAGCGCCGCACGCGCCTGGTCGGTCAGCCGGGAGGTCTCCTCCTCGGCGATCCGACGCACCAGGACGTCCTTGCTCGGGAACCGCCGGTACACCGTGCCCACACCGACCCGCGCGCGCCGCGCCACGTCCTCCATCGGCGCGCCGTACCCCAGCTCGCCGAAGACCTCGCGCGCCGCCCGCAGTACGTGCTCCAGATTGCGCTGTGCATCCACACGCAGCGGCGTCGTCCGCGACGCGTCGCGTCCGCTGCCCGCCGCGCTCATCGTCATACCGCCCGCCGCGACTGCGGACGCGGGCGACCAATGAGAGTCCTGAACATGCATAAGTATTCCCCCGGTAATGACGTCTCCCCCCGGAGACTCCCCGCCATACGATGCCGGGACGTGGGAACCGGCCCGTTCCGCGGCCCGCCCGTCGCGAACCCCGGTGAGCGCATCCCCCTACACCCCGTCGACACACGAACATAGTTGAGAGGGAGTCAATTCAGAAGGGGCACGTTCCGCACAGAGCGCCCACCGATCGGAGTACGGGCCGCATTCGTCCCGAATGTGCCCCCGCGCGCCCCCTGCACCACCCCTGCTGACCTGCGTGAACGCGCCGCAGGTCGCTAATCCGGCCAACTCCGCGCGCTCTCCCGCTCCGGTCACACAATTCGTCGGGGCTGTGGACAAACGCAAGCGACGGGTGCGTCATGGGATGGTGAAGGAACGTGCGCGCATTCTCGTTGTCGGTGGCGGCTACGTCGGGATGTACACGGCCCTGCGCCTGCAGCGCAGACTGAAACGGGAACTGGACCGGGGCGAGGTGGAGATCACCGTCGTCACCCCCGACCCGTACATGACCTACCAGCCGTTCCTCCCCGAGGCCGCCGCGGGCGCCATCTCTCCCCGCCACGTCGTCGTACCGCTGCGCCGCGTCCTGGACCGGTGCCGGGTCCTGATCGGCGAGGCCACAGCCGTCGACCACGCCAAACGCACCGCCGCCGTCACCACCCTCGCCACCGAGGAGGAGGGCACGGGCGCACAGCGACTCTCCTACGACCAACTCGTCCTCGCGCCCGGCTCCGTCTCGCGCACCCTGCCGATCCCCGGCCTCGCCGACCACGGCATCGGCTTCAAGACCGTCGAGGAGGCCATCGGCCTGCGCAACCACGTCATCGAGCAGATGGACATCGCCTCCTCCACCCGCGACCCCGCCATCCGCGACGCGGCCCTCACCTTCGTCTTCGTCGGCGGCGGCTTCGCGGGCGTGGAGGCGCTCGGCGAACTGGAGGACATGGCCCGCTACGCCGCGCGCTACTACCACAACGTCCAGCCCGAGGACATGAAGTGGATCCTCGTCGAGGCCTCGGACCGCATCCTGCCCGAGGTCGGCGAGGAGATGGGCCGCTACACCGTCACCGAGCTGCGCCGCCGCAACATCGACGTCCGCCTGGAGACCCGCCTCGAGTCCTGCGCCGACCGGGTCGCCGTCCTCAGCGACGGTGCCCGCTTCCCCACCCGTACGGTCGTCTGGACGGCCGGCGTGAAACCCCACCCGGTGCTCGCCGCCTCCGACCTGCCCCGCAACGGCCGCGGACGACTGAAGTGCACGCCGGAACTCTCGGTCGACGGCACCACGCACGCGTGGGCCGCGGGAGACGCCGCCGCCGTCCCCGACGTCACCGCCGCGGAACCGGGCCGCGAGTGCGCCCCCAACGCCCAGCACGCGGTCCGCCAGGCCAAGGTCCTCGCGGACAACATCGTGCACTCCCTGCGCGGCGAACCCCTGGAGACGTACGAACACGCCTACGCCGGCTCGGTCGCCTCACTGGGCCTGCACAAGGGCGTCGCCCACGTCTACGGACGCAAGCTCAAGGGCTACCCCGCGTGGTTCATGCACCGCGCCTACCACCTCAGCCGCGTGCCCACCTTCAACCGCAAGGCGCGGGTACTGGCCGAATGGACGCTGGCCGGCCTGTTCAAACGGGAGATCGTCTCCCTGGGTTCACTCGAACACCCCCGGGCGGAGTTCGAACTCGCGGCCGGTGGAAAGCCTTCTCAAGACCCCCCGCACAACCCGAAGGGGTCGTCCTGACCGGACCCAGGAACTCCAGCGGCCGGCCCGGCGTCTGACGGATGTCGGTCCGGTCCGCGCCCTGCCAGACTGGTCCACCACCGCGGGTACGCCACCACTCGCCCCGGTGCGGGCCCTTCGGGGCCCCGGCCGGTTCCGGTGCCGGCCGCCGACCACTACACGAGGCAAGGATTCGTGAACTTCACGCGCTGGAGCGCCCGGCTCCCCGGAACGCAGCGCCGCGCCGCAGCGCGGACCGAGCAGACGGCCTCGGACCGGCGGGGGGAAGGCTCCGTACCCGCCGCCCGCGCCGAACAACTGACCGACGAAGCACCGTCCGTTCCCGCCGTCGACGAACTGCGGGTGCGTGAGGTCCTCGACCGCGTCCCGTCCCTCGTCGCCCTGGTCCACGGCCCCGACCACCGCATCGCCTACGTCAACGACGCCTACACGACCGCCTTCGGCGTCCGCCCCCTGGGCGAACGCGCCCGCGAGGCCCTCCCCGAGCTGGACGCCCTCGGTCTGTTCCCCCTCCTGGACCAGGTCCAGCGCAGTGGCAAACCGCGCACGGTCAAGTCCCGCAAGGCCCCCGACGGCCACTCCTACAGCTTCACGTGCACCCCGGTCACCCAGGGCGACGGCAAGGGCGGCAGCGAGGGCCGCGGCGTCCTCGTCTTCGCCACCGACGTCACCGACCACGCCGAAGCCGCCGAGCGCCTGCGCGCCAGCGAACGCCGCCAGCGTGAAACGGCGGTCACCCTCCAGCGCTCACTGCTCCCGCAGGAACTCGAACAGCCCGACGACCTGCGTATCGCCGCCACCTACCACCCCGGCGGCACGGAAGCCGCGGTCGGCGGCGACTGGTACGACGTCATCACCCTGGGCGGCGGCCGCACGGCCCTGGTCATCGGCGACGTCATGGGCCGGGGCGTCCGCGCGGCCGCCGTCATGGGCCAGCTCCGCACGGCGGTCCGCGCGTACGCCCGCCTAGACCTCCCCCCGCACGAGATCCTCCAGCTCCTGGACGGCCTGGCGGCCGAGATCGACGCCAACCAGATCGCCACGTGCGCGTACGCCATCCACGACCCGAACGAGGGCAAGCTGATCTACTCCTCGGCGGGCCACCTCCCGATCCTCGTCCGCGACGAGAACGGCACGGTCCTGCGCGCCGAGGAACCCACCGGCCCCCCGCTCGGCACCGGCGGCTGGATGCACGCCTCGGGCTCGATCCCCCTCGCCCCCGGCTCCACGGCCGTCCTCTACACGGACGGCCTGGTCGAGCGGCGCGACGCGGACCTGGACGAGGGCATCGCCGCCCTGGAACGCGCCCTGGCCGGCGCCACCGGCACACCCCAGGTCGTCTGCGACCGCCTGGTCCGCTCCGCGGGAGTGACCCCCGACCACGACGACGACGTGGCCGTCCTGGTCCTCCAGCACCCGGCCCGGACGGGCCCGGACAGCGAGCTCTTCCGCAACGCCGCCCTGGAACTCCTGGGCGGAGTGGAAGCGGCCCCCCGCGCGCGTGCCTTCGCCTCCGGCGTCCTGACCAGCTGGCGTTTCCCTGCCGACCTGCACGACCTGGGCGTCCTGGCCACCAGCGAACTGGTCGCCAACTCCCTCCAGCACGGCACCCCGCCGATGAAACTGCGCCTGCGCCGCACGGACAGACGCCTGATCATCGAGGTCACCGACGGCGACGACCACCTCCCCAGACGCCGCCGCGCGGAACCGGGCGACGAATCGGGCCGGGGCATCGCCATCGTCGCCACGATCGCGTCGAACTGGGGCTCCCGCCGCACACCCGGCGGCGGCAAGGCGGTCTGGTGCGAGTTCGCCCTGCCCCGCACCCAGAGCACCTGAGGCATGGCCAGACGCCAGGCCCTCGTCGGGAGCCGGGATCAGACGTCCGCGGAAACGGGCGCCCCACCCCGCGCCACGACCCGGCTCTTCGCGAGCCACGGCTGATCCTGCACATCGGTCAGCTGCCGCCCCAACCGCACGGCCAGGACGGTGATCCCCAGGGAGAACACCAGGAACGCCACGATGTACGGCGCGTGCAGCGAGGCCCCCAGCGGCCCGCCCACCGCCGGCCCGACGGCCAGCGCCAGCTGCTTGACCAGGGCGAAAGCCGAGTTGTACTGCCCGGCCATGCCCTCCGGCGCGAGATCCGCGACCAGCGGGGCCACGGTCGGCGACAGCATCGCCTCACCCAGCCCGAACAGTGCGTACGTCGAGACGAACGCGGCCGTCGCCATCTCCTGGCTCCCGTGCCCGAGCCCCGCGTACCCGGCGACGAGCCACGCCACGGCCCAGATCAGCCCGACAGCGGCGATGACCCGCGACCGCCGGCGCCGCTCCACGAACCGCAGCACGGCGAACTGCGCGACGACGATCATCAGCGTGTTGGCGGCGAGCGCGGTCCCGAGCGCGGACGTCGATATCCCGGCCGCCTCGACCCCGTAAGCGCTCAGTCCCGACTCGAACTGCCCGTAGCAGGCGAAGAACAGCACGAAGCCCAGCACACAGAGCTGCACCATGGCCCGGTTGCCCAGCAACTGCTTCCAGCTGCTCCGTCCCGCGGCCGTGGGCGCGTCCCCGATCCGAGGCGCGTGCGGCATCCGCACCGTCACCATCACCACGACCAGCAGCAGGAACATCGCCGCCTCGATCGCGAAGAGCAGCGTGAAGGAGGCCGCGCTGGAGGTGTCGACGAGGTGACCGCCGATGAGGCCGCCGACACCGAGCCCGAGGTTCTGCAGGAAGAACTGCATGGCGAAGGCACGCGAGCGCGTCTCCGCCGACGAGCAGTCGACGATCATCGTCGCGAGCGCCGGCTGCATCACGGCCTGCCCGGCCCCCAGCAGGGAGGCCGAGACCAGCACAGCAGCAGCACTGCTCGCGATCCCCAGACTGAGCGCACCCAGAGCGGCGGTGACCAGGGCGACGAGCAGCACCGGCAGCGGGCCGCGCCGGACGATGGCCCGCCCGGCGAACGGCAGCACGACCAGCGCGGCCACAGCGAAGACGGCGAGTACGAGACCCGCCGTCATGGCCCCCAGCCCTCGCACCTGCGCCACGTAGACGTACAGGTACGGGACCGTGAAGCCGAGCCCGAACGCGCTGAGTGCGTTACCCACGTGAATCCGGCGCATCGCTGCGCCCATCGCCCTGGTCACGTTCACCTCTCTCACAAGTTAGGAGTGAAGACTTCGAAACTAAAGTTCGAAGCTAAAGAGTACATACCCAAGGACTTCAAGGCAAAGAACGGTCGTGCGATACTGCGCACATGGGCGACACCCCCGGCCCCAGCGAGCCGACCCTCGAAGAGCAGATCGCCGCGTACCAGCGCGAGTTCCAGGACCTCGACCCCCAGGTCGAGCAGATCGTCTCGGCCCTCTCCCGCCTGAACCGCCGTATGAACGTCGCCTACGGCCGTCAGACCTCGACCCTCGGCATCAGCAACACGGAGTGGGAGGTCCTCAAGGCCCTCGTCCTCTCCGGAGCCCCCTACCGCCTGGGCCCCAGTGACCTCGCCAAGCGCCTCGGCCTCACCCCGGCCGCGATGACCCACCGGATCGACCGCATGGTCGCCGAATCTCTGGTGACCCGTGAGCGAGACGAGTCCAACCGCGTACGAGTCATCGTGGAGCTGACATCCGAGGGGCGAGAGAAGTGGCTGGAGGCAATGCGCCTGGCGACGGTCTTCGAGGAGGACCTGCTCCAGGACCTGTCACCCGACGAGCGCACGGCGCTGGGCGAAGTGCTCACGCGCCTGCTGCGCCGGGTCGAGCACGCACAGCCGGACGCCGGCGGACGCCTCACCGACCTGGACTGACACCGGGGCCGAAAAGATCTTGACAGGGGTCACTTGACACCCCCCTGGCAGATCCGTAAAGTTCTTCGGGTTGCCACGGAGCCGTAACGGTTCTTCGGCGGCACTTCCGCCGCAGCAGCGGCATCCCAACCACAGCTCGACATCCCGACGGGGTTGATTTCGGCACGCCCGAATTCAATTCGAATTGGGACTCGACGACCTGATCGACTCCCACGGCGTCGATTTGGGAATCGCCGAGAGGACGCGCTAAGGTTGGACACGTCGGAACGGCCCAACAGCCGCAAAGACAAACCCCGCTGACCGGGGATCGGGCCCGAAAGGATCTGATAGAGTCGGAACCGTCGGAAAGGGAAACGCGGAAGCGGGAACCTGGAAAGCACCGAGGAAATCGGATCGGAAAGATCTGATAGAGTCGGAAACGCAAGACCGAAGGGAAGCGCCCGGAGGAAAGCCCGAGAGGGTGAGTACAAAGGAAGCGACCGTTCCTTGAGAACTCA
>NZ_JBIBAF010000032.1:0-36599 GCF_042899705.1 Streptomyces sp. NPDC013187 | reverse complement strand
AGAAGCTCAAACGAGGCGTCCACCGCTCCGTCCAAGCCCTGGAACGGGACATCCGCAGCTGGCTCACCGACTGGAACGAACACCCCAAGCCGTTCATCTGGACGAAGAGCGCGGACGAGATCCTCGACAAGGTAGCCGCTTACTGCCGACGAATCTCCGACTCAGGTCACTAGCTTTACGAGCTCGTGCACGGTAAGCGGTGAGGCGTCGGGGTCCTGATCGTCGATCATGGTTGTGTGGTGGGGAACGCGTCTCGTGCAGCAATCATCAGCGACCGGAGGATCACGGGCTTGTCGGCAGACGTGATTGCTGAACTCGTGGCTGAGTTGGGCCCGTTGTGGCATGAACGCCACCAGGCCCGACTTGTGTCCCGGCCACGGAAGCGGGTCGTGGGCGCGGGCGCGAAACACCGGCTGGTCTTCGTCGACCGCCTCCTGGCCACCCTCGTGCACCTCCGACACGCGACCACCCACGACGTGCTGGCCTGCTGGTTCGGCGTGGACCGCTCCAGCATCACCCGCGCTATCTGCGAGGTGCGGCTCCTGCTCGCCGAACGGAGCTGCACCGTCAGCCCCGACGTGCGGCTGCGGACCCTGGCCGAGGTCGTCGACCACCTCGGCTCAAGCGGGACGACCGGAATCATCGACGGCACCGAGATCCGCGTCCGTCGGCCCGCCGCCGGCCGCAAGGACCGGGACACGTTCATCTCTGGCAAGAACAAGCAGAATGCCCTCAAGTCCATGGTCGTCACGGACAGCGAAGGCCGCGTGCTGTGGTGCAGCCCCGCTCGTCCCGCAAGCTGCGCGGACATCACCCACGCCCGCCAGTTAGGGCTGGTCAAGCTCCTGGCCGACGGGCCCGCGGTCGAGATTCTCGCCGATGCCGGCTACCAGGGACTGGGCGCCCAGACCGGTGGCCGGGAGGTGACGCCGCCGCACTGCAAGTTCAAGAAGAACGCCCCGGGCTGGTACGAGGAGATGTACGAGTGCCAGCGCAAAGCACACTCTTCGCGACGTATCCGTGTCGAGCACGGCATCGCACATCTGAAGAACTGGCGGGCCTTGGCCTGACACCTCGGTCGCCGAGAGCACATCAGCGACACCGTCCAGGCCGTCGCCAGCCTGCTGTCCCACCAGCAGATCGCGGACCTGCACCCGACACCGCAGACGTGAACACAGGCCATCACGAAGTTCTCGACGTCTCACCGCTTAGTGAGTGTTTGGGAACTTGAAGTGCTGTTTCGCGCGCGAAGTTCGGCGTCGCTGAACGTCTTGTTCTTTGCGGGCGCCAGGCTCTCGAAAGGAAGTACTCTTCTGGCTCACCCGTAGCCAGGTGGACTGAGGTGGCCATGCACCGAAGGACTGTGCTCATCGGCGTGTTCGCGGGGGTCGGGCTTGTGTGCGCTTCCATCCTCTTAACTGCGCAGAACGATGTGAACGAAGGCGAAGGGCATGGCGGTCAGTTCACAGTGACAGACCGCGATGGGAACACACCCTCAGCAGGCACTCCTCTCACCGCGCGTCAACGTGAGCAGAGAAGGCAGGTGGAGACGCCCGAACAGGCCCGGAAGCGAATCGACTACCTCGACAGCCTCCAGCGGAAGTACTCGTCCGGCGGCTGACAGCGGGCGGACCGGGCAGGTGGCAGACAGACGGCGCCAGGGACGTCGGTCACAACTTCTTTGACCAGGTGGGGCGGGGTCCCTTGCGGGTGAGCCTGCGGGTCATCAGCGTGATGAGTGCCCAGGTCAGGTGCGCTTCTGAGTGCTGTGGCAGCCGTTCGTAGTCGCGGACGTTGCGCCGTGACTTCATGATCCAGCCCAGCGTCCGCTCGACTTTCCAGCGTCGGGGCAGGACCACGAAGCCCTTCGCGCCGCGGGGCCGGGAGACGGTCCTCAAGGTCATGTTCAGGAAGTCGTCGGACCAGGTGGTGAGTTGGCCGGCATACGCGGAGTCGGCCCAGACCTGCGTGATCTGCGGCTGCATGACACGCAGGCGCCAGAGGAGCTCGCGGGCGGCGTCTCGGTCGGTGGTGTCGGCGGGCGTCACCGTGATCATCGCCGGGAGCCCGAGGGTGTCGACGGCGATGTGTCTTTTGCGTCCGTTGATCTTCTTCCCGGCGTCGAACCCGCGGGTGGCCTTGGAGACGGTTTCAGCCCCCTTGACCGACTGAGAGTCGACGATCAACGTCACTGGCCAGGGGCATCGCCCCTGGCCAGTGCGGATCTGCCGCCGGAGTTGATCACGGAGGAAGGCGATGACGCCCCGGCGGTGCCAGGCGGCGAAGTGGTAGTAGACGGTCTGCCAGGGCGGGTAGTCCGCAGGCAGGGCCCGCCATTTGACGCCGTTGTCGACCAGGTAGCGGATCGCATCCACGATGTCGCGGCGGTGCCACTTCTCCGGCCGACCGCCCGCTTTGGTCTGGCAGGCCGGCAGGGGAGGCAGCGGTTCGATCAGCGCCCATTCCGCGACCGTGGTGTCGGACGGATAGCGGCGCCGGCGGCTTGGGGACGGCATGGGGGGGCATCCGGATGTCATTTGGTGAGTTGGGCGAGAGTGGCGCGGACGCCGGTGAGCTGGGCTGATGCGAGCTGGGCCCATTCGTCGTCCGGGTAACGGGCCAGGTGCGGGTCTAGGGTCCCCGTGATCAACCGGGTGAGCCGGCCGAGCACGAGGCGGAACTGCTTCTTCTCGTATTCGATCCAGTCGACGGGCTCGTCGGAGAAGAGGTAGCCGTTTCGAACCACCCCACCAGACGGCATAACCCCCAGGATCAGGATCTCCGAACCACTCGACTAGAGATCTCAAACCCTCACTCAAGGGGGCTTAGCGATTAGGCCGTGTATCGAAAGTGGATCTTGGGCCGTGAAATGATCACGGCCCAAGATCCACTTTCGATACACGGCCTAGAAGAATCTCATGTCCCAGTCGCCCGAGATCAGGGCCCGCACGGCTTCCTCGAAGCCGTGCGCGACCCGCTGAACTCCGGCGTCGCCACCGAGGACGATGTCACCGTTCTCCGCGAGGAGAACCATCTCCTCGGTCGAGAAGGCGATACCCACTGGCAGGGCGGACATGTTGAGGCGCTTCTCGAAGTACCGCACGTTCGGTGCGAACGCCTCTGCGGCCTCCCCGAGTGAGATCGTCAGCGAGGTCTCGTTCCCGGTGACGTGCGACGGCCAGAAGATCGTCGTCTCGCCGTACTTCCCGAGGAACGTCACGAGCTCGTCGGTGACGTCGAAACCCGCCTCCTGGTAGGCCAGGCGGGCCGCCTCGATGTCCACGGGACTGCTCTCGACGCGCGAGGCACCGGTGAACGCCCTGCCGAGGGATTCCTCCCTCGCTCTGCCCTGCTCGTCACTCATCCAGTGTGCACCTTTCTGACCATGCCGGGCACTCATGTCTCGCAGCTCTTGCCCATAGGGAATCTATGCGGGACGGATGGGGCCGGGCGTCCAGCAACTGCCGCCGAGGCCAGACGGATGCTTGCCCCGCCCTGGCACCCTTCGGCAACAACGGTTCCAGCACCGCCCACTACTCGTCCGTGAGATCTCCCCGCCCCATGGAAAGACATTGTCCACAGCGCAAGATCCACTTTTGATACACCTCCTAGGTTGTTCGGCCGATAGGCCATCGAGAGGGGCCGATGTCTACGTGGGGCAGTGCCGCCATCACTGCCCAGGGCCGACCATGCACTCGATCAACGCCGTCAAGAACCCGAGGGGCCCAAGCGCTCCCTGCCGGGCCGGCCCGCGCCTGCCTACGAAGCCGTCGCCTTGGTGGGAGATGACGGACGCCCGAAAAAAGATCTTGTGGGAGGCGTCAAGAGAACCGGCCTCCGGGCCCTCTCCAGTCATGTACGGCCGCGGCCCCGTCCAGGGCGCTGAGGAGCCGCACACTGGAGGAGGTTGCTCAGTGGAGTTCGTCGCCATCGCGCTGTTCGTGGCCGGTGCCCTCACGCCCGCGCTCACGCGGCTGCTGAACAGCGTGGCCTACCGCAATCGCGCCAGCGGAAAGGCCGAGATCATCCGTGCCCAGTACACGGCGCGGGAGGTGCCGGAGAGCACGGCTTCGGGGAAGCGAGGGAAGCGGCGTGGCTGACCAGCAGACGACGCAGTCGGTGAACGCCGCCGCCCTGGCCGCGGTGTTCCTCAATGAGGCACCACGCATGACCGCTCTGGCCGCCCGCCTTCTGCGGGAGAGCGAGATCCCCGAGTGCGTGGTCGGAGCCGAGGACGTGGTGCAGACCGCCTTTGAAAAGGTCCTGGGCGTACAGGACGTCCTTGTCGAGCCGCGCGCTTACGTCTACATGACGCTGCGCCGTGAAGTGTCGTCCTGGGCGGTCCGGCTGGGCCGGGAACGGCGATGGGAGAATGCTCGGCGAGCCGAGCTGTGCACGTCGCCGGCGCAGGGCCGGGACATCGCCGCGACCGTCACCGATCGCATCATCGTCCGGGAGGGCATCCGCAACCTGCCAGGGCAGCAGGCCGTGGCCGTGGTGGCGACCAAGATGTACGGCTTCACTCAGCACGAGACGGCGCAGTTGACCGGCAGACGTCCCGGCACGGTGGCCGTGCACGTTGCACGAGCCGTCGCCACACTCCTGCTCTACATGACCCCGGTGGCGTTCATCGTCTTGCTGGGACTGTGGTGGGGCATCGCCCGGGTGCTGCCTTTTGTCGCGGTCGGCGTCGGAATCCTCGGCGCCGCTGGGGCTGCTGGGTTGAGTGGCACTCTCGTCCGGGGAGACGGCCCTTCTCGGGTGGAGTGGGCAGTGCGAGTGATCCAGGGTGTTCGTCGAGATCAGGGGAAGTACCGCGCTGGTCGCTGACACGTCGGGGGCGGACAGCGAGCGCACCGTCCGCCCTGCGAGGCGATGGCAGTAATGATTCGGACTCCCGCCTGCGGCCATCCCTCTGACCCATGGTTCCCGGATGAACAAGCGGACGGACGGCACGCTCTCCACCGGCTGGGAGGCCAACATCGTCTCCGGCGCCAGCTTCTGGCGACGCGACGCGATCAGCAGCGCCGGGCACCGGCCCGGCTCCGGCTTTCTGCAGAGTGGACGCGACCTGGCCGCCTGGGGAGTCGCCTGCAGCCCCGGCACACAACGCCGCCCTCATCGTCGGCGCCTTCGGTACGCCTTCTGGCGGCAGGCGCAAGAACAGAACACCGCCGACCGCCGATGTTCAACCCCCACCGTCCATCCACGACCGCAGACCGGACACGTCGCCTCGTCCCCACGCTGCATCGCCGCGACCCGCCGGCGGGCCTGTTCCAGGGCTCGCCAGCGCCGTGACCTGCACCTACCCGAACAGAACACCGCTGCCGCCGACTTCGTCGCGGCAGCGGTGCCCCACATTGTCGGCAATACCTTCGAATCGCCCCACCAGACGCCATACCCGTCAGCATCCAGATCCCCAGACCACTCGACCGGAGATCTCAAACACTCACTCACAGGCAGTCGTGGTCGCGGGCGCGTCTGTGGCGACGGTGGGGGAGACAACGAGACTGGCCAGCACCCTGGGTGCTGGCCTTTTGCGAGTCGGGCGTTGCCCCCCGCCCGGGCACCCGGCCCCCGCCAAAGTCAGCCTGAGGCCGCTGGGGTCGGAGGCATGGACAAGGACAGCGCCGCCATCAATGACAGCAAGGGAGCCCGTTCACCGTGGCAGACGTCAGAGTCACCTACGACGAGACCGTGGACGCAGCGTACGTATACCTCACCGAACCGCAGGCCCGCGTGAGGTCCGCGCGCATGTATCCCTGCGATCCGGTGAACGTTGACGCCATGATCAACCTCGACTTCGACGAGCAGGGCCGCCTCATCGGCATCGAGGTGCTGGCCGCCAGTTCAAAGCTGCCCAAGTACCTGCTCCAGTCCGCGGAGCGGCCAGACACCGAAGGCGCATGAGCAGTCGAGCACCACGCTCGCGCCGAGCAGGTTGGAAGGGGCTCTCTGTGATCGACAAGTGGTGTTGAAACTCGGATACAGACGGTGTCCGTTTTCACCTAAGAAGCCATACTTGTAATAACTGTCGTGGAGCGTGCCGGATCTGTGTTTCGGCCCGCTGGATCCCCGTTGTATCCAGTACCTCGCGCGCCTGCGTCACCCGGCGATCCCCCGCTCCCGTAGGAATTGACGGAGCCGCGCTGCGCACATCCGCTTCATGTCTTGCCGGTCGGTGCTGTCAGGGCCGAGGAGATGCGGCGGACCAGCGGGTGCTGGCAGTGTGCGGCCAGCGGTTCCAGCCACTCGAGCGGGTCACTGCTGTGCGCGATGGCGCCGAGAGAAGGCTCCGGGTGCTTGGGCGGCGGCGTCGTGGGTTGTGTCAGAAAGGCCCGCGCGATGGCGCAGCGCAGGACGATGGCCTCGGTGGCCGCGGCCAGCCGCGGACCAGTGAACCCTTGCGCGGAGAGCTGCTCTCGCGCCCTTATTTCGACGGTGGAACTGCGGAACGGGTCGAGAGAGAGTATCGCGTCACTGATTTCGATCGTGTACCGGTACAGCACGAGTTCGGGCTGGGTACGCAGCGGGGCCGGCAGGGGAAGGACGACCTCGGGCACGGCATCGGTCAGCATCTGCCACAGCGGTTGGAGGCGGCGTAGTCTGCGGCGGTCGGCGCATACGCGTCGTCTGTCCGCCAGGGTCGGCCAGGCGATCCCGGCGCTGAACATCAGCAGTGCACCGGTCAGCAGGACCTGTGTGGTGGGCACGACGACGGCGTCCTCGAACAGCGGGATGCCGAAGTCGCGCAGGGTCAGGTAGGCGCACCGGTGCAGGACGTAGACGGCGGCGGTCGCGGCGCCCGTCCCGATCAGGTTGAGGGAGGTCCGCAGGGGGCCTGGCCGGGCGTGCTTATGGTGCCGCAGGCACATCACCCCGATCGCGGCCACTCCCCAGATGACGTAACCGATGTAGGTGGCCCAGTAAGCGGTATGGGCCGCTGAGTGGCCGGTGGTCAGAAGATACTGCTCGCCGCTCGGGCGGGGTGTCAGCAGGAAGGCCGTACCCAGGGCGGCTGCGGCTGCCGGCAGGGGTAACCAGTCGCGTGTTCGGCTGCCGGGAGTCGTGCCGGCTGTGGCGGACGTCTGGCGCACGAAGGCGGTCAGGCACGTGATCGCGGACATTCCGAACAGATGGCTGAAAACATTGGTGATGCTCTGTACACCGGTGACGGTGTCGATCACGCGGCGCACTGCCGGGACTCCCACGGTGACCGACAGGGTGACCAGGGCGACGACTCCGGCGAGCAACCGAGAGGGCGCGGATTTCGGTTCGGCCTGTCTGCCCACAGCCCGGTAGGCGGTGTGGACGGTGAGGGACCACATCGGGACGAGCAGGACGACCTCGTACGGTCGGATCGCTGTCATCGAGGGCGCACCAGTCCGAGGGCGCGGGCCAGCCGGTCGAGGGTCTCGGACCCTTTGTGGGCCGTCGGCACGGCATGTGAGGCGTGGTCGGTCGACCGCTGGTGGATCAGGGTGGCCATCAGCTCCGCTTGCAATTCCTGCAGTTCGCTGTAGTCGGTGCGGCCGCGGGCGAGCAGTCTGCGGACCATTGCTGGGTCGAGGTCGGGAAAGAGCGATTCCATCCCGGGCAAGGTGCCGCCGTGGCGGTCCGTCGTGTGGTCGAGCAGGAGATGGGAGATCTCGTGCAGGATGATGTGCCGCTGGTGGAAGGTGCTGGTGGACGTCTCGTAGAAGATGTGGTCGGTGTGGCCGGTGCTGACCCAAAGTCCGCACAGGTTGGCGGCGGCTCCCGCCTGTTTCGGCAGGGGCGACAGATTCAGCCGCCTGCCGTGCTGTTGCTCGATCGCAGCGCACAGCGAGTCGATCGTCAAGGGCTGCGACTGCCCGAGGGGGAGGCCGTCCAGGATGGCGTCGCACCGAGTACGGAAGTCGGACCAGGACTCTGCCCGTAACCGGAAACCGTCCCGCACCGTGCCCCTTCCTCCGCCCCCTCGACGGCGTGCCGCGCCGTCATAGCCTGTGGGAGGGAAGTCTAAGCTTCCCGCTCGGCGTGTTGTCCTGCCTGGTCGGCGGACTGTTCGACGAGCCCGCGCACCACGTCGAGACCATGGGCGGAGAGTGTGGCCACGGCCGCCGCGCGTAGCGCGACCGCTTTGACGTCGTTGTTGCGCATGGCGGTAATGAGGGCGAGTTGGGCCATGGTCCGGTCGGCGACGGCGTCGTCGACGAAGTAGCCAACCGGCACGCCGAAGAAGTCGGCGAGTGCGCGCAGCGTCCCGACGGTGGGGTTTGGCGCCTTGCCATTCATCAGCATCGACAGCCGGCCCACCGATAGGGAAACGCCTCCAGGCTCGTCGACCGCCTTGATGCCGTCGACCACTTCCTGAAGGGTGTGGCGTCGGCCCAGCGGCTGCACGTGCTCGAAGAGGTATTCGAGGCGGGCGGCCAGCCGGTGTCCTTCGGTCTCACTCACGCTCGCTCACCTCTCGATGCCTCCTGCCGTTCGGACATTATCCAGCCCCGCCGCGTGTGCGGTGTCGGTGCGCCGAGAACCTGCGCGGACGTAAGCAAGCCGGTCGCGTCTTTCGCGGCGGACTCCGCTCCCCGATGGATCCGCACACGACCATCCCGGTGGAGACAACAGCTCTGCCAAGGCACATAAACATGCACTTGAGCGGAACCAGACGTAGAGCTGATCCGGAACGCCTGTGCATACCAGGGTACGTGATACATACTCATGAGATGGTCTTTCACTTAAGTGAAAATCGTTGCTAGTGTGGCAGAGGTTCAGTCGCCCCAGTTGGAGCGGGGCACCTGACGGTCACTCATGGCGGAGCGCCGTCTGTTCTTGTCGAGGCACATGGTTCGGGACAGGCCCCGACCACTCCCTCACTTCACTTCACGGGAGGCACCGAATGGCGGGGAGAATCGGCAAGCTGGCGACCGTTGCGGCGGCAGCAACGGCGGTCGTGACGTTCGCGGGGAGTCCGGCGATCGCTGCGGACACGGCGTACAACACGCGAACTGTGTGGTTGGACGGCAACCCGAAGGCGACCGACGCAGACGCGTCGAGCGCTTCCTAGCGCACGTGGAGTCAGGCCCTCCGCGGGCCGTCACCCGGCCGAGCGACTGTCCCTATTGTCGATACCGGATCAAGATCACGAGAGGCCGACGCACACGTGTATCGTCACACCTCACGGCGTCTTCTGAGGAGATGCCTTGCAGCGGCGGGAGGCGGAGCAGCGCTCCTGGCATCGTTGCTCGTCCCGGCGTCCCAGGCGGCCGAAACCGGCGAGACGGCCACGCGGACAGGGGCCGTGGCGGCAGCGACGCCCACCGCGTCCCCGATGGCTCAGACGGGGCCACGCAACATCATCAAGCGGCTGCAGGACACCTACATCACCAACGCGGACAACGCCGACCACTCGCAGGGGCACCTCCTGCACGTCGGTACGCCCGACAACGGCATCACGAAGTACCGCAGCTTCATGCACTTCGACGTCTCCAAGCTCCGCGGAGCTCCGATCTCGAAGGCCACCTTGCGTGTCTACAACTCCTTCGTCTCCGAGTGCGACGCGAAGGCCTGGATGGGCGTCTACCCGGTGACACAGCCGTGGAACCAGTCCACGATCACCTGGGCCGACCAGCCGACCGTCGGCGCGGGCAAGGGCACATGGTTCGGCCTCGGCCACCCCAGTTGCCCGGATGTCCCGAAGAAGACCAACCCCGCCGCGTCCAACGGCATCCAGCGCATCGACATCACCGACTGGGTGAAGGCCTGGGCCAACGATGCTTCCTTCCCCAACTACGGCATCAGGTTCTCGGCGCAGGAGGACACCAGCGCCAGCTACAAGGACTTCTGCTCCATGAACCCGGTGTCGGCCGATTACGCGTGCCACGCCGCGTACAACGCGCCGACGCTGGAGGTCGAGTTCAACACCGTCTCCACGCCGATCATCTCGGGCAACGTGCACGGCCCGACGTACCCGAACAACTACCCCGCGGCTCACTCGGCACTGGAGTTCCTCGACTCCACCGACCCGGACGTCTGGCCCGCCTCGGGCCCGTACCAGCGGTGGATCCCCGACACCTACCACTCGGTCTTCGACACGACCCTGAAGGGTGACTCGTGGGCCGGCGGAACCTCGCACAAGCTGCGCCCCGGCGGCACGTACGGTGGACAGGTCCTGGTCACGGGCGACGGCACCAGCGGATTCATCGGGGTGATTCCGTACCCGGCCCTCGCCGGATACCACTGGGCAATCAACGTGGGCGATCCAAATGACCTGCACGGGGTCGAGATGCTGCCGGACGGTACGGTCATCGCCGCGTTCGCCGAGCGGACCTTCGGCTCCGAAGGGATCAAGGGCGGGCTCGCGGTCTACTCCAAGGCCCAGGGCACCCCGGGCAACTGGAGTGCCACCCCCGTCCAAGCAACCTCCCTCGCCGGCGCGCACGAGGTCCTCTACGATCCGAGCAGCAACTCGGTGTGGGCCGTCGGCGACGAGCTTCTGGTCCGGTACGACTACACCGACGGCCGACTCAAGTGGGGGGAATCCTGGACCCTTCCCAAGCAGACCGGCGGCAGCAAGGCGTACGGCCACGAACTCACGCCGGTCTACGGCAACTCCGACCGGTTCTGGATCGGCGCCAACGCCGGCATCGTCCAGTTCTCCAAGAGCGGCGCCGCTGACTGCTACGACGACTCCCAGGGCGCCTGGCCGCTGCCCGAGTACGTCACCGGGGACGCCGAAAAACATTGGTGCACGAACTACGCGAACCGGGCCCAGGTGGCAAAGCGTACGGTCATCAAGAGCGTCGGCAACGACCCCACCACGGACCGCGTGATCTCCACATGCTCCGCAGGATGCCCCGAGACACAGGACAGGCCGGGCACCAACTCCTGGGACACCGCGTGGATCCGCTTCATCCGCACCAGCGGCCCATACTCGATCCACTCGGCCAACATCCTGGACCGGCGCTACAAGGCCACCTGGGCCGTACCGGCCTATCAGTGATCACTGGTCGGCGGTGTTGTGCTCCACCCAGCCGTGCCCCGGAACCCGAGCGATCGGGCACCGGGACACAGCGGCACAGGTGACCAGCCCGGATCGTTCGGACACTTTCGGGCTAAAGATCTTAACGCGCCTTCCCTCCTCAGGAAGGCTGTAGCGGCTCTGCAACAGGAGCCATTACTTGGGGGGACCACTGATGAAGATGACCCAAATCCGCAGCAGAGGTGTGCTGGGGCGGGTGGCAACTGCTGTCGCGGCAGCCATGTGTGCCGTGATGCTCACCGCCACCCATGCCGCAGCTGGCGCAGCGGATCTGAGCCGCACGCTCTACATGACGAGATTCCCCGAGGCGGGTAACGGGGCCGACATGAGCAGGACCATCTACCTGGCAGCCGGCACGTACCACTGGAATGTCGGTCTCGAGGGAGCTTACGCTCCGGTGGATTCGGGTTATGTCGAGCGCAAGATTTACCTGGCCGCAGGAACATACACCTGGAATTGCAGAGTTTACGCGCCGGACAACTACGTCTACCAGAACACCTGTTCCCTCGAGAAGCCCGGATCCGAACGGGCTTGGATCGAGTCGCCCTTGTACGACCTCTACACCAGCAGCACATACACCCTCAACAGCCGACTCCTTCAGCTCTGATCAGGAGGCCCTGGCGAGGGCGCTCGTGAGGTGCTGCCGCAACGGCTCGGGTCTCGGGGTGCGTTCCATGGCCGCACGAGAGGCCTCACCCGCCCGGGCAGCCAAGCCGGGGCCTCAGGCTCACCTGGACGGCCGATAAGGGGACTGAGAGACCGACCACGTGCAGGTTCCGGTGCTGGTCAAGGTCGACGGCAAGCCTCGCAGGCCGTGGATCACGTGGTTCACCGACTGCGCCACCACCGCCCTCACCGGCGTCGCGGTCACGCCGGTACATCCGTAACGGGAGTCGGTGCTGGCCGCGCTGCGCTCCGCGGTCCCGCGCGAGGACCCCTACGGCCCGTTCGGTGGCCCGCCCGAAAAGGTGCGGGTGGACCAAGGCAAGGACCTCCGGTCCGGCGGCTCTGCGAGGTGGGTGCCAGCCCGCCCTGGGTGCGCGGCGGCCTTCTTCGGATGGAGCTGCCGGATCCCTGCGGCCGGCTCCCCGACAGCAGAGGACCTGTATGAAGACGTTCCAGACAGTCGTCATTACGTCCACGGCGACGGTGTTCGCCTGGAGCACCGTGTTGGTCGTCGTCGGCGAGGCAGCCGCGATGGCTGGCCTCGCGTGATCCTCCAGGACACAGGGTGCCGACCGTCTCCCTGCACCGCCACCGCGTAGCCTGCGCAGCATCCGTATGCTCCCGGTCATGAGATTCTTACGACGGCGTGGCCGCAGCGACGCCCAACAAATGACGGGGACGCCTGTGGCGGAGGCCAAAGCCCTTTACCAAGCTGGGCGTTATGCCGACGCGGAGGCCGAAGCCCGCGCCGTGGCCAGATCGCGGCCGCGCGACGACGAGTACGCAGCTGTGGCGCTGAACATCGCCGCGCTCGCAACGGGCGCCCAAGGCCGCCACGCCGAGGCACTGGCCACCTACGACGAAGCGCTGCCTGCCTTCAGCAGGATATTCGGAGCCGATCACTGGCTGACCCTGAAGCTGCGCTCGGACCGCGCCCAGCAAATGACCTCGCTCGGTCAGTACACCGAGTGCGAGGCAGAATGTGCGGCCGTCGCCGAGGCCGCGGGCCGCGGTACCGGCCCGGAGATGTCATTCCTTGCAGCGGCCGCCCGCAACGGGCTGGTCTTCGCCCTCAATGCGCAGGGGCGCCACCAGGAGGCCGAAGCAGTCGCCCGCGAGGCCCTGGCCGCCCATCGCGAACGTGACCGGGGGTCCGTCGTCCTGCGACTCGGCCTGGCTCGCAGCCTCAACGGCCAAGCCCGCCACGAAGAGGCCCTCACCGAGGTGCAGGACGCCGACAAGCTGTACCGCACTCTGCCCGATGACCAGCGCCACCCAGATACGGGCGCCGTCCAACTGGTCTTCGCTATGGTCTTGTGGGGGTTGCGACGGGCTCCCGATGCCCGTCACCAGGCTGCAGCCGCTCATGATGCGTGCCAGGCTTCCTTCGGCCCGGACCACAGCCGCACCGTCGAAGCCCGAACGCTGCTCGAGCACATCGACGGCACTCGACCGTAAGCGCAGCGGCCCCGCTCAGAACGAGTCGTAGGCGCCCCTTGCGACCCAAGTGGCCAGGTCAGTGAGCCCGCAAAGCGCAAGGGCAGCTTCGGTGTCGCGTCTCGCGACATCTACCTGGCTGCGGGCGCCTACAACTGGACATGCGCGTTGAACGCACCGTTCAACGGCGCGTATGAGCACTACTGCTCGCTCAAGAAGGCGGGCTCTGACGCGGCCGTCCTCAGGTCCGACGACTTCGAGCTGCCTGCCAGCGACACATACACCTGGGCCAGCCACATCATCGGACTCTGAGTAGGCGGTTCGTAGGGTGCTGTCTGTTTCTGGTTGAGGTGGGAGCAAGGCTGCTGGCGGAGGTTGTGTCGGCTATTGCTTCCTGGCGAAGTTGCCGGTGTCGGCCTCGGTGAGGATCCCGACTTTGACCAGGCGTTTCAGCTTGGCGCGGGTGCCCTCGACGTTCTTCGGGAGCAGTTCGTGGCCGAGGGCTTCGCAGACGTCCTTGGCCCGTAGCGGCCCGGTCGCGTGGTTGAAAGGCGGCGAGGATGCGGGGGTTTCCGGGTGCTCGGGCAGCTCCGGCGCGACGGCCGGGAGCCGGTCGGCGAGGCCGGTGACGGTCTTGCGGGTGATCGTGAGGTGCTCCAGGTGCGTCTCGGCCTCCCGCAACCGGGTCTGCAGGTCCTCGATCTGTGCGCGAAGGTCGTCGGCCAGGGCCCGGGCGGCGTCTTCCTGGAGGTCCAGGGCATCGAGCAGGGGCCGGATGTTCACGCTGCCAGCCAGGACCGGCCGCAGGTTCAGCACCTCGTCGACCAGGTCGGCCACGCACCGGGCCAGGTGATCCTGGGGCAGCCAGTCGTCCAGCGACGGCGGCAACAGCAGGATCTGGTGTGGGTCGAACGCCCTGAACCGCTTCGCCGCTGCTACCCACGCCGTCGGCTTCCCCCGCTCGGGCGGTTGGACCGGTTCCATAGCGAACAGCCCATCACCATCGCGCATGCCCGGATCATCCCGTACGAGCAGGCACGCCCCGGGTGGGCTGCCGTCTTATCGGCACGCAATACGGCGGCGGCGCTTTAAAGGCCACTTTTTACGGGGTTATGTCCTTGGTGAGGCGGGCGGTTCCGTCATCGCCGGTGAGTGACGCCGACTGGTATCCCTCGCTCTGGTAGAGGGCGATGTTCTGCCGGCTGTGGACGCCGGTGTGCAGCACGATGCGACGGCAGCTCGGCTCGGCCGCAGCTTCGGCGGTGCGCAACAGCCAGCGGCCCAGTCCCTGGCCCCGCAGGTCGGGTACGACGCCGAGCCGGCCCAGGCGCCAGTCGGTGTCGACACGTCGGGCCCGCACCATGCCCAGCAGCCGGCCATCCCGCCACAATCCCATGGCGTGCCAGGTCGCCAGCCACTCGCCTATCTGCTCCGGTGACTCGTGCAAGGCCGGGATGGCTAGGGTGTTGTTGGCGAGGGCCTCCTCTACCCAGCAGCACCGCTGCACCACCGTGACCTCGGGAGCGTCATCAGGGGTCAGCCGCCTCAGGTAGGAACCCGGCAGCGGGCCGGACGGCAGGCCGGGACGTGCCCCTTCGCGCATCGGACGTAGGGCGTGGGCAACCCGGACTAGTTCGTCCAGGACACCGACGGCCGCCGCGGCAAGAGTGGCGCTCGGGCGGATCTGTCCGTCTTCGACCGCGTCACTGATGCGTATCGCGACCGTGCGTCCCAACGGCACCAGGCGCAGGGTGGTCGCCACCTGCTTGGCGTGCTGGACCGAGCGCGTGCCCGCCGAGGTGTTCCCATGGCTGATGACCTCGCGGACATCGACGGCGACGGCCGCGACGACTACATACGCGTCCCCGACAACGGCCGCATGCGCATCGCCCTGAACACCCCAGCCGAGCCCGGCAAACCGCACTGGGTGGAAGTGGAATCCGACTTCGACATCGACAACCGCGGCGAGGCTGAGAGCCTCCGCTTCGCCGACCTCACCGGAGACGGCCGCGACGACCTCGTCGAGGTCCGCCCGACCGGGAGCTCCACCGAGATTCTGATCCACTACGTGAACGAGGGGGTGCGTAGCGGCCGGGTCACGTGGAGCGGAGCAGTCCTGGCCGTCAATCCGAAGGCCGCCGGCGTGCCGCGCGAAGCCGTCCGGTTCGCCGATATAAACGGCGATCTCCGCGACGACTATCTCCGAGTCGGTGACAGCGGGGCCGTGCACGCCTACGTCAACCACCCAGCGCAGGACGGCGGGTACCGCTTCGAGGAAATCCTGAACTGGGCCCCCGGCGTCTCCTACGGTTCCCGGGACAAGCTCCGACTAGCGGACGTCAACGGCGACGGCAAGGCCGACTACCTCATGGTCGGCTCCACCGGTGCCGTCCATGCGTACGTCAACGACGGCGGCCGGGGTGGTGGAGGGTTCACCGAGCACCGGTACTTCGTCAACGAGACCGACTACCCCGGTGAGAATTCGACGTTCCGCGACATCAGCGGCGACGGAAAGGCCGACTACATCGTCGTCTACAACGGCGGCGCCGTCCGGTGCTGGCTCAACCGGGGCGGCAACGTGTAGGGCCCGTCACCGCGGGTGCGGTCAGGCTCGGCTCGAAGCCCATGCCGTCCCGGCCGGATTCACCCTGATCCTGCGGGGCAAGGCCGGTACGGCTCGTCGGGCCTGGCCTGGCCGTTGGCGTAGGCCTCGCGGCGCTGCGCGGTCCAGGCGGAGGCGCCGCTGTCCCAGGCTTCTGCGAGGGGCACCATGTGGTCGATGTCCAGGTCGGAGGCGGACCGTCACCGTGGTCTGGTCGTAGTACGACCATTAGGTGGCTGCGTAGGTTAGAAGCGAGAGCACATGTCGGTGGTTTTCGACATCACTCGGTACCCGTAGAGCGGATGAAAGTCGATGAGAAATAGGAGCACCGGCCCTCTTACGGGACAGCCGTCGGCACGTACGCTGCGATCATGGACGACCCAGTGCTCACCGCCCACGAACTGGTGCAGGACCGATTTCCCGCCGCCCGGGCAGCCTTCCTCGCCGGTAGCGTGCTAACCGGCCGCCGGACGCCCACATCTGATCTGGACATCGTGGTCCTCTTGGATGGGCCGCCCGCCCCCAGCCGGGAGAATCTGGTGTACCGCGACTGGCCGGTCGAGCTGTTCGTGCAAACGGAGGCCGTTTGGCACCGCTTCGCCGATCAGGAGACGGCGAAGCGGAGTTCGCCGCTGCTCTCCATGTGTTCCGACGGCATGCTCCTGGTAGACACGGATGGGCTGGGCGCTTCGCTCCAGGACGAGGCACGAAAGCGTTGGGCTGCGGGCCCGCCGCCGCTCTCGGACCATGAACGGGACTACCAGCGGTACATCCTGACCGATCTGCTCGACGACCTGCGTGGCTGCGCGGACCCTGCCGAGCGGGTGCACTTGGTCGCGCACATGTTGCAGCGCGCTTCGGAGCTGTTCCTGTTGGTTGGTGGGCACTGGCTTGGCGGAGGCAAGTGGTTGTCGCGGCGGCTGGCTGCGGCCGACCCCGGGGTGCACCGCGCGCTGACCGAGGCAGCCGCGCAAGCGGTCGCCGGAGACACGAGCGTCTTCGCCGCAGCCGTGACGGCGGTGCTGGACCGGGCTGGCGGCGCGTTGTGGGACGGGTATGCCATCCGATGAGTCGGTGAGGCACGATCACACCACCACAGGATCATGGCCGCGATCAGCCAGCTGAGGCCTGTTGTTCGGCGCGGGCGCGGGTGGTGGCGAGGCGATAGGAGTCGGTGCCGGTCTCGATGATGTTGCCACCGAAGGTGAGGCGGTCGACGATGGCCGCGCAGAGTCGGGGTCGGTAAAGGTCTTTGTCCAGCCGGAGAACGATTCGTTCGAGGCGATCGCCACGCTGTTCTTTTCCTCCCGCTCGGTCAGAACCTGGAAGAAAAGTTCGGCGCCGCGGCGGTCGAGTTCCATGTAGCCGAGCTCGTCGATGCACAAGAGATCAACGCGGCCGTAACGGGCGATGGTCTTGGTCAGTTGCTTCTCGTCGGCGGCCTCGACGAGCTCGTTGACGAGCTTGGTGGCGAGGACGTACTTGACCCGGTAGCCGGCCATTGCGGCTTCGGTGCCGAGGGCGATCAGCAGGTGGGACTTGCCGGTGCCGGAGTCGCCGATGAGGCAGAGCGGTAGGCTCTTCTTGATCCATTCGCACTTGGCGAGGGTGTGGATCAAGGCAGCGTCGATGTGCGGGTTCGCGTCGAAGTCGAACTTGCGGAGCGACTTGTCGCGGGGGAATCCGGCGGCTTTGATTCGGCGCTCGGAGCGGCGTCGGGCTCGGTCGTCGCACTCGGCCAGCAGCAGTTCGGAGAGGAAGCCGAGGTAGGACATCTGCTCGCGGCCGGCGGTCTCGGCGAGTTCGGGGAACTGGGATCGGATGGTCGGCAGCCGCAGCATCCGGCATGCCTGGTCAACCGCGGCGGTGGCGGCCTGCTCGGTGAGTCCTCGCTGGCGGGGAATGGTCACAGTCGTTCTCCTTCAGGATGTGGGACGGTCGCGCCGACGCAGTCGCAGCAGCTGGTCGTAGTGGGTGATCGAGGGAAGCGGACGCTTGTCGGGAGGCAGGTGAGCCAGGCGACGGGAGGTCAATGAGGTGACCTTCGACCGGTCGGCCGTGGGTGGCGAGGGTTCCACGGGGGTGCTGCTGTCCTCCTCCGCAGCTTTGCGGGCCTCAAGCGCAACGGCGTCCGCAGTTAGAGCGCCTGTTTCAAGGCCGCCGCGAGGCCGGTGACCAGGTGTTCGTGAGGCAGGTGACGGCCCAGGAGAAGGACTTCGATGAGCGCGCGGGTGCCGTCCCGCTCGCCATGGGCCTTGACGGCCGCCGCCCACCAGGCGTCGTGGACCGGGGTGAATCTGCCCGCGGAGCGGGCCTGGTCGTCGCCACCGCCCGCGGCGAGGACGTGGCCTCCCTCATCCCCCAAGGCCAGCTGCGCCTCGCCCCGCCAGGAGCACGCCTGTGGTGACCGCACCAGACCCGCCCCGCCAGCACGCCCACCGGCCGCGCCTGACCTAGCGTCCAAGCCGCACACACGTCCGGCGGCGGAAGGAGGCAAGACGATGCCCCACCCTTCAGGCGACCCTCTACGCCTCCTCGCCGACGCCCGCCGCACCGGCACACCCCCGCCTGCCCTAACTGACCTCGGCGGCCCTGCGATCCTGACCGACGCCCGCGACGAACTCCTCGACCACGACGACCTGCCCGCCCTGGTGACGCTCGTCTGCAACGACGCCACCACACTGGCAAGCCCCACCGGCCAGGACTTCCTGCTCGCCGCCGCAGTCCCCGACGACCCGCTGCTCCTCGAAGACGTCGTCACCGCCCTGCTCACCCACCGCGACGCTGTCCAGGTTCTCGGCGAGGAACTCGCCGACGCCTGGCTGGACGCCAGCCGTACCCGTCTGGACCTTGTCGGCGGCATCGCCCTGGAAGCCAGCGCCCGCCTCGTCCTGGCCGGCATCGCCAGCCACTACGGGCTCCTGGACCGGCTACGCCGCCTGCGCAGGGAACTGCCACGCGTCGACGAGAACTTCGCCGCCCGCGTTGTCCGCGTAGCGGGCGCACTCGCCGAACACTTCTCCGCCCCGGAAATCCCCCCGCTGCTGCAAGACCTGCTCCACCACGACGACGTCGCCGACGACGCCGCCTTCGAGCTGGGCATGCTCACCCTGCGCCAAGCCCTCACCACCGACACCCTGGACCAGGCCCGCCCCCAACTCCTTAAAGCCCGCGCATACCTCAGCGACGCCCACTGCACGGAAGAACGCCCCGACGCAGCCGGCTTCGGCGCCGCCCTCGACGCCCTCCTCGCCTACAGCTCAGGCGCCCCCATCTCCACCGACACCCTCCGCCAGCTCCAAGACGCGATCTTGGACATCCGCCTGAACCTCCTCGGCCTGCCCCCCCGGCTGGCGCACCCCCCGCCTGGACACCCTGGGCACCTGGCAACAACTCCTCGACACCCTCACCCGCGCCCAAGCCGCCGACCGGCCAGGCGCCTGGCTACACGCCGCCGCAGTCATCACCAGCCTGGTCGACGTCTATGCAGCCCACCGCAGTCTCGACCTGCTCACCCCCACCGACGGCTCCCTGCCGACCACTGCACCTGGCACACCAGTCTCCGTAACCGGCCTGCACGCCGTCCTGGCCCCCCGAGTGGAACAGAGTCTGCTCGCCCGTGAAGGCGGCCTGGCCCTGCTCGACCAGTGGCTCGCCGAGCTCAGCACCGCACCCGAGACCGACCAGGACCCCACGACACCGATCGTGCGGGAACAGGCAACCGCCCTGCGCGAAGCCCTGACAGCCGGAAGGCACGACCCCGGCCCAAAAGCTGACAGCCCGGCGACCGCACTCGCCGGGCTCCCCCTCCACCCCGACGACGCCGAGCGCCTGTCCGGCTACCTCACCACGGCACCCGAACTCACCGAACGCCTGGCCAGCATGTGGGAGGCCCGCCAGGCCCAGGAACCCGTCGACGAGATCCCCGTCATCGCTACCGCCTACCGCACAACCCGCACCGAGCTTCGCCAGCAGTGCCCCGACGGCTACACCGGCCAGTTCGCCGCTGACATCGACCGCATCTTGCTCTTCCTCCTCCGCTTCCTCGACCTCCGGCTGAACGAGACACAGAAATTCGGCGGTGACGCCCGCAAGTACCTCCGCCGTCTCAAAAAGGACGAAGACAAACCCTTGGAGAAGGAGCTGGGCAGAGACCTGCGCGACTTCCTCCGCGGCCAGGGCCTGCGCGTCGAACTGGAAGTCAGCAACGTAGGAGCCGGACGCGTCGACATCGCCTGGCGCCCCCACGACGAACTGATCACGCTCGAACTCAAACGAGACTGGGCCAACCCCACCTGGGACGCCTATACGAAAGCCTTCCTGCCACAGGCCATCGCCTACCAGGTCAACGGCCCGCCCGTGAACTTCCTCGTCGTACTCGACCTCACCGACAAGCCCGACGGCCTGGCCGCAGTACCCGCCTGCGTACACGTCCGCACGGTCCCCGGACCCGCCGGCGACCCCAGACCCCGCACGGTGATCATGCTGCGCATCCAGGGAAACAAACGCGACCCTCACGAGCTGTAAAAGCCACTGATGATCGTTTGACGCCGAACGGCCCGGAACCGGCGTGGACTGCATCGTCAGTGCCGCGCCGTAGGGTGCGGGCAAGGCCGTACGGTCCCTCGCCGCCACTGCGGCAGTGAGAGCAGTTCCCTCGTGTTTCAAGAGACGCCCAAGTTTGGGAGCGGGTGAGGCGGCGCGGGCGCCGCTCGTCCGCCGGCGGGGCCAGCCGTTCAGATGCGCCAGGAGCGGAGGGTGTCCGCGATGTCGTAGATCTTGAGCCGGGTCTCGCGGGCTTTTCTGATCAGGTCGGACAGTGCTCCGTAGGGCGGGTCGATGCCTTCACCGCACTGGTCGAGGTACTGGCTGGTGACGAAGGCGGCGAAGAGACTGTTGCGGTGGGGGAGCGGTTCGAGCCGCACGATGGTGTGCAGGAGTGCGGCAGCCCGCCACGCGGCGTCGGGGTTGGACTCGGCGAGCGTCGGTGTGCGGGTCTTGTGGCGGGCGACGGCCGCGACAAGGGCCGAGTAGTCGGTGACGGACACGTCGTCGTGGCCGAGGGCGATGTCCTGAACGTCCAGGAGCCAGGAGACATCGACGTACAAGGTCTCGCTCATCAGGCGGCAGTGGCTCCCCGGTCGCGCTCGGAGGGAGGAATCTCCTCCGGGAACGCCGCGTCGAACTCCTCGCGCAGCCGGTCCGCCCAGGACGCAGCGCCCGCCACGAACCGCTTGCGGTGCATCTCGCGCACGCCCAGGTCGTGCAGGTACTGCTTGAGGCTCTTGCCCTCAGCGGCGGCGGCAGCGCGCACGCCTTCCATCTCTTCCTCGGTGAAGGACACATTCAGTGACGGCATACCCGCATGGTACCTACTTGGTGCCTACCGAGGAAGCGGAGTAGACGGCGACGCCCCGCCCCGGGTCCAGGACTGGACAGGACGAACGCACTGCCCGCCCGCTTCCCTCCCGGCCGGCACCCGCAGCCGGGAGGCCACCAGTGGCGCCCCCGGGCACCCAAGCGAGAGCGCCACGCCGCCCGGGAGTAGGCAGCGCGGGCGCGGGCCTCGCCCAAGCCTTCGCGCCCGCTGCCCCGGCGAGCGCCAAGGCCAGGGTGCGCGCGGCGCGGGGTGGGCCGCACTCACCCTGGCCCGGGAGGAACCTCTTTGCGGTGACGGCAAGCGTGGTCAGCCGTCGCGGCGGCGCAGGGCACGGAGCGCGACGTCGTACGCCATCGTGGCGAGGGCGAGGACCACGAGCGGCCACACGAGCAGGGATGCTTCCGGGATGGCGCCGTGGACCAGGGCCGCGCCGACGCTGCCGGTGCCCAGTACCGCGGTGCAGGCCGGAATGCCCGGCAGAGCGATCCGCAACACCACCTCCCGGCGGCAGGCCGGGCAGGCTGCGACAGGGGCAGGGGTGCTCATCGGCCGCTCATCGTGGCCGCCTCGGCCGCGGGCGAGCTGCCGGTGATGCGCCCAGCAAGCCGCTTCACCTTCCGGCGGACCCTTTCGCCCTGCCTCTCCGGCTCCGCAGCACCTGCGGCCATGGCCGCTTCGGCCCAGGTGGTGACCCCACGGGCGCCGAGAGCGAGAGTCACCGCTCGCTCGGCCGGGGAGAGGGCCTTCAGAATCTCGATCAGGCGCGAGTCCTCGAAGCCGGTCTCGAAGCCGGGGTCGACGGCGGCTTGTCCGCAGACCAGGTCGTACAGGGTCAGCCCGTCGCCGAGCGGGGTGTCGAGCAGCAGCAGCCGCGACTTGTTGAGTTTGCGGCGCCAGACCGGGGTGAGTTGTTTGTGGATGACACTGGCCTCTGACCTCAGCTTGTCCAAGGCATCAGGGGTGAGGTGTCCTTGGTCGTAGAGAGGGTCCGCCCAGTTGCCGAGCAGGGCGGTGGAGACCGGCTCGTTCCATCCGCTCCACCTCTTCAGCACCTTCGACGTGAAGGAGTGAATCGTGGGTCCGTCGCCGGCGAGCGCGGCCTCGCGGGCGCTCAGCGCCTGGATCACCTCGGGGACCGGGATGTTCAGAGCCCGGAACCCCGACTCGATGGTCTGGTTGGCCGGGTGGCCGGCCTTGAGTACCGCCATACCGGTCGTGGTGGTGATCAGCGTGGGAGGGGCGACACGGTCGAACGGCTCCGGAAGGTCGAACGTGCCGTCCATGTCGAGGGCGATGCTCCCGTCCTCCCGGAGAGTCACGGTATCGCCGGCGCTCCCGCTCCACTGGGCCGGGAACAAGCATGACCGCGGCGCCGGTATTGGACTCGTAGTTGAACTGGGTGATCCGCTCCGTCAGATCGTTCTGGACGGAGCAGTCATCCTCGACCATGGTGTAACTGGGCGTCGGGTCCTCGGTGGCCATGGGTGCCTCCTTGTCGTGGAAAATCCTTCTCCTCTCGGTCCCGCCACGGACCCGATCCGACAACGCACCCCCCGAATCATCCTGTGATCCACATCACAGCTCGCGGAGGCGGCGAGCCAGCAGCAACAGCCGACGGGCATGAACGTCGCCCGCGGCGGCCCCCACACGCCGCCCTCACGGCCGGGGTGGAGGGCCTTCACTCGTCATAGGGCTCATACGGGCGGGTGGCGCTGATCAAAGGCAGACCGATGCGCGACTCACGACCTCTTTGCGGAGGCGTCGGCTGCTCCGGCCACGACAGCGCGATGCCCTGGCCGCAAACCCGCGCTCGCTTCCGTGCCCGAGAACCCTGCATCGGCGCACAGTAGCCACAGTGGCTTCTGCGCCCTCGCCCATTTTCAGTCCGAGCGGGGGACCAGTGGACGTTTCCAGGTGTAGTCGGCGAGCCGGTCGCTCTTAGCCCTCACCACGGGGTGGGAGAGAGTCTGTCCCACCAGCCGCGAGTCGGTCGTCGACCGGGGGCGCCCCGCACGCGGTCGCTCAGAGCGTGAGCACCGGTCGGGTGGAGTAGTTGTCGTACAGGCCCTCTCCGTCGGGTCCGTACGCGAACTCGGCCATGTCGGGGTTGCGGTTGGCGGTCGCCAGGGGGAGCCAGGCCAGCAGGTGGCCGTAGCCGCCGCACACCGACTCTCCTGCGTCGCCGCCGTGGACGGCGGTGACATCGCTGGTCAGCTCGGCGCGGTAGGTGTCGTAGGCGATGTGCAGGCCGAAGGCGTTCAGTTCGTTGTGCGGGCCGGTGTCGTCGCCGTAGCGGATGCGGTCGAGGGGACAGTCGTCGCCCCACCGGAACAGGGTGTTGGACCCGGCGCCGCAGGCGTGTTCCCACTCGTCGGGGCTTGGCATCCGCAGACCACGGGCGGAGAGGACAGCCGGTATGTCGGCCGGGGGTTCGGTCAGGGTCTCGTCTTCCACGGCCATGAGGACGGTGTCCAGGTGGACGCTGCGGGGAGCGCTGAGGATCCGCTCGAGGTGGGTCCGCAGATCGGGCCCGTAGCCGTAGCCCTGCTCCCGGCTTTCGGCGTAGTCGGCGGCCTGCTGCGCGGTCGGCTGCCAGGTGTTGAGGTCGAAGCCCAAAGTCACCCGGCCTCCGGGTATCAGGGCGAACTCCTGCCCGCCCCGTTCGACCAGGGCGCGGTGCAGCGGGGCGCCGATGTGTTCGGTCGCTTCGACGTGTGAGAGTCGGCCGCCCACGTGGTCAGCGGCCTTCTGGGCGATCCGCCGGGCGGTGACCTCGTCGAAGGTCCGCCACAGGTCGAAAGTGAGATCAGCGAGCGACATGGCCGGCAGTGTGGCACGCGGCACTGACACAGCATCGAAAGACGAAAGCCACCAGGTACAGACACCGCCAACCAGGCACGCGGGGAACCAGTTACTGGGTGGCCCTGCCGATGCCTTGCCCAGGCCCACCCAGCACGCCAGCGGCGCCCCTGCCCGCTCCCGGTTGCGGTGCCGCTTAGCCGGATGTCTCCCAGGCGGTGGTGAACAGCGCACATTCGAGGAGGTCGGGGGCCGCGCCGGACGGCCAGCTGCCGCAGACGCCTGGACAGCACGCGGTCGAGGATGAGCGGCCGCGGTCCGCGGGCGGGCGGCATGGCGATACCGGTGAAGTAGAGGAACTTGGTGAAGAAGGCCGGCCCGAGCCCGGGAACCTGCCCCTGGAGCGCGGCGTACGCCTGAGGCGCACCGTACTCGTGCAATGCGGTGACCGCGGCGGCCAGTGCCGCGTCGAGGCCGTCGAAGGCCAGAATCTTGTGGAGGGTCGACGGTCCGCTGCCGCCGGGGGTGCCGCGTTTTCCCTTGCCCCACACATAGGTGGCGACCAGCGCCTCCCGGAATGCCTCCCGCCGCAGCGCGTCGGCGACGGCCGAGGCCACCTCCGCCCGGCTGACCGCAGCGTCACCGCCTGCGGAGGTGGGCGCCAGCGCCTTGGGCCACGGAGTGATCTGCCCCCACCGGCCGGGCGTGTACCGGATCGTGTGCGCGCCAGGCGTCCCGTCCGCGTAAACAGCCGCATGCGTCTCCCACCAGCGGCCCAGCGCCCGTACAACGGCACCGGGCAGCAGGCGTGCGGCCATCTCGCGGTCCACCGCGTCCGCGCGGTCCTGGCGGCCCCGCCCGTCCTGCCCGTGCCGTCCGTTCACGAGCCGCTCCCTGCCTGACGTGCCGCCGACTCGGGGGAGGATGCGGAGGATTCCTGCGATCCGGTCTGCCTGGGTACACCTCCGCCCGGCATGAGCTCTGCGGCTGCCTGTTCCAGTTCCTGCCGACGAAGCTCGCCGCCCTCGATCAGGTACGTGTCGGGCAACGGCCGCGCAGGCAGCCCCCAGGCGCGGGCCTGGGTCCGTACGCCGATGTCGCGGCTGACGACGACCACCTCCGCGGGAGCGACGGCTTGGTGTAGACGCAGTGCCGAGGCCACCAACTCGTCGTCCGGCACAGCAAGGCGTGCGTGTCCAGGCTCATCGTCCGCGATGAACACGCAGGTTCCGTCGTCCGTGATCGCCTTCTCGGGCCCCGCTTCCAGCACCGACTCCAGCAGCCGGAACACCCCGCGCGCCCGCCGGGAGATCTTCTTGTCCCCGGTCTGGTAGCTCTTGGTGTCGATCTCGTCGACCACGACGTGCGGCACCATGACCGCGGTGCCCTTCCCGAACACCTTCTGCCAGGGGACCTTGTCGAACCGCATGAAGTGCAGCGTGGTGTTCGTATCCAGCACCGCGTACCGCACGGCACCGGCACGCCTGTACCGCTCCTGCATGGCACGCACCCGGTTGGCCACAGATCTGAAGTAGTCCTGGAGCTCGGCGATTTCCGCGTACATCATCAGCCGAGCCTCGTTCAGCGGCGCGGTGAGGATCGCCCGGTAACGGCCCGCACGGAGCTGTCCCGCGATCTGCCCGGTCGGTGAACCGCCGGTTGAGCTCCCTTAGGGCCGCGGTCGCCCGGGTTCTGGGCTTCTCACGGCAGCGGGTGGAGGCCGAGCGGTGGACCGCGTTCCGCTCGCACTACGGCCTGGAGGCTCTCTACTGCCAGCCAGGAATCCGCGGGGCACACGAGAAGGGCGGGGTCGAGGGCCAGATCGGCTGGTTCCGGCGAAACCACCTGGTCCCCGTCCCGGAAGTCGCCACACTCGCCGAGCTCAACGCGATGATCGAACGCTGGGATGAAGCGGATGACGCCCGGCGGATCCGGTCCCGGCCCCGCACGATCGGCGAGTACTTCGCGGCCGAGCAGTTGCTGCTGGCACCGCTGCCGGAGGAGCCGTTCGAGACGGGCCGGCTCTTCACCCTGCGGGTCGACCGCTACAGCCAGATCAGCGTCCGCACGAACCGCTACTCGGTGCCGGTGCGGCTCATCGGCCGGAATGTCCGCGCGATGCTGCACGCCTCCGAGCTGGTCGTTTATGACGGCCGTGAGGAGGTTGCCCGGCATGAACGGCTGATCGCCAAGGGCGGCACCCGGCTGGAACTCGACCACTACTTGGAGGCGCTCGTGCGCAAGCCCGGCGCCCTGCCCGGGGCAACCGCGCTGGACCAGGCTCGCTCGGCGGGCAGGTTCACCCCAGTCCACGACGCGTGGTGGGCGGCGGCCGTCAAGGCCCATGGGGAACGGGACGGCACCCGCGCGCTGATCGAGGTCCTCCTTCTCGGCCGCCATCTGCCCCACGAACACCTGGTCAGCGGCCTCGCGGCTGCCCTGAAGAGGGGCGCGCTGACCGCCGACGCGGTCGCGCTTGAGGCCCGCAAGGCCGCAGATGAAGACAGCGGCGACACGGAACTCTCGCTGCCCCCGGCCAGCCGGTCGAAGGTCACGTCCCTGACCTCGCGCCGCCTGTCCCACCTGCCTCCCGACAAGCGGCCGCTTCCCTCGGTCGCCCACTACGACCAGCTGCTGCGACTGCGTCGGCCGGACCGCCCCACCCCTTGAAGGAGAACAACCGTGACCATTCCCCGCCAGCGAGGACTCACCGAGCAGGCCGCCACCGCGGCGGTCGACCAGGCATGCCGGATGCTGCGGCTGCCGACCATCCGATCCCAGTTCCCCGAACTCGCCGAGACCGCCGGCCGCGAGCAGATGTCCTACCTCGGCTTCCTCTCCGAACTCCTCCTGGCCGAGTGCGACGACCGGGCCCGCCGCCGCTCGGAACGACGGATCAAGGCCGCCGGATTCCCCCGCGACAAGTCACTTCGCAAGTTCGACTTCGACGCGAACCCGCATATCGACGCTGCCTTGATCCACACCCTCGCCAAGTGCGAATGGATCAAGAAGAGCCTGCCGCTCTGCCTCATCGGCGACTCCGGCACCGGCAAGTCCCACCTGCTGATCGCCCTCGGCACCGAAGCCGCGATGGCCGGCTATCGGGTCAAGTACGTCCTGGCGACCAAGCTGGTCAACGAGCTCGTCGAGGCCGCCGACGAGAAGCAGCTGACCAAGACCATCGCCCGTTACGGCCGCGTTGATCTCTTGTGCATCGACGAGCTCGGCTACATGGAACTCGACCGCCGCGGCGCCGAACTCCTCTTCCAGGTTCTGACAGAGCGGGAGGAAAAGAACAGCGTGGCGATCGCCTCGAACGAGTCGTTCTCTGGCTGGACCAAGACCTTCACCGACCCTCGCCTCTGCGCTGCCATCGTCGACCGTCTCACCTTCGGGGGCAACATCATCGAGACCGGCACCGACTCCTACCGCCTCGCCACCACCCGCGCCCGCGCCGAACAGCAGGCCACGGCCGGCTGACTTCCCGCAGGGCTCAGAGCGCGATCGGTCGGTACTTCAGAGCCTCGTCGACAATCTCCTCCGCAGACGCGCCCCGAAGGTCGTCTGAGGGGTGGAAGACCAGGTCGCTCACCCGGGGGTGCGACACGTTCGCCTCCAGAAGCCGCAGGTAGTAGTCGCTCTCCGGGCCGGCCAGCAGGAGTCTGCGAACAATCTCAACGAGCTCGTCCCGGGTGATGTCCGCAACCACGGGGCGAGCCGGCCGCGCCGCCTCCCGCGCGAACTCCCCCAGGCTCCGGCTTCCGTAGTACTCAGCGAAGTCGAGGGCCTCGTAGTCGTGACCGGTCATCGCGTTGAAGGCCGTGATTGCCTCACCCGCGGCCTCCGGGCGGGTTTCCAGCAGGTCAGCGATCCGCTCCACCTCGGCGCACAGCTCGTCCAGCCGCTGCCGACTCACGGGCGGCGGCAACAACTCCGGTCTCAGGTCCACACCCGCATTATGTCCGTCCGTGCCGACACGCCCGAGCCAAGCCCTCTGGGCGCTGCCAGTTCTCATCGACATTGCCGGGCGCCTCGATCAAGAACCGCTGCCAGACCCCGGCGACATTCGCTCTCCGTTCTCACCTACGAAGCCAGGCGCCGCATCTCGGGTGGTGAGCAACCATGCCGCTCACGCCCTCTACCAGCGGATCTGTCAGCGGCGTACCGTCGAAGCTATGACCAGCGGAAACCGGCAGCGGCGCGACGGCTCTTCCAAGCGGGTTCAGCTGACGAGCGGCGACCACAGCGGCCCGAAGAAGAAGAAGGGCAAACGACCGCGCGTCGCGCAGCCGGACCGCGCGCAACGGAAGGCCGCCGCCAGCCGAGCATGGAAGGAACTGTTCGACCGGTTCGGCGAAGTGAAGCAGCGGGAGCAGGCCCGGCAGCGGAGCAAGGACTCGACGCCATAGGGCCTTGCAAACGGTCTGGCACCGTCGGTACGGAGACAAGTCCCAAATGAGAGCGGCCGATGCCCAATCCGCAGTGCGGGTGGCAAGGGCACCGGCCAACCAAAGACCCACCCGAAGGCGGACTCCACCGCCAGCATACGGGCCCACAGCCTCCGCAGGCCTGCCTGCGGAACTCGGCCAGCCGGCGACGCCGATCATGCCACCGCCTGGCTGGCCGGTCCGCCGGTCGAAGCTCCACGGCATCGGTCTCGGCAGGCGCGCTCTTTGCCGCTGCCCACTCCCACCCGAGATCGGCCAGCGCCAGGAGCTTGTGGGTGGTGAGCTCGGCCTGCCCAGACAGGCGCTCAAAGCGCGTCGCCTTGCAACAACGTATCTACCTGTGGTGTAAGTCACGAAGGAAAGGAGTGGCCACGTTGCGCTACCCGGCCGCCCGGCCGCGCGGTTTTATATGAATCCACGCATACCACGCTTAGGTGAAAATCTTCGCTGCTCACTGCGGCAGCAACACGGGTCCGGCCGCCCGGCCGGGTAACGCTGTGCTGATGACGGGGTCTGACTCACCTGCAGGCAAGGCCAACTCGCCTTCCCTAAAGCGCCCGTGGCTTCCCCTGACACCGTGTAAGTTGGTGCCAGCTTCCTAGCGAAAAGCCTTCGGAGGGGACCGCACTGGCGGGTCCTCGGGCCCGGGGTCCGATACACCAGGTGTCGGTCCACGATCCCGAAGGGGACTCAATGGGGAAGCACGCGAGGCCGAAGTCGGTGCGCTGGAAGCGGGTGCTGAGAAGCATCCGGCTCTGGATGGCTCCGGCGGCGGCGACCGTGTTCTGGGTGGGTCAGATGGTCCGCACTTGGTGCTGGCACCAGAACTGACACCGTCCCAGCTCAAATGGACTGAGCTGGGACGGTATCCGACATGGTGCGGGGCCCTTGCCGTAGCAGCGGCGGGGCCCCGTCCGCATTTAGATGCAGACTTAGTTGTCAACTAAGTCGGTGACCCCACTCTAACGCAACCATAGATGCGTGAGGGTGGGGTTTCGCGTGCTAGTTGCGTACGCACCTGCGTACGCAACCGCGTACGCAGGTGACCGGAATGTGAGTGGGTGGTGGGGTGGCAGTGGGTGGGTGTCAGCGGGCTCGTGGTGTGGGTGTCCTGGTAGTGGGTGTGGGGTGGGGTTGTGGTCGCTGTCATGGGGTGACCTAGCGGCTGTTGTGGTGTGGCTAGCAGGTTGGTTGCTGGCTGTCATGGGTTTCGCTGTTCCTGTGGGAGGGGTTGGCGGGGCCGGGTGGGCTGGGCGGTATGACGGTTCAGGGGGGTTCGGCGGGTGGGGCCGGGGCGGGGCCGGCTGGGGTTGTGCCGGCCGGGAGTGTGCCGTTGGCGCGGGGTGTGGTGGTGCGTCGGCTTCTTGCGGTGGACGGGGAGGGGACGCTGTCGGCGCTGCACGTGCGGATCGCGGCGGAGTTGGCGGGTGTGTCGGAGCGGACGGTGTGGCGTTGGCTGGCCGATGGGCGCCGGGGTCATGTCGAGGCGCGGCCGCGGCAGGACGGGTTCTCGCTGAGCGACGCGTTGTGGGAGGTCCTGGCTCAGGCGGGTGGGAACGTCGCGGAGTTGCGGCGCAGGATGCTCCGGGCCCAGGAAGAGGGGGCGTTGGAGGGGTGGGGTGCGCAGTGTGTTCCCTCGCTGCCGACGTTGCACCGGGTGATCAAGCGGGATCTGGGGGCGGGCCGGGTTCTTGAGGTGGCCCGTCCGGCCGGGGCCAGGGTGGGGCTGGAGCCGAGCCGGTATGACCGGGCGCTGGCGGATTTGGGACTCATGGACGGGGCGGGTGGTCCGCTTGTTGTCGACGGGCCGCCCGCCGACGTGCCGGTGCCGGAGGACGCCGCGGATGCGGGCGTGCGGGGCGGCGGTGTGCGGTTGTACGTGCCGGGGGCCCGGCTGGTGTCAACCCGGCAGGTGGCCGCTGTGGCGGAGGCTGTGGGGCATACGGTCGCGGCCCGCGGGATGTGCTGTGTGTACGGGGACACGGGCCTGGGGAAGACGGTCGCCGTCGAGCAGGCTTTGCATCTTCTGCCCGGCCGGGTGCCGGTGTGGCGGGCGGTGGCCGGCGTGGCACCCGGTCTGCCGCAGCTGCGGGCCTCGCTGTGTGAAGCGCTCGGACTGCCGTCGGGTGCGCTGCCGCACCGGGCCGGGCCGGCCAGCAGGCTCTGACGCGGGCACTGGCCGAGCCGGGTGTGCTGTTTGTCGATGACGCCCAGCGGCTGACGCCGCCAGCGCTGGATTATCTGCGGCAGTTGTGGGACGCGCCGGGCTGTGCGGCGGCGCTGGTGCTGTGCGGGGCGGGAAGCGAGCGGGCCCTCGCCCGTGCTTCGGCACTGCGCTCGCGAATGCTGACCTGGCACCAGGTCGGCCGGCTTGAGCCGTCTCAAGTGCCGCAGACGCTGACCCTGTTCCATCCGGTGTGGGCGCAGGCGGACCCGGACGACCTTGCGCGGGCGGACGAGCAGATGGCGCGCGGCAATTTCCGCACGTGGGCGAAGATCACGTCGCATGTCTACGCGGCCCGCGAGCGCGGCCCCGCAAGGCGTGTGGACCGGGAGCTGATCGAGCAGGCCTGCGCGCGTCTTGGCCCCTACCCGTGACGGTCCGCGCTGCTCGGAAGGCTCGTGTACGGGGCCTTCATGTGTTCCGACGAGGTGAACGAAGGCGCGCTCTATGGAAGCGGAAGTGATGGGGCACGGCGTGGGTGGGCAGTCGATGGCGCCGCCGGAGGACCCGGCCGGTGTTCTGGGGGAGGAGTCCTTGACGGCGTTGCGGGCGCCGGCGGTGCGTCGTCTGCTGGCGCTGCGTGCCGAGCGGCGGCTGTCGCGGGAGCATGTGCGCCTGGCTGGGGAGTGCCTGGGGGTGTCGGAGCGGACGGTGTGGCGGTGGCTGGCTGAGGCCTCGCGGTCGCCTCAGGCCTCGATCCGCCCCGGGGAACGCAGCGGTGACAGGTTCGAGATCACCAGGGAGATCCGGGTGCTGCTGGCGTACTGGCACGGCAACGCTTCCGCGGTCCACCGCCAGTTGGTGACCCGGGCCCAGACCGGCGGCCATGACGGTCAGCCGACGACCACAACTGAACCCGCGACTTCTCCCGCAGGCGCCCCGCCGGCCGCGGTACCGCTGCTGGACCCGGTGCCGTCGCTGTCGACGTTCCTGCGCGCGGTGCGTCGTGATCTCACAGCGGGGGAGCGGGCCGGTCTTGCCGCGGGGCCGGACGCGGCACGCGCGCACGACGTCTTCGGCAAACGAGCGGCCTCCTGGCGCAATCACGTCTGGGAGGCCGATCATGTCCAGGCACCGCTGCTGGTCGATGCCGACGGCGACCTGGTGCGCCCGTGGGTGACCTGGTTCATCGACACCGCCACCAAAGTCATCACCGGAACCGCGGTCACCCCTGGCGTTCCTTCCCGCGCCTCTGTGCTGGTCGCGCTGCGCGCCGCTGTGCTGCGTGAAGATCCCTACGGCCCCGCGGGAGGGACACCGGAGCAGGTGCGGGTGGACCGGGGCAAGGACTTCCTGTCGACCACCGTCACCGCCGCGTTCGGCACGATGGGCGTGACGGTGAAGGACCTTCCCGCTTACAGCCCCCATCTCAAGGGCACGGTGGAAAACCTCAACCGGGCAGTCGACCGGATGCTGTTCGCGGCCCTGCCCGGCTACACCCTCACCTCCACCAAGCCCCGCTCTGGCCAGCGACGCAAAGACGCGGGCCGCAAGCCAGAGACGTCCGGTGCCATGTCGTTTCAGGACTTCACCGCGGAAGTGCTGGCCTGGACCCACTGGTGGAACACCGAGCACCGGCCCCAGGCGTTGTCCGGCCGCACGCCGCTTGAGGCATGGCAGGCCGATCCGACTCCCGTCACGGACGTGCCCGCCGCCGACCTGTGGACGTTCACCCTCGAGGACGACGGCCGCCCGAGGAAGCTGACCAGCCACGGCGTGCGGTGGCGCGGGCGCACTTACATCGCCCCCTGGATGACCGGACAGGCCGGCCGCAGCGTCACAGTGCGCTACATGCCGCACCACGATCACGAGATCGACATCTGTGACGCGAGCGGCAAGTATCTCGGGCCCGCGCACCTCGCGGACGCGGCCACCCCCGAACAACTCGATGCCCTGCGCACAGCCCGTGCGGAGCGTGCCCGACGTCTGCGTGCCGAGGTGAAAGCCGCCGAGACGCTGCGCCGACAGCGCTTCGCCCCGGCCACCACGGCCGGGCCGGCCCAACGGCTGGGAGCCCTCACCTCTGCTCAAGCCGGGCGTGAACTGGCCGCCGTCGAGCACACCGACGCCTCGAAGCTGGCGCTGCCGGACCTCATCCCGGCCGCCGCGCCACCGGCCGACTGGCGTACCCCGTCCTCCCTCGCCACCCGGACCGCGCCCGGCCGGCCTGCTCCCCTGCCCGCCGAACCTGCTGCCGACGGCCCGCCTGGCCCAGCCGCACAGACCGCTGAAAACGGAGACGCCACGTGACCGCGGCCACCTACCAGTACGTCGACCTGCCCGATGCGTCCGTGGTCACCACCCGCGCCCTGCTCACCGCCCGGGAGAACATCACCGACACTGTCGCTGCCCGCGCCATGATGTGCATCCACGGCGGTGCAGGCTTCGGCAAGACCCTCGCCGTCAACACCTGCCTGCGCGCACTCGAACCCGGAGAGGACGTCTGCAAGATCACGTTCCGGGCCCGGCCTACCGCCCGCGCGGTGCGCTACGAGCTGTTCACCGCGCTCGACCTGCCGGGTGAACCGCCGCGCCACCCCAGCGAGTTCGACCGTCTGCTGAAGACAGCCCTGGCTGAACGACCTCGCACGTTCCTGGTCGACGAGGCCCAGTGGCTCAAAGGGGAGGCGTTCGAATACTTCCGCTATCTGTGGGACGAACCAGCTACTCAGCTTGCGATCATCTTCGTTGGCGGGGAGGGATGCCACACCGTGCTGCGCCGCGAACCGATGCTCTCCTCCCGCATCTTCATCTGGCAGCACTTCACCCGCCTCACCCCCAGCGAAGTACTCGAGGCCATCCCCCTGTTCCACCCGATCTGGGCCGATGCCGACCCCGACGACATCACCTTCGCCGACAGCCACGCCGCACACGGCAACTTCCGTGCCTGGGCCCAGACGACCGCCCACACCCGAACCGCCCTGGCCCGCACCGGACGCCCCCGCGTGGACCAGGAGCTACTGCGCTGGGTCTTCAGCCGCCTTTCCTGACCACTACGCCGCCATGCCGCTCGCCGCGCCACCACCCGTCACCGTGGTCATCGACCGTGATGACGACGCATCGCCCACCTGCCGTCCAGGCGCCCGCCGCCGACCAGTCCGCGCTCTGGCGGTCGCTTTCCGGGGCGACCGAGGATCGCAACCAAGAACACGCCCGACGAACCGTCCGAGAACACCCCCTGGTGGTCGTCCTGCGGGGCGACCGAGGATCGCAACGAGTACCGCGGCGCCACTTACGAGTGCACCCCGGACGCTGGCGGTCGCCTTCCGGGGCGACCGAGAATCGCAACGCTCCACATCTGAGCCGGGCGAGGGCGAGGATCGGTACTGGCGGTTCGGGCGACCGAGGATCGCAACAGTTCCCGTGTACCGGTCGAGTCCGGCGGCTAGCGACCGCTCTCCGGGCGACCGACCGGCAGATCGGCGTTGGCGCGCGATCTGCTGCACGAAGCTGGCATCCGCTACCGGGGTGCCGGCTTCGTCGTGCTTACGTTCCCGTGCATCGGCCCAGCGCCTCCAAGCAGCCCCACAGTGCGGGCGAACCGATACGAGCGGCCGTCCGGGCCGCTACCGCGTCCTCGCCCGATGCGCGCAGTCCGTCGTCAGTCGTGCGCGCTCCATAGGTGATTTTGATGTTGTTGCCTCACCGAAGTGATGCAACAACGCCCCGCCAAGCAGACGCAGCGGACCCGGCGGCGCCGATGTCTACGGCGGTGGGCACGTCCGATGTTCCGTAGCCCGCCCCTCGGCAGGGTGCACTGGGAATCGGCTCCGGCGGAAGTTGCGTGGCGGACTGCATCTTCCACCGCTAGCGGCTTCGTTTCCACTGCTCAGAGGGGTTCTCACGCGGCAACTGGGGTTCGTGGGAAAGAAGTTGGCCAGTGGCATCCGGATTCGGTCCTCCCGGCGCGTGTAACGGGGTGAGGGCGTCAACGCCCTCACCAACGAGTCGATGATGGGAGGCCGGTCCGGTGACCTGGCTCGAGTGGATGGGAGCGGGTGGGGTCTCGATCCCGCTGATGTTCCTGGCGTACTACGCGCTGCGCCGCACCAAGAGCGCGGTGGAGATGTGCCTGAAGGCGTATCTGCAGGCCCGCGCGGAGCGCGAGCAGCGCGCGACGATGATCGCGATGGCGGCGGCGCTGCCCGAGGGCGGTGCCGCGGCCCGTTTCGAGCAAGGGCAGCCGGCCTGGCTGTTCTACAAGCACGCGGAGCAGGGCCAGGCGGCGATCGTCACGCGGGAGGCTGCGTGACCGAGCCCGACCGGGGCACGGACTTCGAGGCGTTCGTCCTCGAGACCAGCGCGGCGTTCTCCCGCGTGGCCCGGGCCGAAGCAGGCGGCGACCTGCACAGCGCCGAAGATGCTGTGCAGGTCGCGTACATGCGCATGTTCACGTCGTGGGAAAAGTTCGTGGCGCGGCCCGGAGACCGGGCCGCCTATGGCCGCACCGCAGTCAGGAACGCGGTGATCGACCAATTTCGGCGTAACAAGCGCATGACCCCTGCACCGCTGCAGGACCTGCCCGAACAGGAATCCCAGATCGGCATCCCCGATGCCGCCTACGAAATGATCAAAGAGGGTATCGATGAACTAGTCGCCAAACTTCCCGACCGGCAGCGGCAGGTCATCACCCTGTGCGTTCTGAAGGACATCAGCCCTGAAGACGCCGGGAAGCGCCTGCGCCTTAAGGAGGAGTCGGTGAAGAGCTACATTCGCATGGCCATCAAGAACCTGAAGAAGTACGTCGACGAGACCGGCGAGGAGGGAACCGCATGAGCACCTGGGGCAACGGACACGAGCAGAGCGCTATCCGGCTCCTCGCCGTATGGGCCCTGCTCGTACGCTCCGAGCAGGCGCTTTCGAAGAGTCCGCGGACACCCGAGGACTCGGCACAGGCGGAGGGGGGCCAGCTTGCCGGCTGGCCCCCGGCCCCCGCCCCCTGCCCAGACGAACGAGAGCAAACCGAAGCCAAGGGCGAGCTCGTACTCCTGCTAGCACGCGAGTGCGCGCACAAAACCACCGCACAGGAAACACGCCGAATCGCCGAACTCCTGGAGTATCTCGACAGGGACGAAGAGGCATTCCGGTGGTGGCAATGGGCGGCAGAACGAGGCGACGAGGACGCGCGGGACTATCTTGAAATGCTCCATGCCGAAAGGCAGGAACAAGAGAACCCGTCAGTTGGCTCTTCAACACCCTCGGAACTGGAAAACAGTGCGGCACTGTATGTGTGGAAAGCCAGCAGAACAAGCGCCGGATCTCACACATTCGCGGCCGTGCAACTGGCGTTGAGTGCTGTATCCAACCCAGAGCTGAGCGAAGACGCAAAGCAACTAGTAAGGAAAATCGAGGAGTACTTGCAACATCCTGATCGCATGACAGATGGAAGGCGCCGCTGATGCGTAGCACCCTTCTGTCATGTCTGAACACGGGAGCAGCTCTATAGGCAGACCCATCATGAGTGCCTCACGCTGAGGCACAACGACTCGTTGAGGCAGCGGCCCGCCCTACCGGCGGGCCGCTGCCGCGTTCAGCAACGCAAAACGACTCACGCTTCTCACTCAAGGACGCGCCTGGGTCGGATCCAGGCCACGCCAACTCAGCGCTGACGTCGAACTGCGTGCGCCACCAGGGTTTCCGCTGCTCCTGACACACGGAGGGTTCGTGCCGTCTGTGTTCGGCGCGGACCCTCACACAGCCTCCCGGGCGGCTACACGGCCGCCCAGTGGAGTCCGAGGTCGGCGAGTGCGGCGAGTTTGTCGGTGGTGAGCTTGGCGCGCCTGGCCTTCTGGTTCATGATCCATACTCCGAGCCGGACTTCGGTTCCGTCCGGCAACGCCTCTACGTGTCCCCGTGGGACCTTCACAGAGCCGGTGCGCGCCTTGTACTGCGCCAGGGCTGCAACGCCCCGCTCGAAGGCGCTGTTGCGGCCCTGCTCGAAGTGAGCAGTCCTTCGAGGCTGACCGGGTCATTGCTCGGTTCGGTGAGCGGGACGTGCCGAGATCTACTGGTGGGTA
>NZ_JBIBAF010000031.1:0-46086 GCF_042899705.1 Streptomyces sp. NPDC013187 | reverse complement strand
GGCGCGCTCGGCCACGATCGCGTCCAGCAGGCTCTCCATGACCACCTGGCTGCGCGCGCTGTCGAGTGTGCCGATCAGCGGAACGGCGACCGTGCCTTCCCACAGTTTGATCACCGGGGTGGCCACTTCCATGAGCTGCTGGCGTTGCCGTTCGATGAGCTCCTGCCCCTGGCTGAGCGTCGTCTCCATCACCACCAGGCGCAGCGTGCCCATCAGCAGGGTGAGAGCCAGCGCGCATTCCTGCGCTTGGTCGTCGCCAGGATCCGGGAACTCTTGCCGAAGAAGCGTTACGGCAGGTCGGCGCAGGTCCGCGACCTCGGCTGCGACCTGCGCCGGGTTCGAACCGGTGCGGGCCCGGGAGGCCGCCATCCGGCCCAGTTGCTCACGCACCGTCTGGAAGCCGGGCGCCGTGATGTCCTCCAGCCGACCGGAGAGGGCCACCTCGGAAAGAGCCTCGACCACGGCCTTGCACGCCTCCACCGCCTCGTCCCGGGAGACGGTGAACACCGTGCGGAAGAGAGCGGCGTCGGCCCAGCGCTGGGCGATCTGCTCCTGCCTGAGCTGGAGAAACTCGCCCACCTGCCGCGCTGCCGGCTCCGAGGCCGCGTCCTGCTCCGACACTGCATCTCTCCTTGCACAAGATCCTGATGGTCCACCCGCGCGGGAGACCATCAGGCAATTATTGTCGTATGGCAAATATTAGCGCTGGGCCCGTGAAGCAAACAACAGTCGAAGGCACGGGGATGCCGGCGCGACGGCTTCAGCGCCCGCGCCAGTCCAGGCACATGACCAGGGCGTCGTCGTCCGGGACGGGCTGGCCACGGTGGCCGGTCAGCTCGCGCAGGATGGCCCGGGGCACCTCGGCGGCCGGAAGCAGCCGCGTCGACTGGATCGCCCGGTTCAGGGCGGCGTCTCCGTAGGCCTCTCCGCGCGGCGAGGCGACGGCGTACACCCCGTCGCTGACGAAGACCAGCCGGTCCCCGGGCTCGACATGGAACTCCTGGGCCACGTAGTCGGTTTCCTCGAACATGCCGAGCGGCAGCTGGGCTTCGAAGGCGATCCGCTCCACGGTGCCGCCGCGCAGGCGCAGCATCTGAGGGGAGCCGGCGTCCACCACCCGGACACGCCCGGTGGCCAGGTCGAAGTCGAACATCAGCACCGACAGGTAGCAGCGGCCCCGGTAGTGCGCGAAGACGGCCTGGTCGGCCAGGGCGGCCTGGTCGTCGATGGAGATGCCCGCGCGCCGGGCGTTGCGCAGGGCGTTGATCGCCAGGTTCGTCAGCAGGGAGGCCTCTATGCCCTCGCCCATGCCGTTGGTGACGTAGAGCGTGAGCCGGTCCGCAGTCGCGGACCAGTCGAAGTTGTCGCCGAAGATCGCATACGCCGGTTCCAGCTGCGCGCCCAGCTCGTACTCGGGGCTGGCGCACGAGCGCCCCGGCAGCAGCTGCCACTGCATCTCGGCGGCCAGCGTGAGCCGGTCCTTGCGCCGGGCCTGGAGGTAGAGGTCGGTGTCCCGCTCGGCAACGGTCACCTCGTGCCCCAGCACCTCAGCGATGTCGGCCAGCTCCGCCAGGCAGTCGTCGACCTGGTCGGCAGGCAGCGTCACCGACAGCACACCCAGCCGATCGCCCCGCACACTGACGGGCAGGTGGGCGCGCACCTGATGGCTGCCGGGCGCCGCGGGTTCGACAAAGGGCTCCTGGGCGGCGAACGCCCGGCCGGCGGGGCTGTTGTGGATCGACACCGGTTCCATGGTGTGCGGGAGCACGGACACCGGCTGCAGCACCGTCAGGCCGTAGTCGGCCATGAACAGCTCGACGGCCTCGGCCTCGTACTGCTCGACAAGAACGCGACGCACAGCGTTGAGCAACTCATGAGGAGCCGCTGTACGCAGTGCACGTTCAGCAGCCACATATCTGTTCACGATGGTCGATACACCAATCTATCGCCGGGCGGCCACAGGCATCACCCGCATGACACAGCCGCCCAATCGACCGTGCCGATATTCCAAGTCATCTCTAGCCCCCGCCTGCGCCGAGTACGCTGAGAGTCTTCCCAGTGCCTGCGAGAGTGTGACCGTGACTGCCTTCCGCCCCCGCCGAGAGCCGAACGAGGTCGCCCGCGTGACTGCTACGGCCGCGGAGCTGCTGGAAGTCCTGTGGGGCCGCGCCTCGACGGCCCCGGCCTCCGCGTCCCAGTTGCGCGTGCTGCTCATCCTCGAGCACCACGAGCGCATCAACCTGCGCACCCTGGCCGCCTCTCTCGCTTCCACCCCGCCCTCGACCAGCCGGCTGTGTGACCGGCTCCAGGCCGCCGGGTTGATCGAGCGGGAAGGGAGCCAAGCCGACAGACGTGAAGTGCACCTGCGCCTCAGCAGCCGGGGCAGGGCCTTTCTTGCGGATCTGCGGGCCCGCAGGGAAAAGACGCTCCAGGAAGTCCTCGACCAGATGTCCGCAGCCGACCGGCACGCGCTGCTGCACGGCCTGGAGGCATTCTGCGCCGTGGTGACGGCCCAGATACACGACGACGCCGAGGAAACCGGCAGCCAGACCGCCTGAGCAGCAGGGCGCGCCGCCGGCCTCCCAGATACCAATACCTGCGGGCCACCAGCACACGGAGCGGCCTCCGCAAACATTGCCGTCCCTTCCCGTGCACGTCTGACACGGCTACTTTGTTGCCTCACGGCTATAGTTGTCAAATGGCAACTGTCCGGATCGGCATTACACAAAGCCCTCGGTCGGTTACGTTACGTGGCCACCTGAGGGTGCTCCTACTGCATCGACCGCCGCGAGGCCCCGGCTGATGGGGAGTGCAAGGCTTGCGGCCATCGCACTCCCTGTCTTCCGGGACAGGGAAGCAACGCTGCTGGGCGTGCGGTGGCGACCAGCGGTCCCACGGTCGGAGATCTGGGTGGGAGAGGCGACGCCAAGGCTGTTCACGCAGATCACCCCACCGGTGGCGGCGCAGCCGGCCGCCGCCGCGATGTAGATGATCCGTTTGCCCCTGGTGACGTTCACGCCGAGCGAGCCGGCCGCGGTGTCGTCGTCACGGATGGCCTGCAGGGCCAGGCCGAGGCGGCTGCGCAGTACCGCGAACGTGCCCAGCGCCGCCGCCGCCATGACGGCCAGGGCCAGCCAGTAGGTGAAGGCGCGGCGCAGGACGGGGTCGGCGGTGACGTCCGAGAGGCTGCGTCCGCCGGCGGCACCGAGAGAGTCGAAGCGGACCACGATCAGACGGACCACCTCGGCGATCACCCACGTTCCGACGGCGAAGTAGCCGCCGCGCAAACGGAACGCGAGATACGACAGCGGCCAGGCGAGCAGCGCGACGAGCGCGGAGACGACGAGCGTGCCCACGTAGACGCTGACGCCGTGGTCGTTGACGACGAAGAGGAGGTAGGCGCCCAGGCCGTAACCGACGATCCGGAAGAAGCGCACCGCAGCCCGGCCAAGCTGGTTCTGCTGGCCGAACCGGCCATCATCGTCGGCCGAGCAACCCGCTCCGCAGCAGCAATCAAAACGCTCTCACCAGGCAATTCAATGCCGGAGCGATCAATGTCCGCACACCCTGCGGTACGGCACGTCGGGCACGTACGTCCGCCACTGCGCCGGCGTCAGACGATCCCCGCCCGCCCGTGCGCACACCGACGCGACCGCCTTCGACGGCTCGATCGTGTAGCGCTGGAGGGGCACGTGAGCGCTTCCCGCGTAGAGCACGGAGCTGTCCGCTGCGAACGCCACGCTGTCGATCGCCTCGCCCGGGGTCGTGAGCAGGCCTCCGAGGGGCTGCTGGGTTGCGACGTCCCACAGCTGAAGGCTTCCGGCCTCGCCGCCCACTGCCATCGTGCGGCCGTCGGGGCTGATGGCGAGCGCGCTGACGGCCTCGGAAGCGTCGTCGGTGATGGCGTCCGTGATCGCGTCGGCGTGTCCTTCCGGGAGGGCGGGAAAGACATTCGGCAGGAGACCCGCCCGTTGTCGCAGCTTGCCGTCCCACAGGGCGACGCGGCCCGTCTGGTCCCCTGCGGCGAACAGCGAACCGTCCTCGGAGAAGGCCAGGGCTTCGATGTCGCTTCCCTGGATGAGGTTTCGTCCCGTGCTCCCGCCGTCCGGCAGAGTGACCACGTGGTTGTCGCCGACCAGGAGCCGTCCGTCGGGGCTCAGGGCGAGGGTCCCGCTGGACAGGTCGCCCGCGACGGCTTTCGTACGGCGCCGGCGGGCGGTGTCCCAGGTCTCGTCGCTCGTCTCTCCGACAGCGGTGGTGCGCATGAGGTGGAGCGTGCGGGCCTCCGGGCCGAGGGCGATGGTGACCACCGCGCCTGCCGTGGTCGTCGTGGCCAGGTCCAGGGTCGTGCGGGCTCGGTCCCTGCCGATGTCCCAGATCGTCAGGGGCTGGGGCGAGGCGTCGGTGCCCGGTGCCGAGACGGTGTAGGCGAGTGTCCTGCCGCCTGGGGCGAAGGCCATGAGGGGGAGGGTGTCCTGCGGTTGCACCGGCCGGGAGGGGTCATGAGAGACGGGCAGGGGCGTGGCCGGCAGGGCTTTCAGCAGGTGTCCGTCACGGGCGTCGCGCAGTTCGAACCGGTACGAGCCACCCGTGCGCCGCGCTGTGGCGAGGGTCTGGCCGTCCGGGCCGAGCAGTACCTTGTCCAGCGGCTCGGCCTGCCAAGCGGACGTCACGGCCTGCGCGACGTCCATGGAGTGGACGGCGCCGCCTTCGAGGTAGTGCAGCACCGGGCGCGCGGGATCCCACGCCAGGCCACCGTCGAGGTGTTCGTTGTCGAGGGAGTGCCGGTGCACCGGGGCGTCCACGCCGAGCCGCCACACCCGGACTTCCTCTTTGTCGGCAGTGGCCAGGAACTTCCCGTCCTTGTCGAAGGTGACGTGGGTAACGCCCGGGTCGGCGAGATCCGCGAGCTGCTTGCCCGACCCGGTGTCCCAGACGCGCACCCCGCTTCCCGTCACGGCGGCGAACCGCTGCCCGCCGTCGAACGTCAGCAGCGAGCCCACCTCTCGGCAGACGTCGCCGACGTGTTCCCAGTCGCCGTGCAGTGCGCGCCGGCCCGCCAGGTCCCGCACCTGCACGGGCCCGCCCCCTGCGGGGCAGGCCGCGACCAGTCGCCCGTCCTCGCTCGGTACGACCGTGCCACCCGAGTCCGTCTGCCACCGCAGCTTGCCGTCCGAGGTCGAGCGCACCTGCATCCGCGCGCCGTCCGCGCTGCTGACGACGTAGTCGTGCTGGGCGAAGAGCACGTACGAGGACGTGGGCAGCCGGTCCCCGAACCACATTCCGGCCGTCGTGTCCCACAGACGTACGGCGTCGCCCGTGTCGAGTGCCAGGAGCCGCCCGTCCGGGCTCACCCCGATCACCGTGCTGTCCCGCGGCAGCGTCCCCGAGGCGATCCGCCGGCGCCGCACGACGTCCCAGGTCCGCCAGGTACGGTCCTCGACGCTGAGCAGTCTGCGGCCGGAATCCGTCAGAGCGCGGAAGGGGCCGTCGCCCGGTGCCGGATCGGAGAAGATGTCCTGTTCCTGCTGGCCGAGTGAGCCCAGCAGGGCCCGCCGGGTCTCCGGCAGCTCGGCCACCCGCCAGGCGGCGACACCCAGCAGCTGCGCGGTACGCGGGTCGGTGGTGCGCAGGGCGTCGGCGACGGCGGCCACACGGCGGGCCGCGTCGTCGATGCGGCGACGCCGGTTGTCCTGGTGCTGTACCCAGGCACTCAGACCGGCGATCAGCGCCACCGCGAGGACGCCCGACAGCACGCCCACCGCGGTCCGTGCCCGGCGCGCAGAACGGGCTGCGGCCCTGCGCTCCGCCTCGCGGGCCTCCAGGGAGGCGGTGAGGAACTCCCGTTCCGGCACGGTCAACGACGGGTCCTGCTCGCGGTCGGGGAAGAGCTCCTCCAGGCGTTTCAGGCGGGTGCCCCGGTACAGACTGCCGGGGTCCCGGTCGTGTTCCAGCCACGCGCGGACGTCCTCGGCCAGCCGGCGATGACGGCGCAGCCGCTCACGTTCCTCCTCGACCCAGCCGTGCAGCCGCGGCCACGCGCTGATCAGCGCCTCGTGGGCGAGACGGACACCGCTCTCGTCGACGGTCAGCAGCCGCGCGCGGGTCAGTACCTCCAGCACGACAGGCAGGTGGGGGCAGGTCCACTCCGCCCGTTCGGCCCGGGTGAACGGGCGTCCGGTGTCCGGGGTGCCCTGGCCCGGCTCGACCATGCGCAGCAACAGACGCCGCGCGGCCGCCGCCTGGTCCGCGGTCAGCTGGTCGTATGTCTCCTCGGCGGTCGCCGCGATGGCACCGCGCACTCCGCCCGCCGCCTCGTATGCGGCCAGGGCCAGCATCCTGCCCTTGCGGCGCCGCCAGGTCTCCAGCAGGGCGTGCGAGAGCATCGGCAGCGCGCCGGGTTCGTCGAGGACGTCCTCCACGATGCGCGCGGTCAGCGCACGCTCCACCAGGAGACCGGCCTCCTGCGCCGGCTTGACGACCACCTGCCGCAGCTCGTCCGCTGTCATCGGGCCGACCAGCAGCCCGGCACCGCGCAACGCGTCCGCCAGGCCCCGGTGCTCGCCGCACCGCGGGTAGAAGTCTGCCCGTACGGCGATGAGGACCCGCAGCCGGCTGCCGGGGTTGCGGGCGGCGAGCAGCAACTCGATGAACCGGGCGCGTTCGGCCCGGTCGCGACAGAGGGTGAAGACCTCCTCGAACTGGTCCACCACCAACCAGCTCTCCGGATCGTCCTGGGTCGGCGTCAGCAGACGGGCGTGCGTGGTGGCCGGCCGGTCGCCGGGAGTCACCACCCGCAGCAGTGCCTGCCGGTCCTCTTCCTCGATCCGCCGCTGGAGGCGCGGGATCAGCCCTGCCCGTACCAGCGAGGACTTTCCGCTTCCGGAGGCACCGAACACCGCGGCGAACCGGTGCCCGCACACCAGTTCCAGCAGCTCGTCCACCAGTTGGTCCCGGCCGAAGAACAGCGCCTGGTCGGCCGTCTCGAACCGGGCCATGCCCCGGTAGGGCAACACGAGTTCCTCGTCGTCCTCGCGGGCCTTCCCCGCCGCCTCCGCCTCGGCGTCCTTCCAACGGGCCTCCCACTCGCCGGGATCGCCGCCGCAGGCGCGCACGTACTCCTGCACCACGGGAAGGGACGGCAGCCGTTCCCCCGCCGCCGCCTCGGACAGCGTGCTCGCCGAGAAGCCGGACGCCCCCGCCATCCGCCGGTATGAAGGACTGCCCGCCGCTCGTCGCAGCTCACGCAGCTCATGGGCGAACCGGGCCAGGGGACCCGCCGCCGGGTCCAGGGGTCTTTCGGGACGACCCATGCGTACTTACCTCCACACAGCCGACGAAACCGACGCAGGCGGAGAGACCCTACGTGATGAAACCTTTCACCCGAACAGACCGTGGGTGACGCACAGGTAAAGACCGTTCCGCATTTCAGCGCTCCGGCGGCAGCGAAACTTTCTGGCGCCGAGCGGTGCATACGGGCCCTGACCGCGTCGTTCACACCCTGCACGCCCTCGACTCCGCACTGCGTAAATCCGCACGTCGCCAGCGTCTTGACCCGGACGAGCGGGCAGCTCTACATTCCCCGAGGCGGTTCGCAAGCATGGCGTCCGTCCATGTATGTGAACATGTCGAGGCTCGGTCGTTCTAAAGATTCGGACAGTCCACCTAACCTTTCGCGGCTAGGAGTTCGCATGGACGAAACCGCCAGACCCCCGCTGAGCCGACGATCGGTTCTGGGCTGGGCCGCGGGCGCGGCCGCTCTTGCCGGCCCGCTCGCCTCCATGGCGGCGTGTGCCGGCGAGGCTTCCGCCGCCGGCCGCGCATCGCGTCCCACGGACCCCGGGGCGTACATCTCCTTCACGCCGTCCTCGGACAGCTTCCCCCTGGTGCGTTCCGGTCGCGCCGTACCGCTGGTGGTCAGCGGCAACGACTGGCCCGGAGTGATCCGCGTGGCAGGTGATCTGCAGAGCGACATCCAGCGGGTGACCGGAGTGCGGCCGGCCCTCGTCCGGGATCAGGCACCGAACGCTCCGGAGATCGCCATCATCGGGACCATCGGCCGGAGCCCGCTCATCGACCAGCTCATCGCCGCCGGGAAACTCGATGTGAAAGCCATCCGGGGCAAATGGGAAACGTCCCTCCAGACCGTGGTGGACCGGCCGATGCCGGGGGTCGGGCGAGCTTTCGTGATCGCCGGCAGTGATCAGCGCGGCACCGTCTTCGGCGCCTACGACGTATCACGCGGCATCGGGGTGTCCCCCTGGCACTACTGGGACGACGTCGTGCCCGTCCACCGGGACGCCCTGTACGTCCTTCCCGGCGCGCACACCCAGGGCACACCGGCGGTGAGGTACCGCGGCTTCTTCATCAACGACGAGAACCCAGCCCTCGGCACCTGGGCGCCTGCTACGTTCGGGCCGGGCAAGGCGCCTGGTTTCCCGGGCGGATTCAACTCCGCGTTCCACGAGAAGATCTTCGAGCTGCTGCTGCGCCTGAAGGGCAACTACCTGTGGCCCGCCGTGTGGGGCCGGGCCTTCGCCGAGGACGATCCCGGCAACCACGCCACCGCGAAGAAGTACGGCATCGTGATGGGGACGTCCCACGAGGCGCCGATGATGCGCGGCATCGAAGAATGGAACCGCCACGCGAAGGCCGCCGTGCGGGACGGCAACGGCACCGTCGTCACCCCGGGGCACGACCCCTACGGCGGCACCGGCGAATGGTCCTTCCGCTACAACGCCGAGGCCCTCAAGGCGTATTGGCGCGACGGCATCCGGCGGATGGTCGACGAGGACTTCGAGGGAGTGGTGACCCTCGGCATGCGCGGCAACGGCGACACCGCGCTCAGCGACGGCGACGGCATCGAGCTGATGCAGCAGATCATCACCGCCCAGCGCAAGATCCTCGCCGAGGTCACCGGCAAGGACCTCACCACCATCCCCCAGGTCTGGACGATGTACAAAGAGGTGCAGCGCTACTGGGACCGGGGGCTGCGCGCACCCGACGACGTCACCGTCGTCTTCACCGACGACAACTGGGGCAACGTCCGCAAGCTGCCGGACACCGCCGCCGACCCGCGCTCCGGCGGCTACGGGCTCTACTACCACTTCGACTACGTGGGTGGCAGCCGCAGCTACAAGTGGATCGACACCAACGCCCTGCCCAACATCTGGGACCAGCTCCACCAGACGTACGCCCATGGCGGCCGCGGACTGTGGGTGACCAACGCGGGTGACGTCAAGGGGAACGAGCGCCCCACGCAGTTCTTCCTCGACTACGCCTGGGATCCCGACCGTTGGAGCCCCGAGACACTCGCGGAGTGGGATCTGCGGTTCGCGCGGCAGAACTTCGACGGCCGGCTCGCCGGCGACATCGCCGAGGTACTGCGCGGCTACGAGCGGTTACAAGCGCGTCGGAAACCGGAGCTGCTCAACCGCCGCCAGACCCTCGACCCAGCGAAGGATCCCGCGAGTGCGTCCGCGGTCGTCACGAACGACCGGGCCACCCCCTTCAGCCAGACCGACTACCGGGAGCTCGAGCGGGTCACTCAGGAGTGGCAGGACCTGGCGAAACGGGCCGACGCGGTCGCGTCCAAGCTGCCCGCGAGCAACCGGGACGCGTGGTTCGAGCTGGTGGGATACGCGGTGCTGGCCACGGCGAACCTGTACCTGCTGCGGCGGGCGCAGTTCACCAATCTCCTCCACGCCGCTCAGGGCAGGTCCGGCACCAACGCCCTGGCCGATGCCGCGGAGGCCCGGCTGGCCGACGACTTCGCACTGGCCGACCGTTTCAACCAGCGGATCGCCGGCGGGAAATGGAAGGGCTTCCAGACCCAGACCCACATCGGATACGGCGACAAGGAACGCTACGGGGCCAACGCCTCCTGGGCCGACCCGCCCCAGCCCGACCAGATCTACCCGGCCGTCCGGCGGATCACCGTGCCGACCGGAGCGGCCATGGGCGTGGCCGTCGAAGGCTCCGACCGATGGTGGCCACAGGAGCAGGGCGAGGCGGTTCTGCCCGCTTTCAGCCCCTACCAGGCGCAGCCGAAGCAGTACATCGACCTCTTCAATCGCGGAGCCACTTCCTTCAGCTATGCCGTCACAACCGGCGCGCCCTGGCTGACCGTCGACCGGCCCCGCGGCACCGTCACCACGGAGCAGCGGGTCGTCCTCAGCGTCGACTGGCGCCGTGCCCCCAAGGGAACCCGCCGTGTTCCGGTCACCCTCACCGGTTCGGAGGGCACGACGGTCACCGTGCAGGCAGCCGTCGACAACCCGGGTGTCCCCCGGTCTCAGCTGTCCGGATTCGTCGAGGCGAACGGCTATGTCGCCATCGAGGCCGCGCACTTCACCCGCAACGTCCCCGCAGACGGCGTCTCCTGGCGGCGCGTCCCCGGCATCGGCCGCACCGGCGACGGCCTGGAGCCCTTTCCCGTCACCGCCGCCCGTCAGCCCGTGGGCTCCGGGCCCCGGCTCGAGTACGACCTCAGTCTCTTCACCACCGGGACCGTCACGGTCTGGGCCCATCTCGCCCCGCGCAACGCGGCGTTGCCCGCTCCCGGCCTCCGCTACGCTGTGTCCTTCGACGACCAGGTGCCCCAGAGTGTGGACATCATCGCCGCCACGGGTTCCAGCGACGCCACCATGAACAACCAGTGGGGTCGCAACACCGCGGACAACGTCAACCGCACCAGTACGACGCACCGCATCGGCACCGCCGGGCGGCACGTACTGAAGTTCTGGATGGTCGACCCCACCGTGGTCCTCAACAAGATCGTCATCGACACGGGCGGCTTGAAGTACAGCTACCTCGGTCCACCGGAGAGCACGCGACTGACCTGACCGGCCGGAAGCACATGCCCGCACAGACGGAGGCGGTTCCTTCATGAGACGAAGATCAGCGCTGGTGAGTGTCATCGTCACCCCGGCGGTAGCCGCCGTGGGTCTCTCGACACCCGCGGCGGTGGGTGCGGCGCGTGACGAGGCGACCCGCTCGCCCGGCTACCCCACCCCGACGACGCAAGGCGCCCACTGGGTCAACACATGGACCGCCATGCCGCAGTTGACCGAACCCGCCAACATGCCACCGGCCCCGTTCACCCAGGGCAACCGTGTCTTCGCCGACGTCACTCTGCGCCAGACGGTGCGCGTGTCGGTGGGCGGGCGGTACACCCGGATACGCCTCTCGAACGCGTTCGGGGGTACGCACCTGCCCATCACCGCCGCCGCCGTGGCATTGCCGGCGGACGGCAGGGCGGGTGTCAGCGCCATCGTGCCCGGCAGCACACACCCGCTGACGTTCGGCGGGCACCCGGGCCTCACCATCGCCAAGGGCGCGCAGGGGGTCAGCGACCCACTGGACTTCGAGGTCCGGCCGGGGAGCAATCTGACCGTCACGCTCTACCTGGCCGAGGGCCAGGCCTCAAGCTCCATCACCTCGCACCCCGGCTCGAGAACGACCTCCTACATGCTGGCCGGTGACCATGTCGGCGACAGCGACCTGCCGGGTGCCACCCCGGTCGATCACTGGTATTTCCTCAGCGGCGTCGAGGCGTGGTCCACGCGCACCACCGCCGCGGCCGTGATGCTGGGTGACTCCCTCACCGACGGGCGTGGGTCCACCACCAACATGAACAACCGGTGGCCCGACCAGCTCCTCAATCGGCTCCAGTCCCGGCCCGCCACCTCCGGCATCGCGATCCTCAACCAAGCGGCGGGAGGCAACCGGATCCTCAACGACGGACTGGGCCCCAACGCCCTGGCCCGCCTCGACCGTGACGTGCTGGCCCAGAGCGGCGTCAGCTGGCTGTTCGTCTTCCACGGCGTCAACGACATCCCCGGCGGAACCACGGAGTCCTCCGCGCAGCAGGTCACGGCCGACCTCATCAACGCCTACCAGCAGATCATCACCCGAGCACATGCCCAGGGCATCCGCGTCTACGGAGCCACGCTCACCCCCTTCGGGGGGAATGGCTACGACGACGCCGCCGGCCTCCACGAGTCCTCCCGCCAGGCAGTCAACCAGTGGATCCGCACCAGCGGCCGCTTCGACGCCGTCATCGACTTCGACCAGGTGGTCCGCGACCCTCAGAACCCCCGCCGGCTCTCCCCCGCGTACGACGTCGGCGACCACCTCCACCTCAACCCCGCCGGCTACCGGGCCCTCGCCGACGCAATCCCGGCCAAGCTCTTCCAGCAGACGCAGACACCGCCAGGATTCCCTCTGACCGAACCAGGCGACCGCACCTTGCCTGCGTAGACGCCACCTTCGTAGTGCACGGTCTGCCGGGCGGCGACAACTGGGATTGATGACTGCGGCTGACCGGCCCGATCAATCTCCTGGGGCCGAAATGACGTGGCCAAGGTTCCGCTCTGAGGCGCCCGGCCCTGGAAGTCGACGGGGTCCGCGCCCACAGCCGCTGGGACGCCCCGATTCGCGCGATCCCTCCGGCATGGATCAGAGAAGGAAAAGAGTTCTGTGAGCTTGTACGTGCGGCCGGGTGATCGAAGCTCGGCGACCACCCCGCACAAAGAACAGACACGCCTCGGCGGGGCAGCCAGCCGCTCAGAGTGAGCGTAGCGGCGCACTCGTTTCATATCGCTCCTCTGCAATGTGCCGGGATCGGCGGGCCCTGCACCGCGGGTTTGGCCTCTTGCCTCGTGACGGGCCTCGGCCCCGCGCGCACCTGGCTGCGTCTTTCGGCCTCGTGCGTCCAGGCCACGCCGACCCTCGAGGCGCCTGCTTCGTTTTGATCGCGGCGGCTGGGCGTGGTGCCGGACAACGAGGCCTCGCAAACCGAGTTGATCGCCGTAGGCGCAGGGGGTGCCAATCAACTGCGACTCGGAAAGCCTGGGGCGGCAAGGTCGACTGTCCGGCACAGAACCACTGGGAGAGCAGCGCGCATGGCTCTGTCACATCACGGCCGCGCCCACCCTGGGCGCTCTGGCAGCTCTTCCCGCCACTCGGGCCCACGAGACCGGCCTCGCGTTCGGCGGGGCGTCCACCCGATCTCATAGGTGAGCGTTGCTCCTCTCCTTCTCAGAAGCGCGGCGACAACCACCTTCCGTACATGTTCTGCTCACCTTCTCGCTGTCTGCCGATCCTGCCGATAACGCGGCGAGGGCCGCTTCCACCTGCCCGAAATCAAATGCATTTCAGCGTGCATAAAATTCCCCCTTCAAGGCTTGACTCGCAATCCGGCAAGCCACATATTGATTCCGCCGAGCAGGCCTTCTCAGGTCAAGCCGGTATTCATCAGGGCCTGTTGGACCTTGATCGTCTCCACGAACAGAAAGGGAAGAAGAGATGGCGAACGTACGCCGACACACACGCGTGGCAATTCTGGGCCTCGCGGTTGCGGCAGCAGTGATCACGCTGCCCGGGACGGCCCAGGCGCAGTCCGGATCCCGCATATGCGGAAATTATTGGGATGCGAGGGCCAACGGTAAGACGGTCGGGCGGGTTGCCAAGGTGCTGGAAGTCCCCAAGGTCGACTTCAATATCTGCCTGCGCGTCATAGACCACACGAACAGCATCGGCAATATGCAGCTCCCGGGCTACAAGGGAAAGGTGACCTGGAACCCTCGACAGGTGATCCGGTCCTACACCTGCGAGGAGGCCGGCAACCTGTTCAACCAGAAGTACGGGGCCGATCCCTGCAACAAGATGAACAGGGTGGACCTGATCGGTCAGGTGAACGGCCGTCACGCCGCCGTGTGGTCGCAGGTGTACTGAGGGCGGCACATATCCACGCGCATTCAGACGTCACAGACGTCACCCTGCAGCAATAAGCCAAAGAAGAGAGAAAGTAATGCACGGCAAAGTCATCGGGCAGCGCGTCGTGATGTGCGGGGCCCTTATCGCCGCTACGGCGGTCTGCATGACCGGTACGGCGAACGCGGCGACGACCGCGTGCTTCAGCCAGAGCTACTCCGACGGCGCGAAGATCGTCCCCGGTACGGGAGGCGGGCACGTGACCCGCGCGATCACCCTCCAGAAGGCGCGCAACACCTGGGACGACTGGGTGTGGCGCGGCACGAAGGCCCAGTGCGCCCGCGACGGAGACCCCTGCCCCTACTCGTGGGACGAATCGGAGAGCAAAACCGTCAGTTGGTCCGTCGGTGGCGGTACGTCCCTCGGTAACGCCTCCTCGCCGACAGGCAAGTGGCTCAACGTCGTACTTCCTCTGACCGTCGGCTACCAGAAAACCACCACGGTCTCCAAGACCGTCAGCATCGGCGTCACCGCCAAGCCCGGGCAGACGGCGCAGCCCGTCATGATCGCGGTCCGCCGCTGGACCCAGGGCAACTGGGCCGGCGGCTGGGTCCGCACGAACCGGGGCTGCCAGTCCGGAACCACCTACGAGTGGAACGGCAACGCCAGGTTCGGCAACTGGAGCAGAAACGTGTTCGTGGAGAAGAAGGTCGGCTGGGCCATCAACGGCCGCATCTGACCCGCACTCGACGGCAGCAGAAGAAAGGAGCTTACGGTGCACGGCAAAGTCATCGGGCAGCGCGTTGTGATGTGCGGGGCCCTTATCGCCGCGACGGCGGTCTGCATGACCGGTACGGCGAACGCGGCGACGACCGCGTGCTTCAGCCAGAGCTACTCCGACGGCGCGAAGATCGTCCCCGGCACGGGAGGCGGGCACGTGACCCGCGCGATCACCCTCCAGAAGGCGCGCAACACCTGGGACGACTGGGTGTGGCGCGGCACCAAGGCCCAGTGCGCCCGCGACGGAGACCCCTGCCCCTACTCGTGGTCGGAATCGGAAACCGTGAACACCGGTTGGGCCGTCGGTGGCGGTACCGATCTCGGTAACAGCAGTTCACCGAGCAAGAAGTGGTACAACGTCGTGCTCCCCCTGGTGGTCGGTTACCAGAAGACCACCGAGATTTCCAAGACCGTCAGCATCGGCGTCACCGCCAAGCCCGGGCAGACGGCGCAGCCCGTCATGATCGCGGTCCGCCGCTGGACCCAGGGCAACTGGGCCGGCGGCTGGGTCCGCACGAACCGGGGCTGCCAGTCCGGAACCACCTACGAGTGGAACGGCAACGCCAGGTTCGGCAACTGGAGCAGAAACGTGTTCGTAGAGAAGAAGGTCGGCTGGGCCATCAACGGCCGCATCTGACCTGCTTTCGAACAGCAAGGAGGCACACCATGCAGTCGAAGAGCACGAAGCGTACGAAGCGCCGCACAGCGACGCTCGCAGCAATCGCCATGACATCCGGGGCGATGTTCACGGTCATGGCTCCCGGGATGGCTGAAGCCCAGTCAGGATCGCGCATCTGCGGCAACTGGTGGGCCGGCACCTACAACGGCGGCACTCAAGAGGTCATCTGGTCCAGAGTGATCGAGGTGCCCAAGACCGACGGCATCGCCTGCCAGCGCGCGATCGACAGGACCGACAAGGTCGGCACCACGACCTTGCCGCAGCGCATCAAGAACTTCAAGGACCTGAAGTGGGGCAGCCGGCAGCGGATATCGGGCTGGTCCTGCGAGTCGTACTCCCAGGAACTGCTGAGCGCCAAGTACGGCGACGACGTGTGCCTCAAGATGACTCGTGCGGATACAGCCGTCGAGGTCAACAACCGTACGATCAGCCACTTCTGGGTCGACAACTGACCATTCGGCACCGCGCAGCCGGGGCTCGGCGCGCATCACAGGCCCGCGCCGCCGAGTGAGACGACCAGCGGCCCCACTCGCGCCAGTGGGGCCGCTGGTCGAACCTCATGTACCGCACCGTCGTCCGTCCACCCCCCTGCCTGCCGTGACGACACCACCCGACAGGTCGAGCATCCCCCACCCGGTCTCGGGCAGAGCACCTTGCTCGATTCGGAGGTGAATGACCTCAGAAGAGGGCCGCTCACCCTGTCCTGACGAGGCGTCAGCAAAGTCAAGTAGGGATTCCCGACCGCCTGCCCATCAGCAGCCACCGCCGCTGACGCATTTCCGCAGCTCAGCGCACCCTTCCCCGCGGTTTCAACGGCACCGGCGGCAGTTCCGGTGCGGGCAGGGGGGCACCGTCGTACCCCTTCACCTCCCCGAACCGCGTGCCCTCCATCCAGTCCCGCCGCGCCTGCTCGATCTCCCCTTGCGACCGCCCGATCCAGTTCCAGAACATAGCGAACCCTGCCCGCATCAGTGCAGGTCAGCGGCGTTCCGGACCGCGGACGGTTAGCAAACTGTCAGCATCGGTCCCGGAGGAGTCTGCCACCGTGAGTTCCAATGCCTTGGTTCGTGGGATGGGGTCGTTTTTCAAGGAGTGTGAGCATCCGCGGTCGCGGTGGTCGAGGTGTCCTCACCCGTACAAGGTGCGGTATCGGTCGGCGGCGGGGAGGCAGGTGAAGGAGTCCGGGTTCGCGACCCAGGACAAGGCGATCGCGCGTTTGACGGAGGTCTACAACGCGAAGAAGGCTGCGCCGCGGGGGCAGGCGAAGGCGGAACGGATCGCGAGGTACGGGGCGATGCGGTTCGAGGAGTACGCCGCGCAGTGGGCCACACCCCTCAGCGCAACGGCGGCACCCACTCGTTCGCTGCGCCGGCGGTGGACAGGACTCTGAAGCCGGGCGCCACCGCCACGTACAAGGTGAAGGTGTCCCTGCCCAAGAGCTGGGACAAGAAGGTCACCCACCTCAAAGCCGAAGCGGGTGCCGAGGGCGAGGGCTGGAGCTACTTCCTCCCTGTCGGCTTCAAGGTGGCGCGCTGACAGGAGGAGTCCGGAACCGGGCCGCCGTGCACGCCCTGTGACGGGCGAAGCGGACCCGCAGGGTTCCGCCTGGGGTCTGGCGCCGGTAACAAAAGCCTCGTGAACCGGACATGGAGGCGACGGGCCTCCAGGTCCGGCCAGCGCTTCATGATGCGAGGAGCCCCTACGCGCGGCAGGTGGTGTCCCGGGCGGGCAGCCGGCCCTCGGCCAGGTAGGTGTTCACCGTGGCGGTGACACAGGCGGGGGCCCCAGGGGAAGCCGTAGACGGCATGGCCCCGGCCGCCGTCGACCTGGAGCTGGTGAACGTCACCTCGACGCTCTTCGCCACCCTCTGATGCGACACTAACTCATGACATCGGTGCCGCTTCTGCTCAGCAGGTGGTCCATGGTCTCGGCGGAACGCAGGAGCTGGAAGCCGATACTCCCGTCGGTAGCTGTGCGGCCACCGTAGACGGCAGGCTCGAGCATGCCGTTGAAATGGTAAGGGGCGGAGAAGCAATAGGCGCCGGTGTCGAGGACGGCCACGATGTCGCCCGGGGAGAGCTCGGGCAGAGGACGGGCTCGCGCGATCATGTCGCCCGCGAAACAAAGAGGGCCCGCGATGTCCTGGGCCGTCAGCGGGCCGGTCTTGGTGGTGCCCGTGGGGTGGTGGGCGGTGACGCGCAGGGGCCAGGAGTCGGGCTGGAACACGGTGCGCGTGGCGACGTGGGCACCGGCGTGAGTGATGGCGATCGGGCGTTCCCCGGCGGTCTTCGTGTACTCGACGTAGGCGGCGGTGAAGCCGTTCTTGGAGAGCAGGGAGTGGCCGAACTCGGTGATGATCCGGTAGTCACCGGTGAACAGGCCCGGCGCGTGGTCACGCAACCGGGCGACGTAGGTGTCGAAGCCGGGGGCGCTGTCGTCGCTGCCGAAGTCGACCGGCAGTCCCCCGCCGATGTCGATACCGACGATCTGCCGTCGGCCGAGTTCGGCGTTGACCTTGTCGGCGAACGCGACGGTCTTGGCGATGCCCTGGGCGATCAGGTCGAGCGGACACCCTTGCGATCCGACGTGCGCGTGCAGCCAGGTCAGCCAGGGATGCTCTCGGTACGCCCGCAGGAGTCGATCGACATTGCCGTTGTCCTCCAGGGCTATGCCGAACTTGGACGTGGCGGTGGCGGTGCTGCTCAGGGCGATCGAGCCGGCGCCGACCTGGGGATTGATCCGGATGCCGATACGCGATGTCGACGAGCGGGTCGCGAGGATCTTGTCGATGCGGGCCAGTTCCTGGAAGTTGTCCGCGTTCACCGCGACACCGAGTTCGAGTGCCTGAAGGAGTTCGGCGCGGGTTTTCAGCGGCGAGTCGAACACGATCTGTTCGGGGGCGAAGCCGGCGGCCAGTGCCTGGGCGAGCTCGCCCGCGCTGGCCACTTCACAGCCCATGCCGAGCCTGCGGAGCTCTTGGAGCAGCGGCACCAGGGGGTTCGCTTTCGCCGCGAACACATGCTGCACGGAGACCGACGACGGGAAGGCGTTCTGAAGGGCCGCGACGCTGTCGGCTACGCCGTCGAGGTCGACGAACCCCGCCAGCGGAGCGTCGTCGGCGTCGAGGAGCCGCTGCTGTACCGCGGCGCTCAGGATGCGCTCACGCCGCTGTGCTGCCTGGGAAAGAGTCACCTTTTGCACCTTCCGAGTCGGTGCGCCCGGGGGGGACTGGGCGCGCAAGGACCAGGTTTCCGGACTGCCGCGACCGCGTCTTCGTCCTGGAAGGCACACCTTCTCGGGGTGAGCTGTGCCTGCGGACAGGGACCGTGAGCCCTCCGCTGGCGGTTGTGCCCGGCCACGAAGCCGACCCGTGGCAATGGTGCGCGGCGACAAGTTCAGCCGTCGCCGGAGCCGCCGCGGTCCATCAGCCGCAGCTGCAACTGGGCCAGGAGACGGGCCTCGGGGTCGTCGAGGCGGATGCCGCACACCTCGCGCAGCCTCCGGATCCGGTACCGGAAGGTGTTGGGGTGGACGCCCAGCGCCCGGGCTGCCGCGGGGACGTCCGAGAAGTGGTCGAGGTAGGCGCGCAGGGTGTCCACCAGGCCGCCGTCGTGTTCGGCGTCGTATGTTGCCAGACGCGTCACCGGCAGCTCCGGTGGCAGGGGTACTTCGCGCAGCGCGTCCAGGATGCGCAGCAATGTCGCTGTCTCGGCCACCTCACCCAGCCGCGCGACCGCTCGGGACGTGCTGCCGGACAGAAGCGCCCGCAGTGCCAGATCGGCCGTGCGTCGGGACTCGACCGCCCGGTGCAGATCCGCCGCCACCTCTCCGACACCGATCCACACCTTTGCGCCGACCATTGCCGACAGGTGTCCGGCAAGGGACTCGGCCAGCCGCGTCACCTGCGCCGTGGCTCGCTGAGAGTCCGGCAGCAGGTCGCCCAGGAGCACGAGCACCCCACCGGGGACTGCCACCACGACTGCCTGATACTCCTGTGCGGCACAGTGCAGGGCCACCAGGTCCGGCAGGCGATCCTCTCCCCGACCCCTGCCCGGACCGGGCGCGGCGCGCACCGCCAAGACCGCGCACCGGCCGTCGACAGGCAGCCCCGCGGATGCCGCCAGAGCTTCGGCGGAGCCCGAACCGTCCAGGACAGCACGTGCGGCTTCCTGGACGGCCCGCAGGTGACCGGCCCGCCGAGAGCGGTGATGGAGCAGATGCGGAGCCGCGGCCCGGGCGGCCGCCCGCAGGTCGTCCGCGGCCGTCTCCGGCAGCGGACGCCCGGCAGGCGCCACCCAGATCGATCCCAGAACCTCACTGCCGGCGGTGACCGCGATGGCCAGCCGCTCGGGGAGATCCTCTTCAGCCGGTCGACGCACCACGTCCCCTGAACCCCACAGGACGCGGAAGAACCCGCTCTTCCGCATCGCCGCCACCGTCGAAGCCGGCACCCGGCGACCGAGAATGGTGCGTCGGCGCATCTCGTCCACGTCCTCGTCCGTGGACGAGTAGGCAAGCACCCGCGACTGCGGATCCTCGATCGTCACCGCCCCGCCGACCGTCGCCGCCACCGCATCGGCCAACCCCTCCAGGTCACCCAGGGCCACCTGGGCGAACGGCGGATCGGCCTGGTAGCCGGCGGCAGCCAGCCCCGCGCGGAGCAGCCCCACCAGTTGCACCCATCCCACCCACGCCGGGCGGAAGAGCACCGCCACGCCCGCAGCCTCGGCCGCTCCACGCAACTCCGAACTCGCCGACTCCGGTCCGTCAGGACCGAAGACCACTGCCACGGCCCCGGACCGACCGGCGGCCCGGACCACATCGACCGCCGCACTCGACCGCGAGTCGACCCCGACCGCCAGCAGCACCTCTCCTGGCCTTATCTCCGGCTCCAACACGTCCCAGACAGTCACGCCTCGCACCGAAACCGCCACGCCGTGCGGAGCCGTGACCAGCTTCAGGGCACCGGCCCCTACCGCCGACATCAGACCGTCCAGAGTCGGACCCCGCTGCGGCGAAGACTCAGGCCGGAAAGAACCACCTGACTGCATCAGACCCTCCGCATTCAAGATCAGGTTTCCCGACTGCTTCGCCCGCCAGGGCCCGACCGGAGCAGTCGTGGAAAGCCGGGTGGACAAGCATTACCCCTGCCTACCCTCAGTCACAGCGCTTGGGGCCAGGCTTACAGGATGTCCTACGTGGTGACGGACTGTGAGAGATCGTTACACCGCTGATTCCGCCGTCGAAGTGCGACCGCAGGGCGAGGGAGTGCAAGACACGACTGATTGGCGACGTGGGCAGCGAACGGCTCCCGGGGCCGCGTAGGCCGCGGCCGACCAAAGCGCCGGGCGCACGCCGCCTGCCAGCTCACCGGCTCTGCCCCGGCTACTTTGCCGAGGCCTCACGTCATCGGCGCCTCCGCTCGCGCGGCGGGGACCGGGCCGTCGGGCTCAGCCCCCGCAGTGCTCACTCTCCCCGCACCCCTGCCTGCCGGGTGACCGCGTGCAGGAGAGAACGGCTCAGCCCGCCGGCCGCCAGGATCCCGCCGACCCCGGCGGCGCAGCACGCCGCGAGAACGATCAAGCCGCGTGCGTCGAACGACGAGTCGCCGCCCGCGAGCATCATCGATCCCCCGCACAGCAGTCCTGCCGCGAGAGCGCCGCCTGCCAGCACCGTGACCGGGATCAGGGTCTCCCGGCTGCGGGCGGTGTCCAGGACCCGCAGTGGGGTCCCGGCCAGGTGCAGCAGGGCGTAGGTGCGGCGGCGGTCCAGGACGCCTGCGGCCGCGGTGATGCCGGCCGAGGTGATGGCGACGGTGAAGGTCACCACGAGCACGACCCGGGTGATGGTGTTGAAGTCCTGGGTGAACTGTGCCTCGGACCAGTTCACGTCGGTGGTGGTGAGGGGGTACTGGTCGGGTGTCAGGCCGGTCAGCGCGGTGCGGGCGCGGTCCAGTTCGGCCGGGCCGCCGGAGACGGTGGCGGTGATCTGGCGGCTGTCGTCGTAGGGGCCCGTGGCTACGAAGCCGTCGTCCACGCCGATCACGGCGCTCACTCCGGCGGCGTGCAGGCGCTGTTCGGCCTGCGTCCGCATCTGGGTCACCTTGTGGGCCGGGACGGCGATGGCGAGCTGGTCGGGCCGTCCTCCCCAGGGGGGAGTGCTGTCCATGCTGAGCAGGGCGAAGAAGCCGGCGACGAAACCGGCCAGAGTGAGCCCGGAGACGATCCGCCAGGCGGCCTTCGGATCGTCCAGGAGCCGGCGCCCGGCCAGCAGTGTCGCCGGCCGCTTGGCCAGGGCGGTGACGATCCTGCCGAGCAGCCGGACCACCCAGGGCCCGATCACGGCCAGCGCCAGGAAGAGTGCGGCGAACGCGGAGAGCGCCACGACGTCGTCACTGCCGTACTGCTTGGTGATCCAGCCGTATACGGCGACGACGGCCACGAAAACCACCGCCCGCACGGCGCTCGCTTTCCGGCTGGTCGAGCGGCGTGCCACGCCCAGCGGGCCGACGACCACCTGGCGCAGTCCGGCGAGCGCGCTGATGACGACCAGCGCGATCACTCCGGCCATGACCGCCAGCAGTGGCGGTGCGCCGATCCACAGGTCGGCCAGGTACCAGGCGCCGCCCGCGAGCGGCAGGCTCGCCGCCACCGGCAGCAGCACCGCGTAGCCCACGGCACCGAGCAGCGCTCCGGCCGTTCCGGTGAGCAGCGCCTCGGCGGTCGTCATTCCGGCGATGCGGCCCGGCGTGGCGCCGATCAGGCGCAGCGCGGCGAGGCGCTGGTCGCGGCGGGAGACCGACAGCCGCGCGGCGGAGGCTCCCAGCACCAGCAGCGGAACGATGACGAGGATGGTGGCGAGCCGGGCCAAGGACTCGTACATGCGGCCGGTGCCGTCCGCCAGCGGCCCACCGGTGAAGGAGGCGACGCGGGTGGGGGAGGCTATGTCCCCGACGCGGCGCGGGTCGGGCTCGCGCGGGGTGGTGACCGCCGGGTCGGTGGAGCGGTGTCCGATCACCGCGACGAGTTCGCCGGGGTGGGCCAGTGCCGCGCGGCCCAGGGTGCCGGTGGGCGTGCCGGGGATCGGGTGGCGGTCGGCGGGCAGCCGGTCGAGCAGGGCGCCGAGCGCGGGGGAGACCCACAGCTCGCCGGGGGCGGGGAAGCGGTCGAGGCCGGGCGGGGCGGGTGCGGCGCGTCCGGGCAGCTGGGCGACGTCGACGACGGTGACCGGCTCACCCCCGGTGAACGTGGTTCCGACCGCTTGGACGGCCACCGGGTGGGAGGATGTCACCGGGGTGCGCCAGTCGGTGCGGTCCGCGCGGTGCTGGAAGCCCAGGTTCATCGCGACGCACAGCAGGAGCAGTGTGGTGGACACGGCCGCCGCCGCGACCGCGAGCCCGATGGCGAGCAGGCCGGTGCGGCCACCGGCCCGGGTGAGCCGCCAGGTCAGTGTCCAGGTGGTGCGGTCCAGTGCCTTCATCGCCGGTACCCCGCCTTCGACTCCGAGCCGGTGTCCGTCGCGGAGTGCGCATGGGCCAGCCGTCCGTCGCGGACGTGTACCGTGCGGTCACACCAGCGGGCCACGTTCGCGTCGTGGGTGACCAGGACCAGGGCGGTGTTCTGGCGGCGGCTGACCTCCGTCAGCAGTTGGATCACGTCCATGCCGGTGGCCTGGTCCAGCGCGCCGGTCGGCTCGTCGGCGAAGATCACCTTCGGCTTACCGACCAGGGCCCGGGCGATGGCCACCCGCTGCGCCTGGCCCCCGGACAGCTGCCCGGGACGCCGGTCCTCCAGGCCTGTGAGGCCCAGCGGACCGAACCACTGCCGGGCCTGCTCGACGGCCGCCCGGCGCGGCGTGCCGCCGAGCATCAGCGGCAGGGCCACGTTCTCGTCGGCGGGCAGTTCCGGCAGCAGCTGACCGGACTGGAAGACGAAGCCGAAGGCGGTGCGGCGCAGTTCACTGCGGGCCGGTTCGCGGAGCTGGTCGATCCGCTTGCCGTCCAGCACAACCTCACCGGAGTCGGGCCGTTCGATGCCGGCCAGGCAGTGCAGCAGGGTGGATTTGCCGGAGCCGGACGGGCCCATGACGGCCAGCGACTCGCCGGCCGGCACGTCGATGTCGACCCCGGCCAGGGCGCGGGCCATGCCGTAGGACTTGAACAGGCCGGTGCCGGTCAGGACGGCGCAGGTGGTGCTCATCGGGCGGACTCCCCGGAGGAAACGGTGATCATCAGATGCATGCCGCCCACGATCGGCGCGCACGGCACCCGCCTGGCTCGGCCGGACGGCCGGTTGTGGGGGCCGGACATCGGCCATTCGGCCGAGGCCGCCAGGAAGCACCGCTTCCGTATCCTGCGGGACGTGAACTCCGAGAATTCGCTGCCCCGCCGGACACTGATCGTCGCAGGCTGGACCCTCCTGGGCTTGCTGGGCCTGTTCGACGTGTTTGTCCACGGAGTGCCTGAATTCCGCTGGACGAGTTTGCTGACGATGGTGTCCGGCCCGCTTGCCTGCCTGGCGCTGCTGTGGCCCGCTCGTCGGCCGAATGTGCAGGTACGTGCCGCGCTCGTCGCGGGTGGCTCGCTGGCCCTCACGACCGTGATCGTCACCTGGGCGAGTCCGGACCTAGACGACACGTTCGGGGTGCTGGAGAGTGTCGCTTCGCTGGTGCTGCTCTCCCGCGCGGTGGGGACGGTGCCGCGCCCGAGGAGGGGGGCGGCCGTGGCGGCCGCACTGGCTGTGGCGATCATCGCGATCCCGCTGCGCTTGATGCCGACCGACCTGTATTACGGCACCGACGACTTCGTCAACGGGTGCCTGGTGATGACGCTCGGCGTCGGCCTGGCTCTCGCATGGGGTGTGCGCACCCGGTTGCTGGAGGAGCGGCGGGCCCGCGACATCGCCGCCGTCCGCCAGCGTCAGCGCCTGGAACTCGCCCACGACCTGCACGACTTCGTCGCCCACCACGTCACCGGCATCATCGTCCAGGCCAACGCCGCACTGGCCCTCCAGCACAGCGCACCGGAACAGGTCGGCCCGCTGCTGGAGAACATCAGCCGGTCCGGATCGGAGACCCTGGACTCGATGCGCCGCCTGGTGCGGGTCCTGCGCGAGGACGACCACGACAGCATCCGGCCGGGGCAGCTGTGGAGCGAGCTCGCCCGCCTGGTCTCGGTGTTCTCCGCGGACGACACGGGCGTCCAGCTGCACGTGGCCGCGGCTGCCCGTGAGGTGCGACTGGCCCCCGAGGTGGAGACCTCCGTGCACCGGGTCGTGCAGGAAGCCCTGACCAACGTGCGCCGGCATGCTTCCGGCGCCGCGGTGGCCGTACGGGTCGACGTGGACGGGCCCCGGCTGCGGGTCGAGGTGCACAACACGGCACCCGCCGCACGCCAAGCCGTTCCGGTCGGCGGGCGCGGCGGCTTCGGGCTGGTCGGCCTGCGCGAACGCGTCGAAGCGGTGGAGGGCACGCTGACCGCCGTCCCCACCGACGACGGCGGCTGGCGGGTCACCGCCGCCTTCCCTGTGCTGGCCGCTGTGGAAGGATCACCGGCGTGAACGACACGGCGATCCGCGTACTGATCGCGGACGACCAGGAGCTGGTCCGCATGGGCTTCCGGCTGATCCTCGGCGCCCAGCCCGGCATCGAGGTGGTCGGCGAGGCCGCCGACGGCGCCGCCTGCGTGGAACTCGCCCGCCGGCTGCGGCCGGACGTGTGCCTGGTCGACATCCGGATGCCGAAACTGGACGGCCTGGACGTCACCCGGGCGCTGGCCGGACCCGGAGTCCACAACCCCATGCGGGTCGTGGTGATCACCACGTTCGACCAGGACGACTACGTGCACACCGCGTTGCGCAACGGGGCCTGCGGCTTCCTGCTCAAGGACGCCCCGCCCAGCCTGCTGATCGAGGCGGTGCGGGCCGCCGCCCGCGGCGACGCGCTGGTCTCCCCGGCCGTCACCGTCCGGCTGCTGAAGCAACTGTCCGCCGCGCGGCCCGAGCCGGAAGCCGCCTGCCCGCTGACCGAACGGGAACTGGACGTGGCCCGGCTGGTTGCGGTGGGCCGCACCAACCAGGAGATCTGCAAGCAGCTGGTGGTGTCGCTGTCCACCGTCAAGACGCACCTGACCAGCATCCAGCAGAAGATCGACGCCCGTAACCGGGTCGAGATCGCCGCCTGGGCGTGGGAGACCGGGATGGTCCGGGAGCGATAGGGCGGCGCCTTCACCGACGTCATGGCCCGCCTGCGAGTTCCCCGGCAGCGCGGACGCCCTCGCACCAGACCGGACGTGGTCCTGGCGGACAAGGCCCATTCCTCCCGCGCGATCCGCAGCCACCTGCGCAAGCGCGGCATCCGAGCAGTGATCCCGGTCCCGGCAGATCGGCGTGGCCACCGGCTGCGTCGAGGCAGCCGGGGCGGCAGGCCGCCAGCCTTCGACCGCGAGGCCTACAAGCAGCGCACCAGTCGTAGTCTGTATACAGAAGCGTGTGCGCATGGATGGACAGGGAGTCTCATGGCCCGGGCGACTGGCAAGAGCGAGGCGGTCTACGAGCGGCTGAAGGGTGACATCGAGTCGCTCCGGATGCGGCCGGGGGCCAAGCTGAGTGAGGTGCCGTCTTCGGGAGGCAGGCGTCGACGGGCCGATGATCCGGATCGACACGCTGTGCGGGCGCCTGGCGCTGCCGACCACTTATCGGCTGAGCCGGTTCGTGACGGATCCGGCGCGGGAGTCCGAGCACGAGCACTCTGATCATTGATCTTGTGGCAGGTCGAGGTGAGTTGACGTACGCGGCGTGGGAGCGAATAGAGCCCCTGTTGCCGCAGTTGATGGGCGTGGTCGTCCGTGCGGTGATCACCGGCAGGTGGTCAACGGGGGTGCTGTGGCGGCTGCGGACCGGGGCCCCGTGGCGAGATCTGCCTGAGCGGTACGGACCGTGGCAGACCGTCTACGAGCGATTCGCCCGCTGAGAGGCGGTGGGACCTGGACGAAGCTGCTGGAACACGTCCAGGTCCGCGACGACTCGGTGGGCCGGGTGGAGTGGAGTGTCGCCGTCGATTCCACGGTCAACCGGGCCCACCAGCATGCGGCCGGCGCCCGAAAAGGGGCAGGCGACGGGGACGAACTGGAACATCCGGTCAGCTCGCAAGCGCGCCAGCCCCTCGGCCGGTCCCGAGGCGGGCTGACCACCAAGGGCCACCTCGCCATTGATGGTCGGGGCCTGCCGTTGTCAATCGTGCTCACGCCCGGCAACACCAACGACGCCACCGCCTTCGGCCAGGTACTCGACGGGATTCGCGTCCCGCGCGCCACCACCGGCCGGCCCCGCACGGCGCCAGTGCGAGTGCTCGGCGATAGCGCATATTCAGCAGGGCGATCCGGCACCTTCCGCGGCGCCGGGGCATCGCTGCCACGATCCCCGAGCGCCGGGACCAGGTGACAAACCACCGGCGACGTGGAATTCACGGTGGCCGCCTGGCAGCCCTGTCCCTGTGGCTCCGCGAACCCGCCAGGTGATCATTTGTCAGACACCCCCTAGGCCAGCAGGGGTCGACGCCGGCCCCAGTGGTCCGACAGCGGCCCGATGACCAGTTGTCCTACGGCCAGGCCGGTCATGAACGTGATCAGCGTCAGTTGGATGCCGGTGGTCGAGGCGTGGAGATCACGCGCCATGCGGGGGAACGCCGACAGATACATGTCGATGGCCAGCGGTGAGACTCCGTAGGCCAGGGCGAGCGCCGACAGCATCGGCGCCGGCAGGTCCGTTCCCCGTTCTTCGGGTGCGGCGCGCCTGCTGCACCCTTCGGTCCGTGCCCCGCGTTCGGCCATCACGCGGAGTCGACCGACGGGCCCGTGGGCGTGGTCCGGAGCAGGTCCAGAATCCTGGGCGATGCCTGGAGTGCCGTGCGCTGCATCAGGTCCACGACACCGCGTGTGCCCGCCATCTCCGATCCCCCGCCGGCCCGGCCGGGGCCCCCGTGGCGCAGGGCGGGGAGCGGGGAGCCGTGTCCGGTGGTCTGTGCCATGTTCGTCGAGTCCAGCAGGTGGAGCCGCCCGTGCCAGGGTGCCGCCTCGCGAATGAAGGCGGTCGTCCAGGCGAGGTCGTCGCCGACCAGGGAGGCGGCGAGGCTGCCCCGGCCGCGCGCGATCAGGTCCGTGGCATGGGCCGTGTCGGTGTACGCCAGCACGGTCGCGGCCGGGCCGAAGGGCTCCACCTCGTGGGGTGCGGCCGCCTCCGGGTCCGCGGAGATCAGCAGTGTGTCCAGGAAGGCGCCCCGCTCGGGGTCGGCGTCCACCACACGCACCTTGTCCGGGTCGCCGTACACGAAGCGGCCGGATGCGGCGATGGTGCGCACCGCCCGTCGTACGTCGTCGCGCTGGGCGAGGCTGACGACCGCGCCCATCCGTACGCCCTCCGTGGCGGGGTTGCCGATGGTCACGTCGGCGAGCTCGGCGGCGAGGGCGTCCAGGGCGGCGGCTTCGTGCTCGCTGGGGACGAGGACGCGGCGGATGGCGGTGCACTTCTGGCCCGCCTTGACGGTCATCTCGGTCACGACCTCGCGTACGAACGCGTCGAACAGCGGTGATCCCGGTGTGACGTCCGGAGCCAGCACGATGGCGTTGACGGAGTCGGCCTCGGCGTTGAAGCGCACGGAGCGGGCGACCACGTTGGGGTGCGTGCGCAGCGTCGCGGCGGTGGCGGCGGAGCCGGTGAAGGAGAGGACGTCCTGTTCGCCGAGCAGGTCGAGGGCCGGGCGCACCGAGCCGACGACGAGTTGCAGCGCACCGGGTGGCAGGACACCGGCGTCGGTGACGATCCGGATCAGGCGCTCGGTGAGGTACGCGGTCGGGGTGGCCGGCTTCACCACGCTGGGCATGCCCGCCAGCACCGCCTGGGCGAGCTTTTCCAGGGGCGCCCACACGGGGAAGTTGAAGGCGTTGACCTGGAGCATCAGGCCCGGGGAGGGCGTGACGAGATGAACGCCCAGGAAGTCCTCGCCCCTGGCCAGGCGTTCGGCGGGGCCTTCGATCAGGTGGGGTGTGTCCGGGAGTTCGGTGCGGGCGCGGGCGGCGTAGTCGCGCAGGACGCGGATGCCGCCGTCGATGTCGTAGCGGGCGTCGTTGAGGGTGGCTCCAGCGCGGGCCGAGAGGGCGTACAGCTCCTCACGGCGGGCGCGGACGGCTGCGGCGAGCGCGTCCAGCAGGTCGGCGCGCTGGTGGAAGGTCAGTCCTCGCAGGGCGGGTCCGCCGTGGGCGCGGGCGTGGTCGAACGCGGCCGCGAGGTCGAGGCCTTGGGAGGAGACGCGGCAGACGGTCTCGCCGGTGACGGCGTCGTGCACGTCAACGGCCGTCGTGTCGGCCGCCGTCGGGGTGACCCAGGTGTCCTGCAGATAGCTCTCGAGAAGCATGGGGGTTCGGCCCGCCTTTCTTCGGAGGGGTCCAGGGAGGTGAAGTCGGGCTAGGAGACCGGGTGGTGGCCCCAGATGTCGGCCGTGTAGGTGCGGCTGACCCAGGTCTCCTCGTCGACCTGGATGCCGCCCGCGCCGATTTCGATGCCGAAGCCGGCCGGTGAGCGCATGTAGAAGGAGAACATCCCGTCGTTGGAGTGCTTGCCGAGTGTGGCCATGAGCTTGACGTCGTGCTCGCGCGTGCGGTCCAGGGCGCGGCCGACCTCTTCCGGGGTGCTCACCTCGCACAGGATGTGGTGGGTGCCCTCGTTCTTGTGCGAGCGGACGAAGGCGACGCTGTGGTGGCGGGGGTTGCAGCCCAGGAAGTAGAAGGTGCCCCAGGGGAAGTCGGCGGTGTCGCTGAGCCGGAAGCCCAGGACGTCGCGGTAGAAGTCGACCGCCTCCTGCACGTGCGGCGTCTTCATCACGACGTGCCCGAGCCCCTGATCACCGGTCACGAAGTCGACGCCGAGCGGGGAGACGAACTGGCTCGCTCCGAGACGACGGCCGCAGAACAACTCGGTGCGGATGCCGACCGGTCCGGTGAAGTGCACCAGCCGGGCCACCTGGCGCTCTCTGCACTCCTCCTCGGTGCCCGCCGTCACATCGACGCCGGCCTCCTTCAGCCGCACGGTCATCTCGTCGACGGCGGCGGCGTCGCGGACCTCCCAGCCGATGACCGTGACGCCACCGGTCTGTGTCTGCGTCAGCCACATGCGGAACGGATGCTGGTCCATTCGCAGCCGGTAGCGCACCGGGCCCTCGGGCTCACCGTCCTCGACGGCGAGGCCTATCACGTTCCGGGCGTACTCCGCCCACGCGGTCGGATCGGGCGTGCCGATCCCTACGTAACCAAGGCTCTGGATCGTCATGACGAGGACGGTATTTGTTAGACCCTTGACGGTCAAGGCTCTGACGAATACGTTGCTCGTCATCGAGCCGAGGAGGACTCCGATGCCGGAGAAGCCCCGCCTGCACCCCGTCGACGAGGCGGATCTGCAGGAGAAGACGCTGGCGTCGCTGGCGCCCTATCGCGACCAGGACGGCCGCATCTACACGATCTGGGCCACGCTGGCCCACCACGAGGACGCGCTGCGCCGCTACCTCGTCTTCAGCAACCACGTACTGGGCAAGAACACCCTGCCGCTGACGTCACGGGAGTTGATGATCCTGCGGATCGCCGCCCGGGCGCAGGCGGCGTACGAGTGGGACCAGCACGTGCGCATCGCCCGCCGCGCGGGTCTCGCCGACGAGACGATCCTGGCTGCCGCGACCGGCAGCCGGGACGGACTCGACGAGCTGGATCAGGTGCTGCTGACCGCCACCGACTCGCTCATCGACCACCAGGGCGTCGACGACGAGCTGTGGGGCCGGCTGACCGCCCACCTGAGCACCGAGCAGGTCATCGACGTCCTCTACACCGTCGGCCAGTACCTGACCATCGCCACCGTGATCAACACGCTCGGCGTCCAGACCGAGGGCGAGCTCGCCCTTCCCCTCCCCCGCCCCGCCGACCTGAAGGAAGTTGCCGCATGAAGCTCGCCAACCTCGCCGGCCGCCCCGTCGTCGTGCGCGACGACCGCGCCCTCGACATCGCGGACGCCAGCAAGGGAGCGATCGAACCGCGCCTGGAGGTCCTGTCCGACCTGTCGCTCCACGACGAGCTGCGCACGCTCGCCGAGCGGGCCGCGGAGGCGGACTGGAAGCCGTTCGAGCCCCGTGACCTGGGCCGCGTGTCCAAGCCCTACAAAGCCATCGGGGTCGCCCTGAACTACCGCGCGCACGCCGAGGAGTCCAATCTCCCCGTCCCGGACGAGCCGTCGGTGTTCGCCAAGTTCGCCTCGTCCGTGGTCGGCCCCTACGACGCCATCGTGGTCGAGCCGCAGTACGACAAGGTGGACTTCGAGGCCGAGCTCGTGGTGGTCATGGGCAAGGAGGGCAAGAACATCCCCGAGGCCGACGCCTGGTCCTACGTGGCGGGTGTGACCGCGGGGCAGGACGTCAGCGACCGCAAGGAGCAGTGGCGCAAGCCGATCAACCAGTTCACGCTGCCGAAGTCGTACGACACCTTCAGCCCCGTGGGTCCCTGCCTGGTGACCGTCGACGAGTTCGAGGACCCGGACGACATCGAGGTGGCCGGCTGGGTCGACGACCTGGAGGTGCAGCGGGGCCGCACCTCTGACCTCATCTTCAGCGTGCCGGAGCTGATCGCCTGGCTGTCGAAGCGGGTGACGTTCGAACCCGGTGACATGATCTTCACCGGCACCCCGGCCGGCTGCGGCGTCCGCCGCACGCCGCGGCTGTACCTGACCGACGGCAAGGTCCTGCGGACCGAGGTCACGGGCGTGGGCACTATGGTCAATCCGATCGTGGCCGGTTAGCCGAGGGGAAGGGCGGGAGATCGTGACCGACACCGTGCGCGAGACGGGGGACGCCGGCGCCGGCCGGACCCGGAAGTTCTCGGAGCTGCTGCGCCACCACCATCGCGAGGTGGGTACGACCGATCCCCGCGACCTCGACGCGATCGAGATGGTCACCGACCTGACCCGTCTCGAAGCGCGACTGACCAAGGACTTCGAGAAGCACGTCCACCGGCCGCTCGGCCTGACCTGGGCGGGCTTTCGCATCCTCAACGCCCTGTGGGTCTACGGCCCGCTTCCCCAGCAGGACATCAGCCGGTTCTCGGGATCCACCCGGGCCAGCATCTCCAGCGCCCTGGCGACCCTGGAGAGCCGCGGTCTGGTCTCCCGGGAGCGGGTCGAGACCGACCGCCGGCAGCTGACGGTCGAGCTCACCGACGAGGGCCGCGAGACCCTGCACAAGGCCATCGAAGCCCAGACCAGGCGCGAACGGGCCTGGACGGCCGTCCTGCGCGACGACCAGCTCAGCGAGCTGGTCCACCTGCTGCGCACCCTGGTCAACCAGGAGACACCGGCCGACGACTGAGCCACCGCCTCCCCCGCGCATGCGGTGCGGGGGGACGCACACCCTCGGAATAGTAAGAACTTTTACTGTCAAGGCTCTAACAAATATTCTCAAGCTGCTTTAACGTTCAGCCACCTCGTACGACGCCTTCTGCGTCGGTTCCTGAAGGAGAGAAGGATGGTCCGTCGTATCGTCACCGGTGTCAGCCCCAGTGGCAAGCCCGTGATCGTCAGTGACGGCGAGCCGCCGCGCACCCGTCAGTACACCCACACCCCCGGCTTCGCCCGGTCCCTCGTATGGAACACGGCCGCCCCCGCCGCCCCCTCGGCCGACCCCACCGGGTCACTGCAGTCCTTCGTACCGGGCCCCGGCGAGACGATCGCGCTGACCGTGACCTTCCCCCCGGGCAGCGTCTACGCCGACCCCGCCTGGGACCCCGCGGCAGCGGCCGCCGAGCAGCTGGAGGCCACCCCGGGTCTGGCCGAGCTCTTCGAGCCCGACAGCCCCGGCATGCACACCACGCCCACCGTGGACTACGGCGTCGTCCTGTCCGGCGAGATCGTCCTCGACCTCGACGGCGGCGAGACCGCGGTCCTCAAGCCCGGCGACATCGTCGTCCAGAACGCCACCCGGCACGCCTGGCGCAACCTCGGCACGGAGCCCGCCACGCTGTTCTTCGTCCTGATCGGCGCGGGCGGCACCCCATGAGCGCCCCGGCGACGGCGGCACCCGGCGCGCCCGTCGTCGAGCTCGACCTCGCCGAGCTGCGCCACGACCCCTACCCGGCTTACGCCGCACTGCGACGCAGCGCGCCGCTCGCCTGGGCCACGTCGGTCGGCCGCCACCTGCTCACCCGGTACGAGGACATCGTCCACGCCGAGAAGCTGCCCGAGGTGTTCAGCTCCCGCGAGGAGGGCTCGCTGCTGCTGCGCACCGTGGGCCCCAACCTGCTCCGCGAGGACGACCCCGCACACCGGCGGCTGCGCGCGGCGGCAGAGCCGCCCACCCGGCCCCGCCAGGTGCGTGACCTGTGGGCCGGCGCGTTCGAGAAGACCGCGCACGAGCTGCTCGACCGGATCGCCGGCCGCGGCGAGGCCGACCTCATAGCCGACTTCGCCGAACCGCTCGCCGCGGCCAACCTGGCCCTCGTCCTCGGTCTGCGCAGCGCCACGGCCGACGACATCGCCGACTGGTCGCGGGCGATGATGGCCGGCAACAGCAACTACGTCGACGACCCCGACATCTGGCTCCGGGCCGAGCAGGCCACCAGGGCCATCGAGGAAGCGGTCGCCGAGACCGCCGAGGCGGTCCGGCACGAGCCCGACGGCTCTGTGATCTCCTCCATGGTCCACGCGGCCGAGCCCGTGGAGCTCACCGAGATCCAGAACAACGTCAAGGTCATCATCGGCGGAGGCGTCAACGAGCCGCGCGACGTGTTCGGCGTGGGCGCCTGGGCACTGCTGCGCCGCCCCGACGTAAGGGACCGGGTCCTGGCTGACCCGGCACTGTGGAAGCGGGTCTTCGAGGAGAGCGCCCGCTGGATCTCGCCGATCGGCATGTACCCGCGCCAGCTCACCCAGGACTACGAGATCGCCGGTGTGACGCTGCCCGCCGGAAGCCGTGTGGCCCTGGTGATCGCCTCGGGGAACCGGGACGAGTCGGTCTTCGAGCGGGCCGACGAGTTCGACATCGACCGCCCCCACCGCCCGCACCTCGCCTTCGGCGGCGGCCCGCACTTCTGCATGGGCGCCTGGATCGCCCGCCACGAGGTCAGTGCCCTCGCCTGGCCCCTCGTGTTCAACCGCCTGAAGGGCCTCCGCCTCGTCGAGGGCGCGGAGGACCACCTGGAGGGCTGGGTGTTCCGGGGACTCACCTCGCTGCACGTCACCTGGCAAGCAGCCTGAGCCGCTCCCACCGGGAGGACTTCATGCCCACCGTCATCTTCCAGCTGCCCGACGGCAGCGAACGCAAGGTCACCGCCGCACCGGGGACCGTGCTCATGCAGGCGGCCGTCTCCCACGGCGTCGACGGCATCGTCGCCGAGTGCGGGGGCAACGCCTCCTGCGCCACCTGCCACGTCTACGTCGACGACCGGCACACCGAGCTGGTGGGACCGCCCAACGACGTGGAGGACGAGATGCTGGACTTCACCGCCGCCGAACGCCGGCCCAGCAGCCGGCTCAGCTGCCAGGTGCAGCTCTCCGACGCGCTCGACGGACTGGTCGTGCGCGTGCCCGAGGAGCAGGTATGACGTCCGCCGCGGGCGTGGTCGTCGTCGGCGGCGGACAGGCCGGGTTCAGCGTCGTCTCGACCCTGCGCAGCGCCGGATACGACGGCCCGGTCACCGTCCTCGCCGACGAGCACCACCTGCCCTACCAGCGGCCGCCCCTGTCCAAGAAGGCCCACACCGACCCCGACGGCATACACGTCGATCTGGTCCCCGAGTCCTTTTACCGCGAGCGGGACATCGACCTGCGTCTCGGCGACGGCGTGACCGCCATCGACACCGCCACCCGCACGGTCGTCACCGGTTCGGGCACGCGCGTCCCGTACGAGCACCTGGTCCTGGCGACCGGCGCCCGCAACCGCCGGCTCCCCGTCCCCGGGGCTTCACTGGACGGCGTCCACGCGCTGCGCTCCCTCGACGACGCCCTGGCGATCGGCCGGGCGCTGACGACGGCCCGGGACGTGGTCGTGATCGGCGGAGGGTTCATCGGGCTCGAACTCGCCCAGGTCGCCGCCGCCCGCGGGGCACGCGTGACCGTGGTCGAGCTGGCCGACCGGCTGCTGAGCCGGGCCGTCTCCCCACAGCTGCAGGAACACCTGCGGGAGCGGCACGAGAGCAGCGGAGTCCGCATCCTCACCGGGACGGGCGTCGAGGCCATCGAGGGCGCGGGCCGGGTCGAGCGGGTCGTCACGGACCGTGGCGTGCTCGCCGCCGACCTCGTCGTCTACGGCATCGGCGCCACCCCACGCGACGAGCTGGCCCGCGACGCGGGCCTGGCCGTGGACGACGGTGTGCTCGTGGACGAGCAGCTGCGCTCGGTGAGCGACCCGCGGATCTCCGCCGTCGGTGACTGCGCCCGCCATCCCCACCCGCACGCGGACGGACCGGTGCGGCTGGAGTCCGTGCAGAACGCCACCGATCAGGGAGCGCTGGTGGGCCGCCGTATCGCGGGCTCGCCGGCCCCGTACCGGAGCCTGCCGTGGTTCTGGAGCGACCAGGGCGACATCAAACTGCAGATCGCCGGGCTGCGGGCGAGCACCGACGAGGTACTCGTGGCCCAGGGTGACGCCCCGGAGCGACTGGCGGCGTACGCCTTCCGCGACGACCGGCTGGTCGCCGTGGAGACACTGAACTGGCCCGCCGAGCACCTGGCAGCCCGTCGGCTGCTGGAGCGACCGGTCCCTGTCCGCGCCGCTGACCTCGCGGGATCGACCCTCGGCGCGCTCGCCCGTGCCAGACGTGCCGCGGAGGTGAGGGCATGACGAACACCTTCGGCGCCCACCTCGCCACAGGCGCCGCCGAGACCGGATCCCGGACCGCCCTCGTCTTCGAGAACCGGAGCTGGACCTACGCCGAACTCGACCGCGCCGTACGCCGCACCGTCGCCCGTCTCGACAAGGCCGGGGTGTGCAGGGGCGACCGGGTGGTGATGCAGGGCGCGGCGCGGCCCGAGGCCCTGATCACGCTGTTCGCGGTGACGCGGATGGGGGCGGTGCTCGTGCCCCTGCACCCCCAGGTGACCGGCGGGGAGCTCACGGTCGTGTGCGAGGAGACCGGCCCCACGGCCGTGGTCGCCGACGAGAAGTTCCCGGCGGGCACGGGCCTGCGGCTGACCTGGGAGGAACTGCATCCCGAGGACGACGGGCCCGAGGCTCCCGCCTGCGACCCGCCGGCCGGTTCCGACGTCGCCGTCATCGCGTTCACCTCCGGTACGTCGGGCCGCCCCAAGGGCGTCGCACTGACCCACGACAACCTGCACTGGAGCATGCTCAACGGCCTCGCTGGGCTGCCCTTCGGGGAGGACGACACCGCACTCGTCTCCACACCCCTGGCCCATGTCGCCGTACTGGGCGGACTTCCGCAGTACACGTGGGCGCGACGCGGCACAGTGGTCCTGGCACCGCGCTTCGACCCGGACCTGTTCATCGACCTGGTCCGCGACCACCGGGTGACCTGCGCCTTCGCCGTACCGGCCATGTCCGCCCTGCTGGCCCGCCACCCCCGGTTCGCCGGCGGCGATCTGGACAGCCTGCGGTGGATCCTGTCCGGCGGATCACCGGCCCAGGCCGCCACCCGTGAGCAGTTCCGGGCCCGCGGGATCGGTGTGGTCAACTCGTACGGCCTGACGGAGACCGCGGCCGGGGTGACGTACTCCGCACCGGACGAGCCCGCCGCCTCCACCGGATCCCCGGTTCCACACGTCGAGCTGGCGGTCGTGGACGCGACCGGATCGCCCACCCCGGCCGGCAGGCCCGGTGAGATCTGGGTGCGCGGGCCGTCGGTGGCGGCCGAGTACTGGACCGCCGCCGGGCCGCTGCCCGTCACGGACGCCGAGGGCTGGTTCCACTCCGGAGACCGCGGACGCCTCGACGCCGAGGGCCGCCTGGAGGTCGTCGGCCGGGTCAAGGACACCATCATCACCGGCGGGGAGAACGTGGACCCCGCCGAGGTCGAAAACGCGCTGGCCGACCTGCCGGGCGTCGTCGAGGTCGCGGTGTCCGGGACGCCGGATCCGATCTGGGGCGAGGTCGTCACCGCCTTCCTGGTCTCCGATGCCGGGGAGCCCTCCCTGGACGACGTCCGCGCCCACCTCGACGGCCGACTGGCCCGGCACAAGTGGCCCCGCCGCGTGCGCGTCGTACCGGCACTGCCGCGCGGCGCCACAGGGAAGCTCCAGCGGCAGCGCCTCGCCATCCTGCTCGACGACTGACACCCGTCGGCCGACACCCCCACGCCCCTCCCAGCTCCCCCACACACCCCCGCCCGTGAGATGGGGGCCGGTGCCACCGGCGACATCTCCACACCCACACCCCAGGAGAAGCCATGAGTGCGACCATGCGAGCCGCGCGGATGCACCACGTCGGCGAGCCCATGAAGATCGAGGAACTCCCCGTTCCCGAGCCGGGTCCCGGCGACGTCCGCGTGGCCGTTCACGCCGTCAACATCGTCCCGAACCTCGCCAACATCCTGAACATGTGGACCACGTGGTTCCCGCACAGCCCTCTGCCGACCCTTCCGGCGATCTTCGGCCTGGACCCCGCGGGAGTGGTCGAGGCGGTCGGCGAGGGCGTCCAGGCGTTCAAGCCCGGCGACCGTGTCTACGTCAACCCGGGCCGCTCCTGCGGCTCGTGCCGCTCCTGCCGCAACGACGACTCGATCAACTGCGCCAGCTACGCCTTCGCCGGCTACTTCGGCTTCTCACCGACCGCGATCGACCTTCTGGACCGCTACCAGGGCGGCCTCGCCGAGTACATGCTGGCCCCCGCGTACTCCCTGGTGAAACTGCCCGACAACCTGTCCTTCGAGGCCGCCGCCCGCTTCGGCTACCTCGGCACCATGTACTCCGCCCTGCGCAAAGCCGGCGCCGCCCCGGGCAAGTCGGTCCTGATCAACGGCATCAGCGGCACCCTCGGCATCGGCGCAGCGCTCCTCGCTCCCGCCTTCGGCCTCACGCACGTCTACGGCACCGGCCGCGACAAGGGCCTGCTCGACCAGGTCGCGCAGCTCGGCGGTGGCCGACTGCGCCTGCACTCCCTCCACGACGGCCCGCTCGACGAGTGGATCCGCAAGGAGACCGACGGCTACGGCGTCGACATCTACATCGACGCGCTCGGCCCGGGCGCGCCGCACGAGACGTTCCTGGCCGGCATGCGCGCCATGGCGCGCGGCGGCATCGCGGTGAACATCGGGGCCGTCGCCGGTGACCTCCCCATCGACATCCACCGGATGATGGACCAGCAGCTGCGGCTGATCGGCTCGGCCTGGTTCACCTCCGGCGAGGGCCAGGCCATGGCCGACCTGGTGGAGGCCGGTGTGATCGACCTCAGCGCGCTGGAGCACCAGGTGTTCCCGCTGGAACAGGTCAACGAGGCCATCAGCGGCATCGCCGAGCGCAACGGCGGCTTCAGCAACTTCATCATCAGCCCGACAGCGAGCGCGTGAGCGCCGGCCTGACGACCGCTTCGTAGCCCGGGCCGCCGGTCCCTCCCCCGACCGGCGGCCTCCTCCCCCATACGACCTCTCCTGGAGACCTCATGCACGCACAGCAGTCCGGCCGTCCGGCCGACCCCCTCGACCTCGTGGAGCTCGACTCCCTGCTGACCCCTGACGAGCGCGCCGTCCGCGACACCGTCCGTACCTTCTGCGACCGGCGCGTGGAACCACATATCGCCGAGTGGTTCGAGCAGGGGGCGATCGAGGACATCCGCGGCCTGACCAAGGAACTCGGTGAGCTCGGCCTGCTGGGCATGCACCTGGAGGGCTACGGATGCGCGGGGATGAGCGCCGTCGACTACGGGCTGGCCTGCCTGGAACTCGAGGCGACCGACTCCGGTCTGCGCTCTCTGGTCTCGGTGCAGGGCTCGCTGGCCATGTTCGCGATCCACGCCTTCGGCTCGGAGGAGCAGAAGGAGGAGTGGCTGCCCCGCCTCGCCGCGGGCACCGCCATCGGCTGCTTCGGCCTCACCGAGCCCGACTCCGGCTCCGACCCAGGGAGCATGCGCACCTCGGCCCGCCGCGACGGTGGGGGCACCTCCCGCTCGAGCGAAGCCGAGAGTGGGGGAGACTGGATCCTCGACGGGCGCAAGATGTGGATCACCAACGGGTCGGTCGCCGACGTGGCGGTGGTCTGGGCCCGCACCGACGACGGGGTCCGCGGCTTCGTCGTCCCCACCGACACCCCCGGCTTCTCCGCTCCCGCGATCAAGCACAAGATGTCGCTGCGGGCATCGGTGACCAGCGAACTCGTCCTGGACTCCGTACGGTTGCCGTCCACAGCGGTCCTCCCTGGCGTACGGGGACTTCGCGGCCCGCTGTCCTGCCTCAACGAGGCCCGCTACGGCATCGCCTGGGGCGCGATGGGCGCCGCGCGCTCGGCCTTCCGGACCGCACTGGCGTACGCGAACGAGCGAGTCCAGTTCGACCGTCCGATCAGCTCGTTCCAGCTCACCCAGGCCAAGCTGACCGACATGGCGCTGGAGCTGGCCAAGGGAACCCTGCTCGCCTTCCACCTCGGCCGCACCAAGGACGACCGTGGCCTGCGGCCTGAGCAGGTCAGCTTCGGCAAGCTCAACAACACCCGCGCCGCCCTGGAGATCTGCCGCACCGCCCGCACGATCCTGGGCGCGAACGGCATCTCCCTGGAGTACCCGGTCATCCGGCACGCCAACAACCTCGAGTCGATCCTCACCTACGAGGGCACCGTGGAGATGCATACCCTCATGATCGGCCAGGCCCTGACCGGCCAGGCGGCCTTCCGGTGACCGACACCCGGCCGTCGGCACCGGACATCCGCCGGGTCGGCGTCGTCGGCTGCGGTCTGATGGGCGCGGGCATCGCCGAAGTCTGCGCCCGGGCGGCGCTGGACGTGGTGATCCACGAGGTGACCGAGGAGGCGGCGAAGGCGGGCCTGTCCCGGATCACCGCCTCTTTGGACCGCGGGGTCCGCCGCGGCAAGCTCACCGGTGAGGAACGCGACGCCGCGCTCGGCCGGCTGCGGGCCACCACCGATCTCGCGGACCTCGCCGACCGGGACGCGGTCGTGGAGGCGGCCACGGAGGACGAGGCGGTCAAGCTCGAACTCTTCACCACCCTGGACCGCGTCGTCGTACGGGAGGACGCGCTGCTGGCGTCGAACACCTCCTCGCTCCCCATCATGAAGCTGGCCACCGCCACCGCGCGGCCGCACCAGGTGATCGGAGTGCACTTCTTCAACCCGGTGCCGGTCCTGGACCTGGTGGAGCTCGTGCCCTCCTTGCTGACGAGCACGCGGACGCAGGCCCGGGCCGAGGAGTTCGCGACGCGGGTGCTGGGCAAGCGGGTGATTCGCTCTCAGGACCGGGCCGGCTTCGTGGTGAACGCCCTGCTGGTGCCCTACCTGCTCTCCGCGATCCGGATGCTCGAGTCGGGCTTTGCCTCCGCCGAGGACATCGACACGGGCATGGTCCTCGGCTGCGCCCACCCCATCGGGCCGCTCGGCCTCGCCGACCTGATCGGCCTGGACACCCTCACCGCGATCGCCGACGCGATGTACACGGAGTTCAAGGACCCCCAGCATGCCGCGCCGCCCCTGCTGCTGCGCATGGTGGAGGCGGGTCTGCTCGGCAGGAAGTCGGGGCGCGGCTTCCACGACCACGCGACGGCACCGGCCGTCTGATCACCGCAAGCCCTCGGAATCGGAGAGAGAAGAGCACACATGGCGCAGGAAGTTCGCGGTGTGATCGCACCCGGCAAGGACGAGCCGGTGCGGGTGGAGACGATCGTGGTGCCGGATCCGGGACCCGGGGAGGCTGTCGTACAGGTGCAGGCATGCGGGGTCTGTCACACCGATCTGCACTACAAGCAGGGCGGGATCAACGACGACTTCCCCTTCCTGCTCGGCCATGAGGCGGCCGGTGTCGTGGAGTCGGTGGGCGAGGGGGTGACCGATGTCGCGCCCGGCGACTTCGTGATCCTCAACTGGCGTGCCGTGTGCGGTAACTGCCGGGCCTGTCTGCGCGGTCGCCCCTGGTACTGCTTCAACACGCACAACGCGAAGCAGAAGATGAGGCTCACCGACGGCACCGAGCTCTCGCCCGCTCTGGGCATCGGCGCGTTCGCCGAGAAGACCCTGGTCGCCGCCGGGCAGTGCACCAAGGTCGACCCGTCGGTCTCCGCCGCGGTCGCGGGTCTGCTGGGCTGCGGGGTGATGGCCGGGATCGGCGCCGCGATCAACACGGGCAACGTCGGCCGGGGCGACACCGTCGCCGTCATCGGCTGCGGTGGTGTCGGTGACGCGGCGATCGCCGGGGCCCGCCTCGCGGGCGCGGCGCGGATCATCGCCGTGGACATCGACGACCGGAAGCTGGAGAAGGCCCGCACCATGGGCGCGACCCACACCGTCAACTCGAAGGACGCCGACCCGGTCGAGGCTATCCGTGAACTGACCGGCGGCTTCGGCGCCGACGTCGTCATCGAGGCGGTCGGCCGCCCGGAGACGTACCAGCAGGCCTTCTACGCCCGCGACCTCGCCGGCACCGTCGTCCTCGTCGGCGTGCCCACCCCCGAGATGAAGCTGGAGCTGCCGCTCCTCGACGTCTTCGGGCGCGGTGGCTCGCTCAAGTCGTCCTGGTACGGCGACTGCCTGCCCTCCCGGGACTTCCCCATGCTGATCGACCTGCATCTGCAAGGCCGCCTGGACCTGGAGGCGTTCGTGACCGAGACCATCCAACTCGACGAGGTGGAGAAGGCGTTCGAGCGCATGCACCACGGCGACGTCCTGCGCTCGGTGGTGGTGCTCTGATGGCCGCCCGCATCGAACGCCTCGTCACCTCAGGGCAGTTCAGTCTCGACGGCGGCACCTGGGACGTCGACAACAACGTCTGGATCATCGGCGACGACCACGAGGTCGTCGTCATCGACGCGGCCCACGACGCCGACGCCATCCTCGAGGCCGTGGGCGACCGCAGGCTGACCGCGATCGTCTGCACCCACGCCCACAACGACCACATCGACGCCGCCCCCGCCCTCGCCGAGCGCACCGGCGCCACCATCTGGCTGCACCCCGACGACCTGCCGCTGTGGAAGCAGACCCATCCGGACCGGGACCCCGACGCCCATCTGCGCGACGGCCAGGTCATCGAGGCCGCGGGAGCCGACCTCCAGGTGCTGCACACCCCCGGCCACGCGCCGGGCGCGGTCTGCCTCTACGACCCCGGTCTCGGCACCGTCTTCACCGGTGACACCCTCTTCCAGGGCGGCCCGGGCGCCACCGGCCGGTCCTTCTCCCACTTCCCGACGATCATCGACTCGATCCGCGAGCGGCTGCTGGCCCTGCCGCCCGAGACGAAGGTCCTCACCGGTCACGGCGAGCCCACCACCATCGGTGCCGAGGCCCCGCACCTTCAGGAATGGATCGACCGCGGCCACTGACGACGCAAGCACGCCACAAGGAGAAGTGATGGCTCTGAAAATTGTCGTCTGCATGAAGTACGTGCCCGACGCCACCGGCGACCGGCATTTCGCCGATGACCTGACCGTCGACCGGGACGACGTGGACGGTCTGCTCTCCGAGCTCGACGAGTACGCGGTCGAGCAGGCGCTGCAGATCTCCGAGAACGCCGACGACGTGGAGGTCACCGTCCTGACGGTGGGCCCCGAGGACGCCAAGGACGCGCTGCGCAAGGCGCTGTCCATGGGCGCCGACAAGGCCATCCATGTCGAGGACGACGACCTGCACGGCACCGACGCCATCGGCACCTCCCTGGTGCTGGCCAAGGCGATCGAGAAGGCCGGCTACGACCTGGTGATCTCCGGCATGGCCTCCACCGACGGCACCATGGGCGTCGTCCCGGCCCTGCTGGCCGAGCGCCTGGGCGTCCCGCAGATCACGCTGCTCTCCGAGGTCTCCCTCGAGGACGGCACCGTCAAGGGCCGCCGCGACGACGACGCCGCCTCGGAGCAGCTGGAGGCCTCCCTCCCGGCAGTGGTCTCGGTCACCGACCAGTCGGGCGAGGCGCGTTACCCCTCCTTCAAGGGCATCATGGCGGCGAAGAAGAAGCCGGTGGAGCCCTGGGACCTGTCCGACCTGGACCTGGAGGCCGAGCAGGTCGGCCTCGAGGGTGCCTGGACCACGGTCGACTCCGCCACGGAGCGTCCGGCCCGCACGGCCGGCACGATCGTCAAGGACGAGGGCGAGGGCGGCAAGCTGCTCGCCGAGTTCCTCGCGAGCCAGAAGTTCATCTAAGGGTTCTGGCCCGCCGAGGCTCAACCCCCCTTCCGCCCCTCAGACTTCGCAATCCGCAGGAGAGCATTCCCATGGCTGAAGTTCTCGTCTACGTCGACCACGTGGACGGTGCCGTCCGCAAGCCCACCCTGGAGCTGCTGACCCTGGCCCGCCGGATCGGCGAGCCCGTCACCGTCGCGCTCGGCAACGGCGCCGCCGACACCGCCGCCGCGCTCGCCGAGCACGGCGCCGTCAAGGTCCTCACTCACGACGCCTCCGAGTACGCCGACTACCTCGTCGTACCCAAGGTCGACGCCCTCCAGGCCGCCGTCGAGGCCGTCTCCCCGGCCGCCGTTCTCGTCCCGTCCTCCGCCGAGGGCAAGGAGATCGCCGCCCGTCTGGCGCTGCGTCTGGGCTCCGGCATCATCACCGACGCCGTCGACCTGGAGGCCGGCGACGAGGGCCCGGTGGCCACGCAGTCGGTGTTCGCCGCGTCCTTCACCACCAAGTCCCGTGTCTCCAAGGGCACCCCGGTCATCACCGTCAAGCCCAACAGCGCGGCCGTCGAGGCCGCCCCGGCCGCCGGTGCGGTCGAGGCCCTGAGCGTCTCCTTCTCCGCGCAGGCCACCGGCACCAAGGTCACCGGCCGCACCCCGCGCGAGTCGACCGGCCGCCCAGAGCTGACCGAGGCCGCGATCGTGGTCTCCGGCGGCCGCGGCGTCAACGGCGCCGAGAACTTCGCGATCATCGAGACCCTCGCCGACTCCCTCGGCGCGGCCGTCGGCGCCTCGCGGGCCGCGGTGGACGCCGGCTGGTACCCGCACACCAACCAGGTCGGCCAGACCGGCAAGTCCGTCTCGCCGCAGCTGTACATCGCCAACGGCATCTCGGGCGCGATCCAGCACCGCGCCGGTATGCAGACCTCGAAGACCATCGTCGCGATCAACAAGGACGCCGAGGCCCCGATCTTCGACCTCGTCGACTACGGCGTCGTCGGCGACCTCTTCGACGTCGTCCCGGCCCTGACCGAGGAGATCAAGACCCACAAGGGCTGATCCTGTACAGACCGACGGGCGGGGCCGCCCCCCTTCGGACTTCATGAATGCCGCCAGCAACGCCAGTGACCTCATGGTCCCCGGGAACTGACCCAACGAAGGCACCGGTGTCCCTCCACAGCCCGCAAACCGGCCGCACTCGGCGCCTTTGCCCATCAGGACCTGCGTCGAGCCCCTGGTCGAGGCACATCCGCACCCGAGCGCGACCTCAGCCACAACCCCCTCGTCCAGGCCACCATCCACCTCCTGAGCACGTCGGCGGCGCGACCGGGCCTGCCCGGGGCGGAGGTGGAGCGGTACACGGTCGGGGGGCCGTCTCGCAGTTCGACCTGTCCTTGGACATCAAGCGGTCAGACGATGGTTCGTACCGGGGGGTCCTGAACCACTGCCCCGATCTGTTCGACCGGCCCCGCATGGGCCTGCTGGCCGCCCAGTATCTGACGCTGCTCGGCGCCGCCGCCGCGGCCCCGGGGCGTCGCCTCGGCGATCTGCCGCTGTCCGGGGTGGCCGAACGGCGGCTTCATCTACACGTCCGGCTCGACGGGCGCGCCGAAGGGTGTAGCCGTCGAGCATCGCTCGCTGAACCACCTCGCCAGCACGCTGCATGCGACCTTCCTCGGCCACGACCCGTATCTCGTCGGGGCCGACAGCGTGCCGCCCTACGAGCCGACGGCGGCGATCAACCCGAGGGTCCCGCCGACGCCGGTGGGGTTTTCACTTTCGCATTGCGAGACGTCATCACGCCCGTTGACTACAAATCGGCCCTCCCCTATGGTGGAGGCACTTCTCGAAAGGACGGGACCAGCATGAAGACAGTCGCCCTGATCGGCGTTCTGCTCGTGTCGTGCGCTGGCCGCCGGACCTATGACGAGCCGCTCAGCTACTTCCCACCCAGGGAAGGACTGCGCCCCGGTACGGCCGCCGGCGAGCCTCAGACCCCGTTCTGAGTGTTCCGGGTGCCGTTCGTCGCCGAGCGACGAACGCCCGCCGCACCGAAACCTTCGTCGTCCGTCCGTCTTCGCCCACGGGCGTTTCACCGCGTTTTTCGAGGAGCGCATCACCATGACCATCTCTGTCGGCCTTCAGCCGATCTCCGGACCGTCCGCCTGGCGCGGCGACGCACTGTCGAGGTCCACCGAATGGATCTACACGCTCAGCGACGCCGAGCTCGCCGAGCTTGAGGCACTGGGACGGCGCTTCGCCGCCGAGGACCCCGACCTGCGCACCGTCACCGCCGCCGACTACCCGTTCGACGCCTGTCGCGCGCTCAACGACGAGTGCGCCGCCCAGATGGACGCCGGACGCGGCTTCGTCCTGGTGCGCGGCCTGCGCACCGAAGAGTACGGCGACGCCATGGCCGCTGCCATCTTCTTCATCATGGGCCTGCACCTCGGCCAGCCGATCGGGCAGAACCAGCGGGGGGACCTGCTCGACCACGTGATCGCCACGTCGAACAAGACGTTGTCCGACGAGGGGGCGCTGCCCTCTCGTGTACGGGACCGGCTGCCGTTCCACTCCGACAGCTCCGACGTCGTCGCGCTCATGTGCCTGCGCGGTGCCAAGGAAGGCGGAGCCTCCAGCCTGGTCAGCGGCACCACGATCTACAACGAGATGCTGCGCCTCAGGCCGGACCTCGCCCCCCGGCTCTTCGACACCTACCACTGGGACTGGCGGCGCCAGGACCCCGACTCCCCGGAACTGACGTACACCTCGCCGATCATCAGCTACGTCGACGGCGTCTTCAGCACCTACGCCGGCAGCTCGATGATCTTCAGTGCCCAGGAGTATCCCGGCGTCCCGCAACTGACGCCCGACCAGGTTGCGGCCATCACCCTCTTCGAGGAGATCTCGCAGGAGCCCGGCCTGCCGATCGACATGGACTTCCAGCCGGGGGACGTGCAGTGGCTGCTCAACTACGCCGCGCTGCACTCGCGCACCAGCTACGTCGACCACCCGGAGCCGGAACGTCGTCGGCACCTGCTGCGTCTGTGGCTCAAGCGGGACGTCGGCCGCCCGTTGGCCCCTCAGTTCGGCAAGCACGTCGTCGAAATGGGTGAGTCCGCGAAACCGCCGGTCCCCGGCGGCCGGTTCCGCATCGCCGACGCGGTCACCGTCAACGACGACTGGGGAGTGTGACCACGCCCTCTCAGGGTGACGTCAATCCGGATGATTCACGGCTGGGCGCAGCGCAGCGATTGACAGCGGTCTCCCGGCCGTGAGCGCCCAGTCGACGCAGCTCGCAGAACTCCCCACCGCCGCAGTCATGCCGACGCATGACTGCGGCAGCTGTCTGCCCGAACGAAGAAATCCGCCACACATGGCGGCGCCGAAGCAGGGCGCGCCTCCGGCCACCTGACCGGACCGGACGAGCCGCTGTCCCTCCACGCCCGTTGCCAGTGCGGACGCTGTTGCGCAAGGCCGCAACGCGACCCCAGAGCCGGAACCGGAGCCGGGGGGGCGGCCCGCGGGGCGGGGGGGGGGGGGGGGGCGCCCGGGGGGGGGGGCGGGGGGGGCGCGCGGGGGGGGCGGACGAAGACCGCCCGCCCGGGGGGCGGGG
>NZ_JBIBAF010000030.1:0-64544 GCF_042899705.1 Streptomyces sp. NPDC013187 | reverse complement strand
CGGCTCGCTGCTGGTGACCAGGTCACGCAGCGGATGCCGGGCCAGGACCGCGTCCACCTCCGGCGTCAGCGCCGCCGCCAGACGAGCCGCCGCGGGGCGGTCCTCGTCCCGCAGGGCGTCGACGGCGGTCAGGATCACTGCGCGCAGTCCCTCCTCCTCGGGCACACCGGCCGCTGCCCGCTCGTACAGACGCGCGCCCTCCTCCAGGACGACGTCCGTGTCCATGCCCGCCGGGATCTTGATCTCGGCATGATGGCGCCAGGTACTGACCGGGTCCCCCCATGCCTCGACGGTGAACGTCCACAGCCCCGGCTCTCCCGCGGTGACCGTGGCGCCCCACCGGTCCGTTCCCGGGGCCAGCTCCCGCAGGGGTGTGAACGGGCCGGGGCGGCCCTCCGGGTCCTTCAGGACGACATTGGCGGCCACCGCGTCGTGCCCCTCCCGGAACACGGTCGCCGAGATCTCGAAGGTCTCGCCGGTGACGGCCTTGGCCGGCCGGCGTCCCTGCTGGACCGCCGGACGGACATCCAGGACGGGTATGCGCCCGACGGCGGTCGCGTCGCTCACGGGGGGTGGTGGCGCGGCCGGTGGACCGGCGTCGGCCGGGCGCGCGGGGCGTGCTTCGCCGCCGGGTGCGCGCGCCCCGGTGGTGCGGCGGTTGGGGGGTGCTGGCGAGTGGTGCTTGGCGGGCATGACCGCTCCTGTCCGCGTCAACGTGGGTAGGCGGATGTCTGTGGGGAGGTGGGTCCTGCATGGTGCTCCTGAGAGGGGTACCCGCAGGAGCCTTCCCACCCTATTCGGGTGGGCAATCCGGCACTTTGTTAACTACTCACGCGTATGTCGACACACAAGACCGGCCTCGTCCGCGACGGACGAGGCCGGCCCCTGACGCGGCTGCTCCTTCGCCCTACACGCGCGGCACGCGCAATAACTTGTCCGGCGAACCGGTGCCCCGGCCGGAGACCTTCCCGGTCGCCGCTGCGGCGGTCAGGGCCCTCCCGACCTGCGCCGGAGTGGCTTTCGGATGATCGGCCAGATAGAGCGCGGCCGCGCCGGCGGCGTGCGGGGACGCCATCGAGGTACCCGAAAAGGCTGCCCATGCGGTGTCGCTCACGGCGGACGCGGAGGTGATGGCGACCCCGGGCGCGAACAGATCGAGCGCCGGACCGTGGTTGGAGAAGGCCGGTTTTGAATCCTCCCGGTCGGTCGCGCCGACCGTGAGGGCCTGCTTCACGCTCCCCGGGGAATACAGACCGGCCGGCCTGCCGTCGTTGCCCGCGGCGACCGTGTAGGTGACGCCGGAGGCGATGGAGGCGCGGACGGCGGCGTCCAGCCGCTCGTTGCGCGCTCCGCCGAGGCTGAGGTTGGCGACCGCGGGCTTCTTCGCGTGCCGGGTCACCCAGTCGATCCCGGCGATCACCCGGGCCGTGGTGCCCCCGCCCGCCGCGTCGAGGACGCGCACGGAGACGATCCGGGCCTTCTTGGCGACGCCGTGGGTCGTCCCGGCCACCGTGCCGGCGATGTGCGTGCCGTGGCCGTTGGTGTCCGAGGCGACCCGGTCGTTCCCGACGAAGTCCCAGCCGTGGGCCGCCCGGCCTCCGAAGTCCCGGTGGGTGGTCCGGACGCCGGTGTCGATCACGTACACCGTCACTCCCGCACCGGCCGACGGCGGCCAGGTGTAGCTCCGGTCCACAGGCAGCCGCGGCTGGTCGACGCGGTCCAGCCCCCAGGACGGGGGTTCCTTCTGTACGCCGTCCAAGCGCACTCGGGTGTCCTGGACGACCGAGGCGACCCGGGGGTCGGCGGCCAGCCGCCGGGCCTGTCTGTCGTCCGCGCGGACCGCGTAGCCGTTCAGGACCGTGCCGTAGGTGTGGCTGATTTCCACCCCGTACTCTCCGGCGAGGCCCTTTCCGGCCGATGACCGGGCTGCCATGCCCTCCTTCAGTGTCACCAGGTAACTTCCGTGCACGGAGCCGGGTGATCCGGCGCCGAGTATCCGCCCCTCCGGTGCGGCGTGCGCGGGCAGGGTGGTGGCCGAAAACGCCGCGGCACAGATCGCCGCGACCAGGCCCCCCGTCCGGCGCAGACGCCGCTCGCGCGTCCGAGCCATGGTCCGATGTCCCCTCCTCGACTCGGCGTACGGCGGCCGCGCGGCGCCGCGTGCGGCGGGCACGGGCCGGTACGCCAGAGGCAGCCTCTCGTGGCGGGTGAAGCACCACAAGGAGGCCTATGGGGGTGGAATCGGCCATATCCGTGGATGGTGCTGTTCAGGCCGATCGGGGGTCGGGTCGCGGAGCCTCAGCGGCGGGGGCGCCGACGTGGGTACTGTCGTAGGAGACGTCGTCGAAGCCCTGCGAAATCCAGCGAACGCGCCGAGGTGGAACCCGTGAAGGCGATCCGTCGATTCACCGTCCGACCCGTTCTCCCCGACCCCCTCCGGCCGCTCAGCGACCTGGCCCGCAACCTGCGCTGGTCCTGGCACGCGGAGACCCGTGACCTGTTCCGGTCCGTCGACCCCGAGCGGTGGGCGGCCTCGGGCGGCGACCCCGTCCGGCTGCTCGGCAGCGTGCCGCCCGCGCGGCTGGCGGAACTGGCCGGGGACCGCCCCTTCCTGCGCCGCCTGACCGCGGTCGCCGGCGATCTGCACGACTACACGACCGGCGACCGCTGGTACCAGACCCAGCCCGAGGAACTGCCCGCCGCGATCGCCTACTTCTCACCCGAGTTCGGCATCACGGCCGCCCTGCCCCAGTACTCCGGCGGCCTCGGCATCCTGGCCGGCGACCACCTCAAGGCGGCCAGCGACCTCGGCGTCCCGCTGATCGGCGTCGGCCTGCTGTACCGGCACGGCTACTTCCGCCAGACCCTGTCCCGGGACGGCTGGCAGCAGGAGCACTACCCGGTCCTCGACCCCAACGAGCTGCCCGTCGTCCAGCTGGAGGGGGCCGACGGCACCCCCGCCCAGGTTTCCCTCGCCCTGCCCGGCGGCAAGCAGCTGCACGCCCGGATCTGGCTCGCGCAGGTCGGCCGGGTCCCGCTGCTGATGCTGGACTCCGACGTCGAGGAGAACGACCTCGGCGAGCGCGGCGTGACCGACCGGCTCTACGGCGGCGGCAGCGAGCACCGGCTGCTCCAGGAGATGCTCCTCGGCATAGGAGGGGTCCGGGCGGTACGGACGTACTGCCGGCTGACCGGCCATCCCGCGCCGGAGGTCTTCCACACCAACGAGGGGCACGCCGGGTTCCTCGGCCTTGAGCGCATCGCGGAACTGTGCGCGCACGGACTCGACTTCGACTCGGCGCTGGAGTCGGTCCGCGCCGGGACCGTCTTCACCACCCACACGCCCGTACCGGCCGGCATCGACCGGTTCGACCGCGAACTGGTCGCCCGCCACTTCGGCCCCGACGCCGAGCTGCCCCGCATCGACGTCGACCGCATCCTGCGGCTCGGCTTGGAGAGCTATCCGGGCGGGGAGCCCAACCTGTTCAACATGGCCGTGATGGGCCTGCGCCTGGCCCAGCGCGCCAACGGTGTCTCGCTGCTGCACGGCAATGTCAGCCGCGAGATGTTCTCCGGCCTGTGGCCCGGCTTCGACGCCGACGAGGTGCCGATCACGTCCGTGACCAACGGAGTGCACGCCCCCACCTGGGTCGCCCCCGAGGTGTTCCGGCTCGGTGCGAAGCAGATCGGCGCCCAGCGCGCCGAGGACGCGCTGACCGTCGGCGGCTCGGACCGCTGGGACGCGGTCGCCGACATCCCCGACCAGGACATCTTCGACCTGCGGCGGGTGCTGCGCGAGCAGCTCGTCGAGGAGGTGCGGCAGCGGCTGCGGGCCTCCTGGCGGCAGCGCGGCGCCCATACGGCCGAGCTGGGCTGGATCGACGACGTGCTCGACCCGGACGTCCTGACGATCGGCTTCGCCCGGCGCGTCCCCTCGTACAAGCGCCTGACGCTGATGCTGCGCGACCGGGACCGGCTGATGGACCTGCTGCTGCACCCCGAGCGGCCGGTCCAGATCGTCGTCGCGGGCAAGGCGCACCCCGCGGACGACGGCGGCAAGCGGCTGGTGCAGGAGCTGGTGCGGTTCGCGGACGACCCGCGGGTACGGCACCGGATCGTCTTCCTGCCCGACTACGGCATGGCGATGGCGCAGAAGCTGTACCCCGGCTGCGACATCTGGCTGAACAACCCGCTCCGGCCGCTGGAGGCCTGTGGCACGTCCGGCATGAAGGCCGCGCTCAACGGCTGCCTCAATCTGTCGGTCCTCGACGGCTGGTGGGACGAGTGGTTCCAGCCCGACTTCGGCTGGGCCATCCCCACGGCGGACGGTGTCGGTACCGACCAGGACCACCGTGACGACATAGAGGCCGCGGCGCTGTACGACCTGCTGGAGCAGCGGGTGACGCCCCGCTTCTACGAGCGGGGGCGCAGCGGGCTGCCCGACCGGTGGATCGAGATGGTGCGGCACACGCTGAGCCTGCTCGGGCCGAAGGTGCTGGCGGGGCGGATGGTCCGCGAGTACGTGGAGCGGCTCTACGCGCCGGCCGCGCTCTCCCACCGGGCCGTGGGGCCGGACGCGGCGCGTGATCTCGCCGAGTGGAAGACGAGGGTGCGGGCGGCGTGGCCGGGCGTCACCGTCGACCACGTGGAGACGTCGGCGTCGGAGGTGCTGGCGGAGCTGGGGACGACGCTGGGGCTTCGGGTGCGGGTGGGGCTCGGGGAACTCGGTCCGGACGACGTGGAGGTGCAGGTCGTTTCCGGGCGGGTGGACGAGGAGGATCGCATCGCCGACGCGGCTGTCGTTCCGTTGAAGCCGGTGGGGTCTCCCGACCAGGACGGGCGCTGGGTTTATGAAGGGCCCCTGTCGCTGGATCGCACCGGGCCTTTTGGGTACACGGTGCGGATCCTTCCCGCGCATCGGCTGTTGGCGTCCAGCGCGGAGTTGGGGCTTGTGGCCGGGCCTTCCGAGGAGCTGGTGGCGGCTGCGGGGTTGTTGATGCGTTGAGTGTCGGCTGCGGGTGTGTGGGGGCTGGTGGCGCAGTTCCCCGCGCCCCCTAGGGCGACTCCTCACTCTGCGTTGCCAGGTTCCGTAGGACACTTCCGCACCTGCGGGCGTACGCGTGCTGGAAGCCCCTGGTCGCCGGGCCGCCCGCCTTTGCGTACCACTTGGCGGCCCGGCTGAAGGCGTTCACCGTCAGCCACACCGTGCCGTCGCCCGTGCGGTCGACCACGAAGGACTCCTCGCCGGTCTCCGGGTGACCGGGCAAGGTGCCGTAGGCCCAGCCCGCCCGGCGGGGTTCCTCGACGGTCCAGACCACGCGGCAGGGGGCCTTGATCATGCCGGCGAGGGTGACGGTGACCTCGACGCCGGGGGCGGCCCGGTCCGCGGTCGCGTCGAGGCCGACGCCCATCGCGCGGTGCATCTCCCAGGTGAGCACCGCCTCCGCCGCCCGGCGGAAGACCTCCTCGCCCTCGCCGAGGCGGGTGCGCACGTTCATGGGACGGAAGCCCGGCGGGCAGAAACCCTGGTCACGGGTGGCGCCGACATCGGCGTAGGTGAAGTCCTGCGGATCCGTAGAAGACACGGTCCCCAAGAGTAAGGCGGTACCCGGACCCGCTTCGGGTCCGGGTACCGCCCGTGGCCGTGCTTCGGTCAGCCGACGTTGACGGCCGACCAGGCGGACGCGACCGCCTTGTACTCGGTGCTGGAGGCGCCGTACAGCGCCGAGGCCGCGTTCAGGGTCGCCGTACGGGCCTGGGCGTACTTGGTCGTCGACGTCATGTACGTCGTCAGCGCCTTGTACCAGATCTGCAGCGCCTTGGTCCGGCCGATGCCGGTGACCGTGGAGCCGTTGGAGGTGGGCGAGTTGTAGGTCACGCCGTTGATCGTCTTGGAGCCGCTGCCCTCGGACAGCAGGTAGAAGAAGTGGTTGGCGGGACCGGAGGAGTAGTGGACGTCCACGCCGCCCAGGCTGGAGGACCAGCTGTCCTTGGACGCGCCGTCCTTGCTGGGCTTGTCCATGTAGCGCAGCGGCGAGCCGTCGCCGTTGATGTCGATCTCCTCGCCGATGAGGTAGTCGCCCTTGTCGGAGGAGTTGTTCGCGAAGAACTCCGCGCCCGCGCCGAAGATGTCGGACGTGGCCTCGTTCAGGCCGCCCGACTCGCCGCTGTAGTTCAGGCCCGCCGTGGCCGACGTCAGACCGTGGCTCATCTCGTGGGCGGCCACGTCCAGCGAGGTCAGCGGGTGGGTGTTGCCCGAGCCGTCGCCGTAGGTCATGCAGAAGCAGCTGTCGGACCAGAAGGCGTTGACGTAGTTGTTGCCGTAGTGGACGCGGGAGTAGGCGGCCTTGCCGTCGTTGCGGATGCCGCTGCGGCCGAAGGTGCTCTTGTAGAAGTCCCAGGTGATCTGGGCGCCGTAGTGCGCGTCGGCGGCGGCGGTCTCGGCGTTGGACGGGTTGCCGGTGCCCCAGACGTCGTCGGAGCCGGAGAAGAGGGTGCCGGTGCCGGAGGTGCCGCGGTTGAGGTTGTACGTCTTGTGGCCGCCGCGGGTGCCGTCCGTCAGGTTGTACGTCGACCCGGACTTGGTGGTGCTGAGGGTGACGGCGCCGCTGTAGGTGGTGTTGCCGGTGCCGGTCTCGACGCCCTGGTACTCGTAGAGCTTCTTGCCGGTGGCGGCGTCGGTGATGACGTGCAGCTCGTTCGGGGTGCCGTCCTCCTGGAGGCCGCCGACGACGGTCTCGTAGGCGAGGACCGGCTTGCCGTCGGCCGCCCAGATCACCTTGCGGGGAGCGGAGTCCGCCTCGGTCTTGGCCGAGCCGGCCGCCTTGGCGAGGGTCACGGCCTGCTTCTCGGCCTTGGCGGCGGTGACCGAGGGCTTGAGCGAGGCGACCTTCAGGGTCGCCTTGGTGGCTCTGGTGACGCCCAAGGCCCCGCCCGACTTCGACTCGTGCACCACGAGGTCGCCGCCGAGGACCGGCAGGCCCGCGTAGGTGCGCTCGTAGCGGGTGTGGACCGAGCCGTCGGCGTCCTTCACGACGTCCTTGACGACCAGCTTCTCCTGGGAGCCGAGGCCTATCGCGTCGGCGGTCCGCGTGGCCTCCGCCTGCTGCTCCTGGACGAGCGCGGTGCGGGCCTGCGCGGAGAGCAGGACGGGGGCGGCGGCGAGGGCCGGCTTGCTCGCGGAGTCCGCGGCGACGCTGCTGCCGGAGCTCAGGCCGGTGGTGAGCAGGGCACCTGCGGCGACGGCGGTGGCGATGGCGAGCGTGGCGCGCTTTTGACGCGCGTAGAAAGAGGTGGACACACGAGCTCCTCGATGTGGGGGAAGTGCTCTGCTGCTGTGGTGCTGTGCGGGTGGGGGAAGAGTGGCACTCAAGACGCGTACATGTCAGGAGTCGGCGTGATGTTGGCCAGAAGTCGACGGCCAGATGTACGCGAGGACACGTGAAACGGACGCCGCCCCGGGGGATTCGAACCCACCGGGGCGGCGCCCTGACTTCGACGGTCTACGGGCCCGCGTACCTAAGGCACGGTGGGCCTGCCGACCTGCGGATCTACGGGAACGTCAGCTTCCAGCTGTTGATGTAGCCGGTGTCGATGGCCGCGTTGTCCTGGACGCGCAGGTTCCAGACGCCGTTGGCCACCTCGGAGGAGGCGTTCACCGTGTAGGTGGTGTTGAGGTTGTCGGCGCTTCCGCCGGTGCCGTACCCCTTCAGCGTGTAGACCGTGCCGTCGGGGGCGACCAGGTCCACCTTGAGGTCACCGATGTAGGTGTGGACGATGTCCACCGCGACCTGGAGGTTGGACGGCGCGTTGCCCGTGCGGCCGGAGACGGTGACCGGCGAGTTGACCGCCGCGCCGCGGTCGGGGATCGCCACGTCGGCGGCGTTCTCGAAGGACGTGCCGCCGCCGCCACCGTCGCCGGGGCGGGTGCCGACGTTGATGCCCGCCCACGCGTGCTGGACCGCCTTGTACTCGGCGCTGTCGGTGCCGTAGAGCTCACCGGTGGCCGCGAGGGTGCCGGTGCGGGCGCCCGCGTAGTTGGTGGTCGAGGTGAACTTCGTGGTGAGCGCGCGGAACCAGATCTTCTCCGCCTTGTCCCGGCCGATGCCGGTGACCGGAAGGCCGTCCGAGGTGGCGGAGTTGTACGTGACGCCGTTGATGGTCTTGGTGCCGCTGCCCTCGCTCAGCAGGTAGAAGAAGTGGTTGGCCGGGCCGGACGAGTAGTGCACGTCGATCGAGCCGATGCCCGAGTACCAGCTGTCCTTGGACGAGCCGTCCTTGCTCGGTTTGTCCATGTAGCGCAGCGGCGTGCCGTCGCCGTTGATGTTGATCTCCTCGCCGATGAGGTAGTCACCGACGTCGGAGGAGTTGTTCGCGTAGAACTCGACCGTCGAGCCGAAGATGTCCGAGGTCGCCTCGTTCAGGCCGCCGGACTCGCCGCTGTAGTTGAGGCCGGCGGTGTTCGAGGTGAGCCCGTGGGTCATCTCGTGCGCGGCCACGTCGATCGACGTCAGCGGGTTCGCGTTGCCCGAGCCGTCGCCGTAGGTCATGCAGAAGCAGCTGTCCGACCAGAAGGCGTTGACGTAGTTGTTGCCGTAGTGGACCCGGGAGTAGGCCCCGACGCCGTCGCCCTTGATGCCCGAGCGTCCGTGCACGTTCTTGTAGTAGTCCCAGGTCAGGGCGGCACCGTAGTGCGCGTCGGCGCCCGCGGACTCCAGGTTGGAGGGGGTGCCGTTGCCCCACACGTCGTCCGGGCCGGAGAAGAGGGTGCCGGTGCCGGAGGTGCCGCGGTTGAGGTTGTACGTCTTGTGGTTGCCGCGGGCGCCGTCGGTGAGGTTGTACGTCGACCCGGACTGGGTGGTGGTGAGGTCGACCGTGCCGGAGTACACCGTGTTGCCGGTGCCGGTCTCGATCGCCTCCCACTCGAACAGCTTCTCGCCGGTGGTGGCGTCGGTGACGACGTGCAGTTCCTGCGGGGTGCCGTCGTGCTGGAAGCCGCCGACGACCGTCTCGTAGGCCACGACCGGCTTGCCGTTCGCGGCCCAGATCACCTTGCGGGGCGCGCGGTTGATGCCGGCGTCCTTGGCCTCGCCGGCCTCGCCGGCCTTCAGGGCCTGCTGCCGGGCCTTCGCGGCGGACACCGCGGTCTTCGTCGTCGCCGGTTTGATGGCGGCGCGGGTTGCCTTCACGACGGCCGCGGTGGCGTCCGCCTTCGTGCTCTCGACGACCAGGTCGCCGCCGAGGACCGGCAGGCCGTCGTAGGTGCGCTCGTAGCGCGTGTGCACGGTGCCGTCGCGGTCCTTGAGGACGTCGCGGACGACCAGCTTCTCCTTGGCGCCGAGGCCCAGGTCCTTCGCGGTCTCCGCCTTCGCGGCGTCGGCTTCCCGGATCAGCGCGGCGCGCTGCGCGGGGGTGAGCCTGACCGACTCGGAGCCGGGGTTCGCCTTGCTCGCGGCCGACGGCGCCGTCGTAGGGGCTGCGGTGGCGGTGCCGCTCTGGACGGCGGCGGCGATCAGCGCGGCGACGCCGGCGAGGGCCACGGCCGCGGTGCGGCGGGGGGTGTGGGGAGTGCGTCTGTGGGAGGTGCCTCTTCGCGAGGAACTGCTTCTCAACACTGACTCCTTCTGCGGGACCGGGGGTCGCCCGGCCTGGGGAGGTGGAGGTGTTGCTGTGGGGTTCCTGTGGAGCAGTCGTGGGAAGCGTGGCAGGAGAGCGCGCTTTCTGTCAGGACCGCGTCAAAAGTATGGCCGGAAACGGTTCGTTGTCCGGAAGTTCATGTTCGTTATACGGACGCGTCGCCGTGCGGCCGCTCGGCCGTCCCCGGGCAGATCCGCTATGCGGGCGCTTCGCTGTCCTCGGGCAGATCCCCGTGCCAGGAGTGCCACAGCGCCGCGTAGGCGCCACCGGCCGCCACCAACTCGTCGTGCGTGCCGAGTTCGGTCAGCCGGCCGTCCTCCATCACCGCCACCCGGTCGGCGTCGTGCGCGGTGTGCAGCCGGTGCGCGACGGCGATGACGGTGCGCCCCTCGAGGACGGCGGCCAGGGCCCGCTCGGTGTGCCGGGCGGTCGTCGGGTCGAGCAGCGCGGTCGCCTCGTCGAGGATCAGCGTGTGCGGGTCTGCCAGCACCACGCGGGCCAGGGCGAGTTGCTGCGCCTGCGAGCCGTCGGTACGGCGGCCTCCCTGGCCGAGCGGGGTGTCCAGCCCCCGCGGCAGCTCCCGCACCCACGCGTCGGCGCCGACCACGGTCAGCGCGTTCCACAACCGCTCGTCGTCCGCGGTCGGTTCGGCGATCCTCAGGTTGTCGCGGACCGAGCCGAGGAACACGTGGTGCTCCTGGGTGACCAGGACGACCTGACGGCGCAGCCGCTCCGGGCCCAGTCCGACGACCGGCACGCCGCCGACCGTCACCGAGCCTGCGGTCGGCGCGTCGATGCCCGCCATCAGCCGGCTCAGTGTGGTCTTGCCGGCCCCGGACGGCCCGACCATGGCGAGCCGTTCCCCGGGCCGCACCGTCAGATCGACACCGCGCAGCACCTCGACGCCTCCGTCGTACGCGTAGCGCACCCCGATGACGTCGATCCGGTCGCCGTCGGGATCCGGGCAGTCGCCCTCCCCGCCGACGTGCGGTGCCCGGGCGAGTCCTTCCACCCGGGCGAACGAGGCGCCGCTGCTCTGCAGTTGCTCGACCCGGACCAGGATCTCGTCCAGCGGGTTGCTGAGCTGGTGCAGATACAGGGCCGCCGCCACCACCGCTCCGAGGCTCATCGCCCCGGAGGAGTGCAGCACGCCGCCGATCACCAGGACACCGGCCACGGGCAGGATGTACGACACCTCCACCGCCGGGAAGAACACACTGCGCAGATGGAGCGTGTGGAAGCGGGTGCGGCGGGAAATCTCCAGGGCCTCCCGGCTCGCGGCCGTGCGCCGGCTCTCCAGGCGGAACGCCTCGACCGTGCGGGCGCCGGACGCGGTCGCCGCGAGGATCTCGGCGACGTCCGAGGTGGCCGCGCCCTCGGCGAGATAGCCGTCCCGGGCCCGCCGCAGGTACCAGCGCAACGCCGCCTGGATCGGTGCGAGTCCGAGCACGCCGAGGGCGCCGAGCAGAGGGTCCAGGAGGAACACCGCGCCGATCAGGAACAGGCACTGGACGAGGTTGACGAGCAGGACCGGGCCGGCGTCGCGCAGGGTGTTGCCGACGGTCGTGACGTCGGAGGTGCCGCGGGCGGTGAGGTCGCCGGTGCCGGCTCTCTCGACCACCGAGGCGGGCAGGGCGAGGGCGCGGTCCACGAACCGCTCCCGCACGCGGGCCAGGGTCCGTTCGCCGAAGCGGTGGCCCGCATAGCGGGCCCAGCGGGCCAGGAGCAACTGGGCGAGGGCGCACAGGAGCAGAGCGAGGGCGAGCCGGTCCACGGCTCCGACTCCGTGGCCCGCCTGTACGTCGTCGATCATCCGGCCGAGCAGCCACGGCCCCGCGAGACCCGCCAGGGCGGCCAGGGCGTTGAGACCGAGAACCACGCAGAAGACCCGGGTGTCCGCCCGTACGAGCTCCAGCATCGCGCGCCGGACGTCCTGCCGTCCGGCGACGGGGAGATGAGTGCCGGTCATCCCAGGGCCTCCTCGGTGTCCCGCGCTCCGGTGGCCCGTGCGCCGGGGGCTCGTGCTCCGGCCCGGGCCCGCGTGGCTCGTTCTTCGGTGTCCCGTGCCTCGGTGTCCCTTGCGACGACGGCTCGGTAGCCGGGAGTGGATTCCAGGAGTTCGTGGTGGGTGCCGGTGGCTGCGATCTTGCCGTCCTTCAGGAAGTGGACGGTGTCCGCGTGGTCCAGGACCAGGGGGGAGGTCGTGGTGACGACCGTGGTGCGGCCCTGTCGTGCCGCGCCCAGCCTGGACGCGACCGTGGCCTCCGTGTGGGCGTCCAGGGCCGAGGTGGGCTCGACGGTGAGGAGGATCTCCGGGTCGGCCAGAAGGGCTCTTGCCAGGCGGATGCGCTGGCGTTGGCCGCCGCTGAGATTGCGGGCCTGGGCGGTCATCGGGGAGTCCAGGCCGCCGGGGAGGGCCTGGACGATGTCGTCGGCCGCGGCGGTGTGGAGCGCCTTCCGGGTCGCCGGGTTCTCCGGTGCGGCGTCCGCTGGTCCGTCGTGCCGGCTCGCCCGGTTCCCCGCGCCCCTCGAAGAAGGGGCGATCATCTCCCGGAGCGTTCCGGCGAACAGGTCCGCCTCGTGGTCAGCCAGCAGAATGCGGGACCTGACCTGGGTCAGTGCGATGTCGTCCAGGCGAGTGCCGCCCCACGTGGCGTTCGACGGGGCGTAGCGGGCCAGGCGGTCCAGGACGGCCGTGGCGTCCGCGGGGTGCTCCGCCACCAGCGCCGTCAGGCCGCCCGGCGGGATGCGTACGCCCGACTCGGGGTCGTGCAGCACCGAGGGCTCGGACGGGGCGTCCCGGGTGCCGGTGTCGGGCACCGGCTCCAGGCGCAGGAACCGTACGACCCGGCGGGCACACACCAGGCCGCGGCTGATCTGGTAGCCGCACTCCACCCAGAAGGACACCGGGCCCACCAGGACCGCCACATAGCCGTAGACCGACACCAGCTCGCCCACGGTGATGTGGCCCTGCGCGGCCAGGCGCGCCGCGAGCCAGGTCACCACCGCGAGGAACAGCGTCGGCAGGCCGATGCCCAGGGCCTGGACCCAGCTGGTCACCGCCCCGACGCGGTAGCCCTGTTCGCGCAGCCGCCCGGAGTCCCGGCGGAAGGCGTCCGAGATCAGGTCCTTGCCGCCGAGGCCGGCGAGGACCCGCAGGCCGCCGGCGAGGTCGCCGATGCGGGCCGTCAGGACGCCCTGGCGTTCGCGGTACTCCGCCTCCGAGCCCTGCAGCCGGCCGAGCAGCGGGCCGACCAGCAGGACGAGGACCGGAATGCCGAGCAGGACGACGGCGGCGATGAGGGGAGAGACCGACATCAGCAGGACGGCCACGACCAGATAGGCCACGACGGCGCCGACGCCGGGGCCGACGACCGTCAGGGACTGGCTGATCGTCTGGACGTCACCCACACCGATCGTGACGACCTCACCCGCGCCCATCTGCCGGGACAGGGACGACCCGAGCCGGACCGCCTGGCCCACGACGACCTTCACCGTGCGGAAGTTGGCGTCCATACGGACCCTCGTCATGGTGCGGTGCCGCATGATGCTCAGCCAGGCGTTGAAGGCGCCCACCGCGAACAGCGCGCCGCTCCAGAGCACCAGCGCGCTCATGTCGCCCGGCTCCAGCCCGTCGTCGATCGCCCGGGACATCAGATAGGGCGTGGCCGCCAGCAGCACCATCCACACACTGCCGAACATCGCCCCGGCGGCACACCGCCCGGGCTGCCGCATGACCAGCCACCACAGGTACCGGGCGCCGCCGCGGTGATCGGGTGTGCCGGGGTCCTCGTACGCGTCGATCATCCGCCCTCCTCCTGCGCCGCCGTCGCCCTAGGCCAGACTGTCCCGCCATGCCCGGTGCAGATCCGCGAACCTGCCCGTGCCCGCGATGAGTTCGGCCGGTTCGCCGTCCTCCACGATCCGGCCGTGCTCCATCACCAGAACACGGTCCGCGATCTCCACGGTCGACAGCCGGTGCGCGATGACCACGGCCGTGCGGCCCTTCAGCACCGTCGTCATGGCCCGCTGCACCGCGCGCTCCCCCGGGATGTCCAGCGAGCTGGTCGCCTCGTCGAGGATCAGGACCGCCGGATCGGCCAGCAACGCCCGGGCGAACGCGACCAGTTGCCGCTGCCCGGCGGAGATCCGGCCACCCCGCTTGCGCACGTCGGTGTCGTAGCCGTCGGGCAGGGAGCTGATGAAGTCGTGCGCGCCGAGCTCCTTCGCCGCCTGCTCCATCTCCTCGCGGGTGGCGTCCGGGCGGCCGATCGCGATGTTGTCGGCGACCGTGCCGGAGAACAGGAACGCCTCCTGCGTCACCATGACCACCCCGCGCCGCAGTTCCGGCACGGGGAGGTCGCGCAGGTCGACGCCGTCCAGCAGCACCCGGCCGCCGGAGGGGTCGTAGAAGCGGGCCAACAGCTTGGCCAGTGTCGACTTGCCGGCGCCCGTGGAGCCCACGACCGCGACGGTCTGCCCCGCCGGCAGGGTGAGGTCGAACGCGGGCAGCACCTCGCCGCCGGTGCGGTAGCCGAAGCGGACGCCGTCGAAGACCACTTCGCGGCCGGGCTGCTCGCTCTCGAGCGGCGGGAGCTGCCGGGGGGTGGCCGGCTCGGGGACCGACGGGGCCTGGGCGAGCAGGCCGGCGATCTTCTCCAGCGAGGCCGCCGCCGACTGGTAGGAGTTCAGGAACATCCCGAGCCGGTCGATGGGGTCGTACAGTCGCCGCAGGTACAGCACGGCCGCCGCCAGCACACCGAGGGCCAGCGTGCCGTCCGCGACCCGGTGCGCGCCCCACAGGACGATCGCCGCGACCGCCGTGTTGGCCACCAGGCGGGAGCCGGTGACGTAGCGGGCCATCTCCAGCAGCGCGTCGCCGTTGACCCGTTCGTGCCGCCGGTTGAGCTCGCCGAAGTCCGCGTCGTTGGCGGACTCTCGACGGAAGGCGCGCACCGGGCGGATGCCGTTCATCGTCTCGACGAACTTGACGATCACGGCCGCGATGGCGGTCGACCGCGCCCGGTACACCCGCCCGGCCCGCCGTTGGTACCACCGCACGAGCGCGTACAGCGGCACCAGGGACGCCACCGCCACGCACCCGAGACCCAGGTCGAGCCAGAGCAGCATCGCCGAGATGTAGACGAAGGACAGGATCACCGTCACGAGCTCCTGGAGGCCCTCGTCCAGCAGCTCGCGCAGCGACTCCACGTCGGTCGTGGAGCGGGAGATGAGCCGGCCCGAGGTGTAGCGCTCGTGGAAGTCGACGCTCAGCGCCTGCGCGTGGCGGAAGATCCGGCCACGCAGGTCGAGCAGCACGTCCTGGCTGACCCGGGCCGCGGCGGCGACGAACGCGAACTGCAGCCCGCCCGCGGCCAGCGCGCACACCAGATACCCGACGCCCACCGCGATCAGCGGCCCGTGGTCCTGCGCGCGGAACGCCGGCACGCCGCGGTCGATGGCGTACGCCACGAGCAGCGGGCCGGCCTGCACGACCGCCTGCTGGAGCAGCAGCAGGAGCGTCGTGACCGTGACCCGGGCCTTCATGGGCGCGAGCAGGGAGCGCAGCAGGGCGCCGGTGGCGCCCGGCGGGGTGGGCAGGATGTCCCGGTCGAAGGGGTCGCCGGTGGCGGCGGGACGATCGTCGGGTCCGTCGTCGGATCGGTCGTCGGATCGGTCGTCGGGTTTGTTGCCGGCCGGTGCGCCGCTGGCCGCCGTCATCGTGCGCCCTCCTCTTCCCCTGACATTTCCCCTGACATCAGATGTGCGTACTCGGCGTTCGTACGCAGCAGTTCGTGGTGGGTGCCGACCGCGGCGATCCGGCCGCCGGACAGCAGCGCGACGCGGTCGGCGAGCAACACGGTGGACGGGCGGTGCGCGACGATCAGGGCGGTGGTGTCCGCCAGCACCTGCCGCAGGGCGGCCTCCACGGCCGCCTCGGTGTGCACGTCCAGGGCCGACAGCGGGTCGTCCAGGACGAGGAACTCCGGCTGCCCGACGACGGCCCGGGCGAGCGCGAGGCGCTGGCGCTGGCCACCGGAGAGGCTGAGGCCCTGCTCGCCCACCTGGGTGTCCGTCCCCTGGGGCAGGGCATGCACGAACTCGGCCTGGGCGACGGCGAGGGCACGCTCCAGATCGGCTGTGCCGGCGGTGCCCTTCGCACCCATGAGAACGTTGTCGCGGACCGTGGCCGAGAACAGCGTGGGCTCCTCGAAGGCCACGGCGACCCTGGCACGCAGCGCTTCTCGGGACAGCTCGGTGATGTCGGTGCCGTCGAGGGTGATGCGGCCCGAGGTCAGCTCGTAGAGGCGGGGGACGAGCGCCGTGAGGGTGGTCTTGCCGCTGCCGGTGGCGCCGACCAGGGCCATGGACTCGCCGGGGCGGATGTGCAGGTCGACGTCCTGCAGGACGGGAGGGGAACCGGGCGGGGCGTCCGGGTAGCGGAACCGGACGTGGTGGAAGCGCAGACCCATGTCCTGCGGGACCTTCGCACCGGCCCGGACACCGGAGGCGGTGTGCTCGGAGGCGGTGTGGTCGGAGGAGGCGTGCCCGGGGGCGGTGTGCTCGGAGGCGGTGTGGTCGGAGGAGGCGTGCCCGGGGGCGGTGTGCTCGGACGTGGCGTGGTCGGAGGAGGCGTGTTCGGAGGCGGTGTGCTCGGCCTCCTCGTCCATCACCTCGAAGAACCGCTCCGTCGCCGTCGCCGCCTCCTGGCTCATCGCCAGCAGGAACCCGATCGACTCCACCGGCCACCGCAACGCCAGCGCCGTCGACAGGAACGCCACCAGCGTCCCCGCCGACAGGGCACCGTCGGCGACCTGGACGGCCCCCACCACCAGCGCCGCCCCGATCGCCACCTCCGGCAGCGTCACGATGACGCCCCAGATCGTCGCCAGCAGCCGCGCCTTGCGCAGTTCCGTGCCGCGCAGCGTCCGCGACAGGTCCCGGAACGCCCGGGCCTGGCTCCGGTGGCGGCCGAAGCCCTTGATGATGCGGATGCCGAGCACGCTCTCCTCGACGACCGTCGTCAGATCGCCGACCTGGTCCTGGGCCCGCCGGGCCACCTGCGCGTACCGCTTCTCGAAGACCAGGCAGGTGACCATGACGGGCACGGCGGGTCCGAGGACGACCAGCCCCAGCGTCCAGTCCTGGAGCAGCATGATGACCACGCCCACGACGATCGTCACCCCGTTGACCAGCAAAAACGTCAGGGGGAAGGCGAGGAACTGGCGCAGCAGCATCAGATCGGTGGTGCCGCGGGACAGCAACTGCCCCGAGGCCCACCGGTCGTGGAAGGCCACCGGCAGCCGCTGGAGGTGCCGGTAGAGTCCCGCCCGCATGGACGCCTCGACATGGGTGAGCGGACGGGCCACCAGCCACCGCCGCAGCCCGAACAGCAGGGCCTCCGCGAAGCCGAGCAGCAGCAGATACAGCGCGCCGAGCCACACCCCGGCCGGGTCCCGCCCGGCGATCGGCCCGTCGACCATCCACTTCAGGACGAGCGGGATCACCAGGCCCACGCAGGAGGCGAGTATCGCGACGAACGCGGCAGTGAACAGCCGCACCCGCGCGGGCCGCACGTACGGCCACAGGCGCAGCAACGAGCGCACGGCGGAACGGTCCTGGGTGGAGGCGGTTGTCGTGGCCATCAGTTGCGAGCCTACGGATCGGCACTGACACTGCCCACCGAGTTTCCGCCGGACACGGCTCGGCCTTTGGTCCTACGACCTGGGAAAACGTTCGACGGGCCGTACGGCCGCTCCTGCCGTGTCGTACGGCCGCATCAGCCGATCGGCCGATGCCCGTTCGAGCGTGACGGCCGATGTGCCGGGCCCCGCCTCACCGGGACCCTCTTCGTATGCCGACCGCACCTGTCATCGAAGTCACCGAGCTGCGCAAGAGCTACGCCGGCCGTCGCGCCGCCGCCGTGGAGTGCGTCGAGGGGCTGCGCGTGCCCGACTCCGGCCGCGTCCGGGCCGCCGGGCTTGACCCGCGCGCCCGCCGCGACACCTGGGAGCTGATCGAGGACATCCGCGCGAACGGGGCGACCGTGCTGCTCGTCACCCACCCACCCACCTGTACGCCGAGCTCGGCGTCAACGACCGCGCGGCGGCGGTCGCGACGGCCTGCCAGCGGGGGATCCTCGGCCAGGCCGGCTAGGCGGGGTAGGGCAGCAGCGTTCGGTCGGTCTCCTCCCAGGCGGCCTTGAGCTCGGCGAGCAGCTCCGGCCGGTCCGGGGCCAGATCGGCCTGTTCGCGCTGGTCCTCGGCGAGGTCGTACAGGTGGTCCTTGCCTGCGGCGTCCCGGTAGTACTTCCAGTTCCCGCGCCGCAGCGCCCGGTTGGCCCGCACGCGCCAGAACAGGTCGTGCTCCGGCGGCTGCTCGCCCCGCAGCAGGTATCCGGCCAGGCTCGCACCGTCCAGCGGGTAGGCCGGATCGGGGCGCGCACCGGCCACCTCCAGGAAGGTCGCGGTCCAGTCGGGAGAGAGGTTGGGCGCGTGACTGACCTGGTTGCCGTCGATCCGGTGCGGCCAGCGCACGATCGTCGGCACCCGGATGCCGCCCTCCTGAAGCACGAACTTCTCGCCGCTGAGCGGCCACAGGTACGACCAGCGCTCACCGCCGTTGTCGCTGGCGAAGTACACCAGCGTGTGCTCCTCCTGCCCGGAGTGCCGCAGCGCCGTGAGCACCTCGCCGACGGCCGCGTCCAGGCTCTGCACCATCTCGGTGTACTTGGCGACCGAGCCGCCGTCGTAGTGGTTGAGCGCGGCCGACACCTCCGCCTGGCTCTTCGCGTTCCGGATCTTCTCCGCGATCTCGGCGCCGGTCTCCTCGTCGCCCTCCGCGAGCCACGGCCAGTGCGGGGTGGTGAAGTTGAGGTTGAGCAGCCACGGCTGGCCGTGGTCGCGGCTCACGTACTCCACGGCCCGTTCGGTCAGGACGTCGGTGTAGTACCGCAGGTCCTTGTACTCGGCGTCGCCCTCGTAGAGGTCGTATTCGCCGAGCTGCCCCAGCTTGGAGAAGTACTCCAGCACGCCCCCGTGGTTGCCGAAGAACTCGTCCCAACCGGACTTGGTGGGGCTGTAGTCGGGCAGCCAGCCGCAGTGCCACTTGCCGATCAGGGCGGTGGCGTAACCGGCCTTCTTCAACAGCGAGGCGAGGGTCGGGTGGTTCGGGTCGAGCCCTTGTGACCTGTTGGCGATCGGCTCGGCGAGCCCGCCCTTGGTACGCCCCGGATAGCGCCCCGTGTAGAGGCTGAACCGGGTCGGGGAGCAGGTCGCGGAGCCCGAGTAGGCGTCCGTGAAGCGCACCCCCTGGCGGGCCAGCCGGTCCAGGTTCGGCGTGCGGATGTGCGGGGCGCCGTAGGAGGACAGATCGGCCCAGCCGAGGTCGTCGCCGAGGATGACCAGGATGTTGGGGCGCTGTCCGGAGGCGGCGCCGGGGCGGGCTCGGAAGGGGCGCTCGACGGGAACCGCCTCGGCGGCACCGGCCGTACCGGCCACGGCGCCCACGGCACCACCGCCGACAAGAGCACCGAGGGCACGACGGGATATTTCGGGCATGCGGAGGTCCTGGAGGGTCCGAGGGGAGGAGTGGGGGGGGTGGGGGGGCGGGGGTGGAGCCGAGGCTCAGCAGCGACGCTGCCAGCGGTGCGACGGCGGGGTCAAGAAGATCCCCGCCGCGTTCACGCACCCGCAATGCGGCGCAACAATCCCCGGCCCCGCCGACCGACGAAACGGCACCTCAGTCCGCCGCTCGCGGCAGCACCGCCCGCATCGGCATGGCCCGGCCCGGCCTCTCGGCCACGTTGGCGAAACGGCACCTCAGCCCGCCGCTCGCGGCAGCACCGCCCGCATCGGCATGGCCCGGCCCGGCCTCTCGGTCACGTTGGCGAAACGGCACCTCAGCCCGCCGCTCGCGGCAGCACCGCCCGCGTCGGCATGGCCCGGCCCGGCCTCTCGGCCACGTTGGCGAAACGATGCCTCAGCCCGTCACGCGCAGGAGCAGCACCGCCCGTGCCGGCACTGTGATCTCCGTCCCCGCGCGGTGTTCCACGCCCGGTGCCTCCCCCTGCTCCTCCAGGCTCGTGTCCACGACGACCTCGTACCGTTCGGCCCACGGGGGCCCCGGCAGCGCGAAGTCCACCGGTTCCTCGCCCGCGTGCAGGACGGCCAGGAAGCTGTCGTCGAGGATCTGCTCCCCGCGTTCGTCGCGGCCCGGGATGTCCCGGCCGGACAGGTACATGCCGAGCGTGGCGGCCGGCGCGTACCAGTCCTGCTCCGTCATCTCCGTGCCCCGGCATGTGAACCAGGCCAGGTCGCGCAGCCCGTCCGCGGTCTGCGCCCGGCCCGAGAAGAACGCCCGGCGCCTGAGCACCGGGTGGCGGTGGCGCAGCGCGATCAGCCGGGAGGTCAGCGCGAACAGGGCCTGCCAGGCAGGGTCCTCCAGCAGCTCCCAGTCCAGCCAGCTGATCTCGTTGTCCTGGCAGTAGGCGTTGTTGCTGCCGCGCTGGGTGCGGCCCAGCTCGTCGCCCGCGACCAGCATCGGAACGCCCGTCGACAGCAGCAGCGTGGTCAGGAGGTTCCTGAGCTGGCGCCGCCTGAGCGCCCGTACGCCCTCGTCGTCCGTCTCACCCTCGGCGCCGCAGTTCCAGGCCCGGTTGTCGTCCGTACCGTCCCGGTTGCCCTCGCCGTTGGCCTCGTTGTGCTTGCGCTCGTAGGACACGAGGTCGCGCAGGGTGAAACCGTCGTGCGCGGTGACGAAGTTGACGGACGCGTACGGCCTGCGTCCTCCCCAGGCGTACAGGTCGCTGGAGCCCGACAGGCGGTAGCCCATCTCCCGCACGTCCGGCAGCGCATGCCGCCAGAAGTCCCGTACGGCGTTGCGGTACCGGTCGTTCCACTCCGTCCACAGCGGAGGGAACGCCCCGACCTGGTAGCCGCCCGACCCCACGTCCCACGGCTCGGCGATCAGTTTCACCCGGCGCAGCACCGGGTCCTGGGCGATGACCGCCAGGAACGGGGAGAGCATGTCGACGTCGTGCATGGAGCGGGCCAGCGCCGCCGCCAGGTCGAAGCGGAAGCCGTCCACGCCCATCTCGGTGACCCAGTAGCGCAGCGAGTCCGTGATCAGGCGCAGCACGTGCGGCTGGACGACGTGCAGGGTGTTGCCGCAGCCGGTGTAGTCGGCGTAGCGCCGGGGGTCGTCCTGGAGGCGGTAGTAACCCCGGTTGTCGATGCCCTTCAGGGACAGTGTCGGACCGAGCTCACCCGCCTCCGCGGTGTGGTTGTAGACGACGTCGAGGATGACCTCGATCCCCGCCGCGTGCAGGGCGCGCACCATCCGCTTGAACTCGCCGACCTGCTGCCCGGCCGTCCCGGAGGCCGCGTAGCCCGCGTGCGGGGCGAAGTAACCGATGGAGTTGTAGCCCCAGTAGTTCCTCAGACCTCTGCGCAGCAGGTGGTCCTCGTGCGCGAACTGGTGCACCGGCAGCAGCTCCACCGCCGTCACGCCCAGCCCGACCAGGTGCTCGATCGCCGCCGGGTGCGCGAGACCGGCGTAGGTGCCGCGCAACTCCTCGGGTATGCCCGGGTGCAGCTGCGTGAAGCCCTTGACGTGCAGCTCGTAGATCACCGAGTCGGCCCACGGCGTCTTCGGGCGGCGGTCGTCGGCCCAGTCGTCGTCATCGTGGACGACGACGCCCTTCGGCACGTGCGGCGCCGAGTCCCGGTCGTCGCGCACGGTGTCGGCGACGTGCTGCTGCGGCCAGTCGCGGACGTGCCCGTACACCTCCGGCGGCAGACCGAAGTCCCCGTCCACGGCGCGGGCGTACGGGTCGAGCAGCAGCTTCGCCGGGTTCCAGCGGGCGCCCGTCCACGGGTCCCAGCGGCCGTGCACCCGGTAGCCGTAGCGCTGCCCGGGCAGTACGCCCGGGACGAAGCCGTGCCAGATCTCGTGGGTCAGCTCGGCGAGCCGGACCCGCGACTCCTTGCCCGCCTCGTCGAACAGGCACAGCTCGATGCCCTCGGCCCCGCCCGCCCACAACGCGAAGTTGGTGCCCGCCACCCCGTCCGGGCCGACCCGGAAGCGGGCGCCCAGCGGGGTCGGCGCGCCCGGCCACGCGGACACGGTGGGCGGCGGCGCGGCCCTCCGTGCGCCGTTCACGGCGGCGGCCTGGCGCCCGTTCCCGGTGGCCCGATGACCGGCCACCGCCTCCTGCTCGGCTGCGCTGGACACCTGTCAGCCTCCCACCGGCTCGTGGGACGACGGGGGACAGAGGGGTGTGGCCCTGTGCTGCGGCCCGGGTCGCGGCTCCCCTGCGCGTCGTCCTCCCCACTGTTCTGCCCAGAGGGTGGGTCGCACTCACGTTTCCCCGGGGGCGGGCATGGTCGTTTCCCGGGGACGCGGCCGGTCGTTGGGCACCGCGTGAGGCACGTACAAGGGCGCGCGCGGCGCGCGAGGGCCGCGCTGGCCGCCGTAGTGACATGGGCAGGGCTCCTGGCCGGGGCCACGGGGTGTACCTCGGACGACGCGGGCGGGATCACCGGGGCGTTCGGCGCGCCCCCGGCGCCCGAGGACGTCATCAAGGTCTCGCCCGACGACGGCAGCAGGGGTGTGCGCCCCGACAGGAGGCTGCGGGTGCGCGTGCCCGACGGCCGGCTGGAGAAGGTGAAGGTCGTCAGGTCGCAGGACGCGCAGGAGTCCCCGGTGCCCGGGCACCTCTCCGCCGACGGGCTGACCTGGGAACCCGACGAGCGGCGGCTCGCGCTGGCCGCCAAGTACACGATCGACGCGGTGGCCGTGGACGGCGACGGCCGCCGCTCGGCCCGGCACACCACCTTCACCACGTACGTCCCCGAGGAACGCTTCATCGGCTACGTCGCCCCGGAGAACCGCGCCACGGTCGGGACCGGCATGATCGTCTCCCTGGAGTTCAGCCGAGAGATCACCGACCGCGCCGCCGTCGAACGCGCGGTGCGGGTCACCGCCCGCCCGGCCGTCGAGATCCGCCCGCACTGGTTCGGCAGGTCCCGCCTCGACTTCCGCCCCGCGGACTACTGGAAACCCGGCACCCAGGTCACCGTCGCCCTGCGTCTGCGCGACGTCGAGGGCGCGCCCGGCGTCTACGGCCTGCAGCACAAGACGTTCTCGTTCACCGTCGGCCGCAGCCAGGTCTCCGTGGTCGACGCCGCCGCGCACTCCATGGAGGTCCGGCGCGACGGCGAGCCCCTGGCCACCGTGCCCGTCACGGCAGGCGCGCCCGGGAACACCACGTACAACGGCAAGATGGTGGTCACAGAGATGCTCGACGTCACCCGGATGAACGGCGCCACGGTCGGTTTCAAGAAGCGCGACGGCAAGGGTGAGTACGACATCCCCGACGTCCCCCATGCCATGCGCCTGACCGACTCCGGCACCTTCCTGCACGGCAACTACTGGGCGCACCGCTCCGTGTTCGGCCGCACCAACGTCAGCCACGGCTGCATCGGACTGCGCGATGTGAAGGGCGGCAGCTCGGACACCCCGGCCGGCTGGTTCTTCGACCGCAGCCTCGTCGGGGACGTCGTGGAGGTCGTCAACAGCAATGACAAAAAGGTCTCTCCCGACAACGGGCTCGGAGGATGGAATATGGGCTGGAATGCATGGAAGGCAGGCAGTGCGGTGAAGTAACCGGACAGCGGGGTGGGTTGGCCTGTGATCCGTTGGGACCGAACGGTGACAATCGCAGGCCGCCGGTGCCCGGTGCCTTGTGGTTAATATGCGCCGACGCGCGGGGGACGCGCGGGGTGCGGGCCTGACCAGGCCCTGGGAGGGGAGAACCACGTGAACGGGCGACCGATATCGGGGGCGTCGGTTGGGCGCAGGAACGGAGTGCTCGCGTCGGCGATCGGCGTGCTGCTTCTCGCCGTCACGGCGTGCGGCGGCGGGGGAAGCGGCCCCGGTTCCGGCGAGGGCGACGACAAGGGCAAGGACTCGGGCGGCGCGCAGAGCCAGCAGTCCGAGGCGGTCGTGGGCATTACCCCCAAGGACGGGGCGAAGGCCGTCGACACGAGCGGTGCGCTGAAGGTCACCGCGACGAAGGGGAAGCTGACCGAGGTCGAGGTCAAGGACGCCGAGGGCAGGAAGGTCGACGGCGAGATATCCGGGGACGGCGCCGACTGGACGCCGTCCACCCATCTGGCCGGCGCCACCAAGTACACGGTCCACGCTGTGGCCAAGGACTCCGAGGGCCGCACGGCCGCGGAGGACGCGGGCTTCACCACGCTGACCCCGGAGAACACCTTCACCGGCACCTTCACCCCTGAGGACGGGTCCAAGGTCGGCGTCGGGATGCCGTTCTCCATCCGCTTCTCCCGGGGCATCACCGCACCGGAGGACGTCGAGAAGGCCATCCGCATCAAGACGGAGCCGGCCGTCGACGTCGAGGGCCACTGGTTCGGCAACGACCGCCTCGACTTCCGGCCGGAGAAGTACTGGAAGCCCGGCACCAAGGTGACCGTGGACCTGAACCTCGACGGCGTCGAGGGCCGCTCCGGCGTCTACGGCGAGCAGGACAAGACGGTGAAGTTCACCATCGGCCGCAACCAGGTCTCCGTGGTCGACGCCAAGAAGCTCACGATGAAGGTCATGCGGGACGGCAAGACCATCAAGACCATCCCCGTCACCACCGGCCAGCCCGGCATGGAGACCTGGAACGGCCAGATGGTCATCAGCGAGATGCTCACGGTCACCCGGATGAACGGCGAGACGGTCGGCTACGGCGGTGAGTACGACATCAAGGACGTCCCGCACGCCGTGCGCCTGACCACCTCCGGCACCTTCCTGCACGGCAACTACTGGGCGAGCGGCGCCTTCGGCAACTACAACGCCAGCCACGGCTGCATCGGGCTGCGGGACGTGCGCGGCGGCTGGGACAAGAAGGTGCCGGCCGCGTGGTTCTTCAACCACTCGATGATCGGTGACGTGGTGGTCGTCAAGAACTCCGAGGACCGGATCGTCGACCCGGACAACGGGCTCAACGGCTGGAACATGTCCTGGGAGAAGTGGAAGAAGTAGTTCAGGCATGACGCGAGGGCCCGGTGCGACCGACCGCACCGGGTCCTTCGGCGTTGGTCGCCGTGCTGTGCCTGCCCGGGGGCAACCCCCGGACCCCCGGCCGATGTGACCCACCGCACCGCCCCCAATCCTGTTAGCCCCCGTTAACCTGCTGCCTATGACCGTCTCTCTCGAAGTCGCTGAAGGCGTCGGCACCATCCGTCTCGACCGCCCGCCCATGAACGCGCTGGACATCGCCACGCAGGACCGGCTGAAGGAACTCGCCGAGGAGGCCGCGCGGCGCGAGGACGTCCGGGCGGTGGTGCTCTACGGCGGGGAGAAGGTGTTCGCGGCCGGCGCGGACATCAAGGAGATGCAGGCGATGGACCACACCGCGATGGTGCTGCGCTCCCGTGCCCTGCAGGACTCGTTCACGGCGGTGGCCAGGATCCCCAAGCCGGTCGTCGCGGCCGTGACGGGCTATGCGCTGGGCGGCGGCTGCGAACTCGCCCTGTGCGCGGACTTCCGTATCGCCGGCGAGAACGCCAAGCTCGGCCAGCCGGAAATCCTGCTCGGCCTGATCCCCGGCGCCGGCGGCACCCAGCGCCTGGCCCGCCTGGTCGGCCCCTCCAAGGCCAAGGACCTCATCTTCACGGGCCGGATGGTCAAGGCCGAGGAGGCCCGTGAGATCGGCCTGGTGGACCGGGTCGTCCCCGCCGACGAGGTGTACGCCCAAGCGCACGCCTGGGCCGCGAAGCTCGCTCAGGGCCCGGCCCTCGCGCTGCGGGCCGCGAAGGAGTCGATCGACACGGGTCTGGAGACGGACATCGACACGGGGCTCGCGATCGAACGGAATTGGTTCGCGGGTCTGTTCGCCACCGAGGACCGTGAGCGCGGGATGCGCAGCTTCGTGGAGGAGGGCCCGGGGAAGGCGAAGTTCCTCTGACATCCGTCCAGGGGCTTGCAATTGACGCGGTGTCTGACCCGGGGTCCCTCGATGGGGCGGTTTATGGGAGCCTTAAGGCAACCTTAAGCGTGCCGGAACGGGAGAGTCCGGCGATTACCCTGGAATGCAACGTTCCAGCAGGTCGGACGGGGTGTCGACGGCCTCGAAATGCCTGCGGCATATGACGGATGATCGCCGGTCCGCCGCCCGTTCCCCGGGGTGTATTCCCCGGGAACGGCCCCGTCGGGCGCTGCGGGCGGCCATGATGGGGGCATGGCGGGGCTGGAGGGTATGGAACAGCCGCGGCGACACGCACATGCGGCCGCGGCGCGCTGGTCGCCGACCGTCGAGGACGAACACGCGCTCAAAGCGCTGGAGTTGTACGGCAACCCGGCGGAGGCAGAGGTTCCACTGCCGTCCCGCCCCGAGTCCGCGGCCACCGCGAGACGGCTCACCCAGGTCGTCATCCTGCGCCACTGGGGACTCACCGCCAAGACCACCGAGGACGCGGTGCTGCTCGTCTCCGAACTGGTCGGCAACGCCGTACGCCACACCGGCGCCCGTGTCTTCGGACTGCGTCTGCACCGGCGCCGCGGCTGGATCCGCGTGGAGGTCCGCGATCCCTCCCGCGGGCTGCCGTGCCTGATGCCGGTCCAGGAGATGGACATCAGCGGCCGTGGCCTGTTCCTCGTCGACAAGCTGGCCGACCGCTGGGGAGTCGACCTCCTGCCCCGGGGCAAGACCACCTGGTTCGAGATGCGGGTCGCCGACCGCTGAGCACGCCCGGTGCCTCACCCGGTCGCCGGACGGACGAATCACGCTTTTCCCTTGGGTACGCCCATTAAATGGTGCAATGCGCCCCCATCTCGTCAAGAGCACCCTGGTCGCGGGTGCCGTCCTCGCCGCCCTCGCCGCCTGTGGCACCGGAGGCGGGGAACGGACCTCCGCGGCGCACGGCACCAAGGCCGCCGTGCCCCTCCCGCCCGAGAAGAAGCCCGTGAAGGGCCTGCCCGGCATGCCGCCCGTCCTGGACCCCGAGGACGTGTACGCGGCCGACCGCCCGAACAAGCTGTCCCCGGTGGTCAAGGACTTCCCGTCCCGGGTCTACGTCCCCAACACCGAGTCCGACACGGTCACCGTCATCGATCCGAAGACGTACGAGATCATCGAGACGATCCGGGTGGGCCGGCAGCCCCAGCACGTCGTGCCCTCCTGGGATCTGAAGACGCTCTGGGTCAACAACAACCGCGGCCACACCCTCACCCCGATCGACCCGAAGACCGGCAAGGCGGGCAAGGACGTCGAGGTCCACGACCCGTACAACCTGTACTTCACGCCCAACGGCAGATACGCCGTCGTCATGGCCTCCCTCGACCGCGAGCTGGTCTTCCGGGACCCGCACACCATGGAGATCAGGAAGACCGTCCCGGTCTCCTGCTACGGCGTCAACCACGCCGACTTCTCCCTCGACGGCCGCTACTTCATCGTCTCCTGCGAGTTCAGCGGCGAGCTGCTGAAGGTCGACACCGAGAAGATGGAGGTCGTGGGCCAGCAGCGGCTGCCGTTCCAGGGCGCCATGCCGCAGGACGTGAAGGTCTCGCCCGACGGCAAGAGGTTCTACATCGCCGACATGATGGCCCACGGCATGTGGGTCCTGGACGGCGACCGGTTCACCGAGCCCACCCTGATGCCCACCGGCAAGGGCTGCCACGGCCTCTACGTCAGCCGCGACTCACGCGAGATGTACGTGACCAACCGCGGCGAGGGCACGATCTCGATCTTCGACTTCACCCAGGGCAAGCTGACCAAGAAGTGGCAGCTGCCCGACGGCGGCAGCCCCGACATGGGCGGTGTCTCCGCCGACGGCAAGGTGCTGTGGCTGTCCGGCCGCTACGACGCCGAGGTGTACGCCGTCGACACCCGCACCGGGACCCAGCTCGCCCGCATCCCGGTCGGCAGCGGCCCGCACGGCCTCGCGGTCTACCCGCAGCCCGGCCGCTACTCGCTCGGCCACACGGGCGTCTTCCGGTGAGCGGCGTCCGTCGCGGGGCGCCCGGTGCCGCCGCGCCGGAGGTGGGCACGGCCGGTTAACCTGACCTCCGTCAGACCTGCGTCATCAGGACGCACAGCACGAGATGAGGGGCGGATCGGTGGCGGACATCGAGGAAGCACGCAAGCAGTTCGAGCGGATCGATACGGACGGTGACGGATTCATCACCGCTGCCGAGTTCAAGGCCGCCCTGGCCCGGACGGGTGACTGGAACGTCACCGAGTCGGTCGCCGAGGTCGTCATCAAGACCCGCGACCTCGACGGCGACAAGCGGCTGAGCTTCGACGAGTTCTGGGCCTACCTGAACAAGTAGGCGCACCGCTCGCCGGCCGCGAGCGAGGGGCCCGGTCCACGATCTCGGACCGGGCCCCTCGCCGTGTCCGGACGACGTGCGCGAGGAGCCCTTCCCCGGCCCGGAATAGCCCATCCGCCGCGGAGGTTGACCGGTCACGAGATTTCACGAGGCGCTGTTCATCCCCGGAAGGGCGAGGCGAGGACATGAAGATCGGCATCATCGGAGCGGGCAACATCGGCGGCAACCTGACCCGGCGGCTCACCGCCCTCGGCCACGACGTGTCCGTCGCCAACTCCCGCGGGCCCGAGACGCTCGCGTCCCTCGCGGAGGAGACCGGCGCGACGCCCGTGACGGTCGGGGAGGCGGCCCGGGGCGCCGAGATCGTCGTCGTCACCGTTCCGCTGAAGGCCGTCCCGGACCTTCCCTCCGGCCTGCTCGACGGCGCGGCGGCCGGCGTCGCGGTCATCGACACCGGCAACTACTACCCCCGGCAGCGCGACGGCAGGATCGCCGCGATCGAGGACGACGGCCTCACCGAGAGCCGCTGGACGGAACGCCACCTCGGCCACCCGGTCGTCAAGGCCTTCAACGGCACCTTCGCCCAGGACATCCTGGACCGCCCGCTCCCCGCCGGCGACCCCGGCCGCATGGCCCTGCCGGTGGCGGGCGACGACGAGGCGGCCAAGCGCAAGGTTCGGGAACTGATCGACGCGCTCGGCTTCGACACCGTCGACGCGGGCGGCATCGACGACTCCTGGCGCCAGCAGCCCGGCACCCCGGTCTACGGCCTGCGCGACGGCGTGGAGGCGGTCACGAAGGCCCTGACGGAGGCGTCCCCGAAGCGCACGCCGGAGTTCAGGGGCTAGGTGTATTGATCACGAGCGTTGTTGACACTGGCGGGTCTTGAACATGGCGAAGACCTCCGATGTGGTGGAGCTGTCTAGGAACACACCGCACGGAGGTCTTCGTGTCCCACCGTAATGCCCGGCTGACCGTCCATGGCAGGCGACTGCTCGTCGAACGTGTCCGCTCGGGCCGTCCTGTCGCTCATGTGGCGGCCGAGATGGGCGTCTCGCGGGCCACAGCCCACAAGTGGATCCGCCGCTGGCGCCATCAAGGCCAGGCCGGGCTTGCCGACCGTTCCAGCAGGCCGCGCAGGACGCCGCACCGGGTCCCGGCGACCGTGGAGGACCAGGTGTGCCGGCTGCGTCGGGACCGCAAGCTCGGCCCGGCCCGTATCGGCCCGGTGCTGGGCCTGCCCGCCTCCACCGTGCACCGCGTCCTGACACGCCACGGCCTCAACCGCCTGGCCTGGCTGGACCGGCCCACCGGCACCGTGATCCGCCGCTATGAACGCGACCGCCCCGGCGAACTGATCCACGTCGACGTGAAGAAACTCGGCCGCATCCCCGACGGAGGCGGTCACAAGGTCCGCGGCCGCGACGCCGGCCGGCCGATCCGCGGCATGGGCTTCGACTACGTCCACTCTGCAGTCGACGACCACACCCGCCTCGCCTACAGCGAGATCCACGCGGACGAGAAGGTCGCGACCTGCGCAGGCTTCCTCACCCGCGCAGCCGCCTTCTTCCACGCCCACGGCATCGCACGCATCGAACGCGTGCTGACCGACAATGCCTGGGCCTACCGCAAGGGCCTGGCCTGGAAACAGGTGCTCACCGAGATCGGCGCGACCGGAAAGCTGACGCGCGCCTACCGCCCGCAGACCAATGGCAAGGTCGAACGCTTCAACCGCACCCTGCTCGACGAATGGGCCTACCAGCGGCCCTACACCAGCAACACCGAACGCAGCGCAGCCCTGACCGACTTCCTCCACGTCTACAACTACCATCGCTGCCACACCGCCCTTGGAGGCCAGCCACCGATCAGCCGTGCAAACAACGCTGCGGGTCAATACAGCTAGGTCGTGTCCGCACAGTCCCTGCGTCCGCCCGGAGGGTGGGGCAGGCGGGACTTTGCGGACACGGCCTGGGCCCTGCCGTTCGGATCATCTCGGCGTCGGCTGGGAAGAACCGCACCTCGCGGCCGAGCTGTTCCGCACGACAGGGCTCAGGACACCCCGCTGCTCAGGCGTCCTCAGCCCATCTCCGCAGCGCCGTCCTGCTGTCGAAGGCGGCCACGTTCTTGTCCAGCGGGTCGTCGGTGTACTGGTGGAAGCGCCACTTCGCCTTGATGCGGGGCTTGCCCGCCGAGACGTAATCGGCGATCCACAAGCCGTCGCCCGCGTAGGACGTCGTGTCGACGTTCAGCCAGAAGTCGCGGTTGGCGTAGAGGACGACCCGGTTGTTCGGCCGCAGCTCCTTCAGCTTGCGCAGGAACCGGTCCTTCTCGGCGTTGCTCGCGTGTGTCCCCTCACCGGTCGTCTCCCAGTCGACGGCGAGGATGTCGCCCGCCCGGTCCGGGGCCTTGCCGACGAAGTACTCGGCCTGGGCGGTGAGGTTGCCGGGCCACAGGAAGTGATAGAAGCCGACGACCAGCCCGGCGTCCCGCGCGCGCTTCGTCTGGGCGGCCAGTTTGGGGTTGACGTAGGAACGCCCCTCGGTCGCCTTGACGAAGACGAAGGAGAGGCCGTCGGTGCTGTAGGAGGAGGACTGGTAGGCGCTCACGTCGATGCCACGCAGCATGGGGGCTCCCTTGGTGCGGGTGGGGCTGAAGTCCCCTTGGGTCGAGGGGTTGTTGTTATGCCCCGCGACGATGGCCGTACGCCGGGCGCGAGGAGGCTCGCGACCCGGCGGTGGTGAGCGCCGGTCGGTTTGAGGGTCGGTTCGAGGGCCGGCTTCAGGGGGCGGGGGAGCCCGCCCGAGTCCGGGGCACATCATCGCTGGAGGCGGCCTCGCGGTCGTCCAGAGAGATGTGCTTGGTCTCCTTGCCGAGCAGGAGCGCGATCAGCGTCAGCGCCGCCATCGCCGAGAGGTAGACGCCGACCAGCCACGGCGAGCCGTCCCCGGCCTCCCACAGCGCCACGGCGATGAACGGGGCGACCGCCGCCCCGAGGATCGAGCTGACGTTGTACGAGATGCCGGAGCCGGTGTAGCGGACGCTGGTCGGGAAGAGCTCGGGCAGGAGCGCGCCCATCGGTCCGAACGTCATGCCCATCAGGGTGAAGCCGACGACGAGCCACAGCACCACGCCGAGGGTGCCGAGATCGATCAGCGGCACCCAGACCAGTCCGAAGACCATGATCGCGGCGGTGACCCGGATCAGGATGGTGCGCCGCCCGTACCGGTCCGCGAGCGGACCCGAGACCAGGGTGAACGCGGCGAAGAACAGCACACCGAAGATCATCATGAGTACGAACGTGGTGTAGTCGTAGCCGAGTCCGGGCACGGCGGCGTCCTGCGCGGCGCGTCCGTAGCTCAGCGAGAACGTCGTCATCAGGTAGAAGAGCACGTAGGTCGCCAGCATGATGAAGGTGCCCAGGACCAACTGCCTGCCGTGGCTGCGCACCACGGTGACGAGCGGCAGCCGCCGCACTCCGCCGGATTCGCGGGTCCTGGCGAACACCGCCGACTCGACGAGCCGGGAGCGCACCCACAGGCCGATCGCGACCATCACCGCGGAGAACAGGAACGGGACGCGCCAGCCCCAACTGACGAAGGCGTCCGAGGGCTGCGAGGTGTCCGCGCCGGCCGCGGACGGCAGCAGCGCGCCCATGACCAGGAACAGACCGTTGCCGATGATGAAGCCGAGCGGGGCGCCCAGTTGCGGGAAGGTGCCGTACAGGGCGCGCTTGCCGCTGGGCGCGTTCTCGGTCGCGACCAGGGCGGCGCCGCTCCACTCGCCGCCGAGCGCGAAGCCCTGCGCGAGACGCATGAGCACGAGCAACGCGGTGGCCGGCCAGCCGGCTTGCGCGTAGGTGGGCAGAACACCGATGAGGAACGTGGCGATGCCCATGGTCAGCAGCGAGACGACGAGGGTCTTCTTGCGGCCGAGCCGGTCACCGAGGTGGCCGAAGACGACGGCGCCGATCGGACGGGCCACCATCGCGGCGCCGAAGACCGCGAAGGACGACAGCAGCGCGGTGGTCGGGTCGCTGCTCGGGAAGAAGAGCTGAGGGAAGACGAGCACCGCGGCGGTCGCGTAGATGTAGAAGTCGTAGAACTCGATCGTCGTGCCCATGAGGCTGGCGACGAGCACGCGGGACCGCGGGTTGACGGGCGTGGGGGCTGAACCGGTGTCTGGTGCGGGCATCGCTCGGTCTTTCACGTTTGAAACATGGGTGATGCAACGATGTCAGCCGTCTTGTTTTTCGGTATTGACGTCTCGCAGAGTGAGATACGAGGTCGGGTGCCGGCACTCAGCCGAGGCGTCGGCCCGTGAGCCCGGGAAGCCACGCGTCGATGACGGCCGCGAGTGCGTCCTGACCGGTGAAGACGTGCCCGTCCATGCCGACGGCCTGCGCCGCGCGGACGTTCTCCTCGCGGTCGTCGATGAAGAGGAAGCCGGCGGGTGCGGCCCGCAGGGCGATGACGCAGTGCTGGAAGGCGGCCGGGTCGGGCTTGGCCGCGCCGATCCTTCCGGAGAAGGTGAGGTGGTCGAGGTCGTGCAGCCAGGGCTGGGCGGCGAGGAAGGCGTCCGCGTGGTCCGCGGGGATGTTGGACAGCAGGGCGACCCGGGCGCGCTCTCGCAGGTCCTGCACGTAGGTGACCATGCGCTCGTCGACGCGGGACCAGCTGTCGATGTCGGTGAGTCGCAGCTCCTCGATCGTGTCGGCGTCGGCGGTGCGGGAGAGCGCGTGCAGTACGTCGGTCCAGTACGCGGACGCGGTCTGCAGGCCGGCGTCGTAGGGCGGGCGGTGGGTCCAGTAGGCCGTGGTGAAGTCCTCGGTGGAGGTGTGGCAGCGGGCGGCCATCTTCTCCAGGGCGCCCGGGCGCTGGTGGCGGGCTATGACACCGAAGAGGTCGAAGAGGACGACGCGGCGGCGGTCGGTGGACATGAAAGGTCCCTTGGGGTTCGGGGGCGTTCGGGTCAGTGCCGGTGGGGCAGGGCGCGGGCGAGCGAGTCCAGTGCGGCCAGGCGGTCGGGGCCCGCCGGGGCGAGGACGACGCTGGTCGCGCCGGCCGCGTGGCGGGCCTCGATCGCGGCGCGGGCCTGGTCAGGGGTGCCGGCGATGCTCAACGCGCGGACCCACTCGGTCGGCATCGTCTCGGCGAAGTGCTGGGCGTCGGGGCTGGCGGCGCGGTGTGCGCGCAGTTCCCCGGCGAAGGGCAGGGGGTCGATGTGCGCGGCCCACTGCGGCTCACCGACCGACTCCAGGGCCGCGCGGACGCGGGTCAGGGCGGCTTCCTCGTCGTCGTCCACGGCGGCGGCGTCGTAGACGACGATCTCCGGAGAGTTCGCGGCGGCGGGGCCCAGGTTGCGCAGGGAGGCGGTGATGTAGCCGGGTGCGGCGGGCTCGGCCAGGAGGAGCCCGTCGGCGACCTCGCCCGCGACGGCCTGCGACTTGGGGCCGCGGACGCCCAGGACCACCGGGGGGACGATGTCCGGGGTCTCGGTGATGACGACGCCTTCGCAGCGCACGTACCGGCCGTTCTCGGGGCCGGGCTCACCGGCGACGAGCAGGCGCAGCGCTCTCGCGTACTCCTCGATCAGCGTCAGGGGGCTGGCGGGCCAGGACCCCACCTGGCGCATCCAGCCGGGCATGCCGTGACCGATTCCCGCGATGAGCCGGCCGGGGTGGAGCTGGGCGAGGGTGGCCAGTTCCATCGCGGCGAAAGCCACGTTGCGGGCGCCGGCGGGCATGATCCCGATCCCCACGGTGAGGTTCGTGGTGGAGGCCAGGACGGTGGCGGCCTGGGCGACACCGCCCCGCCAGCCGAGGTCCTCCACCACCCAGACCTGGTGGAACCCCAGCTCCTCGGCACGCCGGACATAGGGCAGCACCTCGCCGACGGGGAGATCGAGCGGCAGCATGACACCGACACGGCCGGGGGTGGGAGGTGAGGAGGACTCGGACATCTGGGACTCCTTCGGTCGGCTGAGGGCTTTGCCCCCGGCCTCGGGTGAGGCGGGGAAAAGGGAGCTTGTGCGGCACGGCTGTCAGGGACCGTGCCGCACAAGCGGTCAGGGGGTGTTGGCCGCCATCTCGCGCCGGCGGGTGCGGTCGGGTCCGGTACGCAGGACGCCGGCGCCCACGGCGGTGGTCACGCACAGCAGGGTCAACAGGACGAAGGCGTGATTGAGGGCGACGACGTGCGTCAGCCAGCCGATCACCGCGGGGCCGGCGAGCATGCCGACGTAACCGAGTCCTGCGACGCGGGAGACGTTGGCCCCGGCGGCGGCGGGGTCGGCGTGCCCGGCCGCGCTGAACAACTGCGGGACGGTGCCGGACAGGCCCAGGCCGAACAGCGCCCAGCCGGTGAACACGGCCCCCAGCCACGGGCCGAGGACCACGAGGGTGATGCCGACGGCGGCCATGATCGCGCCATGACGCAGGATCGCCAGGGAACCGAACCGGGCGGCGAAGCGGTCGGCGAGCAGTCGGCCGACGGTCATGGCCGCGGCGAAGGTGCCGTACGCGAAGGCCGCCGTACCGGCGGACGCACCCATGACGTCCTTCAGGTGCAGGGCGCTCCAGTCGTTGGCGGCGCCTTCGCACAGCATCACCATCAGCGCCAGGACGGCCAGCAGCCAGACCCGGCCCGTGGTGCCGCTGCGCTCGACGGCCGGTGACGTCCCGGCCTCCTTGGCGGAGTCGGAGCTCTCGACGGCGGGAGCGGCAGGCAGCAGGGCACGTGCCGAGGCCAGGGCGATCACGACGCCCGCGGCTCCCATGGCGGCCATGCCCGCGGCCGGGTGCAGTCCGGCGCTCGCCGCCCCCGCCCCGGCGAGCGCGGCGAGGACACCGCCGACGGAGAACGTGGCGTGGAAGCCGGACATGACCGGGCGGCCGTACGCCTTCTCCACGTGCACGGCGTGGGCGTTCATGCTGACGTCCAGGCAGCCGTTGCAGAGCCCGAAGACCAGCAGCGCGGCGGCCAGCGTCCACGGGTCGTGGGCGAGACCGGGCAGGAAAAGGGTCGCGCCGCAGAGCACGCCCCCGGTGGGCACCACGACGCGGGTCCCGAGGCGGTCGGTCAGGGGACCCGCCACCTGCATGCCTACGAAGGCTCCGAGCCCGAGCACCACCAGCAGGCCGCCGAGCGCGGCGTGGCTGATGCCCACGCGCTCCTCGATCGCCGGGATGTTCACCACCCAGGTGCCCAGCAAGGTGCCGTACAGGACGAAGTAGACATAGGTCGCCACGCGGGCGGCTCGCAGGGAACGTTCCATGCCGCCCAACGTAACGAACATTCTTCCTGTTTGAAAGCTGACCTAATGAACAAGTTGATTGTTCGTTTCCTGGTGGTGTTCAATCGCGGCATGAGCAACGCAGACCGGCACGGGCTGATCGCAAAGGTCGTCAGGGACTCCGGAGGGGCCACGGTCCAGGAACTGGCGGAGCTGACCGGCGCCTCGGAGATGACCATCCGGCGCGACCTCGACACCCTCGCCGCCCAGGGCGTCCTCGAACGGATCCGCGGCGGGGCCCGCACCCTGCTGCTCCGGGGCGAGGAACCCCCCTTCGCGCTGCGCGCCCACGAGGCGGTCGACGCCAAACGCCGGATCGCCGCCGAGATCTCCGCACTCGTGGCCGACGGCGAGAGCGTCCTGCTGGACAGTGGCACCACCTGCCTGGAGGTCGCCCGTCTCCTGCGTGAACGGCCCGTCACCGTGATGCCCCTGTCCCTGCAGGCCATCCATCTCCTCGCCGAGACACCCGGGCCCGCCACCCTGGTCGTGCCCGGCGGACAGCCCCGCGCCGCCGAAGGAGCCCTCACCGGCCCCCTCACCCTCGCGTCCCTGGCCGCCCTGCGCTTCGACACCGCCGTCATCGGCTGCTGCGGGCTGACCGCGGCCGACGGCCTGACCGCCTACGACCTCGACGACGCCGCGGTGAAGAAGGCGGGCATCGCCTCCGCCCGCCGTGTCATCGGCGCCGCGGACGGCAGCAAACTCGGCCACACCGCCTACGCCCACGTCGGCGCCGCCGCCCTGCTGCACACCCTTGTCACGGACACCACCGCGGCCGCCGGGGAAGTCACCGCACTCGAGGACGGCGGCACCGTCGTCCGGACCGTCTGACGGACCGTCCGCTCCGCATGCCTACCGCCCGTGCGGCCTGTATCGGCTGCACGGGCGGTAGGCGTCACAGGGCCTCGGGCCGTCTCAGAGGTGCTGCTCGGTGGCCCGGATGCGGTCGTATTCCTCCTGTCGCTCGTCGGTGATGTACGCCGGGATCGGGAAGTCCCACCAGCCGGGCACCCAGGGGCCCGCGGCGTCGCGGTCCGTGGGGACCTCGACCAGGGCGGGCGCTCCCGACTGGACGGCCTTGCGCAGGGTCGGCTCCAGGGACGCGGCGTCGTTGACCTTCCACGACTCGATCCCGAAAGCCCGGCCCATGGCCGCGAAGTCGGGGCTGTACGGCGAGCCGTCGGGGTGCGAGAACTCGGTGCCGATGTGCCGTGAGGTCTGCTTGCGCTGGCCGCCGCGGATCGACATGTAGCCCGCGTTGTTCTGGACCACGAAGATCACCGGTGCGTCGGCGGTGACGCTCAGGGCGATCTCCTGGGAGGTCATCAGGAAGTCGCCGTCGCCGAGGACACACACCACGGGGCTCTCCGGCCGGGCGAGCTTGGCCCCTACGGCGGCCGGAATGGCCCAGCCCATGGAGGAGAAGCCGCCGGAGGTGAGGTGGGTGCGCGGTGAGTAGACCGGGAAGGTCTGCTTGACCGCTCCCTGGGTGTTGCCCGAGCCGGCGACGATGATCGCGTCGCGCGGGAGCACGTTGCGCAGGGCGCCGAGCGGGCGCTGGGAGGTGAACGGGAAGCGGTCGCTGTCGCGGCGGCCGGCGAGCTTCTCCTCCCAGTCCTGCTTGAGGCTCGCGAGTTCGGCGAGGTACTCGGAGCGGTCGACGCCCTTCGAGGGAAGTGAGTCGACGATGGCGGCCACGGCACGCTGCGCGTCCGCGACGATGCCCACCTCGGCGGGGTAGTTCTTGCCGATCTCGTGCGGGTCGATGTCGATGTGGATCAGCTTCGCGGGCGGGATGGAGAAGCTGACGCCCTTGGCGTAACTGGAGGCGGACCAGTCGGTGAAGCGGCAGCCGACCGAGATCACGACGTCGGCGGAGCTCGCGATCGCGTTGCCGGTCATCGTGCCGGTCTGGCCGACGCTGCCGGCGAACAGCTCGTGGTCCTCGGGGAAGGCGCTCTTGCCGTTCCACGTGGTGACCACCGGGATCTGCCACCGCTCGGCGAGCGCGAGGACCTGGTCGGACGCCTCGGACGTGATCGCACCGCCGCCGACCACGATGACCGGCCGGGTAGCCGCGCGCAGCACGTCCACGGCGCGGTCCACGGCCTCCGGGTCGGGGTGCTGGCGGCCGACGGGGATACGCCGCTCCAGGTCGTGGAGGTCCACGTTCGCGGCCTCGGCCTGTACGTCCATGGGGACTTCGAGGTGCACCGGGCCCGGCCGGCCGGTCAGCATGGAGTTGAAACAGCGGTGCAGGACGAAGGGGAGCTCCTCGACCCGGGTGACGACCCAGTGCCGTTTGCTGACCGCCTCGGCCACCTTGGGGAAGTCGTTCGCCGTGTAGCGGTCGAGTTCCTGCAGCAGTCCGTGGCCGCGCATGTGGGTCGGCGGGCCGCCCGTGACGACGAGAACACTGGTGGAGTCCGTGAACGCGGTGCCCATGCCGATGACGGTGTTGCTGGCGCCGGCGCCGATGGAGGTCACCGCGGCCTGTGGGCGGCCGGTGACGCGGTAGTAGCCGTCGGCGAGGTGGACGGCGCTCTGCTCGTGGAAGGTCTGGATGAAGGGGATCCTGGACTCGTCGTCGAGGAAGGCGTCGGTCAGTGACCAGATGCCGTGGCCGGGGATGCCGGCGACGACGTCGACCCCGTAGTTGCGCAGGGTCCGCGCGACGATCTGGCCTCCGGTGAGGACGGGCATGGTGTGTTCCCAATCAGCTCGGGTCGGATGGTGGGGTCAGGGGTTCTGTCGGGCGGCCCAGGCGAAGCCCTGGGTGCACAGGCGGGTGACGTCCGGGTTCTGGAGGTCGTCGAGGTCGTGTCCGACCGCGCTGTAGAAGACGCGGCCCTCGCCCCAGGTGCGGGTCCAGGCCTGGGGGATCGTCTTTCCCTCCAGCCAGGGCAGGTGTTCGCCGGTGAAGGTGGACTCGGCCAGGACGTGGTTGTTGGGGTCGACGGACATGTAGTACTGCTCCGACGCGACCCGGAAGTCCTTCACCCCGGCGGTGATGGGGTGGCCGGTGTCGGTGACGGTGACCTCGTAGGGGTACTTCACGCCTTCGCCGGCGGGGTGTTCGAGGAAGCTGCCGCCGATCAGCCAGTGGTACTTGAGGCTCGTGCGGAACGCGGCGGCCGCGCCGTGCCAGGCGGCGATTCCGGTGCCGTTCTCCACCGCCCCCAGCAGGTTCGACTCCTGGGCGGCGGTCAGCCCCTCGGACAGCAGGGCGTTGTTCCAGTTGAGCGCGATGAGGTCGTAGCCGGTGAGGTCGGCGTCGAGCGAGAAGATGTCGTTGGTCTCGTCGACGTCGAATCCGAGGTTCTTGAAGATCGGGAGGGCCCACTGCTCGGCCACCTGGTAGGGCTTGTGCCCAGGCCAGCCTCCGTACAGATACAGAACGCGGGTCATGCGGTGCTCCCTGAGGTCGTACGGGCAAGGGCTTCGGCGCGGCTGCGCAGACGCTCGGCCACCTCGAGGGCGTCACCTTCCGGCGCGGTGGACTTGCGCTCCGGCTTCGCGGCCAGCAGGTACACCAGTCCCACTGCCGAGACGACGAGGAACCCGATGAGCGCGATCCATCGGTCCACGAAGGGGGTTCCGGAGTCACCGGTGGGCCAGGCGAGAAGGACCATTCCGAGCACGCCGTAGGTCAGGGCCGCCACGGTCACCGGGAAGCCCCAGCGGCCCAGCGTCCAGGCTCCGGCGGGGCGCCAGCCCTTCAGGCGCATCCGCAGCGCGGCCAGTACGACCATCATGAAGGCCGCGTATCCGGCCAGCATCTGGAACGCCGCGATCTTGGTGAGGGAGTCGGGCGAGTAGTAGACGAACACGAAGAGCAGCAGCGGCAGGACGTTGACGGCCAGCAGCGCGTTCATGGGGACACGGTGCTTGCGGGTGATCTGCGAGAAGACGCGGGAACCCGGGAACATGTCGTCGCGGGCGAAGGAGAAGACGATCCGGCTCGCGGCGGCCTGCTGGCTCATCACACCCGCGATGAAGGACGTCATGATCACCGCGAGCACCACCTTCGTGCCTATGGTGCCGACCGAGCTCTGCAGGATCGAGGGGATCGGGTTGGTGTCCTTGCCGGAGAGGATCGAGCCGAGGTCCGGAGCCGCGAGGGCGTAACCGACGAAGGCGAACAGTGCGGCCACCCCACCGACGACGACGGTCAGCTGCATGGCCCGCGGGATGCTGCGGGAGGGGTTGGGAACCTCTTCCGCGATCTCGCCGCACGCCTCGAAGCCGTAGAAGAGGAAGAGCCCGACGAGCGAGGCGGCGATGAAGGCCATGACGTAGTTGTCGTGGGTGGCGCTGCTGGTCTCGAAGAAGATCGAGATGGAGTTGTGCCGTTCGAAGACCAGCAGGTAGAGGCCCACGAGGACGATGCCGATCAGTTCCGCGGCGAGTCCGATCTTCGAGATCAGAGCCAGTGTCCTGGTGCCGAAGCAGTTGCAGATCAGGCAGACGACGGTCACGGCGACGGCGATCCACAGGCGCTGGGCGGGGGTGGAGCTGATGGCGGGCTCGGCAGCGGTTCCGGCGAAGAGGCTGGCCGCGAAGTCCGAGCTGAACAGTGCGGTGCTGGTGATGCCGATGGTGATGCAACAGATGTACGTCCAGGCGTTGAACCAGGCATAGCGCCCGTTCCACAGTCGTCTGACCCATTGGTACAGGCCGCCCGCGAGCGGGAACTGCGAGACGACCTCGCCGAAGACCAGCGCGACCAGGAACTGCCCGGCCCCGACGATGCCGATCCAGAAGACGGACGGTCCGCCGGCGGTCGCCAGACCGACCGCGAAGAGGGCCACGACACCCACGAGGGGCGAGAGGTACACGAAGCCCAGGGCGAAGTTCCCCCACAGGCTGACCTTGCGGTCGAACTTCTGCTCGTAGCCGAGTACGGCGAGCATTTCCGCGTCCGCGGCCGACGAGACGGGACTCGCGGTCCCGCCCGGGCCGCCGGGGGTGGATGTGGGCGCCGCGTGCGCCTCGTTGTCCGTAGCTGACATGACGATCTCCGTGTGTCGAGGGGGAACTGCTCCTTGTCGAACGGCTGCCGTACCGCGTACGCGGTCCGGCATAAGTCGCGATGGGTCATCGCGGTTCAGCTCTGCTCGAAGGTGTGGTCGGTCCAGTCCAGCCGGGCCGATCCGTAACGCGCGGCGCGGACGTCTCCGGAGCGCGCGTGTCCCTCGAAGTTCTCGATGCGTGAGGCCCTGCCGCAGATCTCGCCGAGCCGGGCGCTGGACCCGGAGTCCCTGATCTCCTGATAGGTCATGGTCTTCAGGTACTTGCCGACCCAGAGGCCGCCGGTGTAGCGGGCCGCTCCCAAGGTGGGCAGCACGTGGTTGGTGCCGATGACCTTGTCGCCGTACGCGACGCACGTCTTGTCCCCGAGGAACAGGGCACCGTAGTTGCGCATCCGGTGCAGCGCCTCGCGGGGCTCTGCGGTCAGGATCTGGACGTGCTCGCTGGCGTACTCGTCGGCGAGTTCGTAGGCGGCGTCGAGGGTGGGGACCACGATCACCTCGCCGTGGTCGCGCCAGGCCCGCCCGGCTACCTCTCCGGTGGACAGGTCGGGCAGCAGCTTGTCCACCCAGGCGATGGTCTGCCTGCCCACCTCCTCGGACGTCGTGATGAGCACCGTCGGGGAGTCGGGTCCGTGCTCGGCCTGGGACAGCAGGTCCGTCGCCACCACGAACGGGTCCGCCGTGCCGTCCGCGACGATCAGGACTTCCGTCGGTCCGGCGAAGAGGTCGATCCCGACCTCGCCGAAGAGCTGGCGCTTGGCCTCCGCCACATAGGCGTTGCCGGGGCCGGCGAGCATGTCGACCGCGTCGATCGTCTCGGTACCCAGCGCCAGGGCCGCCACGGCCTGGACACCGCCCATGACGTAGATCTCGTCGGCACCGGCCAGATGCATCGCGGCGATGCTGACGGGCGGCGGAGCCCCTCGGTCCGGCGGAGTCGTCGCGGCGACCCGCTCGACTCCTGCGACCTTGGCCGTCAGGACGGTCATGTGGGCCGACGCGGTGAGGGGGTAGCGGCCGCCGGGAACGTAGGCGCCGGCCGCGCCGATGGGGATGTTGCGCTGCCCCAGGAACACGCCGGGCAGCGTCTCCACCTCGAAGTCGGTGAGGGAGTCCCGCTGCGCCTGGGCGAAGCCGCGGACCTGCTTCTGGACGAACCGCAGGTCGTCGAGGACCGTCTCGGGGACGGAGGAGACGACCGAGGCGATCTGGTCCGGACCTAGACGGTAGGACTCCGGGCTCCAGTCGTCGAACTTCTGCGACCAGCGGCGCACGGCGGCGTCGCCGTTGGCCCGTACGTCGGCGATCACGTCCGCGACGGTCTCGACGATTTCCGGACGGCTGGTCCGCGACGTCTTCACGGCGACAGGAGCCTTCATGGTCTTGTGTTGGGCTGACACTCTGCACTCCTTGCACGGGGTCGTGCCTGCGGGCTTGCCCTGAAGTCTGGGGAAACCGGGGGTGGGACGACAGGCACAGTGTGTGCAATATTGACCGGGGGTTCTGCACACACCGAGGTCGTGGATCATGGCTCAAGTCCTGACTGTTCGCGCCGCGCTGGAGCTCGAGGTGTTCACCCGCACCGCCGTGCGTGTGTATGCCGGGGAGAGGAATCTGGACCGTCCCGTGCGCTGGGTGCACACCGGTGAGATCCCGGACATCCATCGCTTTCTCACGGGTCAGGAGATGCTGCTGACGGCCGGCCTCGGCATGGGCGCGACGCAGCTCGAGCAGCGGGCCTTCATCCGGCGGCTCGCGGACGCCCACGCGGCCGTCCTCGTCGTCGAGCTGGCCGGGCGCATGTTCGACTCCATGCCGGAGGCCGTGATCGAGGAGGCGGAGGCGGTCGGCCTGCCCCTGGTGGGACTCGCCGACGAGATTCCCTTCGTCGAGACGTCGGCCCAGGTCCACGAGGTCCTGGTCGGGATGCGTGTGAAGCAGCTGATCGCCGAGGAGGCCACCAGTCAGGCGTTCATGGATCTGCTCCTGGCGGACGAGGACTACGTCGGCGTGGTGAGGGAACTGGCCCGTCGCACCGGGCACCCCGTGGTGCTGGAGGACGTCGCCCACCAGATGCTGGCCTACGGAGGCGCGACGCCGGAGGCCGACCGGATCGTGGACGAGTGGAGCGCGCACTCCCGGGCCATTCACGAACGCCACCCCTCGCTCGCGGCGCAGGGCCCCGAGGTTCCGACCGCCTCGGCGGCCTCGTTCCGCGAGGTCGCGCCATGCGCTCGCCAGCCCGTGGTGCTTCGGGGTGAGTCGTGGGGGTGGCTCCACCTCCTGCACGGGGGGAGGCAGCCGAGCCCGCCCGAACTGCGCACGCTGGAGCGGGCCGCCGCGGCCGTGGCGATCTCGCTGCTGAGCGAACGGGAGAGCGGCGCCCGCGCATCCCAGCGCCAGACGGCGCTGCTCAACCGGCTCCTCCTCGGTGACGTCACGGGAGAGCGGTTCGTGACCCTCAGCCTGGCGCTCGGCCAGGACCTGCGCGGACGGGACCTGATCGTCGTCACGGCCTGGGCGGGGGACGAGGAGTCCGACAGGGACCACCTCCTCGCCCGCCTACTGCAGGAGGCCGGCTGGCCCGCCGTCGTCGGCGACACCGGGGACTTCGACGTGGCGGTCGTGGGCCTGCCCGCCCGCGTCGACGCCGGCCGTATGCAGACCCTGCTGGCCGATCACGGGGTACGGGGTGGCGTCAGCCGCATCGTGGAGCCGGGGGTACTTCCGCTGGCGCTGCGCCAGAGCCGCAGCGCGGCGTCCGTCGCCGCGGCGGCCTCGACCCCGGAAGTGCGTCATTTCGACGACCTGGGAGCTCTGCGCCTTCTCGTCGCCCTCTCCGAAGGCCCCGAGCTCAGGCGTTACGTCGAGGACGAACTGGGTCTGCTCTTCGAGCACGACGCACTGGCGAAGAACCCCCTGCTGCCCACCCTCCGCACGTTCCTCGACTGCGGCGGCAACAAGGCCCGGGCGGCGGAGGAACTCTTCATCCAGCGACGCACCCTCTACCACCGCCTCGACAAACTCTCCGAGATCCTCGGCCTGGACCTCACGCAGGTCAGCAACCAGCAGCGGCTGCAACTGGCCGTGCGCGGACACGACCTGTTGCGCAAGCCGACGCTGCGGCGGACGTGACCTGCGGCGGACCCGACCGACCGCTGCGACGTCAGTCCTTCGTCGCCCTGGCGAGGAACGGGGCGATGCGCAGGGCGTTCGCCCCGATCGTCAGGGCCGGGTTGAGCGCCGCGGAGGACGGGAAGAACGACGAGTCGGCCAGCCAGAGGTTCTCGACGTCATGGCTGCGGCACAGCGGATCGAGCACACTCTCCGCCGGGTCGTGACCCGCCACGGCCGTTCCGCACATGTGGGAGTTGGTCTCGATACCCATGCGCTGGGTGAAGATCAGCGGATAACCGGCCCTGCGGACCGCCCGGGTCACCCGGCGCACGAGTTCGTGGTGGGGCGCGAGGTTGGTCGGTGTCCAGTCGATGAGGATGCGGTCGCCGTCCACGCGTACCCGGTTGTTCCGGGACGGGAGGTCCTCGGTCGTCAGGTAGATGTCGAGGCTTCTGGCCGCCATGAACTTCAGGGCCCACGTCGGTGCCCACGGCCGCGCGGGCTTCAGCATGGGGGCCTGCAGCTTGCCCAGCATCTGGAGGTTCCCGAGCGGGAAGCGCGTTCCCGGTCCGGCTTCGTAGAAGTCGTTCAGGCCGAGCGTCTTCTGCCACTGCGTGGGGTTGGTCCGCAGGGGGTTGACCCCGACGAAGAACGTGGAGTTGTGGACCATGTAGTTGCGGCCCAGCAGTCCCGACGAGTTGGCGAGCCCCTGGGGGTGCGCGTCACCGGCCGAACGCAGCAGGAGCGCGGCCGAGTTGACGGCGCCTCCGGCGAGGGCGAAGGTCTTGGCGTTGATGCGGACGGTACGGCCCCCGTGCCGTGCCTCGGCGGCGACGACCTTCCGGCCGTCGGGCGAGGTGATCAGGCGGGTGATCTCCGCACCCGTGAGGATCTTCACGCCGTCGCGCAGCGCGGGCAGGAGGAGCCGGTTCTCGGCGTCAGACTTCATGCCCGTCTCGTCCGGACAGCCGTCGGCCGTCGTCACGGCGGCGCGGTCGGCCTGCGTGCTGATGTTCAGGGCGTTCGGCGTGTGGAACGGGTGCAGGCCCTGCCCGCGCAGCGACCGGGAGAACCGCTCGATCTCCGGTTCGTGCTGGAGCGCCGGGAACGGGTAGGGCTTGGAGCGAGGCGGCTCGGTCGGGTCCTCGCCGGTCTGCCCGTGCACCTGGAGCACATGCTCCATGACGGTGTAGAAGGGCTCCAGGTCGTCGTAACCGAAAGGCCAGGCACGCGAGACGCCCTCGTGGTGTTCCACCTCGGTGAAGTCACTGCGCCGGAAACGGGGCAGCATGGCGCCGTAGAAACGGGTGTTTCCGCCCACCCAGTAATACACACCCGGCGCGAACGGCTTGCCGGTGCTGCCGTCGTACCAATAGCCGGCGTTTTTGTACCGGCCCTTGATGTACATCTCGGTCGGCTGTGAGTTCTCGGGTTCACGGGGAAGGAAATGGCCGCGTTCCGCGACGAGTACGTCGAGACCGGAGTCCTTCAGCGCCCAGGCCAGCGCGGACCCGCCCATGCCGGAGCCGATGATCAGGACATCGGTGCTGATCTCCTCGGCGGTACCGACTGAAACGAGGGCCTCGGGCCGGAGCTCCGGGGGTGTGTAATCCTGACGGACCGGGTGGGACATGAGTCGGAATCCCTTGGGCGCTCGGGTACGGACGGCGAGAAGTGGTGCTCCTTGCCGTGGCAGTTCCAGGAGAGCCTAAGCAGCGCCATGGACCCAGCACATGCACGATATGGGTAATGACTGACGCCCGAGTTGCTCACCTCGTGCATGTGCTGAGCGTGCCTGGCGTCTCTAGCCTCTCCAGGAACCACGCCGCCGATCAGGGCGACCGGACTTCCGTGGAGGCGCAATGAACAGGGAATCGTATGACTACATCGTCGTCGGGGCCGGCTCGGCCGGGTGCGCGCTGGCGGCCCGGCTGTCCGAGGATCCTGATGTCACGGTCGCGCTGATCGAAGCGGGGCCGCCTGCCCGGGGCCGCCTCTTCGAGATACCCGCACTGTTCTCGCAGCAGCTCAAGACGGCGTTCGACTGGGACTTCGAGACGGAGCCCGAGCCGCAACTCGGCGGGCGCCGTGCCTATCTGCCCCGCGGCCGGGCGATCGGCGGCACCAGCTCGATGAACACGATGCTGTACGTCCGCGGGCACCGCTACGACTACGACACCTGGGAGCGGCTCGGCAACCCGGGCTGGGGCTACGACGACGTTCTGCCGTTCTTCAAGAAGTCCGAGGACAACGAGCGCGGCGCCGACGACTTCCACGGCGTCGGCGGGCCTCTCACCGTCAGCAACCCCAACTCCGTCCACCCGCTGCTGACGGCATGGGTCGAGGCGGCTCAGGACGCGGGCCACAAGTACAACGCGGACTTCAACGGGGCTGAGCAGGAGGGCGTGGGCTACCACCAGGTCACGCAGCGGAACGGTCTGCGGTGCAGCAGCGCGATCGCGTTCCTGGAGCCGGCCGCGGGTCGTCCGAACCTCACCGTGCTTCCCTCGACGACCGCCCTGCGCCTGAGCTTCGACGGCTCGCGGGCCGCCGGTCTGGAGGTCGACCACCTCGGAACCGTCCGGACGATCCACGTCGACCGTGAGATCGTGCTGTCCCTCGGGGCCTACAACTCACCCCACCTGCTCCTGCAGTCCGGTGTCGGGCCGGCCGACGAACTGACCGCGGGAGGGATCACCCCCCTGCACGACCTGCCGGACGTCGGCAGGAACATGCAGGACCACACCGGGTGCTTCATCAGCTTCTTCAGCGACACCCAGCCGCTCCTCGGACCGGACACCTCCGCGGAGGAGCGGCTCCTGCGCGAGCAGGGCACCGGCCCGATGGCCTGGAACGAGACCGGCGGCTTCTTCAGCTCCAGCGACGACCTCCCCGCACCGGACATCCAGGTGCACGCGGCACTGGGCATCGTCCGTGACGAAGGCCTGGCCGCGCCGCTCGAGCCCGGAATGTCGTTCGGCCCCTACGTCGCACGGCCCGCGAGCCGCGGCTCGGTGCGGCTGCGGCACTCCCACCCGTACGCCAAGCCGCGCATCTTCCACAACTACCTCGCCGACCCCGACGACCGCCGGCGGCTGCGCGAGGGTGTCCGGCTGTGCATGCGCATCGCCCGTGAGAAGCGGCTGACGTCCCTGCTGCAGGCGGACCTGCGCGCGGCCGCCGACGCCGGGCTCGCCCCGCTGTCGGACAGCGACCAGCACATCGACGACTTCATCCGCACGCAGTCGTTCTCCTTCTACCACCCGTCGGGCACCTGCATGATGGGCAAGGTCGTCGACCACGAACTCCGCGTGCGCGGGCTGGAGAACGTCCGCGTGGCGGACACGTCGATCATGCCGACCCTCGTCACCGGGAACACGAACGCCCCCGCGATCATGATCGGAGAGAAGGCGGCCTCGCTGATCCGGACGTCTACGGGGTGAAGCCCTGATCCGCCAAGTGAGGCCCTGACAGCGCTGAAAGACGAAACCTGCTGGTCAGGGCCCACTTCCTCAGCACTCGATGATGTTCACCGCCAGCCCGCCCCGGGCCGTCTCCTTGTACTTCACCGACATGTCCGCGCCGGTGTCCTTCATGGTCTTGATGACCTTGTCCAGGGACACCTTGTGGGAGCCGTCGCCGCGCATCGCCATGCGGGCGGCCGTGACGGCCTTGACCGCGGCCATGCCGTTGCGTTCGATGCAGGGGATCTGCACCAGGCCGCCGACCGGGTCGCAGGTGAGGCCGAGGTTGTGCTCCATGCCGATCTCGGCGGCGTTCTCGACCTGCTCGGGCGAACCGCCGAGGACCTCGGCGAGGGCGCCCGCGGCCATCGAGCAGGCGGCGCCGACCTCGCCCTGGCAGCCGACCTCGGCGCCGGAGATCGAGGCGTTCTCCTTGAAGAGCATGCCGATCGCGCCCGCGGCGAGCAGGAAGCGGACCACTCCTTCCTCATCGGCGCCGGGCACGAAGTTGACGTAGTAGTGCAGGACCGCCGGGATGATGCCGGCGGCGCCGTTGGTGGGCGCGGTGACGACCCGTCCGCCGGCGGCGTTCTCCTCGTTGACCGCCATGGCGTAGAGGGTGATCCACTCCATGGCCAGAGCCAGCGGCTCGCCCTCGGAGCGCAGCTTGCGCGCGGTGTTCGCGGCCCGGCGGCGCACCTTGAGACCGCCCGGCAGGATGCCCTCCTGGGACAGTCCGCGCGCCACGCAGTCCCGCATCACCTGCCAGATCTCCAGCAGGCCCTCGCGGATCTCCTCCTCGGAGCGCCAGGCCCGCTCGTTCTCCAGCATCAGCGCGGAGATGGACAGGCCGGTCTCCTCGGTCAGGCGCAGCAGCTCGTCGCCCGTGCGGAAGGGGTACTTCAGCACGGTGTCGTCGAGCTTGATGCGGTCCGCGCCGACCGCGTCCTCGTCCACGACGAACCCGCCGCCCACCGAGTAGTACGTCTTCGTCAGCAGCTCGGCACCCGAGGCGTCGTACGCCCACAGGGTCATGCCGTTCGCGTGATAGGGCAGGGCCTTGCGGCGGTGCAGGACCATGTCGTCGTCGAAGGAGAACGCGATCTCGCGCTCGCCGAGCAGGTTCAGCCGCCCGCCGGTCTTGATCGCCTCCACCCGCTCGTCCGCGCTCGACACGTCGACCGTGCGCGGCGAGTCGCCCTCCAGGCCGAGCAGCACCGCCTTGGGCGTGCCGTGGCCGTGGCCGGTCGCGCCGAGCGAGCCGTACAGCTCGACGTGGACCTTCGCGGTCGGGGCCAGCAGATCCTCGTTGCGCAGCCGCCGGGCGAACATCCGGGCCGCCCGCATCGGGCCGACGGTGTGGGAGCTGGACGGGCCGATGCCGATCGAGAACAGGTCGAAGACCGAGATGGCCACGGGGGAACTCCTGACTACGGGGGTGGTGCCAAGGGGGTGGGTGCCGCGCCCGCTTGTGGCGGGCGCGGCACCCGAAAGGTTTCTTCTTTACTTGTTCAGACCCGGGTACAGCGGGTGCCTGTCGGCCAGGGCCTTCACGCGGGCCTTGAGGGCCTCGGCGTCGTAGGACGGCTTCAGCGCCTCGGCGATGACGTCCGCGACCTCCGCGAAGTCCTCGGCCTGGAACCCGCGGGTCGCCAGGGCCGGCGTGCCGATCCGCAGACCGGACGTCACCATCGGCGGACGCGGGTCGTTCGGGATGGCGTTCCGGTTGACGGTGATGCCCAGCTCGTGGAGGCGGTCCTCGGCCTGCTGGCCGTCCAGCTCCGAATGGCGCAGGTCGACCAGGACCAGGTGCACGTCCGTGCCGCCGGACAGGACGTCCACGCCCACGGCCCGGACGTCGTCCTTCACCAGACGCTCGGCCAGGATGCGGGCACCGTCCAGCGTACGGCGCTGACGCTCCTTGAAGTCCTCCGAGGCGGCGACCTTGAAGGAGACGGCCTTGGCGGCGATCACATGCTCCAGCGGGCCGCCCTGCTGACCGGGGAAGACGGCGGAGTTGATCTTCTTGGCCAGTTCGGCCGTGGAGAGGATCACACCTCCGCGCGGGCCGCCGAGGGTCTTGTGGGTCGTGGTGGTGACCACGTGGGCGTGCGGCACCGGATTCGGGTGCAGCCCGGCCGCGACAAGACCGGCGAAGTGGGCCATGTCGACCATCAGGTACGCGCCGACCTCGTCCGCGATCCGGCGGAACTCGGCGAAGTCCAGCTGCCGCGGGTACGCCGACCAGCCGGCGACGATCAGCTTCGGCCGGGACTCCTTGGCCAGCCGCTCCACCTCGGTCATGTCGACCCGGCCGTCCTCGCCCACGTGGTAGGCGACGACGTCGTAGAGCTTGCCGGAGAAGTTGATCTTCATGCCGTGAGTCAGGTGCCCGCCGTGCGCGAGGTTCAGACCCATGATGGTGTCGCCCGGCTTGAGCAGCGCGAACATCGCGGCGGCGTTGGCCTGGGCGCCCGAGTGCGGCTGGACGTTGGCGTGCTCGGCGCCGAACAGCTCCTTGACGCGGTCGATCGCGATCTGCTCGACCACGTCGACGTGCTCGCAGCCGCCGTAGTAGCGGCGGCCCGGGTAGCCCTCGGCGTACTTGTTGGTGAGGACCGAGCCCTGCGCCTCCATGACCGCGACCGGCGCGAAGTTCTCCGAGGCGATCATCTCGAGCGTGGACTGCTGGCGGTGCAGCTCGGCGTCGACGGCCGCGGCGACCGCCGGGTCGAGCTCGTGCAGGGGTGTGTTCAGGACGGACATACGGCTCCCTCAGCCCGCGGAGAACGCGGTGTACTCGTCGGCGGACAGCAGGTCGCCCGGCTCGTCCGTGACCCGCACCTTGAACAGCCAGCCGCCCTCGAAGGGGGCCGAGTTCACCAGCGACGGGTCGTTCACGACGTCCTCGTTCACTTCGGTGACCTCACCGGAGACGGGGGAGTACAGGTCGGACACCGACTTGGTCGACTCCAGCTCGCCGCAGGTCTCGCCGGCGGACACGGAGTCACCGACCTCGGGAAGCTGGACGAACACGACATCGCCGAGCGCGTTGGCCGCGTGCTCCGTGATGCCGACCGTCGAGACGCCGTCCTCGGCGGCCGACAGCCACTCGTGCTCCTTGCTGTAGCGCAGCTCGTTGGGGTTGCTCATGGCCTGGATTCTCCTGTACGCGCGGGAGTGCTGTGGAAGGGGGGACTGCTGGTGAGCTGGGACGACGGGCACGGGGTCGCTGCCGCGGCCCTTCGGCCAGTGTCTACTTCTGGCGCTTGTAGAACGGCAGCGCCACGACCTCGTACGGCTCGTGACTGCCCCGGATGTCCACGCCCACGCCGGTCGTGCCGGGTGCGGCGTGCGCGGCGTCGACGTACGCCATCGCGATCGGCTTGCCGAGGGTGGGGGAGGGGGCTCCGGAGGTGACCTCGCCGATCACCTCGCCGTCCGCGACGACGGCGTACCCGGCACGCGGGACGCGACGCCCCTCGGCGACGAGTCCGACGAGGACGCGCGGCTCGTGGTTCGCGTCCTCCGCGGCCTCACGCAGGGCCGCGCGGCCCACGAAGTCGCCCTCCTTGTCGAACTTCACGACCCGCCCGAGCCCGGCGTCGAAGGGCGTCAGCTCCCGCGAGAGCTCGTGCCCGTACAGCGGCATGCCCGCCTCCAGGCGCAGCGTGTCCCGGCAGGACAGCCCGCACGGGACGAGCCCGACGCCCTCGCCCGCCTTGGTCAGGGCCTGCCACAGCTGGACCGCGTGCTCGGGCTTCACGAACAGCTCGAAGCCGTCCTCCCCGGTGTACCCGGTGCGCGCGATCAGCGCCGGAACGCCGGCGACCGTGCCCGGCAGACCGGCGTAGTACTTCAGGCCGTCGAGGTCCGCGTCGGTCAGCGACGCGAGGATCCCGGGGGACTCCGGCCCCTGCACGGCGATCAGCGCGTACGCGTCCCGGTCGTCCCGCACCTCGGCGTCGAAACCGGCCGCGCGCTCGGTCAGCGCGTCGAGGACGACCTGGGCGTTCGAGGCGTTGGCGACGACCATGTACTCGCTCTCGCCCAGCCGGTAGACGATCAGATCGTCCAGGATGCCGCCGTCGGCCTGGCAGATCATGGTGTAGCGGGCCCGGCCGACACCGACCGAGGCGATGTTGCCGACCAGGGCGAAGTTCAGCAGCTGGGCGGCCTGCGGCCCGGTGACGGTGATCTCACCCATGTGGGAGAGGTCGAAGAGCCCGGCCCGCGTGCGCACGGCGGTGTGCTCGTCGCGCTCGGAGCCGTAGCGCAGGGGCATGTCCCAGCCGGCGAAGTCGGTCATCGTCGCGCCGAGCGAACGATGCAGGGCATCGAGCGCGGTGTGGCGGAGTTGTCCTGTACTGCTCACGGTCGGTGTCTCCAAGGGGCATGACGGGCGAGGGCGATCCTCCCCATCTGTCATCGGAACCTGAGAGGTTCGCCATGACCGCACGGGTCCATGGCTTGCACCTTGGGTGGAGCCGCGTCCCCGTCGAGGACAGGGGGCGGCCCGCTTTTCAGATGTGCCTCGCCCGCGCGGTAACGGGGCCTGAGAGATTCAAGGGAGGGACTTGCTCCTTCGGCGCCCCAGCGACGGCTGCTGCTGGGGACTCTCCCGCGCGGATTCAAACGGCCGGTATGCAGTTGGCGCGCACATCATTGCACGCATCCTTCCGGCGCGGCAGGGGGACCTTTCCCAGGGAGTGCACGAGTCCGTCCCCCCGGACGCAGCGACCTGTAGCAGCCCTGTTGCAGGACGGGCACGTAAATGAGAGGCCTGCGGCATTACCTTCTCTTTACACTCGGCGGGGATGGGACTCCGTACCTGGCCCCAGGGGAGGACGATCACGGTGAACAGGACCACCGCGTACGCGACGACGGGCATCGCGCTGCCCGAGCAGCCGGCCGCACCGGCCCGGGCGGTCCGTGCTCCGGCACCGGCGCCGGTCGTCCGCGACCTGCGCGACCGTGCCGGCCGGAGCCCGCACGCGCTGCTGTTCGGCCCCCGCGACCTCGTCGTGGTCACGGGCCTGCCGGGCAGCGGCAAGTCCACGCTGATGCGGCGCACCGTGCCGGGCCGGCGCGTCGACTCCCAGGACACCCGCGACCGCTGGGCCGCCCGCATGCCGCGCGCCCTGCCGTACGCGCTCTACCGCCCGCTCGTCCGCCTCTCCCACTACGCCGGGCTGCGCCGCGCCCTGCGCACCGGCGAGGGCGTCGTCGTGCACGACTGCGGCACACAGGCCTGGGTCCGCCGCTGGCTCGCCCGCGAGGCCGGCCGCCGTGGTGGCGCCCTGCACCTCCTCCTGCTCGACGTCAGTCCCGAACAGGCCCTGGCCGGTCAGCGCGACCGCGGTCGCGGCGTCTCGCGCTACGCGTTCCTGCGCCACCGCGCGGCGAGCACCCGCCTCCTGCGCGCGGTGGAGCGCGGCGACCTCCCCGCCGGCTGCGCCTCGGCCGTCCTGGCCGACCGGGACGCGGCGAACAGCCTCCGCAGAATCGGCTTCACGGGCTGAGCCCGCGCGGTCGTCCACAAGCCGGCCTTCCTCCTGCCGCCCGGCGTCCGTCAGCCGTTAGCCTTTTGAGCCACAGCAGTGGTTCCAGGCAGGCGGTAGGCAGATGGACATCCCGGCGGACTTCTCCGCGGACTTCCCGGCGCAGACACAGACCCACCCGCACGGCGGTTGGCCCGGCAACGAGCTGGAGGAGGTGCTCTCGGCCTCCCTGGGCGCCGGGCCGGCCGCCGGCGGGCGGATCGTCGAGGTGCTCGGCCGGAGCTTCCTCTGGATCCCGCTGCCCAACGGCGGCGGCCCGCACAGCGGTCCCCTCGACCTGCCCGGCATCGAGATCGACGGCCAGGCGTTCGTGCCGGTGTTCAGCTCCGAGGAGCAGTTCCGCCAGGTCGTGGGCGCGCAGATGTCCTACACCATCGCGCCCGCGGTGGAGTTCGCCCGCGGCCTTCCCCCGCACGCGGGGATAGCCGTCAACCCGGGCGGGGTGGTGGGCATCCCGCTGCCGCCGCCCGCCGTGGCCGAGCTGTGCCGGGCCGGCCGGACCCCGCTGGACGGCCCCGCGAGCGGCGGCCGGGTCCGCCTCTTCGAGCCCGACTGGCAGGACGACCCGGTGGACTTCCTCGCCGCCGCGGCCGCCGAGTTCGAGGCGACCGGCGTCGTCGTCACCGCCCGCCGCTGCCTCGCCGCGATCGAGACCGCCGACCCGGTGATGTTCGTCGGCGTCGAACTCTCCCAGTGGGAGGGCGACCTGCGCGTCCTCCCCCTGGACGCCCTCACCCGTGCCGTCACCGCCGCCCCGGCCCCCTGGCCGGTCAACCTGGTGCTCCTGGACGTGACGGAGGACCCCGTGGGTGCCTGGATGCGGGAGAGGGTCCGGCCCTTCTACCAGCGTTAGGGCAGCCGCCCCAGGGGCGCGGGGAACTGCGCGACCTGCCACACATCGACCCGCACCCGCCAAGCGAGGGCAACCCCCTACCCCGTGGGCGGGCTTAAGCTAGGGCACCGTCGAGGCGTTGTACGAAGGGGCGGTAAAGGTGAGCGCGAGCGGCACGGCCGCGGCCGGACAGGTCGAGCACATGCTGCGCCAGGTCACGCCCGGGCGTTACGACGCCTACGAGGCACTCCTGCGCGCGCTCGCGACCCCGCACACCGGCCAGATCTGGATGCTCCTGTGGCACGGCCAGGCCGGCTCACCCGACGCCCAGTACGGGAACATGGACGTCGACGGCCACGGCTACGCCCCCTGCGTGACCTCCGCCCAGGAGCTCTCCGCCAGCGGCTGGAACCGCTCGTACGAGGTGGTCGACGGACTCGACGTCGCCCGTGCCCTCTACCCCGACCACTACGGCCTCTGGCTCAACCCGCACGCCCCCGGCGGCGGCGTCGGCATCCCGTGGCTCGACCTGCGCCGGATCGCCACGGGCCTGGACCGCCAGCCCGCCGGACCCCTGCGCCTGTCCGAACCCGCCATCGAGGTCCCGCAGTTCTACGCCCTGCTCGCGCAGAACGCCCACCGCACCCCGGCCGTCCGCTCGCTGCGCCGCGCCTGGGTGCAGCCCGCGCTCGGGGCGCCGTACCTCGCCATCGGACTGGATGTGTACGACACCTCGCCGCCGGCCGTGGACTCCGTGCGCGCGATGATGCAGCAGTCCCTCGGTGCCGTACCGGACGGGCTGCCCGTGTCGACCGTCGCCATGTCCGACGAGCACGACCCGGTCGCGATGTGGCTGCGCGAGAGGGCGCGCCCCTTCTACGACCGTGAGGCGCACGCCACCGCCCCCGTGCAGGCCCCGGCCTCCGGCTACGGCTACCCTCCGGCCCAAGGCCGGTACTGAGCTTCGCCCGCCCTCATCCTGTCGGCCGTGACAGAGGCGCGTCTTCGCGCGTAGATGGCGGAGAAATCATCTAACCTGCGTCAAATGTCCAGGTTTGTCTGCGACCGATCCCCGTCTTCCCCTGTCCGGATAACGGAATCCCGCAGACAGCATCACGTTTGCGCATCCTTTCATCGTCAAGTCTGGCAGCGAAACGCTGAAGCGTTGAAGACTCCCCGCACCAGGGGAGTTTCGCCCCTGCGTACGACGGACTGATCACGCCGCTACAGCGGAATGCGCGGGCCGGCCACCGCCGGTTGAGAAGAGGGGTCCCTGCCTGATGACGGCACCATTGCACGAGCCGACCGCGGAAGCGGCTCCGAGTGCGGCCGAGGAAGCGGCAGTTGTCGGCGCCGGTGTGAAAGCCGTACAGGGCCGTTCTCTGGGGCGGATCGCCTGGGAGCGCCTGAAACGGGATAAACTCGCACTGGCGGGTGGCGTCATGGTGCTCGTGCTCATCGCGATCGCCCTCCTGGCGCCGGTCATCACGAGCCTTGTGGGCCAGGACCCCGAGGCGCACCACGAGGACCTGATCGACCCGCTGTTCGGCACCCCCACGGGAGCGCTGGGCGGCATCAGTGGTGATCACCTGCTGGGTGTCGAGCCGGTGAGCGGCCGTGACATCTTCGCCCGCATCATCTACGGTGCCCGGATCTCACTCCTCGTGGGCTTCCTGTCCGCGATCGTCGCCGTCGTGATCGGCACCGTCCTGGGCGTCCTGGCGGGCTTCTTCGGCGGCTGGGTCGACGCCGTCGTCAGCCGTGTGATGGACGGCCTGCTGGCCTTCCCGCAGCTGCTGTTCATCATCGCGCTGGTCTCCGTCATGCCGAACGAGATGCTGGGGCTGACCGGCACCGGCGTGCGTCTGTTCGTGATGATCCTGGTCATCGGCTTCTTCGGCTGGCCCTATATCGGGCGCGTGGTACGCGGCCAGACGCTCTCGCTGCGCGAGCGGGAGTACGTCGAGGCGGCCCGATCGCTCGGTGCCGGGCGGTTCTACATCCTCTTCAAGGAGCTGCTGCCCAACCTCGTCGCGCCCATCATCGTGTACACGACGATGATGATCCCCACCAACATCCTCACCGAGGCGGCACTCAGCTTCCTGGGTGTGGGTGTCAAACCCCCCACGGCCTCCTGGGGGCAGATGCTGTCGAGCGCGATCGACTACTACGACTCGGACCCCATGTACATGGTGGTCCCGGGCATGGCGATCTTCATCACCGTCCTTGCCTTCAATCTCTTCGGTGACGGCGTGCGTGACGCGCTCGACCCGAAGGGCTCCCGCTGAACTGCCGTACAAACAGCGACCCGTGACACCTGGCACGGGGTCTCTCATCTAATCCGGAGGATCCGAGATCGTGACTACCCAACGCACCTCAGGGCGGCGCAAGCAGGCCATGGCCGCTGCGGCCGTGGTCGCCGCACTGCTGACCACGGCGGCGTGCGGCGGCGGCAACGACAACGGGGGGTCGAAGGACGGGGCGGCGGGCTTCGACGCCGCGAACAACAAGGTCGCCCAGGCCTCGCTCGCCAAGAAGGGCGGCACGCTGAAGTTCGCCGGCGCCCAGGACGCCGACTCGTGGGACACCACGCGCGGCTACTACGGCTTCATGTGGAACTTCTCCCGCTACTACAGCCGTCAGCTCGTCACCAGCAAGACGGAGCCGGGCAAGGCCGGCACCGAGCTGACCCCGGACCTCGCCACCGGGCTCGCCAAGATCTCGGACGACGGCAAGACCTACCAGTACACCCTGCGTGACGGCGTCACGTGGGAGGACGGCAAGCCGATCACGTCCAAGGACGTCAAGTACGGCATCGAGCGTGTCTGGGCGCAGGACGTGCTGTCCGGCGGCCCGGTCTACCTGAAGGACGTGCTCGACCCCAAGGGCGAGTACCAGGGCCCGTACAAGGACAAGTCCGCGGACAAGCTGGGCCTGAAGGCCATCGAGACGCCCGACGACAAGACCATCGTCTTCAAGCTGCCGCAGGCGAACTCCGACTTCGAGGAGATGCTGGCCCTGACCTCGGCGTCCCCGGTCCGCCAGGACAAGGACACCAAGTCCAAGTACGGCCTGCACCCGTTCTCCTCCGGCCCGTACAAGTTCGAGTCGTACAACCCGGGCAAGGACCTGACGCTGGTCCGCAACACCCAGTGGAAGCAGGCCTCGGACCCGATCCGCAAGGCGTACCCGGACAAGATCACCATCAAGTTCTTCTCCAACGCCAACGACATGGACGCGCGCCTGATCGCGGGCGACTACGACCTGGACATCAACCAGACCGGTATGTCCCCGCAGGGCCGCACCACTGCCCTGAAGCAGCACAAGGGCAACCTGGACAACCCGGTCTCCGGCTACATCCGCTACGCGGTCTTCCCGCAGAGCGTGAAGCCGTTCGACAACATCGAGTGCCGCAAGGCCGTGATCTACGGCGCCGACCACGTGTCGCTGCAGACCGCCCGCGGCGGCCCCGTCGCCGGTGGTGACATCGGCACCAACATGCTGCCGCCGGCGGTCCCGGGCGCCGAGGGCCAGAAGTACGACCCGTACGAGATCGCGGGTGCCAACAAGAAGGGCAACGCGGCCAAGGCCAAGGAAGCCCTGAAGGCCTGCGGCAAGCCGAACGGCTTCAAGACCACCATCGCGGTCCGCAACAACAAGCCGTCCGAGGTGGCCACCGCCGAGTCCCTCCAGGCCTCGCTGAAGAAGGTCGGCATCACCGCCGACATCGACCAGTACGACGGCTCGCAGAGCTCCGGCATCATCGGCAGCCCCTCGAACGTGAAGAAGAAGGGCTACGGCATCATCATCATGGGCTGGGGCCCGGACTTCCCGTCCGTGCAGGGCTACGGTCTGCCGCTGTGGGACAGCAGCTACATCCTGGAGAGCGGCAACAACAACTTCGCCCTGATCAAGGACAAGGCCATCGACGGTCTGTTCGACAAGTACGTCACCACGCTGGACGACGCGGGCAAGACCAAGATCGCCACGGAGATCAACCACAAGGTCATGGAGGGCGGCTACTACCTGCCCTTCGTGTTCGAGAAGTTCATCAACTGGCGTTCCAGCCGCCTGGCCAACGTCTACACGACGGACGCGTACAGCGGCATGTACGACTTCGTCAACCTCGGCCTGAAGTCCGCGAAGTAACCGGCACACCCGCCGTACGGCACGAAAGGCAGGTGAAGGCCGGCGCGGCGTGACCCAGGGCCACCGGAAGACCTCCGGTGGCCCGAGGTCCGCAGCGGGCCGAGATCTGTGCTCGCTTACCTGATCAGGCGGCTGTTCGCCGCCGTAGTGATGCTCGCGGTCATCATCATGGTGGTCTTCGGCATCTTCTTCCTCGTCCCCAAGTGGGCGGGTGTCGACATCGCCACCAGCTTCGTGGGCAAGCAGGCCGACCCGGCGGCCGTCGAGGCCGTGCGCCAGAAGCTGGGTCTGGGCGACCCGATCTTCGTCCAGGTCTGGGAGTTCTTCAAAGGCATCTTCGCGGGCCGCACCTACGCGGCCGGCGGCGACGTCACCCACTGCGCCGCACCGTGCTTCGGTTACTCATTCCGCAGCGAACAGGCCATCTGGCCGGTACTGACCGACCGATTCCCGGTGACCCTGGGACTCGCGCTCGGCGCAGCCGTGCTGTGGCTGCTGTTCGGTGTCGCGGCGGGTGTCCTCTCCGCGCTCAAGCGGGGCAGCATGTGGGACCGCGGTGCGATGGTGATCGCCCTCGCCGGCGTCTCCCTCCCCATCTACTTCACCGGGCTGCTCAGCCTGGCGATCTTCTCCTACGGGCTGGGCTGGATCAACGCCGAGTACGTGCCCATCGAGGAGAGCTTCACCGGCTGGCTCGGCGGCATGATCCTCCCGTGGGTGACCCTGGCGTTCCTGTACGCCGCGATGTACGCCCGGATCACCCGCGCCACCATGCTGGAGATCCTCGGCGAGGACTACATCCGTACCGCCCGTGCCAAGGGCATGCGCGAACAGGTCGTCATCCGCAAGCACGCCATGCGCTCGACGATGACCCCCATCCTGACCATGCTCGGCATGGACCTCGGCGCCCTCATCGGCGGCGCCATCCTGACCGAGACCACGTTCAGCCTGCCCGGCCTGGGCCAGGCCGTGCTCAACGCGATCAAGAACCAGGACCTGCCCGTTATCCTGGGCGTCACCCTGATCACCTCCGTCGCGGTGCTCATCGCCAACCTCGTGGTGGACGTCCTGTACGCCGTGATCGACCCCCGAGTGAGGCTCGCATGACCGACCTCAGCAAGACCGGAGCGGCCGTGGGCGAGCCCACGAGCGACTCCGCGGCACCGACCGCCTTCCTGGAAGTGCGCGACCTGAAGGTGCACTTCCCGACCGATGACGGTCTGGTCAAGTCCGTCGACGGGCTCAGCTTCCAGCTGGAGAAGGGCAAGACCCTCGGCATCGTGGGCGAGTCGGGCTCCGGCAAGTCGGTGACCTCGCTGGGCATCATGGGCCTGCATACCGCCGGCCAGTACGGCAAGCGCAAGGCGCGGCTCTCGGGCGAGATCTGGCTGGACGGCACCGAGCTGCTGTCCGCCGACCCCGACCACGTGCGCAAGCTGCGCGGTCGTCAGATGGCGATGATCTTCCAGGACCCGCTGTCCGCGCTGCACCCGTACTACACGATCGGCCAGCAGATCGTGGAGGCGTACCGGATCCACAACGACGTCAGCAAGAAGGTCGCGCGCCGCCGGGCGGTCGAGATGCTCGACCGCGTGGGGATCCCGCAGCCGGACAAGCGCGTCGACAGCTACCCGCACGAGTTCTCCGGCGGGATGCGCCAGCGTGCGATGATCGCGATGTCGCTCGTCAACAACCCCGAGCTGCTCATCGCGGACGAGCCGACGACCGCCCTCGACGTGACCGTCCAGGCGCAGATCCTCGACCTGATCCGGGACCTGCAGAAGGAGTTCGGCTCCGCGGTCATCATCATCACCCACGACCTGGGGGTCGTCGCCGAGCTCGCCGACGATCTCCTCGTGATGTACGGCGGCCGCTGCGTCGAACGGGGCCCGGCCGAGCAGGTGTTCTACGAGCCCCGCCACCCCTACACCTGGGGTCTGCTCGGCTCGATGCCGCGCCTCGACCGTGACCAGCAGGAGCGCCTCATCCCGGTCAAGGGGTCCCCGCCCTCCCTGATCAACGTCCCGTCCGGCTGCGCCTTCAACCCGCGCTGCCCGTACGCCGACGTCCCCAAGGACAACCTCACCCGCACGGTCCGCCCCGAGCTGACCGAAGCCGGCAGCCGGCACTGGGCCGCCTGCCACATGAGCAGGGAGCAGCGGGAGCGGATCTGGATCGAAGAGATTGCGCCGAAGCTGTGAGCGAGAACTCCAAGGACACCGTTGTGACCACTCCCGCCGAGAGCGACGGCACCGAGGCGAACGCGTCCGGCGCGGCCACCCTCACCAAGGACGCGGCTCCGGGCGATGTCCTGCTGAAGGTGACCGGGCTGCAGAAGCACTTCCCGATCCGCAAGGGGCTGCTTCAGCGGCAGGTCGGTGCGGTGCGCGCGGTCGACGGCATCGACTTCGAAGTCCGGGCCGGTGAAACCCTCGGTGTCGTGGGCGAGTCGGGCTGCGGCAAGTCGACGATGGGCCGGTTGATCACACGGTTGCTCGAACCCACCGCGGGAAAGGTCGAGTTCGAGGGCCAGGACATCACGCACCTCGGTGTCGGCGGCATGCGTCCGCTCCGCCGGGACGTGCAGATGATCTTTCAGGACCCGTACTCCTCGCTGAACCCGCGCCACACCATCGGCACGATCGTCGGCGCCCCCTTCAAGCTCCAGGGAGTCACGCCCGAGGGCGGCATCAAGAAGGAAGTGCAGCGGCTGCTCGAGGTCGTGGGCCTCAACCCCGAGCACTACAACCGCTACCCGCACGAGTTCTCCGGCGGTCAGCGCCAGCGCATCGGCATCGCCCGCGCGCTCGCGCTCAATCCGAAGCTGGTCGTGGCCGACGAGCCGGTCTCCGCGCTCGACGTGTCGATCCAGGCCCAGGTCGTCAACCTGCTCGACGACCTCCAGCAGGAACTCGGTCTGACGTATGTGATCATCGCGCACGACCTGTCGGTCGTCCGGCACGTCTCGGACCGTATCGCGGTGATGTACCTCGGCAAGATCGTCGAGTTGGCCGACCGTGACCTGCTCTACAAGACGCCGATGCACCCGTACACCAAGGCGCTGATGTCGGCGGTGCCGATCCCGGACCCGAGGCGGAAGAACGCCAAGAGCGAGCGGATCCTGCTCAAGGGCGACGTGCCCTCGCCTATCGCCCCGCCGAGCGGCTGCCGCTTCCACACCCGGTGCTGGAAGGCCACGCAGATCTGCAAGACGACCGAGCCGCCGCTGAAGGAACTGCGTCCCGGCCAGCGGGTGGCCTGCCACCACCCGGAGAACTTCGAGGACCAGGCCCCGCAGGACACGGTGCTGCTGACGGCCGCCAAGGAGGCGGCGGAGCTGGTGGCCGACGAGGTGCTGGCCGAGTCGGCGCAGACGTCGGCGGCGGTGGCCGGGGCAGTCGAGGGCAAGCCCGTGGACGGGACCTCGTCGAGTGCCGGCACAGCGAAGGAAACGGGCGAACCGGCGTCGGGAGACAAGCCGGCCTGACCGCCGAGCCATACCTGCGGAACATGCCGGACAGGCGGGAGGACCCCGCCTGTCCGGCATTCGCCTCTCATCGCTTTGCCCGGGAGCGCGGCCCGTACCCGCTGTGTCGCGGCCCCGGTGGGCCGCCCGTCAGGGGTGAGCGAGTATGTCCGGGTGCTCCAGCAACTCTTCAGCCCGTCCGTCCAGCACACGCTCGACCTGATCGGCATCTTCGTCTTCGCCATCTCCGGTGCCCTGCTGGCCGTGCGCAAGAACTTCGACGTGTTCGGCATGGCCGTCCTCGCCGAGGTCACCGCGCTGGGCGGGGGTCTCTTCCGCGACCTGGTGATCGGGGCCGTACCGCCGGCAGCCTTCACGGACCTGGGGTACTTCCTCACCCCGCTGCTCGCCACTCTCCTCGTCTTCTTCCTGCATCCCCAGGTGGAGCGCATCCAGATCGCGGTGAACGTCTTCGACGCGGCCGGCCTCGGCCTGTTCTGCGTCGCCGGCACCATCAAGGCGTACGAGTACGGGCTCGGCCTGACCGCCTCCGCCGGTCTGGGGCTGACCACCGCCGTGGGCGGCGGTGTGCTGCGCGACGTCCTCGCCAACGAGGTCCCCTCCCTGCTGCGCTGGGACCGCGACCTGTACGCGGTCCCGGCGATCGTCGGCTCCGCCCTGGCCGCCCTGTGCATCCGCTACGACGCCCTGAACCCGTTCACCAGCTCTCTCGCGGTGATCACCGCCTTCGTACTGCGCCTGCTCGCGATGCGGTACCACTGGCGAGCTCCGCGGGCGTGGCACCGGCGGTCGACGGTGAGCGAGGAGGAGCAGCCCGTCCGGCCGTGACCCGGCCGATGCCCATCTGCTGGGTCAGCCAGCGGAACGCCGGGACCACCTGCGGCCGCCACAGCGCCATGTTGTGGCCGCCCGCGCTCTTCGGGATGTACACGACGTGCACGGTCGTCGGGGCCTTCGCGGCCCGCTGCATGGCCACGGCGTCCTCGTAGCCGTCGTGCGGCTGGCCGGAGAGGTACAGCGCGATCCGCGGCGGGACGGACGCCCTGCGCAGCATCAGCAGCGGGTTGTTCTCGGAGCGCAGGGCGGGGCTCTGCGCGGTGAGCGAGTCGCGTTCGCCGCTCGGGTCGTTGTAGCCGGACATGCTGACGGCGGCCCGGTAGCGGTCGGGATGGGCGACGGCGAGCCTGGTCGCGCAGTGTGCCCCGGCCGAGTAGCCGGCGACGGCCCAGCCCTGCGGCGCGGGCTGGGCGCGGAAGTTGTCCATGACCATCTTGGGCACGTCGACGCTCAGCCAGGTGTCCGCGTTGACCGTGCCCGGGACGTTGGCGCAGCCGGTGTCCACGGCGGCCAGCAGGTTGGTGCGGGGCGCGACCAGGATGAACGGGGCCACCCGGCCGTCGCGCATGAGTGGCTCCAGCTGCTCGTGCGCGAAGAGCGAGCCGAACCACGCCTTCGCCGAGCCGGGATAGCCGGGCAGCAGCTCCACGACCGGGAACCGGTGGTGCCGGTAGGCCGGTTCCCGGTACTGCGGTGGCAGCCAGACGTAGACCTCGGCGTTCACCCCCGACACCCGGCCCGCGAGCTGGGTCACCCGCACCCCGCCGGCCGCGCCCATCCCGGGTCCGGTGGCGGGCTCGAAGGTCTGGCGCACCTTGGGCAGCCGCGTGAGCGCGATGCCGCCGGTTCCGTCGGCGCCGAGATCGGCCGCCTGCTCCACGTGGTCGCCGGTGCCGAGCAGGTCGGCCCAGTTGTCGTACAGGTTGTCGGCGTTGTTGACCAGGGTGAAGACCAGGGCCACGGCCGTCCCCTGCGCGAACAGCAGCATCAGCGCCCGGACCGCGACACGCAGGACCCGGTGCCCGCGGATGCGCGACCAGAGGAACAGCGGCAGCACCAGGGCGGCGACGGACAGGACGACCAGCGTGCAGAGGAACGGCGTTCCGGTGAGGCTCATGCCCCTACAGAGGAGGGAAGGCGTACGCGGGTTTACGGACGAGTCCGACACTTACCGAAGAATTGCCCGTGTCTCACCAAGGCATGACCCGGGTCGGCAGGGGGGCGCATGACCCGCGTCGCCGCCAGAAAGCTACCGCTTAGTAGCTGGTTCTTGTACTGTTCAGCCATGCCAGAAGCAGCCACCGCCCCGGCCGCCCGGGCCACGATCGGCGACAGCGAGTTCGACCGCGACACCGCGCTCACCCGCCGCGCGCCGGGCGTCTACGACATCGACCTCTCCGCCGGCTGGACGATCATCAGCGCCGTCAACGGCGGCTACCTGCTGGCCGTCCTGGGCCGCGCCCTCGCGGACGCCCTGCCGCACGCCGACCCCTTCACGATCTCGGCGCACTACCTGACCGCCTCCCAGCCCGGCCCCGCGGTCGTCCGCACGGACGTCGTCCGTACCGGCCGCACCCTGTCGACCGGCCAGGCCTCCCTCTTCCAGTACGACGACGAGGGCCGCGAGGTCGAACGCATCCGCGTCCTCGCCTCCTACGGCGACCTGGACACCCTGCCCGACGACGTCCGCACCACGGCCCGGCCGCCCGCGATCCCGCCGCTGGAGCACTGCTTCGGCCCGGAGGACGGGCCCGCTCCCGTCGACGGCAGTTCGGCGATCACCGAGCGCCTGATGCTCAAGCTCGACCCGTCCACCCTCGGCTGGGCCCTGGGACAGCCCTCCGGCAAGGGCGAGATGCGGGCCTGGTTCGGACTCAAGGACGGGCGCGATCACGACCCGCTCTCCCTGCTGCTCGCGGTCGACGCCCTGCCGCCCACCGCGTTCGAGCTCGGCCTGAAGGGCTGGGTGCCGACCGTGGAGCTGACCGTGCACGTCCGGTGCCGCCCGGCGCCGGGCCCGCTGCGGGTGTCGATCACCACGCGCAACCTCGCCGGCGGTTTCCTCGAGGAGGACGCCGAGGTGTGGGACAGCGCGGACCGGCTGGTCGCGCAGTCCCGGCAACTGGCGCGGGTCCGGCTGGGCTGAACTCCGCCGCGCTGACAGGGGGATCACAGGACGATCCCAAGGGAGGCCCAGGCGGCGTTGGTTGAGTTCGTCGCCTCGGAACTCTCCTCCTCCTCCCTGGAGCTGTCTCTCATGAAGCGTGCGCGTCTCGTTCCCGCCGTGGCCCTGCTGATGCTGTCCCCGCTGGCTCTCGCGGCCTGTGGGTCGGGTGAGTCGTCGTCCTCGGGCAGCGGGGGTGGCTCCGGGCAGCGGCAGGCGTGCCAGGCGCCGTCGGGGGCGGCTTCGGGCGTTCCTTCCGGGGCTCCGTCGGGTGTTCCGTCAGGGGCTCCGTCGGGTGTTCCGTCAGAGGCTCCTTCGGGCGCCGCCTCCTCGGGCGCCAAGCCGACGGGGGCGCCGTCCGGGGCCCCTTCGGGCATGCCCGGTGGCGCGCAGGGCGGCCAGGGTGGTCCCGGCGGCGGTTGCGGCGGCCCCGGGGGCGCCGGTCAGGCGGCGGGCGGGACGGGGCAACAGCCCCAGCAGTCGCAGAAGGAGCAGTAGGCACTTCCGGCCGACCGGGTTCGGCCGGGGCATGGCAACACGGCGGGGGGGGGGGGCCCCGGGGGGGGGGGGGCCCCCCCCCCCCGGGGGGCGCCCCCGGGGGTGAAAAAAGCCACGGGTGGGGGGCGCGG
>NZ_JBIBAF010000029.1:48544-67571 GCF_042899705.1 Streptomyces sp. NPDC013187 | reverse complement strand
CTTGCGGATCGCCATCAGGCCCGGCATCTCGTGCTCGGCGAGGGTGATCTCCTTGCGGCCGAACTCGGCCAGGGAGAGGTCGGCGACCTTGAAGTTCGTGACGTCAGTCGTGGACGAGGACACGTGTGCTCCTTGCATCGGGTACGGAGTCCGCTGCCGAGCCCAGTACGTTGCGATGGATCTCGAGCGTGGCGGTGGACTTGTTGAGGGTGATGTAGTGCAGTCCCGGAGCCTCTTCGGCGAGCAGGCGCCGGGCCATGGCGGTGGCGTGTTCGACCCCGATGGCGTGACTGTCGGCGGGGCGGTCGCGGGCGGCTTCCAGGCGGTGCGCGAGGTGTTCGGGAAATGCCGCTCCGGACAGTTCGGCGAAGCGGCGGATCTGGCGCACGTCGGTGGCGGGCATGATCTCCGGGATGATCGGGGTGTCACAGCCGGCGGCCGCCACCCGGTCCCTCAGCCGCAGGTAGTCCTCGACGTCGAAGAACATCTGCGTGATCGCGTAGTCGGCGCCCGAGCGGCATTTGGCCACGAAGTGCCGGATCTCGGAATCCCAGTCGGGCGAGCGCGGGTGGCGCTCCGGGAAGGCGGCCACTCCGATGGTGAACTCTCCCAGGGAGCGGACGAGTTCCACCAGTTCGACGGCGTGCGTCAGGCCCTGTGGGTGGGGGATCCAGGGGGCGTTCGGGTCGCCGGGCGGGTCGCCCCGCAGCGCCAGGACGTCGCGGATGCCGGCATCGGCGTACTGGCCGATGATGCGGCGCAGTTCGGCCGCCGAGTGGCCCACGGCGGTCAGGTGGGCGACCGGGCGCAGGGTGGTTTCGGCGGCGATGCGGCGGGTGACGTCGACGGTACGCTCACGGGACGAACCGCCTGCACCATAGGTGACGGACACGAAGTCGGGGTGCAGGGCCTCGACCCGGCGGATCGTGTCCCACAGCGCGCGGTTGCCGTTGTCGGTCTTGGGTGGGAAGAACTCGAAGGAGAACGTCGTCATGCGCGGACTCCCGCGTTGAAGTACGTGGCTTCGGGGTGGTGGATGACGACGGCGTCGGTGGACTGCTCGGGGTGGAGCTGGAATTCCTCGGAGAGCTGGACCCCGATCCGTTCCGGCTGCAGGAGGTGGGCGATCTTCGCTCGGTCCTCAAGATCGGGACAGGCACCGTAGCCCAGGGAGAAGCGCGCGCCGCGGTAACGCAGGGCGAACATGTCCTCCATGACGGCGGGGTCCTCGCCGGCGAAGCCGAGTTCGCCGCGCACCCGGGCATGCCAGTACTCGGCCAAGGCTTCTGCCAGTTGCACGGACAAGCCGTGCAGTTCGAGGTAGTCGCGGTAGGAATGGGATTCGAACAGCTCGGCCGTGGCGCCGCCGATCTTCGAGCCGACGGTGACGACCTGAAGGCCCACCACGTCCGTCTCGCCGGACTCCTCGGGGCGGAAGAAGTCGGCCAGGCAGAGCCGGCGGCCCCGCCGCTGGCGCGGGAAGGTGAAGCGGGTCCGCTCGTTGCCCCGCTCGTCGAGCAGGATCAGGTCGTCGCCCTTGGACACGCACGGGAAGTATCCGTAGACCACGGCGGCCTCCAGGAGGTTCCTGGTCTGCAGTTCGTCCAGCCAGCCGCGCAGACGCGGGCGGCCCTCGGTCTCGACCAGTTCTTCGTAGGTGGGCCCCTCGCCGGTGCGGTTCTGCTTCAGGCCCCACTGGCCCTTGAACAGCGCGCTCTCGTCCAGCCAGGACGCGTATTCCTTGAGCTGGATGCCCTTGACGACACGGGTGCCGAAGAAGGGCGGGGTGGGGACCGGGTTGTCCACGGCCACGTCCGAGCGCACCGCCCCTTGCGCCTCGTCGGCCTGCGACACCTGCGCGGTCGCCTTCGTGGGCACGCGGCGCTGCTTGAGTTCGGGCAGGACGGCGCCGGGCACGCCACGCTTGACGGCGATGAGCGCGTCCATCAGGCGCAGTCCCTCGAACGCGTCCCGGGCGTAGCGGACCTCGCCCTCGTAGATCTCGTGCAGGTCCTGTTCCACATAGGCCCGGGTCAGGGCGGCGCCGCCGAGGATGACCGGGAAGTCGGCGGCCATCTTGCGCTGGTTGAGCTCCTCCAGGTTCTCCTTCATGATCACGGTGGACTTCACCAGCAGCCCCGACATGCCGATCACGTCGGCGGAGTGTTCCCTGGCGGCTTCCAGGATCGCCGAGACCGGCTGCTTGATGCCGAGGTTGACGACGTTGTAGCCGTTGTTGGACAGGATGATGTCGACGAGGTTCTTGCCGATGTCGTGGACGTCGCCGCGGACGGTGGCCAGCACGATGGTGCCCTTGCCCTCGGCGTCGGACTTCTCCATGTGCGGTTCGAGATACGCGACGGCGGACTTCATCACCTCGGCGGACTGCAGGACGAACGGCAGCTGCATCTGCCCGGAGCCGAACAGCTCGCCGACGACCTTCATGCCCTCCAGGAGGGTGTTGTTGACGATGTCCAGGGCGGGCGTGTTCAGCAGGGCCTCGTCCAGGTCGGCCTCCAGGCCGTTCTTCTCGCCGTCGATGATGCGCCGTCGGAGCCGTTCGTCCAGCGGCAGCGCGGCCAGTTCCTCGGCCTTGCCCGCTTTCAGCGACTTGGCGGTGGCCCCCTCGAAGAGCGCCATCAGCTTCTGCAGCGGGTCGTAGTCCCCGCCACGCCGGTCGTAGATCAGGTCCAGCGCGGTGTTGATCTGCTCCTCGTCGAAACGGGCGATCGGCAGGATCTTCGAGGCGTGCACGATCGCAGTGTCCAGGCCCGCCTTGACACACTCGTCGAGGAAGACGGAGTTGAGCAGGATCCGGGCCGCGGGATTCAGACCGAAGGAGATGTTCGACAGACCGAGCGTGGTCTGCACCTCCGGGTGGCGGCGCTTCAGCTCCCGGATCGCCTCGATGGTGTGGACCCCGTCCTTGCGGGACTCCTCCTGACCGGTGCAGATGGTGAAGGTCAGGGTGTCGATGAGAATGTCCGACTCACGGATTCCCCAGGTGCCCGTCAGATCTGCGATGATCCGCTCCGCGATGGCCACCTTGTCCTCGACGGTGCGGGCCTGTCCCTCCTCGTCGATGGTCAGAGCGATCAGCGCGGCACCGTGCTCCTTGGCCAGCCGCGTGACCTGCGCGAAACGCGATTCGGGCCCGTCGCCGTCCTCATAGTTCACCGAGTTGATGACGGCGCGGCCGCCGAGCTTCTCCAACCCGGCCCGGATCACCTCCACCTCGGTGGAGTCCAGCACGATCGGCAGCGTCGAGGCGGTGGCGAAACGCCCGGCCAGCTCCTCCATGTCGGCCACACCGTCCCGGCCGACGTAGTCCACGCACAGATCCAGCATGTGCGCGCCCTCACGGATCTGATCGCGGGCCAACTCCACACAGTCGTCCCAGCGGCCCTCCAGCATGGCCTCACGGAACTTCTTCGAGCCGTTGGCGTTGGTGCGCTCGCCGATGGCCATGTACGAGGTGTCCTGTCGGAACGGCACCGACTGATACAGCGACGCCGCACCCGGCTCCGGTCGCGGCTCCCGCTCGCCCGGAACCACCCCTCGCACCCGCTCGACCACCTGACGCAGATGCTCGGGCGTCGTACCGCAGCAGCCACCCACCAGCGACAGCCCGTACTCGCCGACGAACGTCTCCTGCGCGTCGGCCAGCTCGGCGGGCGTGAGCGGATAGTGGGCGCCGTCCTTGCCGAGCACCGGCAGACCGGCGTTGGGCATGCACGACAGCGGCACCCTCGCATGCCGGGCCAGGTAGCGCAGATGCTCGCTCATCTCGGCCGGACCGGTCGCACAGTTCAGGCCGATCAGATCGATGCCCAGCGGCTCCAGCGCGGTCAGCGCCGCCCCGATCTCGGTGCCGAGCAGCATGGTGCCGGTCGTCTCCACCGTCACCGAGCAGATCACCGGCAGGTCCGCGCCCGTCGCCTCCAGCGCGCGCCGGGCCCCCAGGACCGCGGCCTTGGTCTGCAGGAGGTCCTGCGTCGTCTCCACCAGCAACGCATCCGCGCCGCCGGCGATCATGCCCTCGGCGTTCCGCTGGTAGGCATCGCGCAACGTCACGTACGGGGCATGGCCCAGAGTCGGCAGCTTCGTACCCGGTCCCATCGATCCCAGCACCCAGCGCTGCCGGCCGCTCGAAACAGTGAACTCGTCGGCCACCTCGCGAGCGAGGCGCGCACCGGCCTCGGACAGCTCGAAAACCCGTTCCGGGATGTCGTACTCGCCCAGAGCCGCGAAATTGGCGCCGAAGGTGTTGGTCTCCACGCAGTCGACACCCACCGCGAAATACTCCGCGTGTACCGATCGCACGATGTCCGGCCGGGTGATGTTCAGGATCTCGTTGCAGCCCTCGAGCTGCTGGAAGTCCTCCAGCGAAGGATCCTGTGCCTGCAACATCGTGCCCATCGCTCCGTCGGCCACCACCACACGGGTGGCCAGCGCCTCACGCAGAGCGTCTGCCCGGGCCGGGGCGGAGCCGGTCACGGGGTGACCGCCAGCCGCGAGGCGATGTCCTCGGCCGACTGGTGGCCGTAGGATCGGCTGATCCTGGCCAGCAGATCCGCGGCGAGCAGCTTGTACTCCTGCGGGCCCATGGCTTCGATCACCACCGTGGCCAGTGCGCAGCCGAGTTGAGCCGCGCGCTCGTAGGGAAGCCGCCAGGCGAGGCCGGCGAGGAAACCGGCGCGGAAGGCGTCGCCCACCCCAGTCGGGTCGACCACGTCGTCCGTCCGCACCGCCGGAATGTCCCGTGTCTCCGCCCCCGCCGCCGCGAGGGACACACCGTCGGCGCCGCGGGTGACGATCCAGGTTCCCACCCTGGCGAGAACCTCATCGCGGCTCCAGCCGGTCCGGTCGAGGAGCAGAGCGGCCTCGTACTCGTTGGTGAACAGCAGATGGGCACCGTCCACCAGACGCCGAGTCTGTTCGGTGTCCAAGCGGGCCAGTTGCTGGGAAGGGTCGGCCGCGACCGGAACACCCAACGCGTGAGCGGTGGTGGTGTGGCGCAGCATCGCCCCGGGGTCGTCGGCACCGACGATGACGAGGTCGAGAGGCTCCCCACCTCGATGCACTTCGCCCAGGTCGATCCGGCCGGCCTCGGCCATGGCTCCCGCGTAGAAGGTGGCGATCTGGTTCTGGTCGGCATCCGTGGTGCACACGAAGCGGGCGGTGTGCAGCGTTTCGCTGACCCGGACCGACGACGTGTCCACACCGTGCTCCCTGAGCCAGGCGTCGTACTCCGGAAAGTCCACGCCCGCGGCACCGACCAGCACAGGACGCAGACCGAAACGGCCGAGCCCCAGGGCGATGTTCGCCGCGACTCCTCCTCGGCGCACGTCCAGGCGGTCGGCGAGGAACGACAACGACACCCGGTCGAGCTGTTCGGTGAGGAGCTGCTCCTTGAAGCGGCCGGGGAAGATCAGCAAATGGTCGGTGGCTATCGAACCGGTGACTGCAATGCGCACAGCCATCTCCCTTCTTGCCTGTGGGCAGACCTGGTTCAGGACAGGCCGGCGGCCTTGCGGAGGGCGGCGGCGCGGTCGGTGCGTTCCCAGGTGAAGTCGGGGAGCTCGCGGCCGAAGTGGCCGTAGGCGGCGGTCTGTGTGTAGATCGGGCGGAGGAGGTCGAGGTCGCGGATGATGGCGGCGGGGCGCAGGTCGAAGACGTCTGCGACGGCCTCTTCGATGGTGTGCTGGGCGACGGTGGCGGTGCCGAAGGTCTCGATGAACAGACCGACGGGCTCGGCCTTGCCGATGGCGTACGCGACCTGGGCCTCGCACCGTGCGGCCAGGCCTGCGGCGACGATGTTCTTGGCGACCCAGCGCATGGCGTAGGCGGCGCTGCGGTCGACCTTGGAGGGGTCCTTGCCGGAGAAGGCGCCGCCGCCGTGGCGGGCCATGCCGCCGTAGGTGTCGATGATGATCTTGCGGCCGGTCAGACCCGCGTCACCCATCGGGCCGCCGGTCTCGAAGCGCCCGGTGGGGTTCACCAGCAGACGGTAGCCTTCGGTGTCCAACTTGATGCCGTCCAGGGCGAGTTCGGCCAGGACGTGCTCGACCACCTGTTCGCGGATGTCGGGGGCGAGCAGGGTGTCCAGGTCGATGTCGGCGGCGTGCTGGCTGGAGACCACGACGGTGTCCAGGCGCTCGGGGCGGCTGCCCGAGTACTCGATGGTCACCTGTGTCTTGCCGTCGGGGCGCAGGTAGGGCAGCGTGCCGTTCTTGCGGACCTCGGTCAGGCGCCGCGACAGCCGGTGCGCCAGGTCGATGGGCAGCGGCATCAGCGTGGGCGTCTCGTCGGTGGCGTAGCCGAACATCAGGCCCTGGTCACCGGCGCCCTGCGCGTCCAGTTCGTCCTCGTCGCCCTCGACACGCCGCTCGTAGGCGCTGTCCACGCCCTGCGCGATGTCCGGGGACTGCGCGCCGATGGACACCGACACCCCGCACGAGGCGCCGTCGAAGCCCTTGGCCGACGAGTCGTAGCCGATGTCCAGGATGGTGTCGCGCACCAGCTGCGCGATGGGGGCGTACGCCTTGGTGGTCACCTCGCCGGCGATATGCACCTGACCGGTGGTGATCAGCGTCTCCACCGCCACCCGGGAGGCCGGGTCCTCTCGCAGCAGCGCGTCCAGGATCGTGTCACTGATCCGGTCTGCGATCTTGTCGGGGTGGCCCTCGGTCACGGACTCCGAAGTGAACAGTCGACGGGACATCGCCGTTTCTCCTCTGCTTGATAAGGGGGCACTGGGCACATGGGGGTGAGGCCGGGTGAACGGCGGGAAGGTGAGGGTCAGGAAGTGCATGTGAAGCCGGGAACGGTCACGACGCCCGCCGCACCCCGCGCCCTGTCCAGGACGAGCCTGGCCAGGGCGATGTCCAGCGAACCGAGGCCGAAGGGGGAGTAGACGGCTCGTGTGCCGCGGTCGGGCTTGACCGTGCCGCGCAGCAGGTCACCGACGGGGACGATGTCCTGGCGCTGCACGGTGCCCTGTTCGACAGCGAGGGCGAGCGAGGTCTTCTCGCGCAGGGCGTGCGACACGTCGTCGACCACGTGCACGGCGCCGGCCATGGCCTCGGGCGTCAGGTCGCGCAGAGACATGTGCAGGACCACGGCGTCGTGTTTGAACCAGCTCGACTCGCTGAGGTGCGGCACGACCGCGGTGGTGGCGAAGAGCACGACGTCCGCGTCCTCCACGGCCTCCCGGAGGGTGGCGGCCGTGGAGACGTCGGCCGTGAGCCGACCGGGGAGCGTCCTGGTCTCCGCGGCGAAGCTCTGCGCGCGTTCGTGGTCGAGGTCGAACACGACGAGCCGTTCGCCGGTCCAGCCCAGGCCCGCGAACACCTCCAGGGTGGTGCGCGAGATGTAGCCCGTGCCGATGACCGCCACCTTGGCCGGCGCACGGTCGCCCGCGCGCAGCGCCTCCGCGCCGACCGCCGCCGACAGCGCGGTGCGGTGCCCGCTGATCTGTGCTCCTTCCAGGACGGCCCGGGGGAAGCCGGTGCGCGGATCGTTGAGAGCGATCAGGGCGGACGCCCGGGGCAGCCCGAGGCCGAGGTTCTCCGGGAAGCTGGAAATCCACTTCACCCCCATGGCCTCTGAGTCGCCGGCGACATACGCGGGCAGGGCGATGACGCGTTCCCTGCGCCCTTCGTCCGGGCGCAGGAACAGGCTGTCGGGGTTGACCAACTGCCCCTGTGCCGCCTTGATGTAGATGTCCTCGACAAGCTCCTTGGACGCAGTGCCCAGGGACTGCAGAACATCCCTGACCGCCGCCGCGGGGACGATGGTGAGGCTCTCGTCCGGGGACTGCTCGGGGTGATCCATGTGTACCTCGCTGTTCGGGTCGTGTCGGGGGAGAGACGGGGCGGAGCCGGGCCGGCGCCCCGGCGGGGGCTAGCGCAGCAGGGAGAACTTCTTCGTCAGCGGGTCGACCGCGTCGCGCGGACCGAAGACGGCCACGCCGTAGTAGTCGAGTTCGCTCTCCGGTGTCCGGCGCATGCGCTCAAGCTGGTCGGCATAAGTGCCCCCGGTCATCTGCCCGGTGAAGTCGGTGCTCAGGAGTCCGGCCGCGGACGCTTCGCCGCGCAGCCGACGCAGCCAGGCGGGGCGGCCCTCGAGTACGACGAGCGAGAGTCCGGAGACGGGCGCGTGGGTTCCCGCGTCGGCATCCGGGAACTCGAGGAACGACATGTGCGGGAGCAGTTCGGGACGTTCGGCCGCTGCCTTCGCGACCAGACCGAGACAGAGGTGGGAGGCGGCGTTCGTGGCCACTCCGGGATCGAGCTTGGCCTTGAGGGCCACTACGAACTTGAATTCCGCGTCGACATCTTCGGGCGTTACTACGATTCGAGTGTTTTCGAGCATGGCGTACGCTGCGGTCCTTTTCTTGGCTGCATGTGGAACGTGAAAGTCAGGAGCCCGAGGAGTAGTCGCGAAACCGCTGAACCTTGGCCGGGTTGATGCGGTATCCGGGGCGGCCTTGGATGACGGCATCCTGGATCAGTTCGTACTCGGCGGATTCTCGGAAGATTTTCTGGCAGGTATTCCGGAATCTGCGCACGGTCTGGGCTATTGCTGCCGGAGTGCGATTCGTGCGCTGTGACAGCTCCGTTGCCGAAAGAAACGGGACGTCGCCATCCGGTCGCCGGTGCATAAATGCTTCGCCGAGCACTCTGAGCGTATCAGTAAGGGGCTGCGGCGTGATTTCATAGATGGTCATTCCTTCCAGCGAGAGGAGCGATCCGTAGAGCGCCACCTCGAATCGGTCGACATCCGGTGCGGTGTCCGCGCCGAGCTCCACCGGGAACGCCGGCGTCAAATGGACGGGGCGCAGCCCGATGTACTTGCTGAGCTGCCACTGGAACTGGCTGCTCTGGGGATCCTGCAGGTAATGGGCCGTCGCATTCACCATCTCCGGTACAACGGGACGCAGTTCCTGGAGGTAGCGGGTGACCCACTCCACCGCGTCGGCCTTGCCGTGCAGCCGGGCGTGCAGGATGGCCGCGTCGAGCAGCACGACGGCGGCGCTGGTCTCCAGGCCCGCGTAGGCGAACCGGTCGTGCAGAGTCGTCGCGGTGTCGATCAGTACGCGTGGCTTGACCCGGATCCGGTAGGTGCGCAGCATCCGGTGCCAGCCCTCGTACGCGGTCAGATGGGGGTTCCAGTCGTGGCGGTGGTCCGTGTAGCGGTCGGCGAGGTGCAGGAAGATCCTCGGGTAGGGCGAGGCCTGGAAGGCGGACCACCCGCAGGAGAAGACGTCGAGCGCCGCGTCGAAGTCCCGTCGGGATCCGTAACGGCAGGCCGCGATGAGGTACTCGCTGGTGTGCACATAGCGTTTCAGCAGTGCTTCGTCCCGGGTGGTGAGCACATCCGGGCGCACCGTGGAGGACTCCACGAACGTGCCGTAATTGCCGCTGCGTACGTCGCCGAGGTGGAAGGCGTACGACTCGTCCGCCCCACCGTCGACGAGCGGGTGGGTGCGGAGGATCTCCTCCACGTAGTCCCGCTGCGCCTGGGCGGTGGCCGACGCCCGGTCCTCGCGGCCGGCCAGCAGATGGGCGATGACCAGGTCCGTGTGCAGCCAGGCGGCGTCCGCGTAGTAGCGATAGTTGCGGTACCGGTCGAGCGACACTCCGAAGGAGGACAGCGCCCGCTCCGCGTCGTTCGCCGTAGCGTCGGCCAGCCCCTGCTTCCAGGAGACGAACGAAACCTCGGAGAACTGCCGCAGAGGCACGTCGAGGCCGAGTTCGCCGGCGAGTCGTGCGAAAGCCGCGGGGAACGCGGACTGCGGATAGTCGGCCCAGCCCTGGCTGAGGTGGTCGGCCGCTTCGGTCAGAAGGTCCGGCGACTTCTCGTCCACTCCGCGGTCGAGAAGTTCGATCAGTTCGATCGCCCGAGGCAGGATCCGACCCGTGTACAGGATCGAGGATTTGACGTACCGTTCGGCGGTTTTGCTCAGAAGGGGTGCGATCGATGCGCCGCCGTCCATGCGGGCACACAACGCGCCGAGCACGAGCGTCTGTGCCACGTCATGTTCGTCGGCGAACCGGAGTTCGCCGGCCGATACGTCGACCACGTCTTCCACGTCCCCCCGTCGGCCGCCTGAGGCATGCCTTTCGAGCGCGTGAAAGCGCTCGGCCAAGCTGCTTGTCTGCACCTCGGTCCTATCCTTCATTTGTTCAGGGCAGGCGTACTCGCCTGATCTCGCAGGCCTATCCGGTGACGCCGGTCGGCAGGGCGGTCGCCCCGATCGATTGCATCCACCTGTCGGAGTAGATGGTGCTCTCGTACTTCTCTCCGCCGTCCGCGCAGATGCACAGGGCGTCGCGGACCTCGGGGTTCTCACGCAGATAGCGTGCGCAGGCCGCCACGACCGCGCCGGACGAAGCGCCGAGGTGAACACCCGTCTCCGCCAGAACCGTCCGGCAGTAGTAGGCGGCCTCGCCGACGTCCACGTAGGCGTAGTGGTCGATCAGGGAATCCTTGAGGAAGGAGGACGGCCGGCTCGCGCCGATGCCGGACAGGTGCCGGCGGCCGGGTCGGCCGCCGTAGGCGACGGAGCCGTTGACGTCCACGGCCACCATGCGGGTGGCCACGCCCCGGTCGCGGAAGCACTGACTGATCCCGGCGAACGTACCGCCGGTGGAGACGGCGGCGAACAGCGCGTCCGGAGGGGACGGCAGCTGATCCAGGATCTCCGGGCCGGTCATCCGGCAGTGTATGTCCGGGTTCTCGGGACTGTTGTACTGGTCGACCCATACGTAGCTGTCGTCGATCTCGAGCATCTCCTGGACCTTGGCGAGCCGTGACAGCAGATACCCGCCCGCCTCGTCGACCTCGTCGACCATCACGATGTGGGCGCCGAGGTCCGTCAGGCGTGTGCGGACCTCGGTCGTGCTCATGGGGTCGAGTACGGCGGTGAAACCGATGTTCAGATAGCGGGCCATGCCGGCCAGGGCCACGCCCAGGTTGCCCGACGTGGACTCGAGCAGTTGCACTCCGGGCCTGATCCTGCCGTCCCGCACGAGGCCGCGTACCAGGCCGTAGGCGGTACGGGCCTTGATGGAGCCGGAGATGTTGTACCCCTCGAGCTTCAGCTGGATCGTTCGTCGCTCCCCCTGGACATCAATCGTGACGGGCTTGATCGGGGTGAGCCCCAGCAGGGCCTCGAAGCGGTCCAAGTAGTGCTTCATCTTCCCTCACCTGTCGTGCGGCCGACCGGTCACCTGCGCTACTGCATGTCATGTTCAGCCGCTGTGATGACACAGGACAGTCATACTAAGTAAGATCCATGACGTAAAGGGGGTGTCTCAGGATCTGGGCTGCCCCCGTCGACACGACTCGTGGAAGGGCTCCTCGTGGTGATCCAGGAGCAAGACCAACTGCCGCCCAAGGAGAAAGCGAGGCTTGTGCGCGATGCCCTCGGGGTCGGGCTGGCCGTCGGTGCCTACGGCCTGTCCTACGGGGCGCTGGCCGTTTCCAGCGGCCTGAGCATCGGACAGACGCAGTTCCTGTCCCTCCTGCTGTACGGAGGCTCCGCTCAACTCGCCCTGGTGGGTACGCTCGCGGCGGGTGGCGGCGGCGTTGCCGCATCCGCGACCGCGACGCTACTCGGAGTGCGCAGTCTTTTCTACGGGGTGAGCCTGCGGCCGGTGCTGGATGTCCGCGCGAGGCTCCTGCTGCCCGCTGCTCATCTGCTGAGCGACGAGAGCACGGCCATGGCGATAGCCAAGCAGACGCCGTCGGCGAGTCGCTTCGCCTACTGGGTCACCGGCTCCGTGGTGTTCCTGTTCTGGAACGTGACCACTCTGGTCGGTGCTCTCGCCGGCTCGCTCCTGGCGGACCCCAAGGTGCTCGGGCTCGATGTGGCCTCCTCCGCCGCGTTCCTGGCCCTGGTGGCGCCGAGGCTGCGTGAGCGTGACGGCCGGTTCGTCTTCGTCCTCGCGGCCCTGGTGGCCGTGGCCGTGTCCCCGCTCGTCGGTTCGGGCCTGCCCGTGGTGATCGCCGGGCTGACGGCTCTGAGCGTCCTGCTGCTGCCGACGGTGCGGCCCCGACGGCAGGATGGCCGGAATGCGGATGACGAAGCGCCGGAAGGCGGGCCCGTGGGCGGTGTCCCGGCGGACGGGCCGGGCGCTGGGGAGCGTACGCCCGGGCGCGGAGGTGCCTCATGAGCTGGACCTGGATCCTCCTCGCGACGGCCGCGTGTTTCGCGCTCAAGCTGGCCGGACTGCTGGTCCCTGAGAGGGCGCTCGACCAGCCGGCCGTCGCACGGGTCGCGGGTGTGGTGCCCGTTGCGCTGCTCGCGGCCCTCATCGCCACGCAGACCTTCGTCGACCAGCAGCAACTCGCCCTCGACGAAAGGGCCGTGGGGCTTGCTGTCGCGGGTGTGGCGGTGTGGCGGCGTGCGCCGTTCCTGGTCGTGGTGGTGGCTGCGGCCGCCACCACCGCGGGTCTGAGGTGGCTCGACCTGGCCGGTTGAAGGTGCGCGTTCAGATCTTGAGACGCCTCTTTACGAGTCATCGACAATGAATAAGATGACGTAAGTAAGTCATCCCAAGGAGGCAGTATGACAAGCACGGCTGAGTATGCGGAGCTTCAGTACGGATGGGAGAAGGCCTACCAGGATCAGGATGCAGGTCCGCTGTGGCAGGAGGATCCAATTCCGGTCATTCCTCAGGCAGTTGAGGCCCTCGAAGCTCGCGGCGTTCGTACGGTCGTCGACCTGGGCTGTGGTGACGGGCGCAACCTCGCGGCCCTGGCCGACGCCGGGTTCAACGCGGTCGGCGTCGACATCGCCCCCACCGGCCTGGCGCACGCCCGGGATGTGATCAAGCAGCGCTCGTTCCTGCTGCGCGCCGACGCGACGAAGCTGCCGCTCATCGACTCCTCGGTCGACGCGGTGACGTGCTTCGACGTCTTCGGTCAGATCCAGGACCCCACGGACCTGATAGCCGAGGCCCGTCGCATCGTGGCGCCCGGCGGCCTGTTCGTCACCAATGCCTTCACGCTCAAGGACGGCACGTACGGCGAGGGCGAGGAGATCGCGCCCCACACCTTCGCCTACAAGGACACGCTGTTCCGCTACTACAGCGAGGAGGAGATGCGCGAGCTCTTCTCCGACTGGACCATTCACGAGATCCGCCGGATCTCCTGGGACGACCCGCCGCACGGCGACTTCCGCCCCTACCCGCACACCCACGACAACTGGGTTGTGTACGCCACGCCGCAGGGCTGATCCGGTCCAGGCGTTTCGCAGGGCGGTCCTGCCCGGCATCCTGAGGCAGGGCCGCCCTGGGCCCATCGAACATTCTCTCTTCACCACGGCGCCCGGCCCGGCCACGGGCCGAGTGCGGCCCGAGTGCGGGCACGTCGAGCGAAGTCCCCGCGGCGGATACCTGCGGCTCCGTGCGAGACGCGTTCCTCCGGACGACCGGCAACCTCCTCCGTGCCGCCGTAACACCCTCCGTGCCGCCGTGCGGTCCTCCCTTCGCGAGGCCTGCGCGCGGCCGCTTCCGGCGGACCGCGACGCACCGTCGGTGATCCGTACACCCTCGCCTCACGATCCAGGGCCCAGGTCGCGAACGCCGTCGGCCGGGCCGATCCCGGCCTGCCCCGGACAAGGGCGCCTTCCGGCCGGGGACCGCCGACCCAGCCAGGTCCGAAGACCCATCAGCAAGTGAGTGGACGGGAATGAAGACACGCATCGCCGTGGCCGGTTTCATGATCACCGGCACACCCGACAAAGTTCCCCTGTCGCCTCTCGCCGTCGCCGGTTCCCTCGCACAGGCAGACCGACGCGGCCGCGCGCACCGCCCGGTGTCCCTGGAACCAGCCGACACCCACCTGCCCGCCCCGGCCGAGCTGCCCGGCCGGGAACCAGTTGAGCTGCGACGGATAGGCCTGTGACCAAGAGAATTGTCATCATCGGAGGCGGCGCCACCGCTGTCAGCGCGTTGGCCCACGTGGCCGGCGCGCCCGGCATCGAACGCATCACCCTGGTGGCGCCCGGCGCGATCGGGTTCGGCACCGCTTTCGGCACCACCGACCCCACGCTGCTGTGCAACACCTCCGTGGACGTGACGTCCCTGCTGAGCGAAGGGCGTTCCGACTTCCTCGACTATCTGGCGGCACGCGGACATCCCGTGCACCGCGACGACTTCGTGCCCCGCTACCTCGTCGGGCAGTACTGCCGGGAGCGCTACGGCCAGTACCGCGACCGGGCCCGCGCCGCGGGCACCAGGGTCACCCACATCCGGGAACGGGCGGTTGCCATCAACAGCCTCGACGACGGCACGTACCAGGTCGAGCTGGGCGACGGCGCCACCGTCACGGGCACCGACATCCTTTTCTGCGCGGGAGCCGAGGCTCCCCGGCTGCCGGCCGAGGTCAGCGCCCACCGGGGCGACCCGCGCCTGCTCGAATCGCCCTATCCGACCGACCGGTTGCGGCGACTGCCGCACGACGCGCGGGTTCTCGTGCTCGGCTCCAAGCTGTCGGCCATCGACGCCGCCCTCGTCCTGTCCCAGCAGGGCCGTCGGTACTGCGTCCTCACCTCTCCTTCCGCCACCCTGCCGGCTGTGCGCACCCGACTGCGCCGCAGCGCCGAGCCCGCCATCGGCCGACGCGACTGGGCGGCACTCGACCCCGAGAAGGCCTCCTTCGACGGCTCGCTCACCCGCATGCTCGTGCGAGCCATACGGCGCAGCCACCCCACGACGCGCGCCGTCCGCGCCCGCTCCGGCGCGGACATGGCCACTCGGCTGCTGCGTGAGGAGGCCCAGTTCGCCGACGACGGCCGCGTACCGTGGCAGGACATCGTCGCCGAGGTCATCGACGCACTGAACGAGCACGTACCGCACTGGCGGCCCCGGGCCGCCGCCGACGTCCTCGCCCGCTACCGCACCCTGATGTCGCGGTACATCTCCGCGATTCCGGTGCGCAACGCCAAGCTGCTCGCATTCCACGCCGCGGCGGGCAGGCTGCGCGTGTCCCCCGGCTACCCGCGGCGGATCGAGCGGACCGACGCCGGGTGGCGGGTGCACTGGCCGGACGGCTCGTACGAGAGCTTCGACCAGGTGGTCGTCGCCGCCGGATACCGCACCCGGCGGCTCACCGGAGCCGTCGGCCGGCTGCAGGTCGGCTACGACGGGGACGGCCCGCAGCCCGAACTCCTCGCCGACCTGCGGGTCCGGTTCCCCGAACGCGGCACCCCGGAACGCATCTGGGTCCTCGGCGCCGCCGCGGGCGCCCGTCACCCCATCGTCAACTACCTGCGCGCGGCCGCTCAGCACGCGGCCGTGGCCGGAGACCAGATCGTCCGTCCCCGCACCGTTGAAGCAGCCCCGCTCGCCGAAAGGACCGCTCTGTGATCGCGCTCGTCATCCCGGCCTCCAGCGGCGCCCAGCTCGCCGACGCCCTCCAGGAGGAGGGGGCCGCATTCCTCGAGGTCCACCCGGAGGACCGCGCGCCGCTGGCGGGTACGGAGCGCACCGGCATCAAGACCGTCCTGCACACCGACCTCGACAGCACGGCTGAGCAGCTGCGCGCACTGGGCGTGCGCACCGTCGTCGCGGGCAGCGAGTTCGGCGTCACCCTTGCCGACGAGCTCGCCGAGCGGCTTCAACTCCCGTATCACAAGCACGAACTGCGCTCGGCCCGCCGCGACAAGTACCTGATGCAGCAGGCCCTCGCCGATGCCGGCCTCGCCCACGCCCGCAGCGCGGTCGTGCGCACCGAGGACGAGCTGAGGGCCCTCCTGGCCTCATGGGCGTCGTACCCGATGGTGATCAAGCCGTTCAACAGCGCGGGCAGTGACGGCTGCCGGATCTGCTCCACCGGGGACGAGGCCCTCACCGCCTTCCGAGCGGTCGTGGGACAGCGCAACCTCATGGGTGAGATCAATGAAGGAGTCCTCGCGCAGGAGTTCCTCTCCGGCTCCCAGTACATCGTCAACACGGTGAGCATGGACGGCCGGCATCTGCTCGCCGAGCTGTACGCCGAGCGCATCGACCGCATCGAGGGCAGTCCGGTGCTGCGGCACATCATCAGCCGCACCATTCCGGACGAGCGCGAGCAGGAGCTCGTCGACTACACCATGAACTGCCTCGACGCGCTCGGCCTGAAAGACGGCCCGGCCCACACCGAGGTGATGCTCACCGCCGACGGGCCCAGGCTCGTCGAGGTCAACTCGCGGCTCATGGGCCCCTATCTGTCACCGGACGCCTACCACTGCGCCTTCGGCTACGGCAGCCCTCACCTGGTCGTCGAACGGCTGCTGCGACCCGACGACTTCCACAACCGGTTCGACCTGCCGTACGGGCCGGCCCGCACCCTGGCCAAGGTCTTCCTCCGCGCCGACCGCCCGGGCATCCTGACCTCCGCCGACGGCCTGCGCGAACTGCGCCGGCTGCCCGGCTTCCACAGCGTGGCCCGGCTACCGCAGGTCAACGACGTACTGCGGGACACCCAGCTGACCACGGGTTCCTGCGGCACGGCCTTCTTCGTGCACGAGGACGCCGAACTCATCGAGCACAGCCTCGCGGTGCTGCATGAGATGGAGGACTCAGGAACCCTGTTCCAGGTCACCGAAGTCGGGGGCTGACCATGCCCGTTCTCTGCATCGTCGCCTCCGTGCTGCTGCAGGCGGGCGTGTACGGCTTCGTGTCGGGCACCCTGGACTCCAGTGGCAGCCTGGCGCTCTCCTGCGCCGGATTCGGCGCCGCCGCGGTGCTGTTCAACACGGTTCTGCTGGCCCGTCGGCTGCGGAGGGGACGCACGCCCGCCGCCCCTGGGACCCGCGGTCTGCTGATGGCGATGAACGTCGTCACGGCCGTCACCTTCCTCAGCTTCTACGCCTCCCTGACCTGGGTGCCGGCCACTCTGGCGACCGGTGTCGAGACGGCCATCGGCCCGATCGTGCTCGGGCTGCTCGGCCTCGCCGGGCAGGGCCGTCGAGTGTCCCGGCAGGGCTGGTTCGCAGCGGTCGTGCTCGTACTGCTCGGTGTCGCGATCGGACAGCGGTTCACCGCGGACGGCGCGGTCGGGCCCGGGACGGCGGTAGGCCTGGCCCTGGTGATCGTCGCCGGGGTCGGTGCGCCCGTACTCGCCCTGCTGTCCGCCGAGTTGGGACGGCGAGGCGTCGACCCCGTGTACGTCACGGCACACCGCTTCCACCTCACATACCTGTGCGGCGGACTGCTCCTGCTCCTCGTCGGCGGACCCGGCGGCGACCACACCGGAGAGCTGCTGACCATGCTGCTCACCGGCGTGCTCGCGGTGACCCTTCCGCTCTTCGCACTGCAGGCCGGACTGCAACGTACCGACCCCATGGTGGCGATGGTCCTCCTCACCACCCTGCCAGGCGTCACCTACCTGGCGGAGACGGCCTTCCACGGCTCCTTCGACGCCGTCGCGCTCGCCCAGATCTGCGCACTGATCCTGGTCGCGGTCTGGTACGTCCGGGTCTCCGGCAAAGACAGGCCCGCACCGGTCGCGGCGCAGCCGCCCCTTGCCACCAAAGCGTGAGACGCACCCCATCCGACAGGAACGATTGCATGGATCCGACGGCACAGCTCTACCTGGATCTGATGAAGAAGGTACTGGCGAACACCATCTACGAGGACGCGCCCGTACCGGCCAGCTGGGCCCCCGCCCACGAGTACGACGAGCTCAACCGCAGACTCGGTGTCGACTGGCCGAGCGTGGCGCACACCATGATCGGAATACGCCGCCTCGAGAACGTCGAGCACTGCGTGAAGACGGCGCTCGCGGACGGCGTACCCGGCGACTTCATCGAGACCGGCGTGTGGCGCGGCGGGACCTGCATCTTCATGCGGGCCGTGCTCAAGGCCCACGGCGTGACCGACCGGCGCGTGTGGGTGGCGGACTCCTTCCAAGGCATGCCGGCCGCGGACGCGTCGACCCATGCGGGGGACCGGGAGCTCGCCTCCGACCGCTACAACGACTTCATGGCGACGGATCTGCCCACGGTCCGCCGGAACTTCGAGCGCTACGACCTGCTCGACGAGCAGGTGCGGTTCCTGCCCGGCTGGTTCCGCGACACGCTGCCCACCGCTCCGGTGGACCGGCTCGCCGTGCTGCGGCTGGACAGCGATCTGTACGAGTCGACGATGGACACCTTGGTCCACCTGTATCCCAAGCTCTCGCCCGGCGGATTCGTGATCGTGGACGACTACCACATCCCCGTGTGCGCCGAAGCCGTGCACGACTGGAGGGCCGAGTACGGGGTCACCGACCCCATCCAGGACATCGACGGCCTGGGCGTCTACTGGCGGCGTGCGGCATGAGCCCGAGGAATGGAGCAGCGGAAGTGACCGTAACCGCGGGCGAGGTGCTCGCCCTTGTCTCGGACCGGCTTGCCGTCCCGGCGCAACAGCTCGACCCCGGAGGTTCGTTCGTCGCCGCGGGGGCGGACTCGCTGTCGCTCATGGCACTGGCCAGGGCTGTGCAGTCCGAGTTCGGGGTACGGGTGTCCCTGCGTGAACTGTTCACGGACGTCGACACCCCGGAGAAGCTGGCCGCGACGGTGGCGGACCGTGCCACGCCCCGGGCGGCCTCCGCTGCTCCGGCGGCCTCCGCTGCCCCGGCGGCCTCCGCTGCTCCGGCTGCGTCGGCTGCTCCGGCTGCGTCGGCTCTTTCGGCTCAGGTACCGGTCGCGCCCGCGGAGCCCGTCCCACCCGCTCCCGTGCCCACCACGCCCGTCGCGCCGCCTCCGGTGCCGAGCGGAGACGCCATCGAGTCCGCGCTCACCCTGTTCACCGACCAACTGCGGCTCGCGGGCACGATGATGACCCGATTCTCCGAGCTGACGGCCGAACAGCTGAAGGTCCTCAGCGGTCTGCGAGCGGGCGAGGCCGCCGGCGCTCCGTCCGCTCCGCCCGCCGCCCAGCCCGGACCGGAGACGGACCGGACCGACGCCACTGCCGCCGAGCCGGCCCCTGTCGCCCCGACCACCCGCCGTCCGCCGGCCCGCGTGCCCGCGTCCGCCGGTCGCGCC
>NZ_JBIBAF010000029.1:0-48445 GCF_042899705.1 Streptomyces sp. NPDC013187 | reverse complement strand
CGCACCTGCCTTCGCCCCTTCCGGCCCCGCCGCACCTGCCTTCGCCCCTTCCGGCCCCGCCGCACCTGCCTTCGCCCCTTCCGGCCCCGCCGCACCTGCCTTCGCCCCTTCCGGCCCCGCCGCACCCGCCCTCGCGCCTTCCGGTCCTGCCGCACCCGGCCCCTTGTCTTCCGGCCCCGCCGCACCCGGCCTCGCGCCTTCCGGCCCCGCTGCACCCGCCCTCGCCCCTTCCGGCCCCGCCGCACCCGCCCTCGCCCCTTCCGGCCCCGCCGCACCCGCCCTCGCGCCTTCCGGCCCCGCCGCACCCGCCCTCGCGCCTTCCGGCCCTGCCGCACCCGGCCCCTTGTCTTCCGCCTCCGTGCCCGTCGGCTCCGCCACGCGCACGTCCCCCGACTTCAGCCTCTACTTCTTCGGCGACTACCCCGCGCCCGACAGCGCCGTCGCCTACCAGCACCTGCTGCAGGCCGCCGAGTACGCCGACGAGCACGGCTTCCACGCCCTGTGGCTGCCGGAACGGCACTTCCACTCGTTCGGCGCGCTGTTCCCCAACCCTTCCGTCCTGGCGGCCTCTCTGGCCACCCGCACCTCCCGGGTCCGACTGCACGCGGGCTCCGTCGTACTGCCCCTGCACCACCCCGTCCGGGTGGCCGAGGAGTGGGCCGTCGTCGACAACCTCTCCGGAGGGCGGGTCGGCCTCGGGTTCGCCAGTGGCTGGCACTCCACCGACTTCGTTCTGGCGCCGGAGAACTACGGCCGGCAGCGGGACATCATGTACGAACACCTCGACACGTTCCGGCACCTGTGGTCCGGCCGGCCGCTGACCCTGACCTCGGGCTCCGGCCGAGCGACCGAGGTGAGCCTGCACCCCAGGCCCGTACAGGGCGACGACGTCCCGCTGTTCGCCGCGGTCCTGTCCAACCCCGAGAGCTACGAGCGGGCCGCACGCGCCGGGCTCGGCATCGTCACCAACCTCATGGCCCAGAGCGTCGAGGACCTCGCCGCGAACATCGCCCGCTACCGTGCCGCCCGCGCGGCCCACGGCCTCGATCCCGCCACCGGACGCGTCGTGGTCCTGGTGCACACCTACCTCGGGCCCGACGCCGAACGCGCGAGGCAGGAGGCCCGCAAGCCGTTCTGCGACTATCTGCGCTCCTCCATCGACCTGTTCGACAACGCCGCCAACAGCCTCGGCATCGACGTGGACCTGCTGACCACGCACCAGGACGACCTCGACTACGTGCTCGACATGGCCTACGAGCGCTACTGCGAAACCCGGGCCCTGATCGGCAGCGCCGCCGAAGTGCGCCCCGTCCTCGACTCGTTGACGGCGGCGGGCGCGGACGAGATCGGATGCTTCATCGACTTCGGGGTCGCCCCCGAGCGGATGCTCGGCGGGCTGCCCGAGCTCGACAGGCTGCGCATCGCGTCCGCCGAGCCCCGCACGGGAACCGCCCCCGTCCCTGTAGCCGCGTCCCGCACCGCCCCTGCGACCCCCTTGCAGCGCCGGCTGTGGCTGCTCGACCGGATGAATCCCGGGAGCCACACCTACTACGAGCCCAAGGCCCTGCTCATCGAGGGTCCGCTCGACACCGACGCGCTGCGGGTCGCCCTGCGTCGTGTCGTGGCACGCCATCCTCAACTGCGCACCGTTTTCCGGGAGCACGCGGGCCGGCTGGAACAGGTCGTGCTCGACACCGTCGCGGTGGGCTGCCCGGTGACGGAACTGACCGGCCTGGACGCCACGGAGGCACTGCCGCGGCTGCGGGACCTCGAGGACGAAGCGGACTTCGACCTCGCCACCGGCCCGCTGATACGCGCCAGGATCGGCAGGCTCGACGCGGAGCGCCATCTGCTGTACCTCGTGGCGCACCACGCCGTGCTCGACGCCCTGTCCACCCGCATCCTGTGCCGGGACCTCGCCGCGTACTACCGTGCCTGGCCGGGCGAGCCCACCGATCTGCCCGAACTGCCCGTGTGGCCCTCCGGCGCACCGCAGACCACCACTGCCGACGGACTGGCCTACTGGCAGCGGGAGCTGGCGGACGCCACCCCCCTCACCCTGCCCACCGACCGGCCGCGCTCAGCCGGGCACGAGGTGCGCGGAGCGACGCTGATGCACGAGATCGACGGCGAGCTGAGCGGCGGCGTCCGTGGTCTCGCCCGAGCCGAGGGCTGCACCGTGTTCATGGCACTGCTCGGTGCGGTGTCCGCCACCCTCGGCCGGTTCGCCGCGCAGGACGACGTCGTCATCGGCACGGCGGTCACGAACCGGCCCGAGGACGCCGCCGACGTGGTGGGCATGTTCGTCGAGACGGTCGCGCTGCGGCTCGACCTGTCCGGCGGCATCGGCTTTCGTGAGCTGCTGCACCGAGTCAAGGCCCGTACCGCCGAGGCCATGGACCACAAGGACGTTCCGTTCGACCGGATCGTGGAGGCCGTCAACCCCGACCGGGCCAGTGGCGCGAACCCGCTCTTCCAGGTCATGGTGGAGTACGAGGAGGAGCTGGACGCCGTCTTCGAGGCCCCAGGGCTGTCGGCTGAGTTCCGGCAAGTGCCGCGCGACCAGGCGCCGTTCGGGCTGACCTTCTACTTCACCGACCACGCGGCGGGCATCCGCTGCACCGTCGAATACGATGCCGGCCTCTTCGACGAGTCGACGGTGCGGCGGATCGTCGACTACGTCGAGCACCTGCTGCGCGGCTCGGTCGAGGCTCCCGGCGCCGCCCTTGGCGAGCTGCCGGCGCTGACCGCACAGGACGAGCGGGCCCTGGCCGGCTTCCAGGGCGAGCGCACCACCCCCGAACCCGCCACGCTCCACGGGCTGTTCGAGGAGCAGGCCGCTCTGACACCGGACGCCCTCGCGGTGGCCGGCGTGGGCGACCCGCTCACCTACGCGCAGCTGGACGCCGCGGCCAACCGCCTCGCACGGCGACTCGCCGACCGGGGTCTGGCCGAGGGCGAGGTAGCAGCGGTCAGCGTGCCGCGCGGCCCGGGCCTGGTGACGGCGGTACTCGCCGTGCTCAAATGCGGCGCGGCCTATGTGCCGGTCGATCGCGCGTTGCCCGCCGAGCGGCGCGCCTTCATGCTGACGGACAGCGGGGCCCGGCTCGTCATCGCCGACCGGACGCTCGACGGCGACGTGGCCGACAGCCTGCCCTGCCCGGTGCAGTGGCTGGAGGACGTGCCGCCCGGCGGTGCGGACGGGCCGCTGGACCGGACCGTGGACGACGAGGCCACGGCCTACTTCATCTACACCTCGGGCTCCAGTGGCCGCCCCAAGCCGGTGGCCGTACCGCACCGGGGCCCGGTGAACCTGATCCGCTGGCAGCTGCGCACGCTCGGCGCCATGCGGACCGTGCAGTGGGCTTCGGCGGGCTTCGACGTGAGCGTCCAGGAGATCTTCTCCACGCTCGCCTCGGGGGAGGCGCTGATCACCATCGACGACGAGACACGCTACGACCCGGCAGCCGTCGCGGCGCAACTGCGCCACTTCGAGGTGCAGCGGATGAGCGTGCCGTTCACGCCGCTCAAGTACCTGGTCCACGAGCTCGGGACGGTGCCGTCCCTGCGCCAGTTGCTCATCGGCGGCGAGAAGCTGACACTCACCCCCGAGCTGCGCGAACTCGCCGCGCAGTGCCCCGAGCTGAGGCTGTACAACCAGTACGGGCCCACCGAGACGTCCGTCGTGGTCACCTCGCACCAGGTGGATCCGGCGACGGAGACGGTGGTACCCATCGGACGGCCCGTGGACAATGTCACGCTCGTCGTCGTCGACGACTCGGGACGGCCGGTGCCGCTCGGGGTCCCGGGCGAACTCGTCATCGGCGGTGTCGCCGTCTCGCACGGCTATCACAACAACCCCGACACCACCGCGCGCAGTTTCTTCGACGCGCCCGGCTCGGGTGAACGGCGCTACCGCACCGGGGATCTGGTGCGGTGGCGTGCCGACGGCGTCCTCGAGTACATCGGCCGCATCGACGACCAGGTGAAGATCCGCGGCTACCGGGTGGAGCCCGAGGAGGCCCAATGGGCGCTCGGCCGCCTCGACGGTGTCCGTGAGGCCGTCGTCCTGGCCCGTCCCGACGAGTCCGGTGACACCGAACTCGCCGCCTTCGTGGTGCTGTCGCCGACGCACGAACCCCTCGCCGACTGGAGCGCCCCGCTGCGCACGCAGCTGGCCGCGGTGCTGCCGCACTATCTCGTACCGCAGTCCTGGGTACGGCTCGACCGGATCCCGTACGGCGCCACCGGCAAACTCGCCCGCGACGAACTCCTCACCCTGCGGGCCGAACCGGTCGCCACGGCGACGGACTTCGAGCTCGATGAGCTGGAAGGACGGGTGCACAAGCTCTGGGCGGCCGAGCTGGGCGTCGACCCGATCGCGCCGGACCGCTCGTTCTTCGACATCGGCGGCAACTCGCTGTCTGCGGTCCGCGTCCTGGAGCGCGTCTTCATGGAGTTCGGGCAGCGCATCCCCGTGGCCGACTTCTTCGCCGCCCCCACGGTCCGCGGGGTCGCACACCGCCTGACCGTCCTGCAGGAAGGGGAGCGCTGACATGGAAGCGCTCAGCGAGCGGGAGCTGCGACAGCGCATCGGGGCGCTCGTGGAGGAGGTGCTCGGCGGCACGGCCGATCCGCAGACCTCGTTCTTCGACCTGGGACTCACCTCTCTGGCGCTGATGCGGGTCAAGGTCCGCCTGGAAACCGCGCTCGGCCTCACCCTGGACGACACGACCCTGTTCGAACACAGCAGCATCGCCGCGCTCGCCGCACACCTCGCCCCCGGCACGGCCGAGGCACCCCAGGGCCACGGACCCGCGTCGGCGGCCACCGACGGACGGATCGCCGTCATCGGCATGGCCGCACGCCTGCCGGGCGCGCCGGACCTAGCCGCCCTCTGGGAGAACTTGCTCGCCGGCCGGAGCAGCGTGCGCAGCCTGGGCACCCCGCAGGCCGACGGGCGGATGCGGGTCGCGGGGGTCATCGACGACGCCGAGTGCTTCGACGCCGAACACTTCGGCATGAGCCGGAAAGAGGCAGGCCTCACCGATCCGGCGCACCGGCTGTTCCTGGAGTGCTGCGCCCACGCCCTGGAGGACGGCGGGTACGCAGGCCGGGCCCACGGCCACCGCATCGGGGTCTACGCGGGCGGCGGGATGAACCTGTACGGCCCCGTCCTGCCGTACTTCGCCCGGCACGGCATGGGCGGGGCCGCGCCCTCGGCGAACGTCATGGAGGAGATGCAGGGGCTGATCGGCGGCCAGCAGGACTTCCTGGCCACCCGGGCCGCCTACCGCCTCGGTCTCACCGGTGCGGCCGTCGCCGTCCAGAGCGCGTGCTCGACCGGACTCGTCGCGGTCCATCTGGCTGCCCAGTCACTGCTGTCGGGCGAGAACGACCTGGTCCTGGCCGGGGCCGCGGCCGTGCAGGTGCCCCAGGACGCGGGGTACGCGCCCGACCCGGAATTCATCCTGTCCCCGAGCGGGGTGTGCCGGGCGTTCGACGCCGCGTCGGACGGCACGGTCGGGGGCAACGGCGTCGCCGTCGTGCTGCTCAAGCGGCTGGATGCCGCCCTTGCCGACGGGGACGACATCCAAGCGGTCATTCTCGGCTCCGCGGTCAACAACGACGGTGCCGCCAAAGCCGGTTTCACCGCGCCCGGCGTGCAGGGCCATACGGAGGTCGTCCGGCTCGCACTCGCCCGCGCGGGTGTCGACGCGGATTCCGTGGGCCACGTGGAGGCCCACGGCACCGGAACCGAGCTGGGCGACCCGGTGGAGTTCGAGGCGCTGTCGCGGGCGTACCGCTCGCAGCAGGGCAGGACCGGATTCTGCACCCTCGGCTCCGTCAAACCCAACCTCGGGCACCTGGACACCTGTGCCGGGATGGCGGGGCTCGTCAAAACGGTGCTGATGCTGCGGCACGGCACCATCGTGCCCACGGCGAACGTGACGCGGCCGAGTCCCCGGCTGCCCTGGGAGACCAGTCCGTTCCGCCTGGCCACCGCGGCCGAGGCGTGGCGGACGCCGCCGGGCGTCCCGCGCCGCGGCGGGGTCAGTGCACTGGGGTTCGGCGGTACGAACGCCCATGTGCTCCTCGAGGAAGCGCCGCCGGCGACGGTCCGCCCGCAACCCGCGCATCCGCTTCCGGTCCCGATCAGCGCGCGATCGAAGGAAGCCCTGCGCGAGGTCGCCACGCTGCTGCGGGACGAGCTGCGTGCCCGCCCCGGCATCGGCGTCGCCGACGTTCACACCACGCTGGCGCTCGGCCGCACGCACCATTCCCACCGCACGGTGGTGCACGGCCGGACCGCTGCCGAACTGGCCGACGCACTGGACCGGTTCCTGCAGCCACCCGACGAGGAGACCCCGGCCGTCGCGGGGCCGATCGCCTTCGCCTTCTCCGGGCAGGGCCAGGCCACCGAGGGAATGGCGCGGGATCTGTACCGGCAGTACCCCGTCGTACGCCAGGTCCTGGACGAATGCGAGGAGACGTACCGGCAAGCGGCACACGGCAGCCTGCTCGACGTACTGCTGACACCCTCTTCGGACGGTGCGGGAACGGTCACGCAGGCAGCCCAGTTCGCTCTGCAGATGGCACTCGTGCGGCTGTGGCGGCAGTTCGGCGTCGAGCCCGAGTGCGTGCTCGGGCACAGCCTCGGCGAGATCGCAGCACTCTGCACCGCGGGCGCCTTCTCGCTCGCCGACGGGCTGCGCTTCACCGCCGCTCGCGAGGACCTCATGCGGACCGCCGCTCCCGGCCGCATGCTGGCCCTGCACGGCGACGCCGACACCGTCACGGAGCTGTGCGCGGGACTACGGGTGGAGATCGCGGCGATCAACGGGCCGCGTTCCCTCGTGCTGTCCGGTGACCCCGCGGCCATCGAGGAGGCTCACCGGGTGCTGGCCGCACAGGACATCGCCTGCCGACCGCTCGACGTGGACCGGGCCTTCCACTCCGCACTGCTCGACCCGGTGCTCCACGCGCTGAGGGAGGCCGCCGAGTCCCTCACCTTCACTCCATTGCGGTTGCCGTGCGGCGACAGCGCGCAGGGCGAGGTGCTCCCCGCCGGCTCCGTCGTGGACGCGGAACATCTGGTGCGTCAGGCGCGCCGGCCCGTGCTGTTCCAGCGGACGCTGGCCGCCGTGCACGCCCTGGGGCACGCAGACTTCCTCGAAATCGGGCCGGCCGACGTGCTCACGTCGCTGGCCAGGACGGCGCTGCCCAGCAGTCACTGGACCGCGAGCCGGTCCGCGCGGTCGACCGGTGTCGCCGGGCTGCACGAGGCGCTGGCAGAGCTGTACCGCCGGGGCCTGGATCTCGACTGGCGTGCGGTGGGCGCGGGCGGCGGCCGGGTCCGGCTGCCCGGCTATCCCTTCCGCCGCGAGCCGTACCCCACGCCGGAACTGCCCTGGCTCAGCCGGGCGAAGAGGCCGGAGGATGAAGCGCCTCCACCGGCGGGCACGGCGTCCGGGCCGATCCCGCCCTCGGGCGCGGCCCCCGCTCCGGCCGCCGTCGTCACGGTGCCCTCGGCACCTTCAGCCGCTCCGGTCATGGCCGTCCCGGCATCCGCGCCCACCCCGGTCACGACCGCCCCGGCATCCGCCCCACGCGCCTTCACCGCGGTCGCCGGGCAGCAGCTCGCCTCCCTGGAGGACCTCGTCGACGGCGCCCACGACCTCATGAACGCACAACTGCGCGCGCTGTCCGTCCTCGTCGGCGGAGACCCGCAGTGAGCAGCGAAAGGACCTCGTCCATGCACCAGAGCCAAGACCCGCTGGTTCTCGCACTCGACTACCCCGGATACCGGAAGGAGGCCCGGATCGAGGAACTGGGCCTGGACCGGCACGGGGTCCGTGTCCACGGCCTGCTGCGAGGCCCCCTGCCGCGGGCGGTGAGCGGCGCCGGGTACGCGGCCCGCCTGCTGGCGAACGTGCCGTCCGGATCCGGACCGGTCGCGGCGGTCGCCGCATACTGCGCCTCGGCACCGCTCGCCTTCGAGGTGGCCGCCGCCCTGGGCGGGGAGCCACCGGCGATCGTGCTGTTCGACGCCGAGGCGACATCCCTCGACTCGATCACGGCGGACTACCGCGCGCGGCTCGGCGGTCTCGGCGTCCCACCGGACGAGCGGGAACTGTGCGAGCGGGCCGACGCCGACGCGCTGGCCGACGACCCCGGGCGCTTCGTCGCCGAGCTCGCCGGCGACCTGGCCCGCCGGGCCCGCGGGGCGCTGCGTGCGGCAGGCGCCGATGAGGCGGAGAGCGCGGCAAGCGCCACGCACATGGTGAGTGCGTACACGGACTGGCTCAGCCACCTGGTGGCGGCTCACCACGCGCGTACGTCGCCCTGGGAGGGGGAGGTGCTGCGTCTGTCCTCCGCGGACACCGACCCGTTCGGTTTCACTTGTGCCGGGCGGCAGCGCGCACTGCGCCTCGGCTGCGACCGGTTCGAGCTGCTCAGGTCCGAGGAGACGCGTGCGGCGGTCCTCGAGACGTTGGGCATCGCGCCGACGGCGGGCACGGGGGAGAGGACAGCGCGTTGCCCGGCCGCGTAGTGGAGTTGATCGCCGCCCAGGCCAGGCGCCGCCCCCGTGCCGCCGCGCTGGTCGCACCCGACGGCAAGCTCGACTATGCCGAACTCGACCGCAGATCGTCCGACTTGGCCGGGCAGCTGAGGCGACGGGGAGTGCGCCCCGGGGACGTCGTGCTCATCCAGGCGTTCCGCGGAGTCGCGCTGGGCGTGGCCGTCCTCGCGGTGGTCCGCTCGGGAGGCGCCTTCTGTGTGGTGGACCCGCAGTATCCGGCGGACCGCATCCGGCACATGTGGCAGCGCAGCCATGCCCGTTTCGCGCTGGTCGAGCCGGGTCTACGGACCCTGGACGGGCTGGACGGGCTGGACGGGCTGGACGGGCTGGACGGGCTGGACGGGCTGGACGGACTGGACGGGCCGGACGGGCCGGACGGGCCGGATCGGCCCGTCGTGATTCCCCTTCGGGAGCCCGCCACGTCCGACACCGTGCAGGGCGCCCCGGAGCCCGCCCCGGAGCCTCACCTACCCGAGCCGAGCAGCGAGGACCCCGCGTATCTGGTCTTCACGTCCGGGTCCACCGGAGGGCCCAAGGCGGTCTCCATGCCGCACCGCTGCGTGGACAACCTGATCGAGTGGACGCTGGCCAGTACGTCCTCCGAGCCGCTCAGCACGCTGATGTTCGCCCCGCTCGGCTTCGACGTGTTCGTCCAGGAGGTTTTCACGGCCTGGTGCAGCGGGGGCTGCCTGTACACACCGTCCGACGCCGAACGCGTCGACCTGCAGCGCGTGTGGGAGCTGTGCCGGGATTGGGAGATCCAGCGGATCTTCCTGCCTCCCGTGGCACTGCGCCGACTGGCGGACCTGACCGTCGAGTTCGGCATCCTGCCCGGCGCGCTGCGCGAGGTGGCGGTGGCCGGTGAGGCGCTGCACATCACGCCCGCCATCAGGGACATGTTCGCCCGGCTGCCCGGGGCGCGTCTGCACAACCATTACGGTCCGGCGGAGACCCATGTCGCCGTCGCCCACACGCTCCCCGGTCCGCCGCACTCCTGGCCCGACCTTCCCCCCATCGGGCGTCCCCTTCCCGGCATGACGGCGCACGTCGCACCCCTGGAGGAGGGCGGCGAACTGTGGCTGGCCGGGGCCGGACTCGCCCATGGCTATGTGGACGACCCCCGGCAGACGCAGGAGCGGTTCCGCAGCACACGGATCAAGGGCCGGACCGTACGCGCGTATCGCACCGGTGACCTGGTGCGCGAGCGGCCCGACGGAGTCCTGGAGTACCTGGGACGGACCGACGGACAGCTCAAGATCCGCGGTTACCGGGTCGAGCCGGGAGACATCGAGACGGCGCTGCTCCGCCACCCCGCGGTGCGGGAGTGCGCGGTGGTGGCCTGGACACCGCCCGGCAGTGAGGAACGCAAACTGGTCGCCCATGTCGTGGCCGGGCCCGGGCCGGCACCGGATGCGGCCGAACTGCGTGAGCACGCGGCCCGGTTGCTGCCCGACTACATGGTCCCGCACCACGTGGTCCTCACGCCCGAGCTGCCGCTGTCCCCGAACGGGAAGATCGACCGCCGACGCCTGCCGGCCCCCGGCGAGGCGAACGACGGCGCCGGCCCGCTCCCGGCCTCCGGTGAGGCGAACGACGGCGCCGGCCCGCTCCCGGCCTCCGGCGAGGCGAACGACGGCGCCGGCCCGCTCCCGGCCTCCGGCGAGGCGAACGACGGCGCCGGCCCGCTCCCGGCCCCCGGCGACGTGCGGTCGGAGGTCACCGTCATCTGGTCGACGGTCCTCGGCGTCGCCGACATACCTCCCGACCGGCACTTCTCGGATCTGGGCGGCACTTCGCTCTCCGCCGCGCTCGTCGTCACCCGCCTCCGGCAGCGCTTCCAAGTCCAGGTGTCCGTGCAGGAATTCCTGTACGACCCCCGGGTGGACGCGATCACCGCACTGATCACGGAACGAGTCGCCGCATGACCCTTCCGACCGCACAGGGTGAGTCACGCGAACGCGCCGCCTGGCTCCGGGTCTTCCACGATGCCCACGAACAGGCCCGTACGCTCGTGTGCTTCCCCCACGCCGGTGGCACCGCGGGCCAGTACTTCTCGCTCTCCGCTGCGCTCGCGCCCGACGTCCGGGTCCTGGCGGTGCAGTACCCGGGGCGTCAAGACCGCTGTGCCGAGCCCGCCTTCGAGGACGTCGCGCTGCTCGCGGACGAGATCGCACGACTGCTCGCCGCACCGCGACCGGCCTCCTCGCCGGTCCTGTTCGGACACAGCATGGGCGCCCTGGTCGCCTTCGAGACGGCAGCCAGGCTCGAGCACCGGTACGACGCCGCGCCCGCGGGACTGATCGTCTCCGGCATGCAGGCGCCGTACCGGCGCACGGCCTCGCGACTGCCCGGCGACGGTGAGGAGGCCGCTCTCGACGCGCTGCTGAGGCTCGGCGGCACCGACCCGGCCGTCGCCGGCCACCCCGAACTGCGGGCGATGATCCTTCCAGCGCTGCGCAGCGACTTCCGGGCGGCCACCGCCTACCGGCCCGGCAGCTGCCCCTCACTGCTCTCCTGCCCCGTCACCGCCTGGACGGGCCGGGACGACGGACTCACCCACGGCGACGTACACGCCTGGGCCGAGCACACCACCGCCGCCTTCCACACCCGGGACTTCGCCGGCGGCCACTTCTATCTGAACGGCTTTCCGCCACTGATCGTGGAGGCGGTACGCACCGCGGTCACCCGTACCACCGGCGCGATCGTGCGGACCCGGACCAGGAAGGACATATGAGGCTTCTCCTGCTGGCCGTGGGAACCTTCCTCATCGGCACCGACGTCTTCGTCATCGCCGGCATGCTTCCCCAGATCGGCGACTCGCTGAACGTCTCCGTATCGGCGGCGGGACAGCTCATGACGGTGTTCTCCGTCGGGTACGCAGTTCTCGGCCCGTTGCTCGCGACACCCCTCAGCCGCCGGTCACCCAGGGTCGCGCTCACCGCGGCGCTGGTCGCCGTCGCCGCCGGGAACCTGGTGTGCGCGGTCGCCGGCTCGCTGCCGGCCGCCATGGCCGGGCGGCTGCTCGTCGCCGCCGGAGCCTGTCAGTTCACTCCGCACGCGTGCGCGCTCGCGGCTTCCCTCGCCCCGGAAGGACGCAGCGGCAAAGCCCTCGCGCTGGTCACCAGCGGTCTGGTGATGGGGTCGGTGGTGGGGGTGCCCTCGGGTACCTGGGCGGCGGACGTCTTCGGCTGGCGGCCCACCCTCGCGGTCCTCGCAGCGGCCACCGCCGCCGTGGCCGTGCCCCTCGCGGCCGGACTGCGCGGCGTCGACTCCGAGCACACCGCGCACCGGCCCCGGGAACGGTTCGCCGCGCTGCGTGGACCACTGGTCCGCATGGTCCTGACCGTCACGGTCTTCGCAGTGATCGCGGAGTACGCGGTGCTGACCTACGCCGCAACGGTGTTCGCCGAGGCGACCGCCGGCCAGGGGGGTCGCCTCGCGGTGCTGCTCTTCGCCTTCGGACTCGGCGGCCTGGCCGGCAACGCCCTCGCCGGCGCGTACATGGACCGGCCCGCGGGCCGGCGACTCGTCCTGGTCTCGGTGGCCGGCATGACCGTCGTCTTCCTGGCGATGCCACAGCTGAGCGGGTCGTTCCCGGGCGCGCTCGTCGCCATGCTGCTGTGGGGTGTCAGCGGCTGGATGTACGCCGCACCACAGCAGCACCGCCTGCTCCGCCTGGCCGGACCGGCGGGCCCCCTTGCCGTGTCCCTGAACAGCTCCGTCATCTACGTGGGCGCCGCGTTCGGGGGCGCGGTCGGCGGACTGTTCCTGGGCCGGGTGGCACCGCGATGGCTTCCGCTTCTGGCAGCGGTGCTGTGCGCCTCGGCGGTGGTCACCGAGCTCCGCCTCCTGCGCAAGGACCGGCCCACCGAGCCCGCGACCGTACCCCTGTGAGGAATGTGTCCGTCACGCGCCCGGACGCGCGCCGCCACCGACCTCGGAGCGGCGGGACCACGCCGCGTACCGCCGAACCGACCGAACAGGCAGGAGAGAACCCATGGGAGCAAGAGGACGCACGCTGACGGACATGTTCCAGGACGTGGTGGAGCGGTTCCCCGAGAAGGCCGCGGTGACCACGGCGCTGGGCGAACTCACCTACCGGCAGCTGAATGAACGGGCCGACGCGCTCGGGCACGAGCTCATCCGCAGGGGGGTGCGGCCGGGAGCGGTGGTGGCTCTGCTGGCCCCCCGGGACGCGGACCTGCTCGTGGGCATGCTCGGCATCCTCAAGTCGGGCGCCGCATACCTGCCGATCGATCCCGGCTCTCCGGCGGACCGCATACGGTGGACGATCAGGGACAGCGAGTCGCCCGTGGTCGTGTCCACCTCGGCGCTGAGCGCGCCGCTCGCCGGTCTGGACGCCGACGTCGTTCTGCTGGACGGTCTCCCCGCCGCCCCGGCCCGGGCGGACCGCGGGGAGCTGCCTTCCGCCGGCAGCGACGACCTCGCCTATGTGATCTACACCTCCGGGTCCACCGGGCTGCCCAAGGGCGTACAAGTGGAACACCGCAGCGTGGTCCGCCTCTTCGACGTGACGCAGCCGCTCTTCGGCTTCGACGAGAGCGACGTCTGGACGGCATTCCACTCGGCCGCCTTCGACTTCTCCGTGTGGGAGATCTGGGGGGCGCTGCTGTACGGCGGGCGGCTGGTGATGGTGCCTCAGGAGACGGCCCGTTCACCGAAGGACTTCCACGCGCTGCTCCTCGCGCAGGGAGTGACGGTGCTCAACCAGACGCCGTCCGCCTTCCGGCGGCTCGCAGCGGTGGAGGCGCGGGATGCGCAGCCGCCGCCGTGTCTGCGGACGGTCGTGCTCGGCGGCGAGAAGCTCGACCCCGCCACGCTGCGCCCCTGGATGCGACGGCACGGCGACGAACACCCCCGCCTGGTGAACATGTACGGCATCACCGAGGCGACCGTGCACAGCTCGTACCGCCCGCTGCTCCGTGCCGACCTAGAAGGGGCGGGACCCAGCCCGATCGGAGAACCCCTGCCCGATCTCGCCTTCCATGTCCTGGACGAGGACGGACACCCCGTGGCGGAGGGCGAACCCGGCGAGCTGTACATCGAAGGCCCTGGACTGGCGCGCGGCTACCTGGGCCGCCCCGAACTGGACAAAGAGCGGTTCATCGAGCTCTTCGGCGCCGACGGCGTACGGCACCGCTGCTACCGCACCGGTGACCGGATCGTCGCCCTGCCCGGCGGCGGTTACGGCTACCTCGGCCGCACGGACGACCAGGTGAAGATCCGCGGCCACCGGGTGGAGCCCGGGGAGGTCGAGTCACTGATCACCCGCCACCCGGACGTAGCGCAGTCCGTCGTCCTGCCGCACGACTACGGCGACGACGACGTCAGGCTCATCGCCTATGTCGCGTCCCGGACGGCAGGTCCGGCGCTCGCGACGGTGCTGGCCGAGCGGACCGCCGCCGCGCTGCCGGCGTACATGCGTCCGTCCAGGTACGTCGTACTCCCCGAGCTGCCGCTCACGCTCAACGGCAAGGTGGACACAACACGGTTGCCCTCACCGGAACGGACCGGGGCGTCCGCCCCCGACCCGGGCGCGCCCGGCTCCGCTCCGGCCGGCACGGAAGAACGGATCGCCGAGGTGTGGCGCGTCGTTCTGGACGTCCCCCGCGTGGAGCGCGACGCCGACTTCTTCGAGCTCGGCGGCACCTCGCTGTCGCTGCTGCGCATGTTCAACCGCGTCAACGAGGTGTTCGGGCTCGACCTCGACATCACCGTGCTCATCGACGGCGCGACGGTCCGCCTGCTCGGGCGGCACGTCGACGCCGCGCTTTCCGCGTCACCGACCGAGGAGACCACATGACCACGCAGACCACCGACTTCTCCCTCAGCGCGGAAGAACTGGCCGCCTTCCACCGGCAGGGCTTCGCCGGACCCTTCACCCTCTACGAACCGTCAGAGATCAAGGCGGCATGGGGACGGACCCGCCTGGAACTCCTCGACCGCAGCGCCGCCGTGTACCAGGACGGCGCCGCCGTCTCAGGTGCCACGAACATCTCGAACTACGACCGTCACCTGGATCACGGCTTCCTGGCCGAGCACATCGGCAGGCCGGAGATCGTCGACCGGGTCAGCAGCATCCTCGGCCCCGACGTGCTGTGCTGGCGCACCGAGTTCTTCCCCAAGTACCCGGGGGACGAGGGCACCGACTGGCACCAGGCGGACACCTTCGCCAACGCTTCGGGAGCCCCGCAGATCCGGTGGCCGGGCGGTTCCGACTTCGGCGGCACCATCACCGTCTGGTGCGCGTTCAGCGACGCCACCGTCGACATGGGCTGCCTGCAGTTCATTCCCGGCACGCACCGCACCATGTTCTACGACGAAACCAAGCGGATGCACTACGCGCCCGACCGGAACACCGCGGTGGAGAAGGACGGTGTCCGGCGTGGCTTCTTCGGCTACGACTACCGCGAACTGCAGATCGACCCGGAGTGGAAGCCGGACGAATCACAGGCCGTCTCCATGGAGATGAAGGCGGGCCAGTTCATCGTCTTCTGGTCCACGCTGATGCACGCCTCACATCCGCACGCCGGAACGACGAAGGACATGCGGATGGGCTTCGCCTCCCGCTACGTGCCCACCTCCGTGGAGGTGTACCCCGGCACCTCCGTCATCGAGGAGTACGGCGGCCGCGTCGGCCTCGACCGCTACGGGGCGGTGCTGGTCGGTGGCAGGGACACCTACGGACACAACCGCCTGGTGGACCGCACCACCCGTGACCAGCCGTTCCGGCACCGTCCCGGGCATGGAGCACAGGAGTGACGCAATCCGAGGGCGCCGCCGAAGCGGCCGACGACGCCCTGCACCGGCTGGCGGCGGCACTGGTCGACAGCGCCTCCCTCGTCCGTGCCGTTCCGGAACGGCTGCGGGTGGCACCGGTCGAGGGGGTCCCACCGGGCGCGGTACCGCCGCTCCAGGGTCTGCTGAACCGGCTCACCGACGCACTGGAGCTGCCCCGGCTCGACGTGGTGCCGGAGCCTGCCGGTCTGTGGTCCGTGGAACTCGCGCTCAGCAGGCGCCTGATGCCGGGTTCCGGCGGGTACGACGCGGTCGCGGGCCGGGGTGTGTCCGAGGACGTCGAGGGCGTCGCACGGTCCGCGGCGGCGGCTCTCCCCGGCCGGCCGGTCGTGGTGCCGGCGTACGACGGCAGCCCGCTGCGCTGCTGGTCGGCCGGGCGGGAGGACCGGCCGGCCGTCGCCCTCGTGACGGCGTGCGGTATGCCGGTGGGCCTTGTGACACGCTGGATGACGGCGTTGTCCGGCTCCTACCGGGTGGTGACCTGGGAGAGCCGTGGGCTGTTCGCCACGGAGAGCCGGCCCGGTCCGGCCGCGCTCGGGGACCACAGTCTCGCCGCGCAGGCCCGTGATCTGCCGGCGGTGCTCGACGGTTTCGGCATCCGGCGGGCGCACGTCATGGGACTGTGCGGGGGCGCGGCCATCGCGCTGGCCGCCGCTTCCTGCTCTGCACGAGTGATGTCCATGAGCCTGTGGCACGGAGACTACGAACTGGGCGGTGCGGCACCCAAGACCGACCATCAGCGAGACGTCGAATCACTGCTCGCCATGGCCTCCCGGAACCTGAAACAGGCCACCGGGCTGCACCGGCTGATGCGGCGCCCGTCCGTGCTGGACGGCATGCGGGCCGACCTCGCTCACCACCTCATTCACCCCTATGCGACGCCCGACCTGCTGCACCGCTACGGCCTCCTCAACGGCGCGATCATGGGAACCGACTGCCGGCCCTTCCTGGCAGCCGGCCAGCCGGCTCTGGTGGTCAGCAGCCTCACCGACACGACGGCCCACCCCGCGGGCTCCGAGTACGTCGCGACGCGGCTCGCGCGGGCGGACCTGCACATGCTGGCCGACGGCGATCACCTCAGTGCCTTCGACGCGGGCCCGGAAGTGGTCCGCCTGGCCGAGGAATTCCTCCACGACGTCACCGCATCCCACCGGAAGGACACGTGAGCGACCCGATGAACAGCCACCGCACGCGCGTCGTGGCCCAGCTACTGTGCACGCATCCCGCGGTCACCGAAGCCACCGTCACAGCGGGGGCGGACGGCCGGGAGAGCGTCGCGTGGCTGGTGCCCGATCAGAGCCATGCCCCGTTGCTGCACCGTGCGGCCTGCCTGGAGGCAGCGGGCCGGCTCGGCACGCTCGCCTGGCACGAACCCGCCGATGATCTCCGGGTGGCCGGGGTGAACCGCGGCGAAACCGACTTCCTGTACCGCGAGATCTTCGCCGAGCACTCCTACTTCAAGCACGGCATCACGCTTCCGCCGGGCGCGGTCGTCGTGGATGCCGGGGCCAACATCGGCATGTTCACGCTGGACGCCGCGCGGCGCAGCCCCGGCGCGCGTGTCATCGCCGTCGAACCGGTGGAGGAACTCGCCCGAGCCGTCACGGTCAACGCGGAGCTGCACGGCGTGGACGCCACCGTGCTGCCGTGCGCTCTCGGACGGGAGGAGTCGGAGGTCGACTTCACCTACTACCCGCACAACAGCGTGATGTCGGGCGGGTTCGCCCGAGCCGACGAGGACTTCGACGTGCTGCGCGGGTATCTCCTCACCGGCGAAGGTGCCGAGGGCGGGGCACAGCTGGACCGGCTCGTCACCGACCGGATGACCGCGGTGCGCAGGCGCGTTCCGGCCACCACCCTCACCCGCATCGCCGCCGAGCACGGCCTGACCGGGATCGACCTGCTCAAGATCGATGTGGAGAAGGCCGAAGCGGCGGTGCTCGAAGGCATCGATGCCGCGCTCTGGCCGCGTATCGACCGCGTCGTCATGGAAGTTCATGACATCGATGGCCGACTGGCAGCCGTCCTCGGCACGCTGAGCGCACAGGGCTTCTCCGTCACACACGAGCAGGACCCCAGGCTGACCCTGACGCCCTGTCACCACGTGTACGCGTATCGTCCCGGGGTCACGGCCCACGACACCTGTCCGTCGAGCGGGACGGCGACCTCCGGCGATCTCGGCCCGAATCTGCGGATGCTCGAGCGGGAGCTGCGTGAACTCCTCACACAGACGGATCCGTCGGCCGAAGTACCGGGGCGATTCGTGGTGGTGTCCGGCCTGGACGAGGTGATGGCCGAGTCAGCGGCTGCGGCCGCTCCGGCCGTTCCGGCCGGGGTGTCGGGTGCCACGGGCCGCACCGCGCACCTCGCCGAGATCTGGGCCGGTCTCTTCGGTGCGGAAGCCGTACGGCCGGACGCGAACTTCTTCGACCTCGGCGGCGACTCGCTCACCGCCGTACGGCTGCTGGCACAGGTGGAGGGGCGACTCGGGGAGGATGCCCTGACCCCGGACATGGTCTTCACGGACAGCACGTTCGGTGCCTTGGCCGCGGCGATCGAGGCATCCGCGCCTCAGCGGGCTTCCGCCACGGCAGGCGCACGGCGAACCGGGGCCGAAGAGCGCACCCTCAGCCACGGAGACCGGTGAGTCGACGACGAGGTTGCTCCCCGAGCCGCGGTGGCGGTCTGGCGCTCTCTGGCGCTCCAAGGTTTCCGCAGCCATGGAGTGGCCGGGGGCCACTTCTTTTCTCCACGACTCGGCCGACGAGGTCTGCGCACTGCTGCGCGGTGACACCGCCCGGCGGACATAGATCAGGAAGAGAGCGAACATGCGATCCCCGTACTTCACCCAGGACCACGCGGCGTTCCGTGAACGTACCCGGGAGTTCCTGACCGCGGAGGTGATGCCGAACGCGACCGCCTGGGACCGGGAGGGCGGCCTGCCCCGGTCCCTGTGGAAATCGTTGGGCGAGCAGGGCTATCTCGGACTGCTGCATCCGCGCAGCGCGGGCGGCGGCGAGCGGGACCTGTTCACGTCGGTGGTGTTCCTGGAGGAGCTCGGGCGCACCGGATTCGGCGGCCTGCGGGCAGCGGTCTCCGTGCACGCCTACATGGCCACCCACTACCTCGCCGCGGCCGGCAGCCCCGGGCTGCGCCGGGACTACCTCGCCCCCGCCGTCGAGGGCGAGCGGGTGGCGGCTCTGGCGATCTCCGAACCAGGCACCGGCGCCGACCTCTCCGGAGTGACCACCACGGCGGAGCGCGACGGCGGCCACTTCGTGGTACGCGGGGTCAAGACGATGGTCAGCAACGGCACAGCGGCGGACTTCCACGTCGTCGCCGTGCGCACCTCGCCCGACACCGGTTCCGGGCCGCACGGCACGACCGGCTTGTCCCTGCTGGTCATCGACTCCGGGGCGCCGGGCATCACCACCACGCCCACTCCCACCCTGGGCTGGCGCGCGGCCGGCACGGCCACCGTGGCGTACGAGGATGTCCGTGTACCGGCGGACCGTCTGATCGGGCGGGTCGACGCCGGCTTCTACTACCTGATGCGTGGGCTGCAACTGGAGCGGCTGGTCGCGGCGACCCTGGCACTGGGCGGCATGGACCGCTGTCTCGACGACACCCGCCGCTGCCTGACCGAACGTCGCCTCACCGGCGGCACGCTGTCCGCGCTGCAGGCGCCCGCCCACCGTATGGCGGACCTGGCAACCGAGCTGGCCGCCGCCCGGCAGCTCGTCCACCACACCGCATGGCTCTACGAGCAGGGTGAGCTTCCGGCCACCGAGTGTTCCATGGCCAAGCTCCACACGACCGAGCTGGCCTGCCGGATGGCGGACGCGAGCCTGCAGCTGCAGGGGGCGCACGGCTACCTCGATTCCTCCGACGCCGCCCGCACCTACCGGGACGCACGGGCGGCCACCCTCGCCGCCGGCCCCAGCGAGGTGATGCGCGACCTCATCGGACGCGCCGTCCTCAGGTCCCGGCCCGATTCACCCGCCGTGCGCGGCGGCGGGCAGGAGGGGGCATGAAAGGGGACGAGACCGCCGTGTTCTTCCTTGCCTTCGCGGTGGTCCTGGGGCTGGCCCGACTGTTCGCGGCGGCGGCACGCAAGGTGGGACAGCCGCCCGTGGTCGGCGAGATCGTCGCGGGGATCCTGCTCGGCAGCACACTGCTGTCCAGCCGGTGGGGGCCTTGGGGGGAGACGGTTGCGCTCGACGGTGTTCGCCCGCTCCTGGGCGCGCTCGCCGATGTCGGTCTGGCGATGTTCATGTTCGTCATCGGCTACGAGATGGACCGGTCCTTCTTCCGCGCGGGTGGCCGCACCACACTGAACGTCGCAGCGGGTTCCACACTGGTGCCCTTGGCGGGCGGCTGTCTCGTGGCACTGCCCCTCGCGGCGGAGCACGGGCCGTCGGGGAGCGCGGGCTTCGTCCTGTTCACGGGTGTGGCCCTGTCGGTGACCGCTTTCCCGGTGCTGGCGCGGATCCTCGCCGACCGGCGACTGAACCGTACGGCCGTGGGGCGGTTCACCATGGCCGCGGCTGCCGTGAACGACCTGGCCGCGTGGGTGTTGCTCGCGGGAGTCGTCGCCTGCTTCGGTACCGGCGGTCAGTGGCGTGTGGCGTTGGTCCCCCTCTATCTGCTGGTGCTGGTCTGCGTCGTGCGCCCGCTCATGGCCCGGCTGCTGCGGCCCCGGGAAACCGAGGAGGGGCTGCGGACCCCGGCCGTCCTGACGCTGACCACCGGCCTCATGACCTCTTGCGCGGCCACGGAGTGGCTGGGTGTCCACTTCATCTTCGGCGCGTTCGCGTTCGGCGCCGCGATGCCCAGGGCCGGCCTGAACCGGCTGCGTATCGAGGTCATGGAGCGCATGGAGCAGGCGGGCGCACAAGTTCTGCTGCCCGTCTACTTCGTGGTGGCAGGCACCGGGGTGGACCTCGCCGCCTTCGACGGCTCAAGCGTGGGCCTGCTGGTGGTTGCCCTGGCCGTGGCCGTCTCCACCAAGATGACAGGCGCCTATCTCGGTGCCCGGACATCGGGCCTGCACCGCGATGACGCGCTGACCATCTCCGTACTGATGAACACCCGTGGCCTCACCGAGGTTGTCATCCTCACGGTCGGGCTGCGGATGGGCCTGATCGACGAGGAGTTCTACTCGGTGCTCATCGTGGTGGCCGTACTCACCACAGCCATGACAGGTCCGCTGCTCCGCCGTGTGCGGCGTGAGAGCGTGACGGCGACGCGACACGGTTCAGAAGCGGGAGCGGCGATGGCCCGGGATGACAGGGCGAGGACATGAGGTGATCCAGACGACTCCTTGGGGGAGCCGTGGAAGTCTTCCCGGGGTACTGGCTCTCCGAATCAGCCGAACCAGGCGTGGAGATCCAATGGCGGGATGCTCCCGCACGTAGGGGGTGGCACAGTGAGGCCGGGAAGCGTCGCTCGCTTCCCGGCCTGCCTGCTTCCCGGGCGTCTGGAAGAAGCCCGGCTTCCTCGGTGAGTGGCTCACCAGCGGATCCCTCGTCCGGTGGAGCCGGACTCGTGTCCCGCCGTCAGCGCTGCAGTGTCAGCAGCCCGGGACGGTAGGGCAGGAGGCCGTAGTCGCCGCCGGAGTTGGGACTGCGCCCCTGGTACAGCAACTGCAGCTTGCAGGGATCGACGGTCATGGTCTGATCGGGGCTGGTGCGGATCAGCTCGCCGTGGCTGATGTCGTTGGTCCAGGTGGCGCCACTGTTGGCCTTGCCGGCGAAGGGATTGCTCTCGGTCGCGGCCTGGGGGGTCCACGAGCCGTTCAGACTGGTGGCCGTGAACGAGCGGAAGTAGCGGTGGCCCTGCGCACCGATCGCCTCGACGATCATGAGGTAACGGTTCTGGCCCTGCAGCTTGTAGACCTGCGGGGCTTCGAACAGGTTGTTCTTCGTATCGCTCATCACCACGGTCGAGGTCGAGCCGAAGCTGCCCGGGAAATTGCCGATCGGCATACTGGCCCGGTAGATCTTGCCGTTGTCACCGGCGAAGAACAGGTACATGTTCGTCCCGTCACCGATGAGCGTCTGATCGATGGGCCCTGTTCCGGAGTCGCCGATGCTCCCGGAGAAGAGCACCTGCTGGGAGGACCAGCCATTGGGGTTGGTGGGGTCACTCGATGTCCGGTAGGAGAAGGCGGTCCCGCCCCACTGGTAGGCCAGCACCCAGATGTTCTTCGGCGCGAAGTAGAAGAGCGTGGGCGCGACGGTGGAAGTCGACATCGTGTTCTGGCCGGCCGAGGCCATCTCCGACCAGTTGGTGAACAGGCCGAAGTTCATCGAGCCCCACTTCGTCCCCGTGTCGTGCGTCGTCGCATAGACGAGTTGCCTGCCGTTGTAGGGGACGACGGTGAAGTCCTTGAGCGAGACCCACCCCGGCTTGGGCTGCGCCAGCGCGCCCGTTGATGTCCAGCGGTAGGTCGGCGGAAGATCGCACGGGCCGGTACTGCCGCCGCCGACCTTGACGAGCTGCCACTGCTGGTTGGTGCCGCCCCAGTCGTCGTACTGCACGACGTTGGCGTTGTCGGCGGTGGAGGCGCCCTGTACTTCGAGGGCCTTGTTGCTGTGGCGCGCGATGAGCCTCACGTGGCCGTCCGGGCTGTCGGCCAGCCGCCACTGCTGGTTGGTGCCGTTCAGGTCGGCCCACTGGACGATCGAGCCCCCGTTCGCGGTGGACCGGTTGTGGACCTCCAGGACCTTGCCCGAGTGGCGGGACTTGATGCGGTAGTAGCCGCCCCCGGAATCGACGAACTGCCACTGCTGCTGATTCTGATCGTTCCTGGACCACTGGGTGATGCGGGCGCCGTCACCGGTCGCCATGTTGTAGACGTCCAGGGCCTTGCCGCTGTTGCGGTTGACCAGCACATACGAGGCGCTGGGGTCTACGGTCGCCGCGGCGGCGGGCTGGGCACCGAGGAAGGCGGCCACGAGCAGCAAGGGCGCGAGGGCGGCGAGTAATCGTCTCGTACGGACCGGGGACGGGGGGCGGAACCACATCAGAGGGCCTCCTTCTTCGGGGCGGGGGTGAGATGACCCCGATGAACCGCGGAGCGGGCGTGCCGGGAGGGGGAGGAGCGAGTTCGAAACCTTTCGGGGAATTCCCGGAAGCTTCGACGCCACAAGCTAGGAATGCGGAGCCCTTCGGTCAAGGCCTGTCGCCGATCTGTCCACAAACAGCGCCTTGTCTTCGGGTCCCACCAGCGTCCACTGAGGGCCGCGCCGGGGTTCGCCGTCCGGATCCGCCGTCGACGGATGCCGGAAGTTTCGGGCGAGGCGCGGAAACTTTTCCTGCGGGGAGTATTGACGACCCATCGTCAACACCTCAATCATCCCTGCCTGAGGAGCCGGTCATAGTTCGATATGCCGAACCATCTCAGTGCTGCACGGCAGATCCACGCACAGCCGCATGACAGATCCCTCGCATCAAAGCCTGCGCCACCACCGTCACGTTCCGCCCGCCGTGCGTCGCCCGACGGCCGGCCGGGTGCCGTCCGTGCGGTGGGAATCGTCCCGGTCCCATGGCCGCGGCGTCCGGTGATTCCGTACGCCCGGGCTCCGGCCCCCGTCCGTCTGCCGAGAGGGAGCGGACGAGGCATCCCCCGCACCTCAGTCCTTCCGTGATTCCTACCCTGGAGGCACAGTCATGGGCTCGTATGCCGTTCCCAGACCCGCTGTCCGCCGGAAGATCCGTGGCCTGCTGTTGGCGCTGGTCGTCGGCGTCCTCGGCGTGGTCGCCGCACTGGTCGCCCCGCCGACCGCACACGCCGCCGAGAACACACTCGGCGCCGCGGCGTCGCAGAGCGGCCGCTACTTCGGCACCGCCATCGCCTCGGGCAGACTGGGCGACTCGGCGTACACGACGATCGCGGGCCGCGAGTTCAACTCGGTGACAGCCGAGAACGAGATGAAGATCGACGCCACCGAACCGCAGCGGGGCCAGTTCAACTTCACCGCCGCCGACCGCGTGTACAACTGGGCGGTGCAGAACGGCAAGCAGGTGCGCGGCCACACACTGGCCTGGCACTCCCAGCAGCCCGGCTGGATGCAGAGCCTCAGCGGCAGCACGCTGCGCCAGGCGATGATCAACCACATCAACGGCGTGATGGCCCACTACAAGGGCAAGATCGCTCAGTGGGACGTCGTGAACGAGGCCTTCGCCGACGGCAGTTCGGGAGCCCGGCGCGACTCCAACCTGCAGCGCACCGGCAACGACTGGATCGAGGTCGCCTTCCGCACCGCGCGCGCCGCCGACCCGGCCGCCAAGCTCTGCTACAACGACTACAACGTCGAGAACTGGACCTGGGCCAAGACCCAGGCCATGTATGCCATGGTCCGGGACTTCAAGCAGCGCGGCGTGCCGATCGACTGCGTCGGATTCCAGTCGCACTTCAACAGCGGCAGCCCGTACAACAGCAACTTCCGCACCACCCTGCAGAACTTCGCCGCCCTCGGCGTCGATGTCGCCATCACCGAACTCGACATCCAGGGCGCCCCGGCCACGACGTACGCCAACGTGACCAACGACTGCCTGGCCGTCCCGCGCTGCCTCGGCATCACCGTCTGGGGGGTGCGGGACACCGACTCCTGGCGATCGGAGCAGACGCCGCTGTTGTTCAACGGTGACGGCAGCAAGAAGCCCGCCTACACCGCCGTTCTCAACGCACTCAACGGCGGTACCTCCACGCCCCCTTCGGATGCCGGAACGATCAGGGGAGTCGGTTCGGGCCGCTGCCTGGACGTGCCCGGCACCAGTACCACCGACGGCACCCAGCTCCACCTGTGGGACTGCCGCAACGCCACCAACCAGCAGTGGACGTACACGGCCGCGGGCGAGCTCAGGGTCTACGGCAACAAGTGCCTGGACGCCGCCGGCACCGGCAACGGCACCAAGGTGCAGATCTACAGCTGCTGGGGTGGCGACAACCAGAAATGGCGCCTCAACTCCGACGGATCCATCGTCGGCGTCCAGTCCGGCCTCTGCCTCGACGCCGTCGCAGGAGGCACCGCCAACGGCACCCTGATCCAGCTCTACACCTGCTCGAACGGCAGCAACCAACGCTGGACCCGCACCTGAGGGGACATGTCACCTACGAAAGGGTGAAGCGATGCACCCGGGGTGGAGCCAGGATCATCCTGGCTCCACCCCGTCGACGCTGTCCCGGATCGTAGGACGGAGAGGGGGCCGGTTTGCCAACGAGGGTGACGGGGTGACCGTGTCACCCCGTCGAGTGCTACCGCGAGCTGGGCAGGTGCGGGGAGCGGAGCACGAGCAGGGTGATCTCGCTGGGGGCGAAGACGCGGAACGGCGGGCCCCAGAAGCCGGTGCCGCGGCTGGTGTAGAGGAGGGTGCGGGGGCCGTGGTGGCTGAGGCCGGCGAGAGCGGGCTGGTCCAGGCGCACGAGGTGGTGGAACGGCCAGATCTGGCCGCCGTGGGTGTGGCCGGAGAGCTGGAGGTCGATGCCGGCGGCTGCCGCCCGGTCGATGAACTTGGGCTGGTGTGCCAGGAGCAGGACCGGTAGGTCGGGGTCGGCGCCGTTCAAGGCTCCGGCGAGGTGGGCGCGGTGGCCTGCCAGACCGGAGGACTCGGCGGTGACGTCGTCCACGCCGGCGACCACGAGGGTGTCGCCGCCGCGTTCGAGCAGCAGATGGCGGTTGCGCAGCGGCTCCCAGCCCAGCTCGTCCATCAGGTCGACCCAGCCCTGGGCCTGGCTGTAGTACTCGTGGTTGCCGGTGACGTATACCCGGGCCCGGGTGGCCCGCACGGTGCCGAGTGGGACGGCCTGGGCGCGGCGGCGCTCGGCGGTGCCGTCCGCGATGTCGCCGGTGTGGCAGACCAGGTCGGCTTCCAGTGTGTTCACCGTCTCGCACACGCTTGCCGACCAGCGGGCGCGATCGAGTGGGCCGTAGTGGGTGTCGGTGATGAGGACGACACGCAGCCCGTCCAACCCGGCCCCCAGTCGCGGGAGTCGTACGTCGAGTCGGCGCACCCGTGGCACGCGGCGGGCCTCGGTGTACCCCCAGGCGAGCAGCGCGGCGGTGACGCCGAGGACGGCCCAGGTGACGATGCGGGCACGGTCCTGACTCTCGCCGACGTCGGCCACGGTCAGGGCGAGCCGCAACAGGACGCCGAGCAGAACGGACCAGGTGAACAGGACCCAGCTGCTGCCCAGCAGGATGTCACCGATGATCGCCGCCCGGTCCTGCCGGCGCCGGCCGTGGCCGCGCACCATCGCGAGAGGCATACCGACGAGGCCGAGGACGAACAGGACGGTTCCGGCCGGGGTGACGGGCAGCGGCCAGTGCTGGCCCGTGTACAGGAGCACCCAGCAGGGCACGGTCCACAGAAGGACGGGGGCGATCAGGGGCAGGTAACGCATCAGGCGGTGCAGTCGGCTCTGCCGCGGAGCGTGCGCTTCACCCCCGGCGGATCGGGCGTGGCTGGTGTCCGGCACGCTACCCCTCTCTGACCGGGCTGCCGTCTCGCGCACTGTATCCGGTCGCCCCCGGGCCGGCCGGACCGGCGTCCTGACTCGCGGACGAGTCGGCCAGCAGCCGCTCGGGCCGGTGGGGCGAGATGTCCAGCTTCGCCAGTACCCCGGGGACGATGATGCCGGGCAGGACGAGAGCGAAGAGCTCCGTGACCTCGCCCACCAGGTCCTGCTCCTGCGGCAGGGAGCTGCTCACCAGCTGGACACCGGTCCAGGCTCCGACGAACAGCCGGGCGATCGTGGCAGGGTCGGCGTGCGGCTGGAGTTCCCCCCGCTCCTTCGCGGCGACGAGCAGGTCCGTGCTCAGCTGGATCCAGTCGGGCCAGCGGGTACCGAACAGCGACCGGGCCTTGGGGTCGATGGAGAGCCGGATCGACGCACTCAGCAGAGGCTCGCGGGGGAGGCGGTAGGCGAGGAGCAGTGCGAGGTCGATCCACTCCTGCACCTTGTAGGCCTGGGGGGCGAACCCCTGCGTGGTGACCGCCTCGTCGAGCACGCCCTGCGCGAGTGTCTCCTTCGAGGTGAAGTGGAAGTACAGCGCGCCGCGGGTGAGTTGCGTGCGTTCCAGAATCACGGAGATGGACGCGGCGTCGTATCCGTACTCGTTGAAGACCTCTGCCGCGGCCTCCAGGAAGATCCGGCGTGTCCGGACGGCCCGGTCCTGCTTCGCCACGTCTCTCCTTGTTTACCCAGGGTCTCCTTCAAGGCGAAAGGACCAACGGATCGGTATGTTAAGTGGTTCAGGCTAATGTCGCGCAGCGGCCTGTGCGAATCCGGCCACGGCGCGCCACGGTACTCGCGCGGTCAGGAGGTCCGGTCGGCGAAGCGTTGCCGTCGGTCATCGTTCGTCGACGCGGGTGCCGCACCGTGCCACCGTCAGGGGCCCCGCGACACCGTCCCCGGCCCGCGTGTGCTCGTCCCAGCGGGCCACGACTTCGGAGCCGCCGGCGTCGAGCTTGGCCCGCGATTCCTGTGAGGCGAGGCTGGGCAGCACCATTTTCCAGAAGCGCGTCACCACACGCCGGGAGTACAGGGCGGCGTCCTTGCGCCCGAGTGACTCGATGCCCATGACGGTCGCCATGACGATGGAGCAGGCGTCGTCCGGCTGCACCCCGGCGGCCAGGTTCCCCTCGTACTCGGCGATGGTCAGCATCCCCCGCACCCAGCTGCGCCACTTGAGCCAGAGTTCGGCACCGTCGTGCCAGGCCGCGTCGTTGTCGAGGCCGAGTCCGGCGCGAAGCACCACGTTCTCCCCCAACTGCGTCGCCAGGACGTGAGTGGCGTCGATCAGGGTCTGCAGCGGTGAGGGCCGCGCCTCGGTGCAGGTGGTCGTGATGTACCGCAGACCCTCCTCGGCCGCGGCCTGTACGGTTTCCCCCAGCTCCTTCTTGCTGCTGAAGTGAAAGTTGAGCGCGCCTGTACTGACGCCGGCCCCGGTGCTGATGTCCGCGAGCGACGCGGACATGAATCCTCGTCGGTCGAAGATCTCGGCCGCCGAACAGATCAGCTCCTGCCTCGTGCGTACCGCACGGTCCTGCTTGGCCATCCTTGCAGCTCCGGGAGTGATGATGGTGAGCCCGTGCACACATACACACACAGGGTCACGTTAACAAACCGAACGTAAGGTTTCCTCTTCAGCTGACGCGAACGATTGCGAGACCGGGCGGACTCGGAGGACGTTTCATGTGGTGATGTCTCGTCACGGGCTGCCGCTCGACTGCACCATGACGCTTCTGCGATCTTGCTGTCCCTCGGTCGCCGAGCAGCTACTTGGCTCTCACTCCGTGTCGGACGGTCAGCTCGGAGACGCGGGTGCGAGTCCGGTTCGGTTCAGCCGGTTTCTTCACGTTCCTGAACTGCGAAAACACTGGCAGGTTCGAGCGCGTTCGACGCCGGACCGTGCACGTCGAGCTCAGTTGCCTGTTGCCCATTGGATCTCAGCGGGTGGGGAAAATACCATGCCGTATGCTCGCTATCCAGTTCGATTGCTTTGGTGGTCCCGAGGTTCTCACCCCCGTCGAGCTTCCTCCTCCGGTGCCTGGGCCGGAAGAGGTTCTTGTCGCGGTGGAGGCGGTAGGCGTCAACTTCGCCGACACGCACCAGACCGACGGTTCGTATCCGATTGCCGGCAGCCTGCCGTTCGTCCCGGGCAGTGAGGTCGTGGGGCGTACTCCCGACGGGAGACGGGTGCTGGCCCGGGTGACCGGAGGTTACGCCCAGCACGTGGTCGCCAAGAGGTCCGCGGTCGTGGACATTCCCGAAGAGATGCCGGCGGCCGAGGCGTTGGCGCTGCTGATGCAGGGGCTCACCGCCTGGCATCTGCTGCGGACCGCGGCCCGCTTACGCGAGGGCGAGACCGTCGTCGTGCATGCCGCGGCGGGCGGAGTCGGCAGCCTCGCCGTCCAGTTGGCCAGGGAGTTCGGCGCGGGCAGGGTGCTCGCTCAGGTCTCGTCCCCGGCCAAGGCGGAGCTGGCTCTGCGGCTCGGAGCGGACGCGGTGGTCGAGTACCCGCTGGAGCGGAAGGCCGACGTGGTCCTGGACGCGGGCGGCGGTCCGTACTTCGGCCTGGCGCTGCACTCGCTCGCCCCCTTCGGCCGACTGGTCACCTACGGCAACGCCTCCCGTGAGGGCTTCCCGCCGGTCGATCCCGAACTGCTCCACCAACTCGGTGTGTCGGTCGTCGGTTTCCGGCTGCGGCACGCGCTGGCGGCGCCCGGCGCGATGGGCGGTCCGCTGAAGGAACTGTTCGGGCTGGTCGTCGAAGGACGCCTGAAGCCCGTCACGGGTGCCAGTTACCCACTGGCCGAGGCGCGGCGCGCGCACGAGGACCTGCTGGCGCGGCGCACGACGGGCAAGGTGGTCCTCGTCCCCTGAGTGGTGGCTGCTTCTCGCTCCGACCGGGACCGGCGTCCCTGCCCGGACCGCCGGCCCGAAAGCGGTTACCCGGCGATGGGCGGGTACAGGTTGCCGGCGCCTATGGTGGTCCCATGACTTCTTCCGAGGCGGCCGACGTGAGCCACGTGAGCACCTCCACGGGATGACGGCGAACCGTTCAGTGCGGTGTCGCCGGATCCCCGAAGGTGCTGTGGCATGAAGGCGGGCAAGCAGTTCCTCCGGACCGCCGGATACCGGTCGAGCCCGGCACTCTTCCGAGTGCCGGGCTCGACCATGGGTGTGCGCAAGACAGATCAAGAGGCGTTCGCGTCGACGGAACAGGCCCGCGGAACCGGGTGATCAGAGGATGGTGCCTGTGAGTTCGCTGCGGAAGGCGGTGCGGCCGTCCTGGGTTCCGGTCACCCGGACGACCAGCATGTCCGGGCCCTTCTCCAGCAGCTCGGCTTCGACCAGGCACCTCACGTCGAATTCGACGTAGCGTTCGAACTCGGTGTCGACCGCTGTCGCGTGGAAGACACCATGGGGGACAGCGGCCTGGGCGGTCTGGACGGCTGCTTCGATCAGACCGAGGCCGGGCACGTGGTCCACGGGGTGGTCCAGGAGATGGGTGTTGGCGATGTCGCTGCGCAGGAACCAGCGCAGGGGCTCACCGGTCGGGCACAGGACGACGTCCGAGGCCGCGGCACGGCCGACGGATGCCGGGTCGAGCGGTGCGGGCAGGGGCCAGTTTCCCCAGTCCACGGTGACCCGCTCGCCGCGCAGCCGACGGTAAGCGGGCGAGGATATCCAGCTGAAGTCGGACTGGGCGCCGGCCACCAGGACTCCTTCGCGGAAGACCCGCATGTCCATCGGCAACGAGCGTGCCGCCCGACCGGTCTGCTCGCGCCTCGGTATGGAGACCTCCACCTCGAAGAGAGGGGCCTCGCCCGGGCGCAACCGGAAATCCGGGTCCACCGTGTAGTGGAACTCGCGGAGCGTCGTCTGGTGCGTGAGTGGCACCTGGTACTCCGCGTGGGCGACGGTCAGTCCGCTCTGCCGGATGGTCTGGGTGAGGAGGCGAGGGTCGTAGGGCCAGGAGCCGGTGTGGTCGGGCCACCGGGCGCGCAATAAGAACGTGTCGGGGCCGCTCCTCCTCCAGTCGGTTATCAGTACGCGCTGCGGGTCTCTCAGGTGGACGAGCTCTTTGGGTACCCGTTCGTGGTTGTCGGGGCCGGGTGCGGCGTCGGCATGGTGACGTCCCGCTCTTCCCTGGCGTGCGGTGGTATCGGACATGGAACCCCCAGGTGATGACTCAGTGGTCGGCTTAGCCATCGTCGAACTCGCGCTCGACTCGAATGAACATACCGATCCATCGGTTCTTTTTACAAGGAATGTCTAAGACTGCTGAGCGGACGGCCCCAGAGCGGCGTGTGGCCCGAAAACGCCTTGGTGGAGCGGCTGTCACGGCATCGAAGGCGAGTCATCGGTGACATGAGCAACGAACGCGAAGGGGGCCGGCGTGTCACGGGGCCCTGTGCGGCCCGAAGCGTGTCGGCATGACGCTGGGCCCCGTACCGACGTGAAGCAGGCCGGTACAGGGCCCAGGGGCGGTCCGATCCACGACCGGTCGCGGGTCGCTGGAGGACTAGATGTAGGGCGTCCCGGGGTCGAGACCCACCAGGACCCTGCCGTGCACCTCCAGGCTCATGTTCGGATTCATCAGACCATGGAGGGTCAGCGCCTCGATGTCACGGCGGAACCGCCGGAAGTGCCCCTTGCGGGCCAGGGAGGACGCGGAGCTCACCGAGTTGAGCGCCTCGACGGCCTCGTTCACCAGCTGGATCGCGTGTCCGGCCCGGCCGCGCACGGTCGCCTTCTCCGTGTCGGTCAGCGGCTCACCGACGTCGGCACGCTCCTGGAGCAGCGTCAGCTGACCCGCGAACAGCGCCTCCGCGGCGGCGATGCGGTTCTCGGCGACGGCCACCTGGTGCTGCGTGAGCGGGTGCTCGCGCTGGTCCTCCCAGGTGGTGTAGGCGATGGGCCGGCCAAGGCCCTCGACGAACGTCTCGTAGGCCCCCTTCGCGGCGCCGAGGTAGATCGCCACCGACTCGGAGATGACCATGCTCAGGAGTCCGTAGTCGCGGCCGGTGGCGCCGGAGTTGGAGCGGCCCTCGGCGGTGCCGGTGAGGGCCTCGCCCACGGTGACCAGCCGGTGCGCGGGCACGAACACGTCACGCGCGGTCGTCGTCGAGCTGCCGGTGCCGCTCGTGGCGGACACGTGCCAGTCGTCCGCGATCGACAGCTCCGACATCGGCACGAGGGCGTAGGCCTCGTCGACGGTGCCGTCGGGCAGTTCCACCGTGGCCGCGACCAGGTCCCATTCCGCGCCGCGGCATCCCGTGTTGAACCGCCACGTGCCGTTGAGCCGGTAGCCGCCCTCGGTGGGAACCAGCGTGCTGCCGCCCGCGGTGAAGGCGCCGGAGATCCGCACCTGACCCGTGGCGAAGATCTCCTCCTGCGTCACGTCCGGGTACAGCGTGGCCAGCCAGGCGGTGGACACCCAGGCCACCGCGACCCAGCCGGTCGAGGCGCAGCCACGCGCGATCTCGGAGAGCACCGCGTACTGCTGCGGCAGCGACAGGTCGAGCCCGCCGAACCTGCGTGGCACGGCGATCCGGAAGACGCCGGCCTTCTCCAGCAGTTCGATGTTCTCGTCCGGGATCCAGCGCCGGTCCTCGGCCTCCGGCCCGTTCTCCCGGAGCCGGGGCACGATCTCTCGTACCGCCTCCAGTACGGAGTCGAAATCGGGTTCCTGCGCGGACATGGCGCCTCCTGGCATCGATCGTGTGCCTGCTCTTCACCGTCGGAACGGTGCGCGGCCGACCGTAACGGCCGGGGAGGTGCGAGCGGGTAACACGCTGTCACTGAGCGGTAATCGCGTGCTCTCCGCCGACCACGGGTGCCCATTCGGGCAGACGCCCTGGTACCGGGCGTTTGGGCGAGCTTTGACCGCCCCGACCCATCATGGCGACGTTTCCGCCTCGGAGCGGTTCGCGGGAACCGCCGGGGCGCCGAGTGGAGGAGCGATATGAGAAGTGAGTGGTTCCGCAGCTTCGTCCCGGACTCCCAGGGGACTTCCGCGACCGGACGTGGGCTGAGACTGATCTGCTTCCCGCACGCGGGCGGCGGCGCGAGCGCGTTCCTCCGGCTGTCGCGCGAGGTGACGCCAGGGATTGAGGTCATGGCGGTGCAGTACCCCGGCCGTCAGGACCGCCGTAACGAGGAGCCGCCGGCCGGGATCGGGCTTCTCGCGGACGCCCTCGCGGACGAGATACGGCGCGAAGTGACGGGCCGGTACGCCTTCTTCGGACACAGCATGGGGGCGATCGTCGCGCACGAGGTCGCCCTGCGTCTGGCCGAGCGGGAAGAGCCGGGGCCGGAACGGCTCTTCCTGTCCGGTCGTGGAGCTCCCTCGACGACGCCGTACGCGCACGACCGGCTGCGCACCGACGCCGACGTCCTGGCCATGGTCCGCAGACTGGGCGGTACGGCCGACGTGGTCTTCGACGATCCGGATGTTCTGGCCATGGTCATGCCGACCCTCCGGGCCGACTACCGGGCGCTCGGCTCGTACGTCTGGACGCCCCGCCCCCTCCTGGACATCCCCTTCACCGTGCTGGTCGGCGACGCGGACCCGGTGGTGCCGGTCGCCGCGGTGGCGGGCTGGAAGGAGTTCACCACGGCCCGTACCGACATGGAGGTGTTCGAGGGCGGTCACTTCTACCTCGACGTCAGGACGAAGGAGGTGGCCCGGGTCCTCACCTCCGCCCTGGGCCTGGACGGCGAGCGGAGCCCGGCCGTCGCGGTCTGACCCCGGACTGTGCCGGGGCGACGTGAGGCGCCTGTTCCCGCCGCGCGTCTTCCCCATGAGGTGCCCCGTGGCGCCGGTGTCCTCCCCGCTGACGCCGGCGCCGATCAGTCGGTCACGAGAGATCGAGGCGGGCGGAGCGGCCCCACTGAAAAAAATCGAACGGTTGGTATGGTTGTGGAGGATGGCAAAGTCCGAACAAGGCGGCTAAAGGCCTGCGTTGGCGGTTTGCCTCCGGTGGGGGAGGTGTCCGTGCATGTCGGGGCGGGCCGTTGGGGGAGACGGCGACGGGCAGGCCCTTAAAAAAACCGATCGATTGGTTTATTTTAAACAGTGGGCAGAGGTCGCGTCGCCAGGGGGATGTCGATGGAAGCAGGCGTAGGGCAGCGTCAGTTGTCGCAGGGGGGCGCTGCCACGTGCCCTGATGGTCTTGTCGCGGAGGCCGATTCGGAGCTCTTCGCCTCGCTGCGCCGCAGTGGCCAGCGGCAGAAGGCCGAACACTATGTGAAGGGGTTACTCAAGACGCCCGGACGCAAGACGTTGGGGCAGATCGCGGCGCACCTCGGCGGCCCCGCGGCACAGCAGAGCATGCACCACTTCATCAGCGAGTCCCTGTGGGAGTGGACACCGGTCCGCCACGCGCTGGCCCGGCAGGCGCGGCTGTTGCTCGGACACGACGCCTGGGTCGTCAGGCCCACAGCGATCCCCAAGGCCGGAGCCCACTCGATCGGCGTCGACCTCCAGTACGTTCCGCACTTGGGCCGCGCCGTCAACGGCCAGCACGCGGTGGGAGTCTGGCTGGCTTCGGAACGGGCCGCCGTGCCGGTCGAGTGGCAACTCGTACTGCCGCGGCGATGGCGTGAGGAACCCCTCCGTCGCAGGGCTCGCATTCCCGCCGGCGTTCGGGCGGACTGTCTGGAGGAGTGCGTCCGTGAGGCGACGGCCCAGGCGAGTCAGGCCGCCGGAGTGCCGAGCCGGCCGGTGATCGTCGACGCGGAGGGAGCGGACGCCGTGGCGATCGCCCGCCGACTGGAGGCGGAAGGGCACCAGTTCGTCATCCGCACCGCTTCGGGAACCCGGCTGAGCGTCGACAGGTCGGTCCTGCCCGCCTATGGCTCGCGTGAGCGCGGCGCCGGAGACCTCGTCGCCCACCTCGGCCGGATGCGCGCTCCGGTCGGCCCTGACCCGGACCGGCCCGTGGCCTCGGTGATCCCGGTGGAGGCTCCAGCTTCCCTGCACGGCGGCGTGGTGAGAGGCTTGCGTCTCATCGGGGAGTGGCCCGCGCCGGGCCGGGGTGCGAACCGGCTGTGGCTGACCAACGCCACGGGCATCTCCGCATCCGCGCTGCTGCGGCTGACGCGGCTGAGCGACCTCGTCGCGCGGGACGCCGAGGACATCGGCGACAGGGTCGGGCTGAGGGACTTCGTCGGACGCTCCTTCTCCGGCTGGCACCGCCACGTCACGCTCGCCTCGATCGCCCACCTCGCCACCGTGCTCGCCGCCGAGCCGCCCTCCTGTACCGCGGCTGCCTGCAAGGCAGCGTGACACGGTGCCCGGCGCGCCATCACCCCGGTCCGTCCGTCGACCACGTGCCCGAACCAGGGGCTGACATCCCCTGGCCCCTCAGGCCTCCTGGCCCGCCGGTCGGCGTCGCGTACCAAGGGGATCGGCTTCCCCGTGACGTCGGCGGGCTGTCCACGAACGCCTCCATCACGCCACCACCACGGCGGGCGACGCACCAACGCGAGCTCGAACGCCCCCGGAATAGGAGTATCCGCAGTGCGGTTGAACCTGATCGGCCCACTCCAAGTCATCACCGACGACGGCAGGGAACACACACCCAACGCGCCGAAGATCGGCCGGATGCTGGCGGTCCTCGCGCTCCAGCCGCGAGAGGCCGTACCCACCGCCGTACTGATCCAGGAACTGTGGGGGCAGAACCCTCCGCGCAGCGCGGCCAAGACACTGCAGACGCACGTCTACCATGCGCGCCGCATGTTCCAGGAGGAGAGAGTCACGGCCGACGGCCGGAATCTCCTCGTGGCCAGAACACCCGGGTACGAGTTCCGGGTCAACGACGACGAGGTGGACGTCAGCAGCTTCGAGCAGTACCTGAGGCTGGCGCGCTACGAGTCCCGCAGCGGGCAGTTGGAGAGGGCCGCCCACCAGGTGAACGGCGCCCTCGCCCTGTGGCGCGGCCCGGTGCTGAGCGGCGTGCCGGTCGGTACCGTGCTCGCCGGCCGGATCGCCCGCGTCGAGGAGCTGCGGATCAACGCTCTCGAACTGCGCATCGAGATCGCCGGCAGGCTGGGCAGGCAGCGCGAGCTGCTGCCCGACCTGCGGGCTCTGGTCGAGGAGTTCCCGCTGCACGAGTGGTTCCACGGACAGCTCATCTCGACGCTGCACCAGGCGGGGCGCAGGAGCGAGGCCCTGCGGGCCTACCACACGCTCTACAGCATCCTCCAGAAGGAACTCGGCCTGGAGCCCTCGGCGGATCTGCGGCGGCTCCAGGCCGAGATCCTCGGCTCCTCCAGCCACGAGGAGCCGTCCGGACCGTTGCGCACGGAGGCACCGGAGACGACGCGACGGCACCTGTCGCCCATCCCGAGCCTGCGTCCGACCGCCGTCGCCTGTTTCGGCTGACCACCCCAGGCGTCACGGACCCCTGGCGTCCCGGTCCCGGACCGCGGCACGTCAGGCGTGGCGATGTGTCTTCCTGCCGACCACACAGAAGGTGAACGCCGGTACCGCCGGGCGTTGTTGTCACCGGTACAGGAAAAGGCGGTGACCTTCGTGAACCCCGACGGGGACCCGCCCACAACGACGTGGCACGGGACGGCGGCATGTGCCCGAGATTTGTGTGATCTTGGACCACGGCCCTGCACGATGGTGACGGATCTTGACGGATTCGGGCGGTTGCCGTGGATCGACCACTCCGCGTCCCGCCCGTGTATCCCGCCTTTACGGGGATGGAGTTGGGCGAGTCATGCAGTTCCGAATGCTGGGTCCGATAGAAGTTGTCGACCATGGCGAGCAGGTGCCCCTCGGTGGCACCAAACAGCGCGCCACCCTCGGTTTCCTCCTGCTCCAGACGAACAAGGTAGTGGCCACCAGCCACCTCATGAACGCGCTGTGGGGCTACGACGACGTCCCCGCCACGGCACGCAAGATCCTGCAGAACGCGGTCTACGGCCTGCGCAACATCCTTTCCACCGGGCGGGTCGAGGGTGACCCGTGCGCCGCCGCCCTGCTCACCCAGCCGCCCGGCTACATGATGCGGGTGGATCCCGAACGGGTGGACCTCCAGCTGTTCCACAAGTGGGTCACGCAGGGCAGGGAGCAACTGGCGCGCGGCGCCGCGGAACCCGCCTCCGCCCTCCTGCGCGACGCCCTCGCGCTGTGGCGCGGGCCGGCCCTCGCGGACCTGGTGGAAGGCGGCATCCAGTGGCCCGAGCTGGCCACGATCGAGAACACCCGGCTCGACGTCATGGAGGACTACTTCGACGCGCAGCTCGCCTGCGGGAACCACCACTCGGTCCTCGCCGAGCTGGAGCGGATGGTGCAGTCCGAACCGCTGCGCGAACGGTCGTGCGGTCAACTCATGCTCGCCCTCTACCGCTGCGGACGGCAGGCGGACGCTCTCCACGTCTACAGCAGGGTCCGGGCCGTGCTCGTCGAGAGCCTCGGCCTGGAGCCCGGCCGGGGCCTGCAGCAGCTCCAGCAGGCGATCCTCGTCCAGGACGCGGCCCTGTCCCTCGCCCGTCCCGGCACGCCCGACTCCTTGACCGTCCGGGCCGACAACCTCGTCGGCTCCACCGCACCCCCCGCCGCCACCCCGGTTCCCGCCGCCTCCCCGGAAGCCCCGGACGGCCTGCCCTTCGACACCCGGGTCCCCCCGGCGGAGGGCCTCACCATGCCGCAGCAGCGCGTGTCCGAACCGGCCGTACCGGAGGGGCGTACCGACTCCACCCGCCGCACGGTCTCCGCGATGTCCGTACGCGCCCGGCTCGCCCCGACCCTCGCCGACGTGGCCCCCAAGGACGTCGACGCCCTGCTGGAAAGGGCCTGCCACCTGGTCACGGAGCAGGTCGAACGGTTCGGCGGCACCGTGACGGCGTCGATCGGCTCGATGTCGCTGGCCGTGTTCGGGCTGGACGGGCCCAGCGACGCTGACGCCCGGCATGCCGTCCTCGCGGCGCTCGCCATCCGCGACCTCCTCGAGGTCCCGGCCGACGGCGATCCCGAGGCGCCGCGGCTGGCCGTGCAGTGTGCCGTCACCAGCGGAGAGGTACTGCTGCGCCAACGCAGCCACGAGGACACCCCCACCGTCATCGGCAGCGTCCTGGACGAATGCCAGGCACAGCTCGCCGAGGTGCCGGCCGGGCAGGTACGCGTCACCGACTCCGTCCGGCTGACGAGCGAGCACGCCGTGCGCTACCGGCTGCCGGACCCGGCCTCCGGGAGCTGGGAGGCGCTGGGCGCCCGCGACGAGGGGCACGCCGAGGAGAGCGGCGCCGAGATGTACGAACAGGACCTCCTGCGCGGGCTGGTGCGACGCACCCGGCACCGTGGCGTACCCCACCTGGTGACGGTGCTCGGGGAGCGCGGTACCGGCAAGACCCGGTTGCTGCGCGACTTCGAGCGGTGGGTGAGGGCGCAGAGCGACGCACCACGCATCCTGACCGGGCGGATCCCGGCGGCCGGCGAGGACGGCCACCGGCTCCGGCTGGCGGCCCAGATCCTGGCCGCCTACTGCGGCGCGGCTCCCGGGGAGGTCGCGACCGGAGCGCTGACCCGTACGGTCCGCAAGCTCTTCCCCAGTGAACGGGCCTCCGCCCTATTGGTCTCCCGGCTCCGCCCGCTCGTGGCCACCGCCGGCATCGGCGTGGACGACCGCTTCGGAGGGCCTCCCGTCACCGAGACCATGAGCGCCTGGGCCCAGCTGTTCCAGCAGGCGGCGTGCCATGAGCCGCTCGTGCTGTGCATAGACGACCTCCACCGCGCCCCTGACGCGGTGCTCGACGCCGTGGAGGAACTGGCGGAGACGGCAGGGTCGGGTCCCCTGTGCGTGGTCGTCGGGGCAGGTCCCGAACTCCTGCTGCGAAGGCCGGGCTGGGCCGGGGGGAAGAGCCACGCCACGACGGTCACCCTGGACCGTCCGGAGCGGGTCACCAACGAGCAACTCGTACGCCTGCTGCTGTCGGCCAGCGGAAACGAGGACACCCGGACCCTCACCTGAAAAAAGCGACGCTCCTCGACAGCACTCACCCGCGGGTAACCGGACGCCCATCATTTCCGGAATTCGAGGGATGGTCGGGAATGGTCGACGCGTGACCGCCCACTGGAACGTCCGAAAGAGAATATCGGCACGGTCTGCCGGTGAACGCGCATTCCGCGCTGAAAAGGAGCTGGACATGAATCCCGAATCGGCCGTCGCCGAGCTCGCCGAGCCGTATCTGCGCGGCCTGTTGACCTCGGCCGGCCTCGATGTCGAGTACGTACGGGGCGAAGGCAACACGCTCTACCGCCTCGACGCGAAGGGGGAGGAGGCCCCCGTACTCGACTACGCCGGCGGATACGGCTCGCTGATCTTCGGGCACAACAACCCCGAGATCGTGGCCCGGGCCAGGGAACTGCTGGACGGCAGCGTGCCCGTGCACGCCCAGTTCTCCTTCCACCCCTACGCCAACCGGCTCGCGGCCGAGCTCAACCGGATCATCCACCGGGAACTCGGCACCGACGAGCCGTACTACGCCACCTTCGCCAACAGCGGAGCGGAGGCCATCGAGGCGGCGGTCAAGCACGCGGAACTCGACCGCGTGCTGCGCGTGAGTGAGACACTGGAGGAGCTCGCGGCCGGGGTGGAGCGGGCCCGTGCCGCCGTGGGTGACGGCTCCGCGACCGTCCCCGACGCCGTGTACGCGCAACTGGCGACCGAGCGCCCGGCCGGCGACCCGCTGGCACCGCTGATCGACGAGATCACCCGCAGGAACGCGGAACGCGCCGCCAAGGCCCCGGTGTTCCTCGCGCTGGAGGGCGGCTTCCACGGCAAGCTGATGGGCAGTGTCCAGCTCACCCACAACGAGGCCTACCGCACCCCGTTCGCGGCGCTGGGCGCCCGGGCGAGGTTCGTGCCGCGGGGCAGGCCCGAGGCCCTCGACCAGGTGCTGGCACAGGAGCGCGGTGTCCTGCTGGGCCTCGCCGTCGAGGACGGGGAGGTCCGCGTCGTGGAGCGCGAACACCCCGTCTTCTGCGCCTTCCTGCTGGAACCGATCCAGGGCGAGGGCGGCATCCAGGCGCTGTCCGACGAGGACGCCCGGATCATCCAGGAGTTCGCCGACGCCACGGACTGCCCGCTCATCCTCGACGAGATCCAGAGCGGTCTCGGCCGCACCGGCACCCTCCTCGCCAGCTCGCAGATGGGCCTGCGCGGCGACTACTACACGCTCGCCAAATCCCTGGGCGGCGGCCTGGCCAAGGCGTCCGTGATGCTCGTGCGCCAGACCCGCTACCGCGCACAGTTCGAGCTGGTGCACAGCTCGACCTTCGCCAAGGACGCCTTCTCCTGCCACCTCGCGCTCAAGGTCCTCCAGATGCTGGAGCGGGACGGCGGCCGGGCCTACCGGCAGGCCACCGAACGCGGCGCCGCCCTGCAGGCGACGCTGGAGAAGGTCCGCACCGCCTTCCCGGACGTGGTCAAGGACGTCCGGGGCCGGGGCCTCATGCTCGGGTTCGAGTTCCACGACCAGTCGGAGGCCGAGCACCCGGCGATCCGCGAGGCGGCCGGCGGCGGACTCTTCGGTTACGTCGTCGCCGGGCACCTGCTGAACCGGCACTCCATCCGGACGTTCCCCACCGCCAGCGCCGTCAACACGCTGCGCTTCGAGCCGTCGGTGCTGCTCACCGACGAGGAGATCGGACGGCTGGAGGAGGCCCTCACCGACGTGTGCGTCATCCTCCGGGAGCAGGCCGGGGAACGACTCGTCCTGTCGTCCTCCTGAGCCGTCCGCCCGCACTGTTCCTTTTCCGATCCGGCGGCGGCTCCCCCACTGCCCCGGACACGCTGCCCGGCCCGTGCTCGTCACGGGCCGGGCAGCGCGCTGTCCGGGAAAGCGGGCTGGGCCCGTGAACCCAACGCTCAGCAATTACTGGGCCGTGGCCCGGCATTGGGGAAGGAATTCCGTCGCGCCCGTAGGGTCGACTTATCGGGATCGCGTCACATTCCCGCCACGACATGCGTGTACAGCCGGGCCCGACGAAATGCGTGACATGCGCCACGAGGCGCGGAACGGGCTCGCGCCATGGGAATTCGGTTTATGGAAGGGCAGCGGAAGTTCATGATGAATGAGCATGCTCCGGCGATCGACAGCCACACCGGGGACAATGAGCCGATCGCTGTCGTCGGACTTGCCTGCCGGCTGCCGGGAGCGGACGGACCCGCCGCCTTCTGGGAGCTGCTCGGCGGCACCAGCGGGATCACGGAGGTGCCGGAGGACCGGTGGGGGGCGGGGGCACCGTCCGCTGTCCGGCGCGGCGGATTCCTCGACGGCGTGGCCGACTTCGACGCCTCGTTCTTCGCGGTCTCCCCGCGTGAGGCCGCCGCGATGGACCCCCAGCAGCGACTCGTTCTCGAACTGGTGTGGGAAGCGCTCGAGGACGCGGGCATCCTGCCCGCCTCCCTGCGCTCGACGCCCACCTCGGTGTTCGTCGGCACGCTCCGGGACGACTACACCAACCTGCTCTACCAGCGCGGCACCGACGCCATCGGCCAGCACACCATGACCGGCGTCAACCGCGGCGTCATCGCCAACCGCATCTCCTACCACCTCGGACTGCACGGCCCGAGCCTGACCGTGGACGCCGCCCAGTCCTCCTCCCTGGTCGCCGTCCACCTGGCCTGCGAGAGCCTGCGCAGCGGCGAGTCCACCACCGCGATCGCCGCCGGCGTCAACCTCAACCTCCTCGCCGAGAACACCGTCACCGAGCAGCGGTTCGGGGCCCTGTCGCCCGACGGTGTCACCTACACCTTCGACGCCCGCGCCAACGGCTTCGTGCCCGGCGAAGGAGGCGGCGTCGTCCTTCTCAAGCCACTGCGGCAGGCCGTCGCCGACGGCAACCGCGTCTACGGTGTTGTCCGGGGCAGCGCGGTCAACAACGACGGAGCCACGGACGGACTCACCGTGCCGAGCCGGACCGCTCAGGAGCAGGTCCTGCGCACCGCCTACCAGCGGGCGGAGATCGCCACCGGTGCCGTGCAGTACGTGGAACTGCACGGCACCGGCACCCCCGTCGGCGACCCCGTCGAGGCCGCCGCGCTCGGAGCCGTGCTCGGCGCGGGGCGCCCCGAGCACGAGCCGCTGCGGGTCGGGTCGGTCAAGACCAACATCGGCCACCTGGAAGGCGCGGCGGGCATCGCCGGGCTGATCAAGACCCTCCTGGCCCTGCACCACCGGCAGCTTCCCCCCAGCCTCAACTTCGCGACGCCGAACCCCGCGATCCCGTTGGCGGACCTCCGGCTCGACGTGCAGCGCGAACTGGCCCAGTGGCCGCACCCCGACCGCCCGCTGGTGGCCGGCGTCAGCTCCTTCGGCATGGGCGGCACCAACTGCCACGTCGTGATCGCCGAAGCCCCGGCATCCGAGAACGCCGGCCACCCCGAGGACGAGCCGCCCGCCGACGTCCCCGCCGTGCTGCCCTGGGTCGTCTCCGCCGCCGGTGACGCCGCGCTGCGCGCCCAGGCCGCGCGGCTGCACGCCCACGTGGGCGCGACCGGGCCGTCCGCCCGGAACGTCGGCTGGTCCCTGGCCACGTCCCGCACGGTCCTCCGGCACCGGGCCGTGGTCCTCGCCCCCGACCTGGCGGGCCTGCTCGACGGCACGGCCGCCCTGGCCGCGGGCCGCCCGGCGGCCGACGTGATCACCGGGACCGCCGACGGCGGCCGCACGGCCGTCCTGTTCACCGGTCAGGGCGCCCAGCGGATCGGCATGGGGCAGGAGCTTTACGAGGCGTTCCCCGCTTACGCGGCCGCCTTCGACGAGGTCGCGGCGGCCCTCGACCCGCACCTGCACCGTCCCCTCGCGCAGATCATCGCCACCGGCGAGGGACTGGACGACACCGCCTGGGCGCAGCCCGCGCTGTTCGCCGTCGAGGTCGCCCTGTACCGACTGCTCGAATCCCTCGGCGTGCGGCCCGACTACGTGGCCGGGCACTCCATCGGCGAGCTCGCCGCCGCCCACGTCGCCGGCGTCCTCGACCTCGCGGACGCGGCCCGGTTGGTCGCGGCCCGCGGCCGGCTCATGCAGCAGGCCCGCGACGACGGCGCCATGATCTCCGTACAGGCGGGCGAGGAGGAGGTCGCGGCCGAACTCGCCGGACTGGAGGGGCAGGCCGCCATCGCGGCCTTCAACTCACCCACCTCCACCGTGATATCGGGTGACGCCGACGTCGTGCGGGAGGTGGCGCGGCGACTGCGCGAGCGCGGCCGGAAGACCAGACGGCTCACCGTGAGCCACGCCTTCCACTCGCCGCACATGGACGGCGTGCTGGACGAGTTCCGCCACGTCGCCGAGCGCCTCACCTACCACCCGGCGCGCATCCCCGTCGTCTCCAACGTCACCGGCGACCTCGCCACCGACGAGGAACTGTCCTCGCCCGACCACTGGGTCCGCCAGATCCGCCAGGCCGTCCGCTTCGCCGACTCCGTGCGCCGCCTGGAGGCCGAGGGCGTCACCACGCTGATCGAGGCCGGTCCGGACAGCGTCCTGTCAGCCCTCGCCGAGGACACCGTCGAGGACCCGGGTGCCGTCGTGGCCGTGGGGACCCTGCGGCGCGAGCGGGGCGAGACGCGGACGCTGCTCACCGCACTCGCGACCGCCTTCACCCGGGGCGCCGACATCGACTGGGCCGCCCTCGCCGGCGGACCCGGGGTCCGCCGCGTCGACCTTCCCACCTACGCCTTCCAGCGCAGGCGGTACTGGCTCGACGGACCGGCCCGGACGGGCAGCGCGCCCGCCGCGGGCCCGGACCTCGCCGCCGCGTACGAGGACGACACAGGGCACGAGGAAGCCCCCGCGCAGCCGCGCGGCGAACTGGGCGCACGCCTGGCCGGACTGTCCGGCACCGCCCGCAGGCAGGCCGTCGGCGAACTGGTCGACGAGCACATCGCCGCCGTCCTCGGCCACACGGACGGTGAGCGCGTCGACGCGCTCACCCCGTTCCAGGAGCTGGGCTTCAGCTCCCTCATGACCACCGAACTCCGCTCGGCGCTGGCCCGGGCGACCGGACTGCGCCTGCCCACGAGTCTCCTCTTCGACCACCCGACACCCCGCAGGCTGGCCCGCTTCATCGAGGCCGAACTGCTCGGCGACGGCGCGGAGAGCACCGACACGGCCGGCGTGACCGAGGACGGCGAGCCGATCGCCATCATCGGCATGGCCTGCCGCTACCCGGGCGGAGTCTCCTCACCGGAGAGCCTGTGGCGCCTGGTCGCCGAAGGCACCGACGCCGTCTCCGCCTTCCCGGACAGCCGCGGCTGGTCCGGCGAGCTGTACGACCCCGACCCGGACCGGCAGGGGACGAGCTCCGTGAGGCACGGCGGATTCCTGCACGACGCCGGTGAGTTCGACGCCGCCTTCTTCGGCATCTCACCGCGCGAGGCCCTCGCCATGGACCCCCAGCAGCGCCTGCTGCTAGAGACGTCCTGGGAGGCCATCGAACGCGCCGGGGTACTGCCCGCCTCACTGCACGGCACCCGGACCGGCGTCTTCGTGGGCGCCACGTCGCTGGAGTACGGACCGCGCATGCAGGACGCGCCGCGGAACGTGCAGGGCAACGTGCTGACCGGCTCCACCGCCAGCGTCATGTCGGGCCGCGTCGCCTACCAGCTCGGCCTCGTCGGCCCCGCCGTCACCGTGGACACCGCCTGCTCCTCCTCCCTCACCGCCCTGCACCTGGCCATCCGCTCCCTGCGGTCCGGCGAGACCAACCTGGCCCTGGCCGGCGGCGCCGCGGTGATGTCGTCGCCCGGCATGTTCGTGGAGTTCTCCCGGCAGCGTGGCCTGGCCCCCGACGGCCGCTGCAAGTCGTTCGCCGCGGGAGCCGACGGCACGGGCTGGGGCGAGGGCGTCGGCATGCTCCTCGTGGAGCGGCTCTCCGACGCCCGCCGCAACGGCCACCAGGTCCTCGCCGTCGTCCGCGGGTCCGCGATCAACCAGGACGGCGCCAGCAACGGCCTCACCGCACCCAGCGGCCTCGCACAGCAGCGGGTCATCCGCCAGGCCCTCGCCGACGCGCGGCTGACCGCGGCGGACGTCGACGCGGTCGAGGCCCACGGCACCGGCACCAAGCTCGGCGACCCCATCGAGGCCGAGTCGATCCTCGCCACGTACGGCAGTGACCGCGACAGCGCGGAACCCGTGTACCTGGGTTCGCTGAAGTCCAACATCGGACACGCGCAGGCCGCGGCCGGTGTCGGCGGCGTGATCAAGATGGTTCAGGCGATGCGGCACGCGACGCTGCCCCGGACCCTGCACGTCGACCGGCCGTCGCCGCACGTGGACTGGTCCACGGGCGCCGTGGAACTCCTCACCGAGCCCCGCGACTGGCCCGCCGTCACCCGCCCCAGGCGCGCCGCCGTGTCGTCCTTCGGCATCAGCGGCACCAACGCCCACGTGATCCTCGAACACGACCCCGCCGAGGCCCCGCCGAGGGCTCCCGCCGACCCCCGCGGCACGCAGGTGGGCGCCGGCACCACGGGCCTGCCCGCGCCCTGGCTGCTGTCCGGCCGTGACGAGAACGCGCTGCGCGCCCAGGCCGCCCGGCTGCGCGACAGTCTCATCGAGAGCGGCGTGTCCGACGGCACCGGCAACGCCGCGGTGGGCCATGCCCTCGCCACCCGCCGCACCTTCTTCGAGGAACGGGCCGCCGTCTTCGGCGCCACTGTGGCCGACCGGCTCTCCGCACTGGAGGCACTGGCCGCCGGCACCCGCTACACGGACGTCCCGGACGCCGTCACCGGCAGCGCCGCCGGCGCCGGCCGCACCGCCTTCCTCTTCACCGGGCAGGGCGCACAACGGCTCGGCATGGGACGGGAACTGTACGCGGCCTCACCGGTCTACGCCGCCGCCTTCGACACCGTGTGCGCGGCGTTCGACGGAAAGCTGGAGCGTCCGTTGCGCGAGGTCGTGTTCGCCGACCCGGACGGCCCGGACGCCGAGCTGATCCACCGGACGAGCTTCACCCAGCCCGCACTGTTCGCCGTCGAGATCGCGCTGTTCCGGCTGCTGGCCCAGCACGGAACCACCCCCGACCTGGTCGCCGGGCACTCCATCGGCGAACTCGCCGCCGCCCACGCCGCGGGCGTGCTCTCCCTCGACGACGCCGCGACCCTCGTCGCCGCCCGCGCCCGGCTCATGCAGTCCGCCCGCCCCGGCGGCGCCATGATCGCCGTGCAGGCCACGGAGGACGAGATCCTGCGATCCCTCCGGGGCCACGAGCGTGCCGTGAGCATCGCCGCCGTCAACGGCCCCCGTTCGGTGGTGATCTCCGGTGACGCGGAGGCCGCCGAGGAGATCGCCGACCGCTGGCGGGCCGAGGGCCGCAAGACCAGCCGGCTGAAGGTGAGCCACGCCTTCCACTCGCCGCACATGGACGCCGTTCTCGACGAGTTCCGCGAGACCGCGGCGGGCCTGAGCTTCCGGGCGCCGGCCCTTCCTCTGGTGTCCACGGTGACCGGCGCGCTCGCCACCGCCGACGAACTGGCCTCGCCCGACTACTGGTCCGGGCAGATCCGGGCCACCGTCCGCTTCCTCGACGCCGTACGGGAACTGGACCGCCAGGGTGCCACGGTCCTCGTGGAAGTCGGTCCCGACGCCGTCCTCACCGCCCTGGCCCAGGAGGCCCTCGCCGAGGACTCCGCCGCCACCGACGTCACGCTGCTGCGGCCGGGCCGCCCCGAGACCGACACGTTCGCCCGCGGTCTCGCCCGCGCCTTCACGGCCGGCGCCGCCCTGGACGGCGGGTCCCTCCACCCGGCCGGCGCCGGCACGCCCCTGTTCGAACCGCCGACGTACGCCTTCCAGCGGGAGCACTACTGGCTCGCCCCCGAGGCGCCCGTCGACGCGCGGGGACTCGGCCTGGACACCGCCGACCACCCCCTGCTCGCCACCGTGGTCGAACTGGCGGAGAACGAGGGCACGGTCCTCACCAGCCGGCTGTCACCGCGCGACCACCCGTGGCTCGCCGACCACGCCATCACCGGCACCGTCCTGCTGCCCGCCACGGCCTTCCTCGAGCTGGCCGTCGCCGCCGGCGGCCGCCTCGGCGTCCCGCGGGTCGACGAACTCACCCTGGAAGCGCCGCTGGTGGTACCGGAGAGCCAGGCGATCCGCGTCCAGGTCGCCGTCGGCGCGCCCGACCCCGCCGGGGCCCGGTCCTTCACCATCCACGCCGGCCCCGACACCGCCCCCGACGACGCACGCCAGTGGACCCGGCACGCCTCCGGCACCCTCGCCCCGCCGGCGCCCACGGCGACGAACGGCGAGGAGCTGACCGTCTGGCCGCCCGAAGGCGCCCGGCCCGAACCGCTCACCGCCGCCTACGACCGCCTCGCCGCCCTCGGCTACGACTACGGCCCCGCCTTCCAGGGCCTCGCCGCGGCCTGGCGCGACGGGGACGACCTCTACGCGGAGATACGCCTGCCCGACGGCCCCGCCGAGGCGGCGGAGAGCTACAGCCTGCACCCGGCGCTCCTCGACGCAGCCCTGCACCCCCTGGTCCTCTCGGCGGCCGACGCCACCGACCACGACAGCATCCGGCTGCCCTTCGCCTGGTCCGGAGTCACCCTGCACGCCCTCGGCGCCACCGACCTGCGCGTCCGGATCAGCCCGCACGGCACCGACGCGTACCGGATGACCCTGGCCTCCGGCACCGGTGCGCCCGTGGCCGAGGTCGAATCCCTCACCCTGCGCCCGGTCGACCGGCGGAAGCTGGCCGCGACGGGCCGTACGACGGCGGCCGACACGCTCTACGACCTCAAGTGGCCGGCCCTCGCCGCGCCCCAGGGGGACACCGGCATCCCCGAACCGACCGTCGCCGAGGCGCGGGACGGTCTCGGCGACGTGACGGCGGCCGACGTCGTCCTCGTCCGGCAGTACGGGGCGCACGGCACCACCGCGGCGGACGGCCGGCACGCCCCGACCCTGCGGGTCCTGCGCCTGGTCCAGGAATTCCTGGCCGACGAGCGGTTCGCCGCAGCCCGCCTCGCCGTCCTGACGTCGGGCGCGGTCGGCGCCCTGCCCGGCGAGGACGTCACCGACCTCGACGCGGCCCCCGTATGGGGCCTGCTCCGCTCGGTGCAGTCCGAACACCCGGACCGTGTCGTCCTGGTCGACCTCGACGCCGACGCCGCCGCGGAGACCGAGACCGGCACCGCCGGGCTGCTCACCGCCGCCCTCGCCATCGGAGAACCGCAGCTCGCGCTGCGCAACGGGACGTTCCACGCGCCCCGGCTGGCCACCACGGACACCGTCCGCGCCGACGGCGAGCAGCCCGGGTTCGCACCCGACGGCACCGTTCTCGTCACCGGCGGCACCGGAGGGCTCGGCGCACTCTTCGCCCGCCACCTGGTCACCGACCACTCCGTACGCCACCTGCTGCTGGTCAGCCGCCGCGGTCTCGACGCACCCGGCGCGGCCGAACTCGTCACCGACCTCGCCTCACAGGGCGCGACCGTCCGCGTGGAGGCGGCCGACATCGCCGACCGGGAGGCCGTCGCCGCGCTCCTCGATTCGGTGCCCGGCGCCCACCCACTGACCGCGGTGGTGCACACCGCCGGTGTCCTCGACGACGCGACCGCCCTGTCGCTGACTCCGGAACGCCTGCACACCGTGCTCGCTCCCAAGGCGGACGCGGCCCGGCACCTGCACGAACTGACCGGCGGCCTCGACCTGCGCGCATTCGTCCTGTTCTCCTCGGTGTCCGGCCTCGTCGGCACCGCGGGACAGGCCAACTACGCGGCCGCCAACGCCTATGTGGACGCGCTGGCGCAGCACCGCCGCGCCCAGGGACTGCCCGCCACCTCGCTCGCCTGGGGCCTGTGGGACGCCACGCACGGCATGGGCGCCACACTCACGCCCGCCGAGATCGCCCGCTGGGAGCGGGCCGGGATGCCGCCGCTCACCGTCGAGCAGGGACTCGCCCTCTTCGACCAGGCCCTGAACTCGGACGCCCCGCTGCTGGTCCCCGTACCGCTGCGGCTGTCCCGGGCCGGTGCCGCCGAGCCGCACCCGCTCCTGAGGGGTCTCGTCCCCGCCCGCCTCCGCCGCGTCGCCCGGGCCTCCGGACCGGACGCCGCGGGCGAGTCCTCCTGGGCCCGGCAGATCGCCGCGCTCCCCGAGGACGAGCGGAAGGAGACCGTGCTCGACCTGGTGCGCACCAGGGTCGCCGCGGTCCTCGGCCACTCCGGAGCCAACGCCGTCGCCCCCGACCGCGCCTTCAACGACCTGGGCTTCGACTCGATGAGCGGGGTGGAACTGCGCAACGAGCTGGCCCGGGCCACCGGTCTGCGGCTGCCCACCACCCTCGTCTTCGACCACCCCGCCCCGGCCCCCCTCGCCGCCTACCTGCTCGGCCGCGCCGTCGCCCTAAAGGCCCCGGCCGCGGTCACCCGGCGCACGGCCAGGGCGGACGAGCCGATCGCGATCGTGGGGATGGCGTGCCGTTATCCGGGTGGGGTGTCGTCGCCGGAGGATCTGTGGCGGCTGGTGGCCGGTGGTGTGGATGC
>NZ_JBIBAF010000028.1:0-71312 GCF_042899705.1 Streptomyces sp. NPDC013187 | reverse complement strand
CTCAAGCAGTGGCGCGGCCTGGCCACGCGAACCGACAAGCTCGCGATCGCCTACCAGGCCGCACTCCACCTCGCGGGCATCCTCATCTGGACCCGACCCTGACCAAAGAGACAGAACCTAGACGGGAAGCAGCGGCCATACCCGCGCGGTGCTGACTGCCCTCGCCCGGCACCCCCGGGGCTCCTTTGTCGCACACGCCGATCAGGAGAGGCCGATGGCACTGTCAGTGCCGGGCGTTAGCCTGCACGGCCATGACATCTGCAGACCGGTCGGCCGCTGACCACCACGAGACGCAACAGGCAAGAGGGGCCAGCCTCAGAGTGGTCGCGCCTGAGGTAGCCAGACAGTGGCATCCCACCCGCAATGGCGATCTCACTCCGGATTCAGTCGCGGCAGGCTCAAGCCGCAAGGTGTGGTGGCTCGGTCCGTGCGGCCACGAGTGGCATGCGGTGGTCCACAGCAGGAGCCGCGGGTGCGGGTGTCCGTACTGCGGCAACCGCAAAGTGGGGTACGGCAACGACCTGGTGACTCAGTTTCCCGAAGTGGCTCGCGACTGGCACCCCACCCGAAACACCGGCCTGCAGCCCGACCAAACGGCCCCCAAGTCCAATCGGAAAGTCTGGTGGCTCGGCTCGTGCGGCCATGAGTGGGAGGCGATGGTAGCCAACCGCACAGCCAGGCGCTCCGGATGCCCGTACTGCGCCAACCAGAAGGTCGGCTACGGAAACGACCTTGCCACCCGGCACCCCGAACTCGCAGCACAGTGGCACCCGACCCGCAACGCAGACCTGACACCCCACCAAATCCCTTACGGAGCACGCATCAACGCGTGGTGGCGATGCGCCAGCGGCCACGAATGGCGAGCAATGGTCTTCAAGCGATCCGCAGGAAGTTCATGCGACCAGTGCAAGCTCATCGGCGTATCGGAGGTGGAAGTGCGGGCCTTCGCCGAGCTTCGCCACGTCCTGGATGGCCATGTGAAGCCGCTCAGGCGTGATGCGCGCTTGAGTATGCCTCGCCGACAACGCCTGCGGGTGGACATGATCCTCGGCGATGTCGCGGTGGAGTACGACGGTTCTCACTGGCACAAGGACAAGGTCGCCCGTGACCGGGGCAAGACCGACCAGCTGCAACGAGCGGGCTTCAAGGTGATCAGGGTGCGTGAGCACCCACTTGCTCTGATCGGTCCGTACGACACGAGAGCGCCGAGAGCCGCGAAGCCCTTCCACGTGGCAGCGGCGGTCCTGCAGAAGATGATCGACGAGGACCTTCTCCCTACGGCCGCTGCGAGAGACGCGGCCGCGACCTACCTGGCCGCCGGCCGGCCTGTCGCCCAAGACGAAGCAGACCGCGCTGTCAACGCGCTGCGCGCCCGAGAACACGGATCCCGATCCCTCGCCGCGCTCTTCCCTCTCGTCGCCGAGCAATGGCATCCGCACCTGAACGGCGAACTGTCCCCGAAGCAGGTGACCGCCAGGTCCGGCAAGGAGGTGTGGTGGCTGTGCGCCGCAGGACACACATATCGCGCCAAGATCGATCAGCGTGTCGGCAAGGGGACCGGGTGTGGCTTCTGCTCCGGCCGCTACGTGACCGAGTCGACCTCACTCGCCGCACGTAGACCTGATCTTGCCGCGCAGTGGCATCCCACACTCAACGGGACCCTCCTGCCCATGCATGTCACGCCTCATACCCGGCGCACAGTGTGGTGGCTCTGCCCGGAAGGACACGCCGCCGAAGACGCGGTGGCCAACCGGACCAAAGGCATGGTCTGCGAGCACTGTCCCAATTCACGCAGGAGGCGGGTCGCCTCCGCGACGTGAGAGACAGCGACCCTGTCTCCTCCTGGGAGAGGGGCTTGGTGATGCCAGGTGCGGCCCTCCATACGGCTGCGGAGCCAGAGCGGCGAGGCAGGCCTTGATGGTGCGGGTGATGTGGACGGTCGTGTCGTCCGTCGGAGACCGATTGGCATGCCGGTTGGGCGGCAGAAGCCAGACGCGGCCATCCTTGCGGTTGGAGCGCTCGGCGGAAGACGTCCTCGGCCAGTTCCTCGCGAGGAGAGGGCGAGGAGGGGCCACCGGCCGCAGATCGGCCGACGAGGCGGAGACACGACGCGGCGGGCTGCTGGCGGTGCTGGTTGGCTGCACGGCGGTGCCTTGGTCGGAGCCGCGCACTTCGTGCGCGCAAGTGGTGCGGGGCGCAGCGCCAAAATCGCTTGCGCCCAGGAGCGTCCGGGTTGTGCACGGGGATGGCCTCGTAGGGGGCCATCGGCGCGGTGTTGGTCGCGATGACCTGCCGGATGTGCCGTAGGTGGCGGTCGGCGAGGTCGATGTCGAAGACACGGCTGGGTACACCCATGTTCTCCGCCATACCCAGAACGAGAAGGCCGCCGGTGTGATTGGCGAAGGCGGCGACGTCCTTGGCCAGCTCCTCACGGCCTTCGTCGCCACGGCCGTAGTGCTCGCGTTTGTAGTCGAGATCTTCACCCTCGGCTGCGTCTGTGTTGCCGACCAGTTCGGCAACGCTGCTGTAGTCCACGTCGTTGAGCCGCCCGCCCAGCAGGCCTTCGAGTCGGCGAAGTCGCTTCACCATGCCCTGACCCTACTGTCGGTTCGGCCACCGGTCGGCCGAGTTGAACCGCTCCAGGCGGAACGCGCATTGCAGGGTGCGCACTGCCGATCGGCCAGAGACGCCCAGGTGGTTGCGCTGTTGCGCGAAGCAAGGGGCCTTGGGCGCGTCGCGCGCCTGGGGTGTGGTTGTTGGTGTATGTAGGCGTGAAGGTCGGCTGCTGCATACGCCGAGCGGGAAGTGCGGGATCGGGGGTGGCTCGTGGCAAGTGGGGCTTTCGAGGAGCTGCAGACCGGCGAGTTGGGGCCGGCCACGTGGGATCTGTTGCGGCGGTTGGTCCACCAGGTGCGCCGAGCCTCCGGCTTTCCACCCCCCGAGGGATACACCGTCTGGAGTGATGACGCGGCCTACGACGTGATCAGTGCGATGTTGTCCCAGGAGGGAGCGGGACAACGGTTCGTGACCGTCTGCTTCGCCCAGGCTGCCGACGAGGCCTCCCTGGAGCGACTGTTCCTCACGTCGATCAAGAACTTCCTTATCGATGAGGCGAAGAAGACGCCGCGGGGCAAGCTCCGGCGCCGCATCGCCCGCTTGATGGGCGAGGACACGGCCTACCGCAAGAGCAGCGGTTCACCGCCGTGCTGGGCGCTGGCCGACCATGCCGAAGGAGTTGTGTGGCAGGGAGATCTCGACGATCTCATCGCACAGGCGGCACAGGTGACAGGTATCGGTATCACCCGCTGGAACCATTCCGGCCCCACGCCCAGGCAGACGGTCCATGCCCTCAAGACCATCCTGTCGTGCGTGCTTCAGTACGCCCAGGGAGCGGTGCGGGAGGAAGACCTCGCCAAGGTCCTCGAGGCCCGGTTCGAGCTCCTGGCGCCGGCCCGCTTCACCGCGCTGTACGCCGATGAAGGGACCGTCGCCGAACTCGTCGACCAGCACGCGGCTACCACCGCACCGGACCCCACGGGAGTCGACGTAGCGGCCGAGGACATCTGGCAGCGGCTCTCGCCCAACGAACGCCTGCTGCTTCCCTATCTTGATGAGGACGCCCATCACGCGGCGCAGCTGCTGGAGATCCGGCAACGCCATACGGCTGTCGTTCTGTCGAACCTCAAGACAATGCTCCGTAGCGCCCTGTCCGCGGACAGCGACCCCCAGGCGGTCATGGCTGCCCTGCTGCGGCGCTGCGGCGGCGCTCCGTCGTGAACAGCCCCAGTTACGTCGTCTGGATCCAGTGAGAAGAGAATGCGCTGATGGACCACAGCCGAGGAGACGGGGGAGACGGTATGAGCTCTGTCCACACCACTGCCTACCAACGGCTGGTGGCCGCCGCGGCGGGACTGAAGGTGCCCGACGCCGTACGCCAGGTGGCCACCGCACCACCCCAGGACCCGCAGCCGGGCCAGATCTGGCGCGCCGTATGGGAGGACACCATCCAGCTGCTGCTGATCACAGCGGCTGGCGACGATGACACCTTGCGCGCCGTGCCGGCGTCCTTCGAGCGCTACGCCGACCCGGACACCATGCTCCTGCCCGCCCGGGCGACGACTCTGGAACAACCGCTGGCACTGTGGTGGGGCCTCGAAGCCGCCCTTCCGTGGTGTGTGCTGGACCGGCAGGTCAGCGAGCTGACCAGCCGCCCTCCCACCCTTACCTCCCGCACGCTCGCCGACGCCGTGCCCGGCACGCACTGGGGGAGCGGCACAGCCCCGTCCGCGGCGATCACCGAGTACCGTGGAGTCCTGGCCGACCAACTCGCGTTCCTTGCCTCGGCACAGTGGGTCCCCCAAGGATCGGGAGGCCTCAACCAGCTGTTCCGTGACCGCGGCATCACCGCCCCGCAGCTCGTGGCCGAACTGGAACTGCCGCCGCCCCAAGCGCTCGCCCTCTGGAGAGGGCAACTGGCCCTGACCGCCGACCAGGCCGCCACACTCGCCGAACGCGTCGAGCAGCCGGCCAGCCAGCTACTCGCGGCCAACCCCGCCTTGCCGCCCGCCATCGTGCACGAACTGAACCGTCCCCTGCGCCGCAAGCAGGTGAAGGCGCTCGCCGCTCAGCACGAGGAGACCGAACGCGACGCCCGGCTGCGCGCCGCCTACGGCATCCACACACTCGCGGCACGCGACGACGACCGCACACAGCCGAACTGGAAGGCACGCACGGACCGCTACTTCGAACTCCGCCTGGGTGAATAGGGGGCACACCGCATGGTCAACTACGTGCTCGCCGACGCCGCCCGGACCCAGGCCGCCGCGATGATCCAGGAACTCGAAACGGCCCGCCCCGGCGCAGCCGAGCGTCTGGCACACGGCGCCCTCGCGGAGCTGAGAACCTGGTCCGAGCCGACCGTCCTGGAGGTCGACGAGAATCTGACGGAACAAGGGTGCAGCGTCGCCGGCGCGTACGACTTCGGCCCGCCACCGCACCTGTCCGTCGCCAAATCCGCCAGCCGCGCACGACGGGACTTCACCGCCCTGCACGAACTGGGCCACCACCTGCAGAAGAACATCGTCGCCCTCATGGAGCCCTTCGGCAGGGAATCCGACGGTGGCCTCCTCCTGGAGGATGCGGCCTGCGACGCGTTCGCCGCCGAGATCCTGATCCCCGCGCCCCTCGTCCACCGGCACTTCGACACTAAAGGCCCCACCGCCTCGGTGATCACCCAGCTGTGGCAGGCGAGCAACGCCTCCCGCATGGCGGTCTGCGTACGAGCCGCCCAGCGTCTCCCCGCGCCTGGCCACATCCTCCTCCTCGACACCACAGGACACCTCGCCTTCGCCGCCTCCCACGGCCTTCCGCCCCTGCGACGCGGCAGCTTCCAAGGCGACATCGCCGTCATCGACCGCGCACTGGCCAGCTCCGGCCACGCACAAGGGCTGACCCAGGTCCGCTACCGCGACGGCATCCTCGGACGCGAACTGCACACCGACACCGCGCCCATGGACGGCTACCTCGTCGCCGTCCTCGTCACCGACTCCGCCCCCTGGCGCACCTTCACCCCACCCACCCGCGACACCGGCCCCCAGTCACGCGACTACATCTGCGCGAACTGCGACGAGGAGTACCGCTCCTTCGATCCCGCCTGCCCAAGCTGCCGCATTCCCTCGTGCCCCGACTGCGGCCGCTGCGCCTGCCCGCCCCGCGTCACCGAGCGCCTCTGCCCAGGCTGCTTCATCCGGCACCCGCCCGCGATGTTCCCCGCAGGCAGCGACCGCTGTCTCAACTGCGACTGACGCCTCACCACCTCCCATCTGCACCACGTTCACCCCTACCCGCGAGTTACGTCGTCCGTCCCAGGCGAAGCACCCCACCCAGGGGTGATCACGGAACCCGGGCGCCGGCCGCGGGCGCCGTCGGTACCTCGCCGGCAGGAACCAAACGATGGCAATTCAGATCACCGCGGTGCGCCTGTCGACCGGCGGCACCACGCACGAACACATCACCCACCTGCGGTGGACCAGCCAGACTTCCGGCAATACCGGTGACAGCACCCGGGCGCAGGTCGTCGACTGGATCGAGAACCAGGCCGGCAAGGCCTACACCAGCGACCGAGCCGGGCACCGCACGGAAGTCGCCGTGGTGACGCCCACCCGAGGAGAGAAGTACCTGCGGACCCGCGCCGACGGCGTGTGGACCAACAACCTCCTCGCCCTTCCCCGGTTCTGACCCGCCACACCAACACGGCTGTCCGGCGCGCCGCCCCTTGCGGTGGCCCGCCGGACGCTCGCCCCAGCCCCCGGGGCACCCCGGGGGCGGACACACGACCCCCTCACCTAGGAGGACCCATGTCCCAGGACAGCCACGGGCCCGCGCCCGTCACGATCATCGTCAACGCCCGCCCGCACACCTGGGAGGCGAAGGAGATCACCTTCGAGCAGGTCGTCGACCTGGCCTACCCCGGCCAGCCGCCGAACGACCAGGACACCTACACCGTCCGCTACAGCCGTGGCCACGACGGCCACGGCACGGGGAGCCTCACCGCCGGACACAGCGTCCACGTGAAGAAGGGGATGGTCTTCGATGCCTACCGCACTTCTCGCTCGTGACCCGGACCTGTCCCGCCTCCTCGACGACGGCTACGACGTCGTCGTCCACGCAGGCCACATCATCGTCCGGCACATCCCGTACGTCACCGAGAACCGCACCGTCGAACACGGCTTCCTCGCCTACCCCATGACCGTCAGCGGGGACCGCCTGGTCTCCGGAACCGACCACCGCATCTGGTTCAGCGGCTCCGCCCCCTGCGACGAGCACGGCCGCCCCCTGACCCTCGCCAATCCCGAGACCCGGGTGATCGCCGACGGCATGCAGACGAACTTCATGCTCTCCAGCAAACCCAGCCCCGACGGTTACCCCGACGAGTACACGAAGATCACCGCGTACGCGAGGATCGTCGCCGACCAGGCACACGCACTCGACCCCTCGGCCACCCCCACCCCCGGCGCCGCATGGCAGGAGATCGACGACGACAGCCCCTTCCGCTACCGCGACACCGCCACCTCCCGCGCCGGCACCGCGGCCGTCAACCGCCGCTTCCGAGGCCACCGCATCGTGATCGTCGGCCTCGGCGGCAGCGGAAGCTACATCCTCGACCAAGTCGCCAAGACCGAGGTCGACTCGATCCTCCTCATCGACGGCGACACCTTCGACAACCACAACGCCTTCCGGGCCCCCAGCGCCCCCACCCTCGACACCCTCCGCGCCCGCCCGCCCAAGGCCACCTACTTCGCCTCGATCTACGCCAACATGCACAAAGGCGTGTCCGCCTGCGAGCAATACCTCGACGAGGACAACCTCGACCTGCTCACCGGGGCCACGTTCGTGTTCCTCGCCTCCGACGACGCCGCCAGCAAACCGGCGATCATCGACTGGCTCGAAGCACACGACGTACCGTTCATCGACGTCGGCATGGGCATCGAAGAGGTCGACGGCCGCCTCAGCGGACTCCTGCGCATCACCACCAGCCTCCCGGGCCGCCGAGACGCAGCCCGCCACCGCATCCCCCAGCCGGCGCCCGAACGCGACGCCTACGCACGCAACATCCAGACCGCAGACCTCAACGCCCTCAACGCCGTCCTGGCCGTCATCCGCTGGAAACGCTCCATCGGCATCTACGCCGACGCCACCGACGAGAGCCACACCACGTACTCACTGATCACTAACGAGATCGCCAACGAGGACCTGCCGTGACCGCGCAAAACACCCTGCGCCCGGTCTTCACCGACACCTTCCCCGCAGCGATGGACGCGGGGGTGCTGTACATCTCGATCCCCTACCGCACCTGCGGTCACCTCTGCTGCTGCGGCTGTGGCCACGAGGTCATCACACCGCTCTCCCCGGCGCAATGGTCCCTCACGTACGACGGCGAGAACGTGTCCCTCGCCCCCTCGATCGGCAACTGGTCCCTCCCATGCCGGTCGCACTACTGGATCCGTGACGGCCACGTCCGCTGGAGCCGCCGGTACTCGACGGCGGAGATCGACCAGAACCGGAACCAGGACCGCTTTCTGCTGGCCGCCTATGAACCCGGAGACCCTCGGCCGAACCAACGGGTCGGGTTCTGGCACCGTCTCCGTTTCTGGCGCCGCCCGTAGCCCGACCGGCGAACTCTCACCGTACTGCTGGACAGACACAGGTCCTGAGGATTTTGCACGGATCGACACCGCCCGCGCGAAACGCCGCTGACGCCAGCATGCGTGGCCCTGCGTGAACCATCGTGGTCAGGGGGAGTTGTCGGCTGTCCCCGGACGCAGCAATTCCGACATGCGGTTGAGCGCTCCGGCGGTCCGGGCCTCCTGTTCCTCTTTCGGCAGTCTGACGAAGGCCAGCTCGGATGCGCACCGTTCACGCAGGTCGTCCCGGTCGAACCAGCGAAGAGGGTGGCGGGGGTCGCCGGGGTCGTAGACGCCTTGTCCGTAGACCTCCATGAGGGTCAGGTCATACCGCCGGTGGCCGTGACTCTCGTCCGGCGGGAGGAGGCCGCCCGCCATGCGGTTCATCCAGTCCTCCCGGACCGAGCGTTCGTCGTCGGGTTCATCGGTATCGGGGTCGTAGCCGAACACGTCATCCGCACTCCGGAGTCCGGGGAACATGTCGTGGACGTCGCCGATCTGAGGCGGGTCGGTGTTCTTGATGACGATCCACAGGGCGTACTCGTCGGCCAGGCACTGAGGACGCGGGACACGCCCTTTCCCCAGTTCGCTCCCGATCCGCATGATGCGCTCACCCATGCGCACCAGCCAGTGGTTGTTGACCTGGGTGAGAGCCAGTTCAGGCAGGTCGCGCAGCAGGCCGACGTCCCGGATCGTCGCCTCGCCTTTCAGGTAGGCGGCGAACTCGTAGTTGAACGAGGTGTCCAGGTGCAGCTTGCCGTCCCGGGTGGGGGCGAAATCGGAGAAGTCGACGGTGTTGGCCAGGGCCATGGCGTCTGCCGGGGTGAGCGGCTCGCCGGTGAAAGACCTGTTGAACAACTGGACGACATCGCTGACCGACTGGTCGATCTCGACGCGCTCTTCGGTGCCCGGAGTGGCTTCGGCATCAGTCAGTTGCCTCAGCGCTGTGACGCTGAGCTTCAGTGCCCGGGCGAATCCTTGCAGGTTGTCCGTCCGGAACCCGTCCAGTGCGCTGGCACTGTCCGCGCTGTTCTCGAAGCGCCGCCAAGTCGCCAGGGATACGTCAGCGCGCCGAGCCGTCTCCTGTTGTGTGAGGTTCAGTTCGGCACGGCGCCGCTTCACCGCGTTGTTCGCCGATTCCTTGGCCATCCTCGCCCCTTCGCGTGTCCGACAGACAATCCCCATTGAGGCTAGCACTCATTGAGTACTCATTTGATGTTGGGTGTGGATTGGTTGTAGTGCGGAACAGGAACGGCTGGCTATCGGACCGGAACACCGAGCCGGGCGCGGAATCTCCGGAACGTCCTCCCAGTAACCCCGGGACTGTCAGTGGCACCTCCTAGGCTTCTGGGAGCACCACCGTGCACTCGCGTGCCAGGGCAGAAAGAGAACACGACGTGACGACTGTGCGCCCAACTCACCTTGTTGACCGAGCCGGCGTCACGAGGACCAGCTATCTGGTGGCCACCCGGCTCGGGTGGCTGTTTCGCGAGCAGGAGACCAGCGACGTCGGGATCGACGCGCACCTTGAGGTCGTCATCGGAGCCAGCCTCACCGCCAAGACGACGGGCAGGCCGACCGGACGCCTGCTGGCGGTGCAGATCAAGTCCGGGGAGAGCCAGTTCACGGCTGCCGCCGAAGGAGGCTGGTGGTATCCCTGTGACGCTGCGCACGTGGCCTACTGGAGCGACCACTGCCTGCCGGTCACCCTGCTGCTGTTCGACCCGAGGACCGAGCGTGTCCACTGGCAGCACGTCACCCCTGGCACACTGGTGTCAACGGGCAAGCACTACAAGGTGTTCGTCCCCATCGACCAGCAGATCGACCAGGCCAATGCCGAGGCGCTGGGACGTCCCGCCCGCCTCCAGGACGACGTCGACCCCTTCCAAGACGCCGTGGACCGTCTACCCGGTGACACCCGTATCCAACTGCTGCGTGAACACCAAGCCCAAGCCGCCCATGCTTTTCCCCTGGCGGCCTTTCTCGCCGATGCTGATGACCCCGCTCAAGCCGTCAGGCAGCTTCTGACCGCTCCGCCCATCTGGCTCACCGAGATGGAGGCTGAGCGCGAAGAAGGAGCCTGGCGGGCGGTTGCCGCCTACGCGAGCTCCCATGAAGTCGGTATGCCCGCCGTCGAAGCACTGGAGCGTGCCGCTGCCGCAGCCCGAGCCGACCGCGGACGCCTGCTCGCCCTCGCCGCCTTCGCGGCCGTCGCGCACGCCCCCGAGCACGCGCTCCGGCTGGCGGAGGCCGCTCATAAGGAAGGCACCGCCGTGCTGGTCGCAGCCGTCCGCGCCCTCCTCGATGCCGGCGGCCGACACCCCGCACGCCTGCCGGATTCCGTGGAACGCGCACTCGCGGCCGGGGACCCGGCCGCGATCAAAGACGTCAACATCCTGCGCTTCACGGCTTACTGCCACTTCGCAGCCGATCGCCACGAGGAAGGCGAAGACATGCTCGAAAGGGCGCTGCGCCTTGATCCCAACGAACCCGCCGTGCAACTCGATCTCGCACAGTGCCTGTTGCGCCGCAGCGCAGTCGGCGCGCCCCACCAGGCGTTCTTCGACACAGGCAGAGCCCAGCGTCTGGCTCAGGCCGCACGAGCTGAGTACCGGCGCTGGCAGGGCCCCAGCGACCGTGCCGCAGCCGTCCTCCTCGAAGCCCGGGTGATGTCCGGTGACATCACCACAGCCATCCACACCGCGATCGCCGAGCCAGAGGGAGACGCCTACGGACCAGAGATTGCCTCCCAGCCCCTGCTGGTCGAAGCGGTACGGCTGGCCTACAAATCGGGCCGTGCGGATCTCGCGGAGACACTCACAGCCAACCTCACCGGACACGGCGAGAAGCTCCAACTGGCGGCGTACGCACGCGAAGCGGATCCCGCTGCCGGCCGTGCCGAGCGCATCGCCGCCTGGCAGGCCGCGGCAGCCGGCGCAACCACCGACGAGCAGCGGGCGGAGGCCGCGTTCGCCCTGACCGGCCACGGCCTCTGGCCGGTGCCCCACCTCGATGAACTCCGTGAACAACGGGCCCTGCCCGAAGCCGTCTACCAGACCCGCCGGGCCGTGGCCGATGCCGTCAACGGCGACGTCGATGCAGCCATCCGGCGTCTGCGTGAGTGGGAAAGCCACAGCGTGGTCGCCGCGATGGCACTGTTCGAACAGTACGAGCTCCAAGGGCAGTTGGTGCTCGCCGCAGAAACCGCTGAACGCGCCGGACGGCGCTTCGGTGACACCCACCTCAGGGCGCTTGCCATCGACCAGTGGGACCGCTCCGGCGACAGGGAGCAGGCCCGTATGAAAGCCCTGACCCTGCTGGGACGCCCGTTCCTGCCGGCTGAGATGCGCAGCCAGTTGCGCCGCACGGTCATCCAGTGGGCCCAGGACCGCGAGGACTGGGACGACATGGAAGAACACGCCCTGGTCGGGCTGGCCGAGGAAACCGGCATCGAACGCATCACCTCCCTGGAAGGAGCAACCGGAACAGTCCCTCCGCAGACACTGCCCCTTGTCTGGGCGGCGATCCACGCGCAGCTCAACGCCCGCAAGCTGGAGACCGCGCGCGACACGCTCGCCCGGTTCGCCCCACACATCCGCAACACACACGACGCGCGAGCATGGCTCACTCTGACTGGATGGTCGGGATGGACCCCCGCACTCGCGGAGACCGCGATCGGCCTCGCCGAACGCTACCGCTACGAGGACCCCGAACTGACCGGAGCCCTCCTGAGCGGAGTGCTCCTCGCCACCGGAGAACCGACCCCGGACCGCACCTCCACCACCTCTACAAAGACGGCCGACCCGGCCCCGCAGGAGGCAGCGCGCACGACGCTCGTCCTGCCGGATCCGCTGGGCCGAAGACTCCAAGACCTCTTGGCCGATGCGACAGCAACCCGCTCGCTCACCACTATCCAGGGCTCTCAAAGCCTCCTGCAGCATGTCGAACGAACCCTGGGCCCCCGCGAACCACTGCTCGAAGCCGCCGCCGACGCCGTACGCGTCGGCGCCCTCACGACCGGGATGCTTGCCTGGGCGGCAGGACGCCCCGTGGCTCTCGCGGTGGTACACCGCGCCGCCGGGCTCATCCCCGCCTGCACGCTCAACCCACAACACTTCGCCGCCGAGGTGAGCGCCGCGAACGACGCGCTGAACCGCACCGCCGTGCCCGACCCCAGCACCCTGGCCCTCACCACACTCCTTCCCGGCCGGTTCAACCAACTCAGAGCCGTCTTCGCCGCCACCCCCGTCTCCCGCGCCGCGTTCGACGACATCGTCAACACCCGCTATGCCCTGGACGAGATGCTGCGATCCTCCGGCCAACTCGGCGTACGCAGCGGACGCTTCATCATCACCAAGTACTCCGACCAGGACAGAAAGGAACACAGCCGCCAAGCGGCCGCCTTCTCCCAGATCATCCCCACCCTGCAGCCCGTTGACGTCCCCGACCTCACCGGGATCCGGCGCCGGCTCGACCTGCATGACGTCCCCGACCAGGAAGCCGCCGCCTGGCTGTCTGCCGCCCAGCACGCCCTGGACACCGGGAGCGCCCTGTGGTGCGACGACGCGGCCCTGCGTGAACTGCTCATCAAGGTAGGCATCCCTACCTTCGGCACAGTTGCGCTCCTGCGCCTCCTCTCCGACCACAGCGACTATCCCGAGTTCACCCACGAGCGCTACCGCCGCGACCTGCGGACGCTGCTCAAGTCCTATGTCGTGGATCTGCCCGTCACTACGGACGAGATCACCGAACTCGCCCACGCGGAGGACTGGACACCAGCCGCAGCCGCCGCCGCGTTCAGCAGACCCCACTTCTGGACGATCGAACGGCTCAGACCGCGGTGGGCCCACATCGTCGCGAAGGTGTGGGAGAACGCCCCCGACCAGCTCGCGGGCTGGCTGCACCAGGCGATTACAGGCGCGACGGCACTGATGGAGCCACAGGGGATGCCCCCGGCCGTCGTACAGCTGACCGCCGAAACCTTGCTCGCGACCGGAGTCGGCCCGGAGCCAGCGCAAGTTATGCAGCCCGCTGCGCTCAACGCACTCGAGGCGAGCAGCCAAGCAGTCTCCCGTCAACGCACGCTAAGCAGACAACCCACCCCAGAACTGCAGCTGCCCACGGCCGACGCGTTCCTGGCCCTGCTTCGCCCGGCAGTGATACGCCTGCTGATCGAGCAGCACCAGTTCACACCGACGATGGCAACGGCCATCGTCGAGGCGGCCATGCCGCAGAACCCGCCGCCGTGAGCCGCTACCAGGCAGGGCAGCGGCCCACTTCCCCCTTCGGTTGTACAGGATGCGCAGCAGCGCAGCTCGGACCCGGCCGCCCAGGACCCCTCCGCTGACCCGTCCGCCCCCGCCGTTGCACAGACCGCGGATCGCTGTGGCACTGCGCCACCACCCGGGCGCCCTCCTCGGCGAAACTCCTCCATCGCCGCCATGCGCTGCTGCTCGCCGCGGGCACGCGCACGCGCGTTGTCCGTTGGCGCTGCCCCTACGACTTTCTTGTCAACGACCTGCCCCCTCTTCCGCGACCCGGACTTGTCGACCTAAGCAGCCCGCGGCACCCCGAGCGCCCCATACACACAAGGTGAAAGACCCGCCGGCCATCCCTGCTACGTGGCCGGGACCCGAAAACCTGGCCCCTGCCGCCACCCGCGCGGCGGTGCGGTGGTACGGACGGCCGAGACAGCCCGGCCCCGCCGCCAAGCCACCACCATCGCCGCTGCGGACGACGACCCGACAGCGGCGGTGCACGAGGACCGCAAGCCCATGCTCCTGCACCGCCTCGCCCCCGGCCTTCGGCCACGCCGCCCGTGTCACCTGGCGTATCCGAGGTAGTCTGCTGGGGTGGATCAGCGCGGCACTCAGGGAGAACGTGGTCTTCCCGCTCCCGACAGGCAGCCCACGCTGTGGCAGGCCCACGACGACCTGCCCGCCACAGACATGCCCTTCGCGGTCGCGCTCCTCATCCTCGGCGCCGCCCGCGGTTTGGGAAACAAGGGACTGTATGCGCTGGTGCGTGAACACCGAGAGCAACTGGGCCGGGTATGGGACCTTCCCGAACACCGCCTGGCCGCCGAGCTCGCCCGCGCTAAAGTCCCCAACGCCCGCAAGATCGCAGACGAGATCAGCACTCACCGCACCGAACTGCTGAAGACAGCCCGGGCCAAGGCCGACGAACTCGCCCGGCGCAACATCCACATCATCGGCCCCTCCTCCTTGCCGGCCCGGCTTGCCGAACTCCCCGGCGGGCCCCTGTGGCTGTTCGTCGAAGGCGACCCCCGAGCCTTGTACGAGGGCCCGCACGTCGCAGTCGTCGGCACTCGGGACGTGACACCCGATGGCGTGCGCGCCACCGAAGCCGCTGTGCGCACCCTGGCCGCTTACCCGATCACTCTGGTGTCCGGCCTCGCTAACGGCGTCGACGCGGTCGCGCACCGGGCCGCCCTGCGCGACGGAGTCCGTAACGTCGCCTTCCTCGGCCACGGCATCGACGTCGTCTTCCCGACCGAGACCGCGGACATTCGTGCCCGCATCGTGCGCACCGGCGGCGCAGTCGCCAGCGAATACCTGCCCGGCGAGCACTACCGCAAGGCCCAGTTCGTCCAGCGAAACCGCCTCCAGGCCGGCCTCGCGGACATCGTCGTCGCCGCCGAGGGCCAGCGCACCGGCGGCACGGCCCACACCGTGCGCTTCGCCGCCACCTACCGCCGCCCGATCATCGGCTTCACCTGGCCAGGCGCCGGCGACCTGGCCGAAATGATCGACACCGAGCCCACCGGCCAGCTCATCGACATCTTCACCACGGCCGGACGCCGCACCCTCGACGCCCTGTGCCGCAGCGCGGCGGACTCCTACGGACACACCACCTTCGGCCTGAGCCTGGTCGAGCGCCAACTCGGCCGCGAGGTGGAACTGCGCGCCCTGCCCCCCGAAGACCTCACACGGCTACGGCAGCATCTGGACGACCTGCTGGGCCAGGAAGACGGTGGTCATGCCCGTTAAGGCAGTCATCTTCGACTACAAGACCCTCCTCCTGAAGCCCGGCACCCCAGCGGCCGCCGAGACGGCCGCGCTGCTGCACAGCCTGACCGCCCAGGGACTGCAGTGGTGCATCCTGTCCACCGACCCGCTCTCGGCAGCCCAGAAAGAGCAGATACACCAACTCGGCTATCCCACCCCCAGCCTGCTGGTTGACCAGTCGCACATAGCCGACGGCAAAAGGCGCGGCTCACCGGCCTGGATCGACGCCGTCACCTCCGCCCTGCACCTGCAACGGCACGAACTGCTGTACGTCGGTTGCACGGCCCTAGACTGGCGCACCGCCATCAACTCCGGCGTCATGTATCAGCACGCGGCCTGGGCAGCCTCGATGCCGAACGGCACCACCTCTCTCGTGGCCCGCGCGCCCGGCGACGTGGACAGGTTCCTGGAGATGTTCCTCTCCGGCGACCCGAGCTGGTCGCACCGGGCCGATCAGGACAACTGGTCACTGCGCTCGCTACTGCCGGCCTCCGCGCGGCTGCCCTCGACCTCGCCTGCTCCCACGTTCAAGCTCCAGGACGTCTTCACCTACAAAAGACCGGTGAAGATCGGGGACGCGGATGCCCGGAGCATCCTCATGCTCTTCGTCCTCGCCAACGCCTACCTGGAAGACCTCATTCCCGCCAACCCCTACTTCTGCATCTACCCCAGCAGCACGAGCGGCCAGGTCAGCGAGCGGCTGAAGACCTATCTCGACAAGGCAGCCGCGCTCTTTCACGGCTTCTACCGCGAAGACCTCCTCGTCCGCGCCGCCGACGCCCCGGACACCAGCCTGGAGCGGTGGAAGGCCAGCCAGGGCCAGGTCGCCCAGAGCATCTCCATCGCCACGCAGGCCCAGACGGTGCACTTGGGCCCCGGCTACCGCGGGAAACTGGGCACCAAAACCGTCGTCGTCCTCGACGACTTCACTACCCACGGCATGTCCCTGGAATGGGCACGCCTGTTGCTGACCGCAGCCGGTACCCGGCGGATCGTCATGCTCACTGTCGGCAAGTACGGCAGCCGCCACACCCGCTACGACCTCAAAGACCCCAGCACGCTTGCCCCGTACCAGCTCAACGCCCTCACCGCAGACAGCTTCACCACGACATCGGTGACACCCGTCTTCGATCCCCAGGCTCAGGACCGCCTCTACCAGCGCCTCGCCGCCGCCCTGGACTCCTCCGAGGACTGACGAGACATCACTTGCCCCATCCCGCACGGGGGCCCAACCAGGCAGCTGAGTCTCCCCGCGCCGCCTGTCAGAACAGCGACCCCTGTGGTGGACCGTGGTGCGGCGGACGAGTGGGCGAAGCGTACGCGGCTGGGGTTTTGGTGCTGCGCGGTCTGTTCGTCGTCCCATTCCTCTACGTCGCCAGGGTCGGATTCCTCGTCAGACTCGAGGCTGTCGCACTCGTCGTGGAGGATCCAGCAGCCGTGTGCCCAAAAAGGGCGGCTTCTCCGACCCCATGCAAATCACCACCTTCCACTGCACTCGTGCGTATCTGCGCATGCGCACCGTCGTTGCCGGGTGCTTCGGAGAGGGAAACGCTCAACTTCCGCACGCATCGCGCTGCCCGGACCGTCGTTGTAACCCGTGTCCGCAGTGCACGACGTGAGCGCGCAGAACGAGAGGTGGAACGTGGCCTTACCACGAAGCAACACTGTCGACGCGGATCGCTGGTCCGAGTACGAGTGGGTTGTCTGGCAGATCGAGGTAGACGACCCCGAACGACGCATCAGCGAGCCCTACCATTCGGCAGGCGTGCCGTTCCTGCTGGCCAAGGACAGTAGGGAAGTGATGGTCGACTTCGCGGAACGACTGGGATGCATCTACGAAGGATGCCGGGACGATGGAGTCTGCGGCAGCGACGATGACCCCTGTTATACGTGGTGGTTCCGCGTGCCGCAGGCCCTGCACGTGAAACGCAACCCCCGTCGTTGGCCATTGGTGATGGAGGAATGCCAACTGCACCTCAACCGCCTGTTCGCCGACCACTATCATTGGGAGGTCTTCGTCGACGCACGCCGGACGAAGGCCCTCAAAGAGGGAAACCCGCTACCGCCATTGCCCTGACTGCAGGCTTGAGGAGTGGCGTGGGCAGCCCTTGCATTCACCCGCGAGAGCCTCCATGTGCAGGTACACCGGTACGGGCACGGCAGCGCGTGGCTGGTCTCAGCAAGGCGTCGGTGTCGGGCGAGAGCGAGTCAGCACCGGTGGAGCCGTGGACTCGTTGTGTTGCATTCTGCCTGCACGCTGCGTCAGCTCTCGTAAAGTGTTTCCGGGGAGATTCGAGATATGAGGGGGGTGATGTCGGCATGACAACGACAGCCGAGAACAACATCAACGACAGTGTGTTCGTGCGGGAGTTCTGCCGCGGCGCGCTGCTCAAACTGCTGACCCGTGCAGGAGTGAGCGACGCCGACGCGCACAGCGTCGGCGTCGATGTCATCCGCCGAGCGCGGATGCTGGCGGCGCTGCCCGTCGACTACTTCGATGTGCTGGTGACACCGTTCCTCGAAGAGGTCTCCCAGCACCGGCCGCTGTCAGCGCCGGCCTGGCTAAGAGCAGCCGTGGTCGTTGCGGTGCGCAACAGCCGGCTGGAGGACTTCCACGCCCTGCAGGGAACGCTGCGCGCGGCCGACATCGCGGCCATCACTCAGGCCGCCACCGAGCCGCTCGCCCTGCTGTTGAAAGAGTCCGGTGCGCCTGTCAGCAACAACACGCTGGCAGGGCTCGACGCACTGTATCCCCGGGCTTGGGCGGCCCTATCCACCCTGTCCGACCTGACGGCCTCGAATAGCGACACCGAACGCCCTTACGACATGCCCCAGGCGCCGTTGCCGGATCTGCCGGGCAGCCACGAGCTCATCCAGGCCGAGAATGCGACCGGCGTCAGACTGATGCGCGGGGGCCAGAGCGTGATCGCCTCGGGCGTCGACCCGCGCTTCGACCAGGCCCTCCTGGCGATGATGCAGCAGGTCAAGGACGGTGGCGCTCACGTGGTTCCCCTGTCCGCGCTCAGCCGCCTGTCGCGCAACAGTGTCAAGCAACTGCGTGTGCTGGAGTTCCTCCTGGCCCATGGAGTAACCGTCCTGACGACCAACTACCTTCTGAGCCCGGAGCTGGTGGGCGTGCGTGCCCGGCCGCTGATCAAGCCCGACTCTTATGACCTGAAGCGCACCATGAAGCAACTGCGCGGCCTGGGCCCCACGCACACGGAGTGGATCAAGCAATTGCGCAAGCAGTGGTAGGCGACGTCGACTCCTGCAAGTCGGCGCCGATGGTGGTCTGAGACTCGGTCTCCTAGCGCCCCAACGGCCCGCTCCGGTTGGTCTCCAAGCGATCCGCACGGCAGTACCTCGACAAAATTCGCGGACCGGATCGCTCCCCCGTGCCCCGTCGTGAGGCCCAGTCCGAGACCCCTTGCGACGTTTCCTGGGCCAGAAAACGAAAGGCCTGCCCAAGCGGCCACTAGAGGACAAGCATCGACGTGCTTCTCGAGCGAGCAGCCGCCGCACGAGAAGCACGTCCTACGCCGGCGGTCAGCGCTCGGCAACAAACCCTTCCAGTTGCAGCAGGAGCCGGCGGATGAAGCGGCACCATTGCCGTTCACCGCCCTCCGCGTCGAACCACTCGTCGTGCGGCGGTGTGTCGTCCCATCCCTTGAGCTCGGCCAGGAGCGAGGCGGCATCCACCGCCAGATCGGGATGGCCCACAACCCACCGGACCTGCTGGGCGAGGTCGTGTACCTGGTGCGCCGCACGGTAGTAGGCGACCTGGGCCATGGACAGGCGACGGGTGGCGTAGCCGCCGCACTTGCTGCACGGATCGAACCGCTCGGCGCGTAGCATCTGTTCGACCGTCACCAGGTCGTAGTACCGCGTGACGCCATGGTCACGGCTCTGGTGCTGGCAGGCGGGGGAGTGGGCCCGGCCCTCGAACCGCCCTGCGGCATCTGTCGTATACAGCTGCACCCGTGCCAGAACACCCAACGGCAAACCAGACCCACCACGCCGTGTGCCGTCCGTGATGGGTCTGAAGGGCTGCAGGTCCAGCTGCTCCATGGCCAGCAGCCCATCCCACACCGGGAAGGGCAGCCGAACGGGACGGCCGCCGCCCGCGTCAAAGCGTTCCTCGAGGTCACGCAGATCGGCCACTCCGCGAGCGAGGACCAGGCAGCGCAGCACGGCATCAGGGTGCTGGTGTCCCCGGGCCAGGCGCACCACCAGTCGTTCGCCTTCGTCGGTGCCCAGGCTGCGGCCGAAGGCGGGGTTGCTGGACTCGTGGACACGGGGTGTCCAGACCCGGTCGGCTTCCGGCTCGGCGGCGGCCGTGAGTTCCTCACGCCGGGTCGCGACCAGCGCGTCGGGCAGATCACTGGCGGCTGCGATGACGATGCACCGCGCTCCGCCGGCCACCCGCTTCTCCAGCACGGATAGGGGCACGACCTCGGGCCCGGCTTCGACGGACAGCACGAGGTAGAGCTGATCCGCCTCCCGGGAGACGGTACGCAAGGCCCGTAGATCCTCCGCGGTGACAACACGCCTGTCGCTGATCGGCGTATCGTCAAACACCCCCGGGCCCACCGGCTGGGCGGGCGCCTGCCCTGCAACTGGCTGCTCGGTGGCGGATGGCTCGGGTGTGCTGCACGACAACTCCGAAGGACCAGACACCAGGCGGGCCGCGATGGTTTCGGGCACCCGCAGGGTCAACGTCAGTCGTTCCCAGTCCGCAGCGGTGGCCCAGCAAGCCAGCACGCCCAGTTCCCACTCGCTCAGTCGGGCGAGGAATGGTTCATCACGGCCGGGCGGATCATCCAGCCCCTGCTCCGGAAGACGGACCAGGAGCTCCCGCTCTTCCTGCTCGCCTGCAGCACCTGTAAGCACCGTTTCCGCCCAGGAGGACACCAACTCCTGGGCACGCTCCAGTGCCGCATCCCGTCCCTTGCGGCGGCTGCCCATCCCATGGATGAGGGAGTGGGCGAGGTAGCCGAACTCGCGGGGATGCTCCCAGCTGTCCGCGGCCTCGTTGCTCCACCGGCGCCACAGCGATTCCAACTGCCCTGCCACCGCCGTGGGCGTGCCCAGAGGCGCGAGCACCTCCTCCTCGGCCGGCAGCTCCGGGGTCTCCATCGCCGCAACGTTAGCCGCCGCTATGAGCGCCTCCCGAGCGACCAACTGCCCGGCCTGCCGTTGCAGCAGCGCCACGTGATCGGCCTTGAGCCGCATACGGGCTTCGGCCCAGGACTTCAGCCAGGGGAAGAGAGCAAGGAGGCGGTGGGCCCGATGGAGACTGGCGGCCGCGCTGCGCCACTGCCCAAAGACCGAGGTGCGTACCTGCGCTGCTTCCTGCCCTGCCCGCCAGTCGTCGTCCTCGTCGTCCAGGTCTTCCTGGCCGTCGTGCGGGGCCCGCAGGAGCAGGGCGGCTGCCTGCTTCACCTCATCGTCGGTGAACGTGTCCTCGTCAGCCTCGCCGTAGCTGGCGAGCTCGTGCAGCAGGCCCGGACCGGTCAGCGCGTCCAGGAAGAGACCCAGCCCCGTGCCGGGCCGGCCCCATGACCCGTATGTGGCGCACTGCGGGCACATCCGTTCGATCACCGACCGCAGCGGCAGCTCGCCGGAGGTGACCCTGCCGGCACGTAACCGGGAGCAGTGCTCCGCGGCATGAAGCTTTGCCGTCTTGCCCGGCGCCGACCAGACCCTGACGGGAGACGACTCGAAGGGCCCCAAGGGCACCTCCGGCGTCAGCGAACCGTACGACAACACGACCTCCTCCACGTCGGTTTCCGAGCCTAACCACAAGCACTGACAGGGCCACCGCAAAGCAGCCCATCACGCCCAGGCACCCCGTCGCGGCAGTAGCATGCGGGCGACATGCCACTCGCGGACATCTCTGGGCACAGACATCGGACGCGGCACCCCCTAGATTCCTTGCCCTTGCAAGCGGTGCATCCTGATCAGGCTCACGTCCGCAGATCCTGCCGGAAGACCACGAGGGACTCGTTGCCCAGAGTCCGCCTGATTGCGTCTGGGTTTGCGGTGGGCAGCCCGAACCGCCCCGCGGTCAAGCCGTGATCACCTTTGTCGCCCGATGGGATGCTTCCATCCTGACGCCCGAAGCCAGCAGCGGATGACGGCTCGTTAGGAGGCACTGACACGGCCTCCGTCCTGGCGGCGTGCGACGGTCCGTGATGGAGGGGTGCATGCCCTGCAAACTCAGCTGGCTCAAGCAGGAATTGCTCATCGACGGCGAGTGGGACGGCATCGATCTCGAGGGCCCGTTGCGGCATGTCAAAGCCGGCATCGGAGCCGGGAGCAGCAGCCTGGGCGATGCCTTCTGGATCACACTGGGTGCGGTCTCCCTCAAGCTGCTGCCCGCCGTTACCGAGCAGGCCCAGGCCATGCGCGCCACCGTCGCGTTCGACTCCGGAATCTGGACCATCACCCACGACCTCCTCACACAAGAAATCACCTTCCTCAACACCACCACCGGTCAGGTCGAAACCCTCCCTCTGGTTGCTGAAGGAGGCGAACGCAGCGCCGGCTCCTACAGCGTGGAACTCATGGGTATCCCTGTCGTCGAGACCGCCCGCGGCAGCGTGACCGTCGACAGTGTGATGACCCTGCTCTACCTGCGGCAGGTCCATGCCGGCCACACCGTCTACGGCGGTGCTAACGCCAACGACCTGGGCGTCACCATCGAGGTGTGCTTCGGCCTGCTCGACGAGAAGGCAGCGAAGCTGAAGGCTCAGGCCATCGCCGCCAAAAACCGGGCGACGAAGGCCGCCACAGCTCTGAGGAAGGCCGCGGAACAGCGCATCGCCGACGGACTTCCCACCTCTGTCGACTTCGACGCCGACGAAGCCCGCTTGGCCAACGCCCTCGACGCGGCGACCGCCGAAGTCCTGCGCCTGGATGCCGAACTCGACACCCACCGGGCCATCCTCACCACCCGCACCCACGAGCAGGCCCAGGCGCTGCAACGCGCCGCCGATGCGGGTACGGCAGCCGACCGGACGCAGCAGACCCTTGCGCCGCTGTACGAAGCGCGCGGGCAGGCGCGTGCCGCCCTCGCCCGAGCCGAGCAGGACGCCCGGCAGCGCACCCACTGTCCCGACTGCGAGCAACTGCTGCAGCGGGCAACCCGGCCGGTCCCCACCTGCGGCCTGTGCGGACAGCCGGATCCGGACGGTCGCGCTGCCCGTCACGCGCAGCAACTCATTGCGGCCCGAACCGCCTTGGCCGCGGTCGAGGACAAACTCGCCACAGCCCAGGCCGACGCCCAGCAGGCGACCAACACCCTCACCGCTCTCATCGGAGCCGCGCAGAAGGCCGCAAGCCGCTGCGACGCCTACCGCACAGCGGAAATCACGCCACGCGAACAGGCCAAGTCCAAAGCAGCGGCCACCGCAGCCGAAACCAGAGCTGCCATTACCGCGGTGCGGGACCGCCGCAAGGAGCTGACCCGACTGAGCGATCTCGAACGCATCGAGAAGCGGACTGCGCAGGACGCCGAACAGGCCCGCATGGCATGGACGGTGGCCGAAGGCGATGCCCAGCACATCCGCAAGCAGACAGCCAAGGAGCTGTCGATGATCTACGCCGAGAAGGTCATCCCCATGGCGCCCGACAAGATCCGCCACGCCAGCATCGATCCCAAGACCTTCACCCCCAGATTGAACGGACGAACCGTCCGGCAACTCGCCCTCTCAGCCGGCCTGATCAACATTGCCAACATCGGCCTGCACCTGACGCTCCTCGAAGCAGCCCGCACGCTGCCCGGCGCATTGCTGCCGCGCGCCCAGTGGCTGGACTCCTCCCTCGACGGCCTGGGCGCCGGTGACGAAGGCAACAGCCTCTCCGCCAGAGCTCTGCAGATCATCAGCGCCACCGCCGCCCAGGACGCCCAGATCCTCGTCGCCACCGCACACGACCTGCCCCCCACCCCGGGCACCGTGACCACCGAACACGACAGCCACCACCCCGTCATCCCGCACGCCCGAACGACAGACAACGACACCCTCTGACCAACTGGCCACCCAGCCCCGCACCGAGCTGCGCACCCATCATGGACAGCCCGCACACCCGCACCGCACCCCTCGACGAGTGCACCGTCGACGCCGGCATCGACGACGTCATCCTCAGCTACAGCAGCAACTACTGGATCGCGCCGCACCTCGACGACGCTGTCCAGCAATGGGACATCGGCATGCACCTTGCCGAGGAGGGCCCCGGCCCTCAATTCGGCAGCATCCGTCTCCACCTGGTCGACCACAACTGCTGCCTCGACCCGATCGCCGCCCTCGACGCCCTCAGCCAGGACCTCTACACGATCGGCCAGGCCCTCTTCGACCCCACCCTGCCCGGTGTACGGCAGGACCTGTGGGACCGCCTCAGCTGCCCGGGCAACACCCTCATCGTCGACAGCGTCACCATCGACCGTCGCCTGCGCGGGCACGGGCTCGGCGTCTTCCTCACAGGCATGGCATTGGACTACTTCACCAGCGGAACAGGTGTCGTCGCACTCTTCCCAGGACCCCTCGAACACGACGGCCAAACCCCCACCGAAGAAGCCTGCTCCCGCCTGGGCCGAGCCTGGTCACGTCTCGGCTTCACGCCGTACCGCGACGGCGTGTGGGTCCTCGACCCCGGACTCACGACTCTGGACCAGGCCATCGCCGCCGAGCAACAGCGCCTTGCAGGTCACCGCTGGCGCATCGCACTGCGGGAGAACCCGAACGGCTGGGACAGCGACATCACAGGCATCACCGCCCTGATGGACAAAGCCAACCCGTGGCCCCGGCCACCGACCACCCATCCCTCACCTGTGCGTACCGGCTGACCCTTCCTCCCGCGCCGCCCGCCGGGTAAGCCTGGCGCGCGGTCTGCGGGTCGGCGTGCGCCGCTCGGCCCCGCGAGGGTGGACAGCTCTCACTCGGTTCCCGTGGCCGAGACACGTGGTAGCCGCTTCGACCTGCGAAACCCCATGAATCACATCAGCAACATCAGACTCGAAATTCACTCGGAATCCAATGAGCCCATGGCGTAAAACGCCTACCTCAAAGTGGTTTCCTTTGCGGCGGCATAGAAAGTTCCGCCTGTTGCCCCAGGTGTATGGACTCTGAGGTCATGCGACTTACTCTGCTGCGCTGCATTCTCGACCCTGTGACGAGCTGGCGGGCTTTCCGGCGGTCTACTGGAAGCCGCCGCGCGACATCGTTCGACGTGGCCTGGAGGCAGGTCCGAGTCGAGCGGTTTCCCGACGAATCTCCCTACCAGCAGCACGGACACGCGCCCCTGGCCGCTGGTGAACACCATGAGAAAGACCCTCGCTGACCGGACAGATGGCCGAATCGGCCACCGTCAAAATCCAGCCGAACAACTGGAAAGCCGGGGGAGAGGAGAGATTCTTGTCATCTTTCCTGAAAGCGCTTCACGTGTGGGTGGCGCCGGAAAGAATCAGACGGTCCTTCATCCTGGCAACGGGGGAGTGAAATATGCCGGACCCGACCGACATCGCTGTGATCAGTTCCGCTCTGCCCGCTACGTTGACCTTCATCTTCCAGCGCTTGGAACGACTGCTCGATTCCCGCACAGCCGAACCCGAGGAGGACGTCGCCCTCCCCGGCAGTCTGGTCGGAACGCTGCAACTGCCGCTGCAGCCCGCAAGGGACGTTCTGCAGACCCGACGAGGCGAACTCGAACTGCTGCAGGAGACCCTTGCCGACTACGCGCACGGCACCGTCCCCGTCGACATCTCCGATCAGCGGCTCGTGCGGAATCTGGCCCGGGCCCGCGGCGCCCTGGAAGCCATCTACGGCCAGCACCTGACCTTCGAGGGAGAGGACCGGCCCGCCTCCGGCCCATTCGTCCACCAGCGAGTCACGACGCTGTCCGGAGAGGCCACGGGCATCGACAGCGACAAGATCGCCGGGAACGCCCGTGTCATCCAAGACGTGCAGACGGTCGATGCAGGCGGGAAGCTCATCGGCATGAGGGGCCAGCGGAACACCAGGCAGTAGCACGGCACCATTCACACACCTGTGTACGCGGCCGTGCCGCAGCACCCGCTGACCGTCTCGAAGGGCTGATCATTGCCACCGATCGAACCGGCCGAACCGCCGACACCCCTGCCGTCCGCAGACGCTTCTCTGCTCAAGACAGCCACCGGACCGTCTCCGGCCCGCGAAGGGCACACCTGGCCTGACAGCCGAGGCCAGTCAAATCCCCAGGCACCCGCCGACGCGGCGGCGCCGCAAGCACCTGTCGAGACGGACGACCGGGATGACACTTCACCGGTCCAAGAAAGGCCCGCGCCAACCCCACCCAGCGGTGCTCCTGCTCCCCGTACCGCCCCAGCAAACGGCAGCGTGACCGGCACGGACACCGGTGCCCACGCGAGCGACACGGGCACCGTGCAAAACGTCTCGTACAACTACGGGACCGTCGTCGCAAACCAGAACATAAGCGAAATCCAACGGCTGCGGGGAACGCCTCTGCCCCCGGACTGGATCGAGGACCGCCTTCACCCCTATCTGCCCGACGCCGAGACGACCAAGGCCGTCGATGCCATCCTCGACTCCTACAGGGTTGCCGTCATCCATGCGGGTGCCGGCACCGGCCGCTACACCACCGCCCTGCACACGCTCGTACACCAAGGCGTTAAGGCCGTCCGGCAGGTCCGCCGCGAACCTGGAGAAGGGGTGGACCTCGAAGGACTCAAAGACGAGGAAACCGGCTGGATCCTGGACCTGAGAGACAAGGACGAGACCCTGCGCCCAGGGTTCGGACTCCACCTGCGCGAAGTGACAGAGCACCTGCGCACGATGGGCTCCTTCGTCATTGTCGTCACCCACACCGACACGTGGACACCCGTTGCGGCCGAAGCCACCGAACTCGGCCACCGCCTGTCCCCTCCGGCCGCCCTCCAGGTGCTGCGCGCGCACCTGGAACGACGCCAACCCCCTATCGGCGAGCTGGACACGTGGCTTGCCGCAGGCGCAGTAACCGAGCAACTGGACAACCAGGCCACACCGGCCGAAGCCGCACGGTGGGCCCGCGTCATCATCGCAGCCGTCGAACTCAACGCCACCACCAGCGAACCCAAAGCCGTCGGCGAGCTCGTCGAAGCCGTCGTGCAGTCCGCCCATAACAACTGGCGCCGCACCCTGCGCACCTGGCACACGACCAACACCGACAGCGCCCACCGCAACTACCTGCTTGCCGCCGCCACACTCGACGGGGCACCCGCCGAAACCGTCTACGAAGCCCAGTCCACCCTCGGTGAGGCACTCAACGACACACCGCCGCCCACCCGGGGACAGCAAGGCACCGGCATCATCGCGCTCACCGACGCGATCGGTGCGGAACTCGGAGCCGACGACTGCATCCGTTTCCGTAAACCCGGCTACGCTGAGGCCGTCGTCGACTATTTCTGGGTCGACCGCCCCCACCATGTCGCAGCCTTCACTCGCTGGACCGCCGAACAAGCCGCCTCACTGCCCCCCGACCTCGGCGTCCCCCTAGCCGAGCGCGTCACCCAGTGGGCCACCCGCTACACCCTGGCCAAACAGAGCTTCACCGTCCTGCGCGCGATCACCGCCCACTGGGCCAAAAACAGCCACCTGCACGGCCACGCCCAGGACCTCCTGGTCGCGGCGGCCGTCGACCCCACAGCAGGCAAACGCGCCCGCGACCAATACCTCGCCTGGGCCAAGGCCCCCGACACAGATGAGCTCACCCATCGCCGGAACACCCCCATCGTCCTCAAACAGGCCCTTGCCGGCGCCCTGGCCCAACTTGGCCCGGCCTACCCGCAGATCGCCCTCAAACGGTTGTCGGAACTCGCCGTCAACACCACCAACGCCGGCGTCGCGGACGCCGTCGGGGACGCCCTGACCGCCCTATGGGACCAACCAGTCCTGCAGGGCACGATCCGATCCACCCTCACCTCCTGGTTCACCACCGCCCAGCACCACTACACCGCAGCCGCCCGCCGGGCATTCCTCCACCTCGCCGACCGGACCACCCCCAACGGCATCCCCCTCCTGCTGGCCGGAGGCGACAGCGAACCCGAGGCCTGGGCTCTGACCGGCTGGCGCTGCGCCCTGGATGACGAGGCCAACACTCACCTACAGAGCGCCTTCGACACCTGGCTCGACACCGCCCTGACCCACCCACACCTTCGGTCTGCCGTCATCAAGACCTTCACCGAAGCCGTCTTCCGCTCAGACACCGACCGCACCTACCTCGCACCCCGCTACCTCGTCCTCACCCACGCGGCCTACGGATGGGAACCGGCCCGAGCCGGAGGCGAGCCCACCGCACGCACACGCCTGCGCGACGCACTCGTCCTGGTCCTGAGGGAAGCCGACCCCACAGCACCCCCACGCCCGCACCATGCACCGGCCACGGCGTAAAAACAGCGGCTGGCCCTCACCACGGGCAGGAAAACTCGACCTCACCTGCCCGGCGCCCACCTCCATACCCGGCTACTTCTTCACCCTCACCCTCACCGGCGCATGGGAAGACCTCCCCTCACCCCACCCCCACCACAGCCCCGCCGAGGCCGCCGCAGACCACGCACTGACAACCGCCCGCGACATCACCGCCGACTACCTTCCGCTCGACGTCGTGCCGGCCACCGCCCGCATCAACACCCTCCTCGGCCGGCCCACCGACCTCGCTCACCTCCCAGTCCGACTCGCCTGGGGCCACGTTCACCTCACCGCCGAATCCGACGCCATACACGCCGCGCAAACCCACCAGCGCCGCCAGCACGAACGGGAACAGCGCCGCTTGGAACACGACCGCCGCCTGGACGAGGCCCGCATCCTGCGCGACACCCTGATGAGCGACCCGTCACTGGCCCTGTCCTACTGGTTCGCCACCGCCCCCCACAGCATCGACACCGACACGCTGCCCCGCCTCGAGGCACTGCTGAACACCGCAGCCGCCTACGCACCGCAAGGCCAATGGGCGCCACTGGCCCGCCTGCTGCACACGTTCTCCGAGCGCCTCACCGACGAAGCCAAGAACCACCTCATCGACACCCTGGCCACTCTCACCGACCGGTACGGGCAATCGGACATCACCACAGACATCCAGGCCATGCGTACGGCGACGGAGGCAGGAACCGCCCCGCAGGACCGCAGCCAGCCAGATCGGGCGTAACCGTTCCGACAGGCCGTGATGTTGGACTCGCACCGAGCGGCTGGCGGGCAGGCGCCGACACCACGAAGGTGAAGCGTGGTGACAGCCTGCGCGCCTCCGCGGCCCAGTGCACCATCGAGGAGAGGCACTCGGGCGGGTGCGGCACAACGTCAGGCGGGTTCCTGGCCGACGGCGTCGGCGTCCAAGGCCCTGTCGACGAACTCCCGTACCAACTGCCGGACCTGAACGGCCGGCACTACCTGCTCCCACTGCGGGGTAAACGGGCACTGCCAGCAGCGCAGCCGGAAACGGACCGAGCCGTCCTCCTGCATCGAGCCCCACGCGGAGTGGGGCCGCTTCGCGCACGGGCCGTGCGGGTCAGCCGTGAACGTCTGCAGCACGATGTCGGGCTGGTGGCGCGGCGGCACGGTCCTGTCGCGGCGGCAGCCCTCGCACTGCAGGAGATGGCTGACCGCGCCCGGTTGGTGGATGAACCTGTGGCCGCCGCCTTCGTAGGTGTTGCAACTGGCACACACCGGCCCGCGCACGAATCCGTGCGCGTGGCAGTGGTCCCAGTACAGGGCCTGCCGCGGCCTGGGACACATTCGGCACAGGAACGCCTCCGGCTGCGAGTTCTTCAGCAGCGACGCATACAGCCTGCCACGCAGGTGGCCTGTGTAGGGGCGGGCGATGGAGGCGGAGCATGCCGGGCACAGGGTGGTGTAGCCGCTGTTGCTGGACGTGCGCCACTTCCAGACGTTTCCGGCGGCGTTGCAGCGGCTGCACCGGGTGGCCTGTTCGACGCACTCGGCGGCGATCTGGTCCGCTCGGTCGAGGAGGTCGGCGTAGGCACGCGGGACCATCCAGGCGGTGCCGGACCACGTCAGCAGCGGCAGGGGGCTGGTGCACGCGATGGGCGACCGGCCGTAGCGTTCCTTGACCTGCTCGAAGGTCGCTCCGCACCCCAGCCCGTGGGAGTTGGGCCTACTGCGGCCGCACGGCCGCTGGCCTTCGCAGTGGCAGCCGTTGGCGCGCTGGTCGCGGTAGGAGATGTTGTCGAACCAGCGGTGGATCTGCGCGCGCCACATCTGGTCGCGCCCGGCGGACGAGAGACGGGCGTCGACCAGATCGTCGGGGTCGAAGGGGAGTGAGGCGAGCCGTTTGCCGCAGGCGCGGATGTCCTTCTCTTCCAGCCGCCACCGCCCCCTGTACTTGTGGCCGCGGACGGCGGTGTCTCCGATGAGGACGTAGTCGCTCTGCTGGAAGGTGTAGCGCGACAGGGAGGCGGGCGCCGCGGGGACGGGGCAGCCCTCGGTGAGTTCCGCCAGCAGCTGGTTGGCGTACTGCGGACTGATCGGTGGCATGGTCTGTCTCCATGTGCAGGTGCGGGGAAGCGGGCAGAGCGGGGCGGTTGGGGACGGCCCGCGACATGCCGACGTGACATGGCAGGAGGCGGGCGGGCGGGCCGGGCAGGGGGCGGGAGAGGTCACGGGCACGGTGTTGGCCCGCGCCGGGGTGAGGGCACCGCCTCCCAACCTCAGGTCAGGAAGGCTGCTTTGGCCTCTTCGCGGACGGTGCGGGATCGGCCCCCGGTGAGGAGGCTGGCTCGGTCGCTGTACTCGACGGGTCGGACCGCCGTCCGAGGCACCGTCCACAAGCCGTCGCTGGTGGTTCCTGCCGCAGAGGTGAGCCGGTCCAGCCACCCTTTGAGCGGATCGGTCCGCACGGCTGTCCTGGGCCTGGTACGGGTGTAGGCGATCAGCCAGTCCGCGAGCCACGGTCTGCCGGCCCGGCGGCTGATCTCCCGGAGCAGCAACGTTGTGGCGGCCTCGGCCCCGTCGGTCGCGGCCGTCTCGCGCAGCCGCTGCTGCCAGTAGGCGGCGCCGAGCAGTCGGGCCACGGTGATCGTCTCGGGGTAGCACACCAGCGCATGCGGCATCACCACCGCCGGCCTGCACCCCGTGACCGCGGCCAGCCGACGCACCCGGTCCTGCCAGACCGTCTCGGACCTCCACCCCTGTACCTGCCACGACCACACCACCGCTGCGGCGAGCGCCACCAGGTCTGCGGCGTCCGGGCGGGCCCGTACGAGAGCGGCGTGGCGGCGGTGCGCGGTGAGCACCTCGGGCAGTGTCTCCAGCGCAATGCTTGCCGGTCTGCCGGGATGTGCCAGGAGCCAGCGACGGTGGCGTCGGCATACATGCCCGGCCGCCTGCGGGTACACCAGCACGCTCTGCCCGGGCAGCCAGGCCCGCCCGGTGCACGGAGGGCAGGCCCCCACCCACGCTGCGCACGGCCGGTACCAGGCGGCCCGCAGGATTTCGTCGTTTACGAGCCGCTCGTGCGTGGTGGTGAGAGCGGGCAGCACAGCGGTGAGCCGGGCCAGAGGCGCGCCGGTGAAGCGCGCCAGCCTCGTCTTCGCAGGCGCGTTGAGGAACAACTCCATGCCGCTGCTGGGAGTACCAGTCACCTCCACGCGGTGGGAGCTACCCAGGATGCCCCGGAGCAGGTCCTGGGCGGGCAGGCCGTATACGGCAGTCATTCTGCGGATCCATGAGCCGGTCAGTTCCCCTTCGACAGGCGGGAGTCGGTCGGGTGTGCGTGCGGGCGGGGGTAAGGGCACCGGGGGTTTCCTTTGCGGCAGACGGCACGGAGGGCACGCCCAGGACGGAGATCGTGCTAGAGCGGGGGCATCCCGCCGGAAAAAGGGGCAGGGTGACGGGCCACCACAAGGGGGTGGGAGCGGGCGGCCCAGCGATGCGGCCCCTGGAAGCTGCATCGCTGCGCCGCCTGCCGGGGCCGGCCGGTCAGCTGCCGGGGCGCCGCTTGCGGGTGGCGCGGGCCGCGTTCGTGGCCTGGATGTCGAGCACCACCTGGGACAGCAGTTTCTTCGTGATCGCGTAACTTCCGTCCACGATGGAGCGGATCGCGGCTTCCCGGATCAGGAGGGACAGACTGGCCATCACCCCGCCGGTGAGCAGGTGGATGTAGTCGGCGTGGCGGATCAGCGTTCCGGGCCGGTGACGGGGCAGCCTGAGCGCCCCCTCCACGTCCCCGAGCAGCGCGCGCCACACCGCCTTCTGCCCGGGGGTGCCGTTGAGGAGCGGGGGAGTGCGCAGGATCTTGCAGCGGGCGGCGAGCTGGGCACCGCGGGGACCCGTCAGCAGCGGCGAGTTCTCCACGTCGACACCGGCCAGCACGAATGTCGCGGGCACCCGCTCCATGAGGGTCTTGACCTGGTCGGAAGTGTCGGCGCCGGGCCGGGTACGGGTGTTGAGCAGATGGACGTCGTCGAAGAACACCAGCCGGGTGCGGCGCTCGCACAGCACGTGGCACACGGCGTTGGTGATGGTGTTCTCGGTCATCCGGTCGTGGACGGGGATACCGGCGAACCGGGCCAGGACCTGGACGAGGCTTTTGGGCGTGTAGAGGGGCGGGATGGAGGCGAACGCCACGGGCATCCAGCTGGCGGCGCCCGGCCGGCGGCGCCGTTCGCTGCGTTCGAAGGACCGGCCCAGTTCCGCGAGCGTGGTCGACTTGCCCGCCCCGGGAGGTCCGGACACGATCAGGCCGCGCCGGGCGGTGCCCCGCTGCCGGTTGTTCACCAGCAGCGTCAACCTGAGCTGGGTCAACGCCTGTTCCATGGACGGAGTCCGCAGGACGACGAACTCGGAGTGGTAGCCCAGCAGTGCCTTTTGGCTCCAGCCCGGATCCTCCACCGGGGGCGCGGGCAGGCGCGGACGGGACACCTCCGCCTGCCACAGCAGGCAGTTGGTGACCGCGCCGGGAGTGATCTCGTCGTCGAAGGAGCCGTCCTCAGCGGCGACTACGGCAGCCATGGGTCGTTCATCTCCGGGTCCGTGTCGTTGCAGATGAAGGAGCCACCGGCAGACCGGCTGGTCTCCAACTCGTCGTCAGAGAGGTCGAAGGCGTCATCGCCCTCGTCCTCGTCGGGGACGGTCTCGTCGTCTACGTCGGGCATGGCGTAGAAGCCGGCCAGCCCGAACGACGGGGCGGGCACGTCCAGTACGTCGAGTCCGCCCTCCGGCACCGGCACCGCCCCCGAAGCGCGGGACTTCGCCACCACTCGCCGCTCCGCGGCCGACAGTTTCTCCTTGCCGGCGGCCTTTCTCAGGAACCGGTCCAAGGCCAGGGCCAGTTCGGCCTCGTGCTCCTCGCGGGAGCCGGTACGTTCGACCACCTTGCAGATGTGCTCCCAGACATGGTGCGTGAACGGGAGGGCGACCGAGGTGGCGTGGATCCACGCCACCTCACGGAACCCCTCCGGCAGCCGGACCCAGATCCGGACCGGGTCGTAGGGGTTGTAGTGCACCTCCCACCGGCCCTTCTCCGAGGCCACCCCGGAGTCCTGCCCCCGGTGGTCGTTGAGGCAGGCATCGTCGTAGGTGCGGTAGTCGAACCGGATGCCGGCATCCGTGATCGGCTGCCAGCGCACCGGCAGCAGCTCCACGTAGTCGTCCGCAGCCAGCGGCACCGGCACATACCCCGCAACCGGAAGCAGCGCCGCCCACATCTGGTTGGGCGTGAGAGCCTTCTTCGGCATCAGCGGATGGCGCAGGCCAGAATGCGGGCGGTGATGCCAGTGCACGACAAACTCGTCCCACAGCGCCTGGATCTCCACCACGGTCCGCAGCGGCTCTTTCTCCACCTTGGAGCCGCGCTCACTCACGTTCGAACCGGTGAACCCGGCCAGCCACTGGCAAAACAGTGAGTTGATCGAACCGAACGGCCGCTCCACGTGCCCTTTGGCCGGCCCGTTGGCCGGAGGCACGGGCTGCAGCGAGATCCCCAGGCTCTCGCATGCGGCCCGGGTGGCGGGCGAGACGAACACCTTGCCCTGGTCCACCACGACCGTTTCGGGCACGATGACCGGACGGGCCGCCGCGTCCTTCAGACGCTCGTCCATGCCCATCAGCTGCTCATGCGGCACGACCGACGCAGCCATCGACAGCGAGGCGTCCCAGCCGGGCCGCATCACCATCGGCGTCATCATCTGCGCCAGCAGCACCGCCACGTCGGTCAGTTTGCTGCCGGCTGGCCGCAGTACTCCCCACAGGCTGCGCGTCGTCACATCAACAGCGGTAGTCAGCTCCAGCCGACCGGCCACCCCGTCGTCGAGGACCACGAGCACGTCCATCGGGGTGCTGTCCATCATCACGAGCTCACCCGGGCGCAGCGCCAGCGTCGGCTTGAACGGCGGGGTCGGGCGCGAAACGCGGGCGCGCCGCTGCGCCACCGTCCCTTGAAGCCCCAGCGATTCCTCCACCGCGTCGATGAGTTTGTTGAACGTGGATTTCGGCGGCACCGCGACCGCCTGCTCACCGTGCTTGTCATCCAGCCACCACCGCACCTCCCGCCGCATCCGCGTCTTCCACCCCCGGGAACGGGAGCGAAGAGCCTCCTCAGGAAGCAGGGCGCGCAGCGCCTCGAGGAGTTGGGGATCGGCCCGGTCCAACCGCGTTGAGCCGCAGCCCTTCTTCCTAACCAGCCCCCACACGCCGTCCGCCCGGTAGCGTCCACGCCACCTGCGCACCGTTGCCCGGCTCACGCCCACCCAGCCCTGTAAGGCCAGTTCGTCGGCCTTCGCCTGCTCGCGCTGGGCCAGCGTCGTGGAATCAGGGTCGTACTGAGGCCTCACCGGGTCCTCGCCACCCGGTGTGGGCTGCCCGGTCTCTACCTCGCGGACATGCCGTTCCACCGCGAACGCCCGCCACTGCTCGTCCTCGGGCACGGTTGACAGCAACCCCATCTGCGGCACCCGCAGACGCGGCGGACTACCCGCCAGAGCGAAGGAAGGATCACCGAGCAGCTCAGTCAGGCCGAACACCGCCAGACCGTCTTCTGCCTCTTGCCCGGCCAGCCAGATTCGCGCGCCGGACGTCATGCTCCCCTCGACACCCGCAACGGTCCACGCCTGGCCGCGGCAGGTGACGGCCGTACCGACCATGAGCACCGGCCGGCTCACCGCTCCGCCCCCACCCCGGAGGTCACGGCGACGGCCCGCTCGTGCAGCGGACGCTCCAACGGTGTCTTCAGTACACCGGCCCACAGAGCGTGGAACACCGAAGGCCACACTGCGATCGGATCCCCCAGTAACCGCACTCCCTCGATGAGGGCCCGCGGGGTGCGGAAACACGCGGCCACCTCCGCCAACCGGCCGCACGCGCACCGCGGGTGCCGGTAGCCGGCCAGCCAGCGCACGTTGGCCTCCACAGCGGACGACGGGAACCCGACCAACCGGTAGTGCCAGCCGGCCGTGGCAGCGGCGGCCTCAAGATGGACAGCTCGCCTCACCAGCCGGCGCCCCGCTCCGAAACGGCCCACGCAGTCCACCAGCAGCCCGCTGCCGTCTGCCAGCCGCGCCATCAGGTGCGGGGCGTGGGAGACAACCCTGCCGCCCCGGCCCCGCCACAGCAACTCCACCGGCCGGCAGGCCAGTGCCACCACCTGCGGGTTATGGTCCAGCAGCATGACCTGCGTGCGCATGGCTTTGAATCCGTAGTGCACCAGAGCGTGGTTGGTCGCGGACCACCACCAACCCGGCGCCACTCGGCGGCCCTTCAGCACCGGGAAGGGCCGCACGGGCAGACAGTCCTCCAGCCGTTGTTCGCCGGCCACCTCAAGCCACGGCGCTTCGTGCTCGATACCGGCAGGATCCACGAACCGTGCTGTCATCCGAGCCGGATCGGCGAGGCGGCGTCTGGCGGGTGATGCAGGACACGAGCCCGACCGCTGTGCCATGGAAGGCGAAGAGATCACGAATAACTCCCATACGGGGGAAGACCAGGACTTCAGACGTCGCCCGGCACGGCCGAGGCGGTGGCCTGGATGCAAGAGGCAGCCGCAGGCCAGTCCTCCCATCGGCGGCGGACCGAGGGAGGGCAGGCGTGCGTGCTCACACAGAACAGGCGGAAGGTGCGAGAAAGTAGGAAAAGGCCGTCATCGGCACAGGCCAGTGCCAGGCCGTCGTCAAGGACCGCTGCTGCCTGCGGATGTGCGCAGCGTCCTGTTTCTACCGAGAGCCATCCCGCGGCTCCGGGCCAGCGGTGGGCACGCCCGCGGCGCCACACGAGCCGCGGGGGGATTGGCCGATGTCAGGCCGGCAAGGACTTCACCAGCTGGGTCAGGTTGTCGAGGAAGGCCCGGAAACGCTGGGGATCCTGCTCGTCGAGCTCGTCCAGCTTGCGGTTGGTCATGCCCATCAAGGCATCCAAGTCCTGCCCGGAAGGCTGCTCAGGCTCTGCCTCTCGCACCGGAGCAGGCAGAGCCCCAACTCCCGAGCTGGCCGCCGCCCTCAATGCCGGCGCGGGCCACACCATGCCCTGCTGGTCGCGGTGCACCAGCAGCGCCAGCGCCAGCCACTCCACGAGGTACATGCCGCGCCGCGGCTTGCCGGGAAGGTCGCCGAGAAGGCGCCTGCCCAACTCCTCCGCCGGCAACGGACCGGGCCGCAACGCGACATCCGCCACTGGAACCGACCAGTGCGAAACGAAAACCCCTTGCAGCAGCAGCCGCGCGTAGGTCTGGTCCTCCTGCCAGCGCTGCACAACGGTCCAGCCGGCCTCGGTGACCGCGAACTTCCCGCGCCCGCCGCTGAACAGACCTACCTCACAGCAGAACCGCAGAGTCTGAGTGGCGGTTTCAGTGGTCACATCCTCCTTGCGCGCCACGTCTGCGCTAGAGATAGTGCGCCGCTCCTCGCCGCTGTCGAGGGCGGCATTCAGCGCGATCTGCCACTGGCGCCGCACACTGGCGCGATCGGTCGGAGATGTCCGTTGCCCCGATACGGAAGAGCGGACAACGACCTCCTTCAAGGACTCGGCGCAGACAGCATCGGGAGGGGCAGAGCCACCGGCGTGAGAGAACAGACTTTCCATGTGCGTGAGGCCTTTCTGATCTTGCTGCACGTGCGGATGACACACAACGCACCGCCCTCCGCACGCTGGGTATAGTGACGGGGCGCGTGAGGCCAACTACATGCGCACCGTGACACCGCCGGGCTACCACACACCGGCGGTGTTCGGTCTTTCGCGCATGCTCAGGCCAGCTGATTCAGCGGTTTTCGGCCCTGGCCCACTCACCGCCAAGCCGGTAGACGCCACCACGCGGGCGCACGAGCAACCCCTGCTTCACCAGGTGCGTCAGTTCCGGACTCGTGCTCTTGACGTTCACGTGGGGCAGCACCTTCTCGATGTGCTCACGGATTTCCTTCGGCGTCGCTTCTCCCTGCTCCAGCAGGAGTTCGCGGGTCGCCCGTTGGATGGATGCCCGTACAGTCGGTGGATCACCATGGCCGGGTTCCTCGGCGGTGTCGGGCCCCGTCTTCGGGCCCGTACTCGCCGTGTGCCGTTGAATCTTCTCCTGGAGAGCGGTGACCAACTCGTTGGCGCTCTGCGCCGAGCCAGCTCGCACCGCTTTCTCGGCGCGCACCTCCGCCAGCACGCGTTCCGCGTCCTCTTCACGGCGGCAAACCGCTTCGAATGAGGCGTTCTTCGTCGCCGCCAGTTCGCTGGCCTGATGCAGCATGCTGTGCAGAGCGGGCAGTTGCACGGCCGGTTCCTCCCCCCGGATCTTGAAGAAGCCGCTTGTCGGGGGGCGAGTCTAGGGGCGCAGCCGCTGCTCCTGGCCCCATGTCAGAACCTGCGCACAGCCCCAACCCCCGCCACTGCGCTCAGCGCGCCGCTTCCACCTGCATAAATCGGTAGTTCCACAGGAATGACAGGCCTCAGAAGAATCCCACCATCGGGTGAGGCGCAGGCTCTCCGGCTTCACCGGGACACAGACATGTGCCCAGGCGAACCGGCGGCTTGCTCTGGTACCGCAGCCGCACTCACGCAGTGCTCGTCGCGGGAGGCCGTCCCATCCTGTGAAAGCCGGCTGCGGTGCCAGCGCCGACGGGATCACAGTGCGTGCAGCCGGGCCAGCCGGTGCGCCTCTTGCAGAAGCTGGAACACCTTGTGGTCCCCGCCCGGGCGGTCGGGATGCCAGGCCGCTGCTGCGGTCCTGTAGAGCCGGGAGACGGGCAGCCCGTGCGACGGATCCGAACCCGCCAGCCCGTGCAGCAGAGGCACAACCCGCGTGAGGGGCAGCGGTTTTGCCGCGGTGATCTGATCAAACTCGGCGTGGAAGAGAGCGACTTGCTCGTCCCGGATACGGCGGGCAATGGCAGCCTTCTCGCGCCAGCTGGCCTGCTTGCAGGCGTCCGAGCAGAAACGCGGGGCTCTGCCCGGCTTCGGGAGCCGATTCCATCCCAGCCCGCACCAAGCGCACTCGAACCGCTGAATGACCACACCTTCACGCGCTCGAACTGAGCGCACCTGACGCACCACGTCCATGTCCTCCGTATCCGTGTTGCCACCACGGCTACCGCACCGCAGACGCGGCCATCGGACGAACCGCGACACGTCACGCCAAGGAGGGACCCTAAATACGGTTCCGGCCCCCTTCCTCCGCCGCCAGACAGGCACCGCTCGCGGCCTGCAGACCGGTCCGTGCGGCGGCTTCATGCGTATCACCACCCAACCCGCAACGCCCCTGCGCACAGAACCCTGCACCCCTCTTGGCCTGCGTAGACGTGACGGGCGCGAAGCCTGTGCCCCAGCGCCAGCGCCACACCCCGCAGTGCTGCTTTTCGTAACGCCTGCGCTTGCGGACAACCTGCCCTGACTACACGTCCAGACCTCAGGAACATCCACCGCTTGCGGGGGTCGCATGCTCCCGCCCGATTCGTAACGCAGGTCGCGCGAAAGTCCGCCAAGAGCCGGTCGGGAGGATGCCGGCGACCTCAGCCCCACCGAGCCGGAGGGAGCCACGAGCGGCCCATACCTGACAGCAGCCGGCTGGGCTGGCATCCCGAACCAGACGCACACACCACCCAAACCTGGACCGTGGCGGGCCGGGCCGCATCAGCGATCTCGCGCCGATGCAACGAGTCCCCAAGCAGGCCAAGGCAGCCCACACATGGGACGTACGTTCGTAAGCATCCCCCTTCGGGGAGCAGCCCGCTGCATCGGCTCCCCGAATCCGCACAGGTCACATGGATACGAGATCAGAAAAATCGTTCCCTGCGCGCAGCCGCACATCTTTGCTGGTGCGGCATGCTGAGATCCGGCGGAGCGGGTGGCCACACCCCGCCCCCAGGCGCTGAGGCCGAGACCAGGCGGAGGTCTTTGCCCCTCGGCGCCGGCATCCCCGGCCCGGGCGGCGGAGCTGATGGTCCGGGCGTGCCCAAGTGCCGTACTCCTTCCTTCGTTCTTCCGGACTCCTGTCCTTGACCGCAACCGCGGTCGGCGCAGCCGCCGACGGCCCGGCAGCAACACCGTCACCGATACCCCTGACAGGCACACTATGGACGCGCACTTCACTTCTCAGGACCATCTGCTCAACCAAGGCCCCCGGCCCCCGCAGCTCCCCCCGCCCGGAGAACGGCGTCGACTGCGTGAACTGTGGGGAGCCACTATCGAGGAAGTCGCCGACGCCCTCAATGAGGAGCCAGAAGTCATGGCCGACTGGGAGGCCGGCGGGGGAGCGACCCGGATCTGGGACGTCTTCGTCCGTCCCAGATCCGAGGCGCGGCCCGTCAGAGTCGGCTGCCGGCACAGTGCCGACACGGCCGACACCTATGCCTACCTGAGACTGCTCAATGCCTTCCGTGAGCAACTCCCCACGACCTACGAACCGGACTGGGCGGCCCTGCGCAAGCGACCGGCAACCCAGGCTGTGGCACCCGCTACCCCCGCGATCCCCGCTCAGGCCAGCGCTCCCGACCCGAAGGCCAAACCATCCCGTCGCGGAGCCCGATGGACCCATGAGGAGAAGGACCGCCTGCGCACCGCATTCCTCGCCGGTACCCCCGTGCAAGAACTGGCCGAATCCCTGGGGCGCAGCGAGAAGTCCCTGCGCTGGGCGCTGTACCACCTCCACCTCATCCCCTTCCCGGCCGACGACGTACCCGCCCCACGCGCCGAACCGGAGAAGAAGCCCAAGGCCTACACGGTCGCCGACAAGCGCAAGACCCACCCCAACGCCTACGAACCCTGGAGTGCCGAAGACGACCAGCGCCTGGCCGAACGCTGTGCACAGGGCGCATCGCTGGCCGAGCTGGCGCAGGAGTTCGGCCGCAACAAGGGCGGTATCGCCTCCCGCCTCCTCAAAATCAACGCGGAAGGGCCCGCCGTTGAAGAAGCCCGGGAGTACGGGGGATAGACCCCGACGCTGCTCCTTTGACAGCACCTCCACCCGCCCCTACTGTGATGCCTAATCAGATATCAGAGTACGCATGTAGAGGATGTGGGTTCGGTGCTGCTGACAACCGGACAGGCAGCCGAGGAGCTCGGATGTGCTGTGACCACCTTCCGACGCCTCGTGCATGCCGGACTGCTGCCCGGCATATCTCACCGCGGCGTGCGGGTGATGACCCCCCTAGCTGCAGTGCAGTCCCTCAGCACACGCCGCCACGCAACCCTCGACCAGATTGAGGCCAAGGAGATCGCCGTACTCCGGGTCGACGCGGCCCGGCGAGCCGAAGAGCCAGACCGGGCCTGGATCGGCTTCGCCACCTCTCTCACCCCCGACGACATCCTCAAGGCACTGCGTGGCTGGTGGCGATGCGACGCGGCCAGCGTCGCGGCGGGGAGAGTGCTGCCGGTGACCCTCTCGGGCTACGTGGTGGCCGTCCTCACCGGCCTGGAGCGGTGGGAGACGAACAAACAGGGACGGCACGCCTTCTCCGACGCCCGCCTGGCCGGCTACATCACCGACCTCGCCACCCCGCAGGCTGTGATCACCTCCCCTGTGGACGCCGACCGGCGGCTTGCCGAACTGCTGCTGGGCGCCCGGCTCACCTCCCACTCGGGTGGCGCCATCGCCTACGTCCCCACCAACACAACCGGCTGAACTCCCAGGCACGGACAAGGAAGCCCCGATGGACGCACAGAGCTACAACACCGCTCTCGCCGACCTGCGCACCGTGCGGGACAAGATCAAGAAAGGCCGGGCGGAACTGACCCGGCTGGAAAACGAACGCGACCGGCGCATTGCCCATCTCGCTTCCTACGAGAAGGCAAAGGCCGAGCGGATCGCCCCGGCAGCCGGACTGAGCGTGGCCGACATCGTCTCTCTCGCCCCGGCCCTGGCCCCGGACAGCATTGCCGCCGATCACTCCCCGCCGCAGCCTTCAGCCCCCGAACCCGCGGCCCGCCCCGCAGACAGCGAGCCCGAACCGGTCGACCAGACAGGAGCGGTGGCACCCGCCGCAGGCACCACCCGCGATCCGCAGTCTGCACCCTCACCGGCTCCGGCCGCTGAGAACACCCACGGCCCCCAGCAGGCGGCGCCTACGACACCGAATGCGCCTCGCATCCTGCCCTCCATCCCCGAAGGCGAGGCCGGCGACGCCTGGTGCACCCACACCGCGGGTCTGGCCTCCAGCCGGCCCAACTTCACCCAACAAGCCCGCTCCACCGTCTTCCTCGACACCACCACCGGCGTCCTGGTGCACCGCCACCAGACCCACCGCCTCGACCTCGGCAACCAGTCGGCCGCCGACATCCTCACCGCCGTCTTCCACACCCTCCCCGAAGGCGCCGAACGCATCTACATCACCGCGGGCGCCCCCTGGCACCGCAACGCCGACCGCTACCCCTACCTCCGCGACGCGGTCGCCGCCTGGCTCAACGCCCCCACCCCCGGCTGGCGCACCGACACCGGCCGAGGCCGCGACCGAATGGCCGGACACTTCGTCCACGCCCGCAACCCCGTCGGGCGCTACCAGCGCGAAGACGGCAGCCAGCACTGTGAGATCCGCTCGGTGGGGGAGTGGTTCGACCTCGACGGCGACGACCCCGCCACCGTCCGCGACGCCTTCGTCCTCCTGTGGCAGACGCTGCGCCGCCACTGGCCTGACGCCGTCGTGATGGGCTCCCCCTCCCAGACCGGCCGCGACCTGTGGGCCCGCACCATCCCCCAACGCGGCCAGTACGCCGACGGCTTCCCCGTCCTGTCCGAAGAACTACGCGGCCTGCTGCACGCCACCGCAGGCCAAGGCCGCAACGAACTCATCACACCACCCCGCGTCCCCGCCCAACTGCCGCAACTCGTCGAATACGACCGCACCTTCGCCTACGCCAAGCACACCTGGAAATCTCCAGTCGGCAACCCCCGCCGCATCACCGCCGCCACCTTCGCCGCCTGGAGCGAGAAAGAACAGAACCGGGCCCTGTACGGCTGCGGCCACTGGCACGTCCGGGTCACCGTTCCCGACGCCTGGAACCACGTCGGCCTCCTACCCGCCCCGGCACCGGGCGAGCGTGTCTGGCACTACCCGAGCCAGCCACGCACCACCTTCACCACCTGGGCCGGCGGCCCGGAAATCCACACCGCTCTGGCCAACCCGATCACACCGTGGAAGGTCGAGATCCTGGACGGCATCCTGTGGGAGGACGGCAAACCACTCGACGACTGGGCCAAGAAACTCAAAGAGACCTGGACCAACCTCTCCGCCCAAGCCCACTTTCAGGGCGACGCCCAGCAGGCCCGCGCCGCTCACCTCGCCTCCCGCGCGGTGCGCGCCATCCTGCTGTACGGCATCGGCGCCTTCGCCCAACGCCCCCGCATGGTCACCGGCACCACCCCCCGCACCCTGGAGCGAGACGTCCCACCCGACGCCGAAATCATCAGTTTTGACGACGAACTGATCACCTGGCAACGCCCCAGCGGCTACAGCCGGGACCCCAACGCCCACCCAGAATGGACAGCCGCCATCTGGTCCGGCGCACGTGCCGCCCTACTCACCCAGCGCCACCGCGATGACGACACCTATGCCGGAGCCCTGCACACACCGCCCGGCAGCGTCATTGCCTTCCGCACCGACGCCCTCTACCTCACTCAACCCCACGACTGGCCCTACCACCACCAGCCTGGCGACTACCTGCTGCGCGGCCACCTCAACGGTCCCCTCACAGCACCCACCACCGAAGAGGACCTCCTCGCCCTGCGAGACGCCGGCCGCGCCGCCCTCGCCTCCCCAGGCCAGGAGGCCTGATGCCCCCCCGCTCCCGCCACCAAGAGGCGACGCCGCAAGAGGAGCTGAACGAAGCCGCGCGACTCGCCGACCAAATCCAACGCATCGGCTACACCAAACGCGACATCGCCCGCATCATCAACCGCGACCCCTCCCTGGTCTCGCAGTTCTACACCAGAAGCAAAGGCGCCGCCTTCGTCACCGCACTACGCGAAGTCCTCACCGCCATTGAAACCGCAGGCATCACCGAACTGCCCGAACTCGCCGCCATCGCAGCCCGCCACACCCAAAGGCGCACCACCGCCTCCGGCTCCCGCGCCCGGGTCCGTGGCAAGGCCGTTCTCATCACACCCAGTGGATCCGGCACCGGCCGAGCCGGCGCCCAAGCGATCGCCTCCGGCTCCGCCCGTCTGCGCCCGCTGATCGCCGAGGCCGCCCGCCGCGGTCTGCGCCTGGCCTTCACTGTCCGCCTGGCCAAGACCGGCTACCTGCTCCCCTCCGGCAGCCGCACCGACTCACCCGGCATCCGCCGCGACGTCATCCAACGCGCCGACCACACTGAAGAGCGCTCCTACGGATCCTCCCAGACCGGCGGCTTCGACGCCGCCGACTTCGCCCGCCGCGTCAACGCCGCAGCCGGCGACGTCTCCGCAGCCGTCCACCAATGGCTCGTGGAAACCGGGCGCATCCGCGCGGACGCCCACATCCTCCACCTCGAAATCCGAACCTGGCGCCCCGCCAACCGACCCTGAGACACCGCCCCGGGCCCCATCCGGGCGTGACGCGGTGCAGACACACCCTGGCACGGACAGCGTTGGGTTGAACGCCAGGGTGAGGTTGTCGGGGAACGAGTACAGGCCGCGGTCGCCGCACTCACACGGATGACAGGGGGAAGGCAAGCCGACCTCGCCGCCGCGCTCGGAATGAGCCAAGCACAGGTCAGCCGACGAACTGCGCCACACAGCCGACGGCCGTCTGACCCCCGCGCATGGCGAGTCCGACACGGTTCCGGTCCAGACTCTGGAACGCGGCAGCCCCGACGGAGCTCGTCGGGGCTGCCGCACAGCCACATCGTCCCCCAGGCTAGCTTTGCCATGCGATGGCACAACCAGCAGGCCGGGGGGCTAAGCGGCGGGTGTGTAGGTGACGGTCTGGTCAGGGCAGGCGGCGGCGAGGTCGTTCAGGGCGGCCAGCTCGGCGTCATCTACGCTGAGGTTCCAGCGGAGTTTGGTGGCGGTCCATTCGGCGGCGTACCGGCAGTGGACTTCTGCGGCCGGTGGCATCCACTGGGCGGGGTCCTGGTCGGCCTTGCTGCGGTTGGAGCGGGCGGTGACCGCGACCAGGCTGGCCTCAGCTCCCTGGTCGTTGGCGTAAGCCTCGCGGCGCTGCGCGGTCCAGGCGGAGGCGCCGCTGTCCCAGGCTTCTGCCAGGGGCACCATGTGGTCGATGTCCAGGCCGGAGGCGGAGGTCACCGTGGTTTGGTCGTAGTACGACCACCAGCTGCCGCCGGTGAGCCGGCATCTGGGTCCCACGGCGGGCGCTTCGACGGCTTCGGAGATGAGGACTTCGTTGCGGGTGGTGCAGCCGTCGGCCGGGTCGTCGCCGGAGTTCCAGTGCTTGAACGCCTCGCGTGTGTAGCCGTCGCGGGACTCGGTGGCCAGCGGCAGGCTCGCGACAGCGTCGGCGAGCGAAGCGGTCTCAGCCGCGTGCACGGGCGTAGCGGTGGTGAGGGACAGGACGGTGAGGAGCGCGGCGGGTAGGCCGCGCAGCAGAGCGGTACGCATGTACCTGTTGGTAGCGGCCGGTCTGGGGCGCACGTGCCGGGGACGGCCGTTGCGCCCCTCGTGTGAGTGCAATGGTCGTACCGGAGAAACGACATAGCTCGGCGGCAGCTCACGAGCGCAGTCCAGTGCGCTACTGGGCGGAGAATCAGCTCTTCGTGAGCGCGTCGAGCCAGGAAGCGCCGGGCGGTGGTACGAAGAAGTAGCCGCCTCCCGTGGTGAGGGTGTACTTGGCCATGGCTTCGCCCTGGAGTCTGCGCTGTACCGCTTCGAAGCCCTTCTCCAAGTCGCTTTGAAAGCAGGAGAAGATCAGCCCTTGGTCGTCAGGGCCGCGGTCGTAGTTGTAGCTGCGCCGCACCATCGGGGGAGGGGTGCGCGGGTTGGGTGCAGCTCTGCGTACGTGCGCATCGAGCGGGGTGGTCCTGCCGTGGGGGTCGGTGGCGAAGACGGCTCGTTCGGTGCTGGGTGTGCCGTCCAGCCACCGGCCGTTCCGGCGTCGGCCGGTGATGCGTTCCTGTTCGTCGAGGGTGTCCCGGTCCCAGAAGTCGGTGGCAAGCCTGATGATCCGTAGCACCTGGTAGCTGCCGCCTACAGCCCACGAGGGCTCACCCTGGCCAGCTTTGACGATCGCACGTCCCGTGATCTCGGCCGCAGTGGCGGGATTTCCATGCCCCTCGGTGAAGTGGAATGGGTTGCGGGACAATCCCTGGCCGTTCTCGATGCGGTTCTCGGGTCGGGTCCCGTCCACGCGCCAGCGCAGCTGCTGATGCGGCAGCGTGCGTAGCGCTTGCTCGGCGGCCTGCCGTACCGCGCGGGCTGAGGCCCCGGTGACGTGGAGCAAGAGGTCGCCATCCGACGCGGCAGGGTCCAGCACATCACCTGCAAACGAGGGCATCTTCTTCAGGTGCCGCGGCCGGTCGATGCGCGAGGACAAAGCGCCCTCGCCGAGCGCCAGCCAGGCTGCGATTTCTCCGCCGTCCATCTCAGCGACGGCATCGTATGCGGCACGCAGCACGTTGGCACGTCCCAAGCCGCTTGCGTTGAGATCGAAGGAAAGGATCTGTGTGAACGGCAGGGGCGCTACGCCGCGCAGGTGGGCTGGCGTTTCGGCGCCTCCTGAGGCATTGCCCCGCAGGGCAACGGCGCTCACGGCGGCCAGACCGACAGCGCCGGCACCGGTGGCAACGGAAGTGCGGAGCACTTCCCGTCTTGTTACAGCCATTGGATGGCCTCACCTTTCCGGCAGGCAACAGTTCTGCCTCGGTGTCGACAGGTGTGGTCGAGCGGCAGCCTGGCAGACGCCTCGCTTCGTAGGGTTCGGCTACGGGGCACTGGGGTCCTCCGCATTGAGGGCATCGAGCAGCTTGCTGGCAGCCTCGGCGACGTCGGGGTCGATGGAACCGGTCAGCCCCTCGACGACTTGGCGACCGGCTAGCACTGCATGGTGCGCGGTGACTTCCCACTGGACCTTGTGGGTGTAGTTGTCGGTGTACTTAGGAAGAGCATCTGCTGCGGAGTGACTCCACTCTCGCGAGGAATAGATGTTCAGCAGGAGCTGAAGCACCTCGGCTTTGCAGGCGACGTGAGGAGCAGCGGCCAGTTCCAGAAGGAAAGGTACGGTCGGAGCGGTGGCCTCGGAGATGACGAAGCCCAACTCGCATACCAGATCAGCCAGGTAGTCCAGGGCCAGGCTCCCAGTCTCGCGATCCGACCAGGCCGCCTTGGAGAGCAACGTGGGAATATCCCGCGCGGAGCCCCCGGGCACCTCGAGGTCACCCCACTGGACCCGTCCCAGCCCTTTCAGGATGGTTCCCAAGCCCGCTCACCCGCCTCGGAATGTATCGGTGATACCTAGCCGGTCCATGACGCGTTGGCACTGATCAAAACCGGGGATCAGCTCTCTGTTGCCGGGATGGCCGAACGGCTTGCACCCCGTTCGTATCGTCGCGTTGCGAACTATTCGGCGTTCTTACTCCACTCGCGGGCGCCCGCCTGCCGCATCAGATCTTCCGCCGCCGAGTCGGAGAGGATCGGGTGCACGAGCCGGACATATTCAGCTTGTCCCAACAGGGATTTCCTCAGTTGCTTTAGATTCCGGGCACTGTAGGAGATCCTGCCCCGCAGCTCTACGGCCCCGGTAGCAAGAGCCAGGTCTTCGATGCTTGCGGTCAGTGTCACGGACTCTTTCGCGATGCTGACGCTGCACTCCACAGTGCCTTCTCTGGGGTCGAGCCCGATTTGGTAATCGACCCCACCACCCTTGTACGTCGAGACCGGTATGACGCGCTCATCCTCAGCAGGGCCGGACAATCCCAGAGAGTTCGCCGTCACCGCATAAGCTGCGCGCACCTCTTCAAAGAAGACCTTAGCGGCTGGAATCATAAGTACCTCTCGTTTCTGTGCGCTTCGGGTGGCTTACGGGCGGACTCTGATGACCTCCCAGTAGTCTCCAACCTTACGCCAGCCCCAGCCCTTGTCCTTCAGGTACTTCAATTCTCGCTGATATACGTTTCCTCGGCGGTACAGGGGCTTGGTCGGGTCGGTCACCAAGCGGATTGGTGTTCCACTGGCCAAGGCCTCGTCTATGAAGCGCTTGTTGCGGGTCCAGTTCCACCCTCCGACGCCTTTCTTACCGTTGGCCATGGTGCCGCGGATGTTGAGGAAGTCGGCGGTGAAGTCACCAGGCTGGTGAGTTATGTAGTTTCTGATGTCGTTGAAGGTCCCCAACACACAAGTAGCGTTGTGGACGAGGACCGCTGTACTGGCAGCGAGGACATGGTAGGTGTGTAGATCGTCGACGGTGAGGTTGTAGACCGCGGCTTGTTCGGCGTGGTGTCGGATGGCGGTGATCTGGACCCAGGTGCCGCTGCTCGTCTGGAGCCATTGCCCTGCTTTGAGGTCGCCAGCGTCAACCCATTGAGACAGTCGGGGGGCCCAGAACGGGTGGCCGTCGGTGGCGGTGATCGTGCCGGTCTTTGTGCCAGTGGGTCCGTCTGTATCCAGAGTGATGTCGACTAGCTGCTTGTCTCCCGTTCCGTTGATCAGAGCGGTGACCTTGCGTGGCCCTGTCTCGCCTGTTTCAGGGTCGGTGGCGAGGACGGTGTCGCCGACGTTCACGTCCTTGATGGATTTGCGGGTGCCGTCGGCCATGAGGACGGGGGTGTCGCCGGTGAAGCTGTTGGGGGCGGCGCAGCTGGCTCTGCTGGCGGCCTTGGCGCCGATGCCGGCGCCGAGCATGCCGCCGAGACAGCCGAGGGCGGCGGATTGGCCGACTTGGCCCCAGTTGACTTTGCGGCCGGACAGGCGCTGGGTGAGCCAGTCGAGTCCGCCGTCGACGACGCCGCCGATGATGCAGCCGGCGATGAGGGGATTGTTGCCGGAGGGGTCGGTGTAGGTGGTGGGGGAGGACAGGGCGTATTGGTAGAGGTTGGTGCCGCCGGCGTGGCCGATGGGGTCTTGGGAGATGAAGCGGCCGGTCTGGGGGTCGTAGTAGCGGTTGCGGTAGTAGAGCAGGCCGGTGCCGTCGTCTTCGCGGCCGGTGAAGGTGTAGGGGTTGGAGGTGCTGGTCCCAGTGGCGGTGGGGGTGCCGTTCGGGTCGTAGGCGTAGGTGGTGGCGATGGTGCCGTCGGTGTTGGCCAGGCCCACGACGGTGCCGAGCGCGTCGGTGAGGTAGACCTGCGTCTTGCCGCCTTCGGTGCGGGTGAGGAATTCATCCAGGCCCGAGGTGGCCACGCTGGCTGTCGTGGTCCCGGAGGCGTTCTGTTCGACCAGGGGGTTGGTGCCGTCGGTCAGGTACCGGCTGGTGGCGTTGCCGATGGTTTTGGAGATGCGGCCGCCGAGCGGGTCGTAGTTGAACGATGAGGTGGTGCCCGCCTTGGCCAGGCCGGTGAGTTCCCCGCGGGCGTTCCAGGTGTAGGTGCGCAGGCCGTCGTTCTTGAGCTGCCCGTCGGTGTCGTAGGTGAAGGTGCGGCCGCCATAGGTGGTGATGCGGTTGTCCTTGCCGAACTGCGTGCCGCTCTCTGCGGCGGGCAGAGCCACCTTGGTCAGGGAGCCGGTCAGTCCGGTCTGCAGGCCGCGGACGTCCCTGGTGTACGTCAGGTCGCCGACGGTCTTGGTGCCTTGGGCGTAGGCGATGGACTTGATGACGCCGGTGGTGTCGTAGCCGGTGGTGCGGGTGATGCCGCCGGGCAGGGAGGCGGTCTTCTCCCGGCCCACGGCGTCCAGGCCGAAGGTGACGTCCTGGGTGCCGGTCTTGACCGATTTGAGGATGCTGGACTTGTCGTAGCCGTAGGTGGTGCTGGTTCCGGCTGCGGTCATCAGTTTGCGGCGGTCGGCGTTGTCGTAGTCGTAGGTGACCTTGCCGGTGGGGCCGGTGGTGGTGGCCAGGCGGTCGTGGACGTCGTAGGTGAAGGCCTGGTTGCCGGCTTTGCTGTCGGTGATCTGCTTGAGTAGGTCCCGGGTGTCGTAGTCGTAGGTGACTGTGGATTCGGCCTGGCCTGCGGCGTCGACGCCGTACTTGGTGCTCTTGGGCCTGCCGAGCAGGTCGTACTCGGCGACGGCGGCGTTGCCGGATCTGCTGGTGGCCTTCTTGAGGAACCCGGCCGGGTCGTATTCGAACAGTGCCTGTGCGCCCAGGGGGTCGGTGGCCGTCTTGGGGCGGTCGGCCTGGTCGTAGTCCCACTTGGTGGTGTTCAGGCGGGCGTCGGTCAGGGTGGTGAGGTTGCCGTTCTCGTCGTATCCGAGCGCGGTGGTGTGCCCCAGCGGGTCGGTGATCTCCCTCGGCTGGTTGAGCGCGTCGAACAGGACCGTGGTCTGCGAGCCCGCCTCGTCGGTGAGGGCGCTGATGCGGCCGGCCGCGTCGGTGAACTGCCGGGTGATGCGCCCCTCGGCGTCCTTCACCTGGGCCAGGTCGCCGTGCTGGTAGGTGTACTCACTGGTCGCGTTCGCGTTGTCGGTGACCGTCTTGACCTGACCGCTTGCGTTGAACGTGAAGCCTGTCTTGCGGCCTTCGGGGTCGGTGACCGTTTCAAGATCACCGGTGGTGTTGTAGCCGAAGACTGTGGCGTTCGTCAGCGGGTCGGCCGCCTGGGTCGGCTGGTCGTAGGGGCCGTCGAAGACAGTCTTGCCCGTGGAACGGGCATTGGCGGTGCCAGCCAGCTCGAGCGCCGAAGTGACGTGCCCGTTGGCGTCGTAGGAGAGTTCGGTGCGTCGGCTGAAGGGATCCACGACGGCCGCGATGCGGTGCTTGGTGCCGCGCTCGTAGAGCGTCTTCCGGGCCAGGGTCGTGCCGTACGCCTCGGTGTCGTTGACGGCGAAGCCGCTGTTGTCGAACTCCACTCTGCGTACCGAGCCGCCCGGCTGGGTGACCTCGGTGGCCGTGATCTGGCCGGCCGGGGTCTTCGTGTAGGCGAAGGAGTATTCCTGTCCTTCGGTCAGGGTCTGCTTCTTGACCCGGCCGTCGGCGTAGTAGGTGTTGGTCATGTAGACGATGCCGCGGGCGTCCTTGGCGGTCGCGATCCGGTTGGTCGCGCCGTCGTAGGTGAAGGAACTGGTCTTGTCTGCGGGGTCGGTGACCGTCTTGAGCCGGCCGGCATCGTCGTAGGTGTAGGAGGTGCTGCGGCCGGTGTTGTCTTGGGCCTTGGTGATCCGCTGGGCGTTGTCGTAGCTGAAGGAGATCCAGCGTCCCCCGGGGGCGGTGACGGACGTGATGTCGCCCTTGGAGCCGTTGGAGCGGGTGATGCGCAGCGCGTTGCCGTGGCGGTCGCGTACTTCCCGCAAGGGCCCGTACCAGGGGAAGACGTAGTCGGTGCCGTCCCTCAGGCGCAGGTGCCAGCTGCTGGACTCTTGGGTGATCTTGGCGCCGTTCAGGGCGGTGGGGGTGCCTTCGGGTTCGAAGACCGCGTCGGCGTAGCCGCTGCCCGGTGAGGTCCGTACGAAGTGGACCTTCTTGCCGCCGGGCAGATACAAGTCCACTTCTGTGTAGAGGCGTTTGGAGTGCAGGTACATGTTGTAGGACAGGTCGCGGCCGATGCCGAAGGCGCGGGGGCGGGTGTCGCCCTGCCAGTAGGTGCGGGTGACCTCGGCCGAGCCCAGCGGTCCCGACACGCCCAGATCGGTGCGGGAGTCGGTCAGCAGGCCGGTCTGCAAGTCGACGGGGTCGCCGGAAAGCCAGTCGACGATGTCCGAGATTGCGGAGAGGTCGAAGGGGATGACGTCGGAGATGCTGAGCATGGCGCCGTGGAAGGCCCACACGCGCGTCTTGTCGTCAGGGACGACCTGTTTGCCGTCGCGGGTGACCGTGCCGTGCCCGTAGGTGTGCCAGCCCTTGCGCTCAGGATCGTAGGCGAGGAAGTCGATCCGCGTACCGGGAGCTTCGTGCGTGTAGTTCGGGTAGACGATCTGCGCGCCCTTGGGAAACAGATACGTGCCGCCCGGCTGGACGGTGAAGTACACCGGCACGGCACTGTTCTCGGGCAGCGGGAAGGGGGGCCGGTCGACAGGGATCGCGGTGATGCCCAGCTCGGTGACCGGCTTGCCGTGCTCGTCGCGCACCACTGAGCCCTTGGGGATGCGCACCTCAAGGCCAGGGATCTGCGGGGTGGTCAGGGTGACGTCCGACTTGGTCGGGGTGTCGAAGGTGACGGTGTGCTTGGTGTCCAGCGGCGTCATCCAGACGGGGAAGCCCAGATCGGTGCTGCGGCCCGCGACCGGCCGGATCCGGATGTCGTAGCGCCCGTAGCTGCGCTTGTCGGTCTTCGCACTCGCTCCGTCGACGACCAGGGTGGTGGCCTCGGCATTGATACCGGACAGCAGGAAGCGTCCCCGGCTGTCGGTCTTCGTGGTCTTCGTCCCCACCCGGACGCTCACCTTGGGCAATGGCTTGCCGTCCAGCTTCAGCACGTGCCCGGTCACCGCAGTGCTGCCGGGCGGTGCGCGCAGCGCGGCCGGGGCCTTCGGCCCGGCACCCCGCCCGGTGAGCCAGTCCCGGCCCTGGAGGTTGTGCGTGGCCGGCCGCCAGGCGTCGCGCCCCTTCGGCACGATGCCGGCTGCCTTCTTCGCCTTCTCCGCCTTGGCCTTCGCCTGCTGCTCAAGCCGGTCACACTTATCCGCGCGCACCTTCAGCCAGTCCGGCAGCGACAGTGAGAACGTGCGGGCCAGTCGCTCAGCGCGGCACGCACTCTTCACCGACATCCGCGGCACGTTGCTGGTGAACGCATCCGTCTTCGCCGCTGCGGCCGCCGCTTTCAGGCTCAGGTTGAGTGAGCCGGTGGCCGCGTTGGTGGGGTTGAGCCGCACCTTGTAGGTGCCGGCTTCGGCGAGGTCGGTCAAGGCGATCGAGCCGGAAGCGCCGGCCGAGATGAGACGGGAGCTGACCACCGCGGTCCCTGAGGGGGCCAGTACCTCCGCCCAGAGGCTGCTGGTGAAGGTGTTCCCCGCCACCTCCAGCGACAGGTCATCACCCGCCTTGGCGGTGAACGAAGCATGGACGTTCTGCCCGGCCCGGGCCGCCGTTGCCTTCACCGCCGCACCGCCACGCGCGAGCACGCCCACGTCGGCCGGCTTGGCCAGGGTTAATGTCACCTTGCCGACGTCCACCCTGCGGTCCGCCACCCGCACCGTGTAGGTGCCGGCCGCCAGCGCCCCACTGTCCCAGGCGTCGTTACGGTTGGGCGCTGCCGTGATGCTGGAGATGCGCTTACCGTCCGGCCCGGTGATCGTGACGGTTGCGTACGACGGCATCGTCGCCCCCGTCGCGGCGAGGCTGACGAAGTCCCCGGCCTGAGCGGTGAAGGTGGCGATGCCGTCCTGGCCGGGACGGGTGATATTCAGGGTGGGCGACGCACCGGTCGTGCTGAGCGTCCCGCCTTGGACGTAGTGGGAGATGGCGACCTTGACCGTTCCGGTGCCGCCGCCGTCGGGGTCGCAGCGCAGCGTGTACTGGCCGCTCTGCGGCAGCGAGTCGATGTCCAGGGAGTTGCTGTCCCCGTTAGGAACGGGCAGATACTCATCTTGGACGCCGTCCGGCCGGTAGACGTAGCAGCGCAGATAGCCGCCCATCGCGGTGGCATCCACGCCGATGCTCAGCGATTCGCCCTTGGCTGCGGTGAAGGTCCAGTTGCCGTCCTGCCCGATCCGAGGCAGAGCCGTGGACACCGTCGGCCCGTCGAAAGACACGGCCGCGTTGACCGGCTTGGACAGCATCACCGCAACGGAGCCGGTGTCGGTGGAGCGGGGGTCAATGATGAACTGGTAGGTCCCCGAGTCGGGTAGGCCGGTGACCTCCCAGTCGGCCGCCGTGCCACCGAAGCTGTTGGAGGCGACTGTCTCGCCCTGCGGCGAGAGGAGACTGATCGAGGTCTGGGAGGTGAACGAGCCTCCCTGCAGGCCGAACCCGACCGTGTCGCCCCGTTCGGCGTCGAACAGGATCCGCGCCTTGTGCTCGGCCGTCACCACCGCCACCTGCGAGGGGTCCGCATCGGTGAACGAGGCCCTCATCGTTGTGTCGTACAGGGCCCCCTCACCATCGGCGGTGACCGTGAAGTCGCCCGGCGCCTCAATCGAACCAGCCGGGGTATCGACCTCCACCCGCCCGGTACGGGCATGCGGCGGCACCTCGACGGTCAACGAGGAAGCGGAAGCCTTCTTCACCTCGGCGACCAAGCCGTTGAACCGCACCACGTTGTCGGTCACCGCGGAAGCGAACCCGGCACCGGACAGGGTGACTTCACTGCCCGGTGCGCCGGAGGCCGGCTCGACCTTCGTCACGCTCGGCCCGGCCGACGCCACGATGAACGCCTCGACCGCGTCGGCGGACGCACCGCCCACGCTCACGGTGACCTTCCCGTTGACCGCCCCGGAGGGCACGGTGACCACGAGACGGGTGGCGGAAGCGGAGGTGACGGCCGAGGTCTTGCCGCCGATCGTCACGGTGTTCCCGGCGGCGGTGGGGGAGAAGCCGGTACCCGACAGCGTGATCTTCGCTCCAGGGGCTGCCCGGACAGGAACCACCGACAGCACAGACAGCGTGCTGGAGGCATAGCGGTCGATGCCCAGCCGGTTGCCGGCCTCGTCGTAGCGGTAACGCGCCGTCTGACCGCCGGGATCGGTGACGCCGGCTAATCGGCCTGCCGCGTCGTATGCGTAGACGGCGTTGTTCGTCGTGGGCTCGGCGGCTGCCGCCCCCTTCGGCTTCGCTGCTGCGGGCCCGGCCAGAGACCGGTCCCGGTCCTGGCCCGGGGAAGACGTCCTGCCCGGCGCCGGCATGGTCTTGGCTGGCGGAGGCTCCGGCGGCAAAGCCTCGGCCGACACCGTCCCCGCGGCCAGGGCCAAGACCAGCACACCGACTGTCGCCAGCCGATGCCGACCACGTCTGATCAGACCTAAGTGCCCAACCCGCGACTGCATGCGCCCTCCCCAAGGCACTGCACAGGGCGCCCAGGCCCCGTGAACCCCACCCTCATCGCACGAGCCGTCACACCATAACCACGTTGCGTCATGTACGTGACAGGAGAGGCTGTATGTGGCCGAGATTGGGCAGTAACACGTGTCGCACGTCCCGCGCGTTAGGTCGTAAGCAGCCCGATCCCGGTCTCGCTGCGAGTCAGGCCCATGCGATCTCGAGTATGAGGCGGCTGCCCCGGGGCGGGTGCAATAGCCTTTTGGGCCTCGGCGCGGCAGGCGCGACCGTGTGGCGGCGGCGTGTTGACGCAGGCGGGCTGCCGATCAGTGGTCGACGCGCATGGGCCGAGGGGGCCTTGTGAGGGGCTCCTGGTCACGAGACGCCCCTTGGCTCGCCGCCTCTGCCATGGGGTAGGAGCTGCGGCGGCAGCACCCGTCCGCGTAACAGCAGGGAATAGCACGCTACGAAACTGCGATGCATTTGCAGCTGCACGGCCCTCCCCGAAGTGCGCCGGAGTGAAAGAAGGGCGCAGGAGTGTACCTCATGAAAAGTGCGGATCGACGCGCGTTGCCTGATGGGTAGATCCGGCCCGACAACGCATGTGATTACGCCTCTGTGTCTTGAACTCGCCGACAGCGTGTGGCAACAGTCTCATGATCGGCGATTGTTCGACGCATCTTGATCGGATGTGACCGTTTGGATGCCGGTGATGGGGTCACTGCAATTGCATTCGATTAGCGTGCGCCGCCGCCTACTTCGTATTCGCCTTCCCAGGCGCCGAAGCTTTGCTTAATGAACTCAACCGGATGGCGGAAGAGCGTGATGAGGCGCTAGCGTCACTTGACACGAGAAGACCCCGGGCGGCCTACCAACCAACTCCGGGGCCCCTCATATGTGTTGACCGATCCACGAGAAAACGAAAGGTTCTTCGTGAAGGATCCACTTGCCGCCTCCAGCTGGCTTAAGCAGCTGGGAACGGGTTACGACGCTAACATTCCGCCCAGTCCGCGCGGCCAAACCCGCATCGTCAGTGCCTGGGCTGGCACGCTGCAGCTCAGCGCATTCATCGCACTGGTCGTCCTGCCCATCATCCTTGTGACCGACGCCTGGCAGGCCCCGGCCGGCGCCGCGGCGACGGCCCTGGCGTGCGCCACGGCCCGCCGCTCCTTCCTCCGCTACCTGCGTATCCGCGTCAGCTGAGAGGAACGTTCCCGCCGGCGGCAGCATACGGGCCGCCGGCGGGAACGACGTGACGCACTGAACGCCGTACTACGGACGCCTCTGTTCCTCTTCCAGGGGTGTTGAAGTTCTGCGGTGCATCGGAGAGAAACGCCCGTGTGCGTTCTGGGAGGAACCATGCCGAGCAGCGGCCCCCAGTACGGCAAGTGCCGTCACTGCAGGCAGCGCTTTGAACGGACCGGCAAGCCGGGACGAAAGCAGGAGTACTGCACCGCTTCGTGCCGCAGGCGAGCCCAGCGCGAGCGCAGTCGCACCACGGTGAGCAGTGCGCAGACCACCACCGACCCTCCGCTGCCGCTGGCCCGGAATATCGCCGAGTCAGTGCAGGCCCTCGCGGAGGGGCTGCTGGCCGCCGAGTACGACGAGCAGGACCTGGCGGTGTTACTGGGCCGCGCAGCCGAGCTCACCCGGGAGGTGGAGTACTACGTCTGCGCGGCAGTGCACGACGCTCGCCTCCAGGGAGCCAGCTGGGACACCGTTGCCGAGGCCGCCGCCGTCAGCCCCGCCACGGCACGCTCCCGATGGGCGGAGAAGACCGTGCGACGCCGGCTGAAGCGCCGGGCTTCGGAACGTTCCACGGCACGCCAGCGTGATCCCGCAGGCCACGCGGCTCAGCCACGCCCGGACAGTCAAGAACCCGGACAGCCCGGTGACCGCCCCTCAGGCAAACTGGCAGCAGCGTTGTCCCACCTGCACCGCGCAAGCGAACTGACCATCCGGCAGGTGGCCGACAGGACCGAGCTGTCCGCCTCCTACGTCTCACGCATCCTCTCCGGGGAGCGGGTGCCGGCCTGGCCCGTGGTGGAGACGCTCGCCACCCTCTTCAGCGGGGACGCGGACGACCTCGCCGTGCTGTGGGAGAACGCCCAGGGGCTCACCCCGCCACCGCGTCAGGCCCTGCCCGACGCGGTGGCCCGCTTGAACGCCGCTCTGCGGGGCCTGTACCTGGCGGCAGCTTCCCCCTCTGCCGCGCGCGTCCACCAGGCCAGCGGCGGCGTGCTCACCGAGTCCACGGTCAAAGAGATGCTCGCAGGGCGACTCGTCCCTGACTGGAGGACTACGGTCGCCTTCGTACGCGCCGTCGGCGGCACTCCTGCAGAACTCCGCCCGCTGTGGGAGGCCGTCCACTATGCCTTCCTCGTCTTCCTCGACCCGGTCGAGGAAGACGCCTCCACGCCCCTGCCCCCGGCGTCGGATCAAAACGCCGCCCAAGCCAGCGAGACTCACCCGGACCAGGACAGATGACACCCATGAACCGGTCCCGCTCAGCGATCAGGAGCACTGCGATGGCCGAACTGCCAGGCCCGCAACGCAAGTCCACCGCATCCCGCGGCAGGCTCAACCAGTGCGCAGTGAAGCCACCCGGCCGGACCTCGGGCCTGACCGTCAGCCTGCCCATGGACTACATCGGCTTTTGCCTGCTGTACGAGGACCGCTACCTGCGCTACACCCGCGCCCGTATCACCGATCCCGATCTGAGCAGGGAACTGGTCGAAACGACGCTCGGCAGCGTGGCCATCAACTGGGCCAGCGTGCTGGCCAGCCGCCGCCCCGCGGCAGAGGCGTGGGACATTCTGGGCTCCCTCATCGCCCAGGCCTTACGCGGTCCCGCAGCGGCGACCCTGTGCAACACGGTCTACCGTGTACTGCCGCCCCTGCAGGCGGACGTCGTCATTCTGCGCCACCGTCTCTACCTCAGCAACAAGCAAGCGGCCGACCTGATAGGTGTCGAGGAGTCCGTCGTGGCCAGCCAACTGCGCACGGCCCACCGCAGTATGGCCAAGCGGACAGAGCCTTCACAGCCGACTGCTCTGCGCCCACACGCCTGATCCGCCCAGCACCGCAAACCGCAGGGCGACCTACCACTGTACTGCGATGGTCGGCACCGTCACCGGATTCTGGCCCAGTTCGCTGACCTTTCCCTACGATGGCTTCTGCACTTGTCCGCGAGCCGCCTTGACGCGGCAGTGAGGGGCCGGATGAATCGTCACACGCCGCTCTCTCACATCATCGACGTCACTCGCCCCAGCGTGGCCCGTATGCACAACTACTACCTGGGCGGGAAAGACAACTACCCCGCGGACAGGCAAGCGTGCGAACGGCTGCTCGAGCATGCTCCCAGCGCCCAGATCCTGGCCGTCAACAACCGCCGCTTTCTCCAGCGCGTCATCCGTTTTCTTTCGCTAGAACAGGGCGTGCGGCAATTTCTCGATATCGGTGCAGGCCTGCCCACCCGGGACAACGTCCACGATATGGCCCAGCGCTATAACGAGAAGGCTCGCGTGATCTATGTGGACAACGACCCCATGGTTCTGGCCTACGGCCGGGCGCTGCTAGAAGAGAATGCCAACACAGCCGTCATTCAGGCAGACCTGCGCCACCCCGACGCCATCCTGGAACATCCCCGTCTCGCTGAGCTGTTCGACCTGAACGAACCGGTGGCGGCCATGTGCATTTCCGTCCTGCACTGCATCCCCGACGACGACGCTCCTGCTGAACTGCTTCGCCAGATCTCATCCCGCCTGTGTTCCGGCAGCTACCTGGCCATCAGCCAACTCGTCAGCGAGGACGCCACGGTCCGCCGCGTCATCACCGGACTCATGCGCGACAGCACCGCCGGCAAGTGGGGAGCGGTCCGCCGGCCCAAGGACGTCGACGCGTTCTTCGCCGGCCTGGACCTGCTCGAGCCCGGCTTGGTGGACGTCTCCTCCTGGCGGGCTGATCCGCGCTTCGGCCCCCGGCCGCGGACGCAGGAATGGATCGAGTACGGGGGAGTCGGCTGTGTTCGATGAGCCGCCGTCCTCGCCCTCAGCCGTAGCGGCGCGCAGCCTCCTGCATCCGCTCCAGCGAGGCCTGTGGGCACTCCGCCGCGTTCAGAAGACCGTCGAGGATCGACCGGTACTGCTCCGTCTCCTCCGCCTTGTCGAGGTAGACCGCATCGCGCACATGCTCCAGATACACAATCTCTGGAAGTTCGGGAGGGTCGAACCGCAGGTGCGTAATGGGAAAGCCCGACGTGACACACTGCGGCGCCGTGAACGGAATGATCTGCACGCGTATGTTGGGCCGCTGCGCGGCCTCGACCAAGTGGTGCAACTGAGCGCACATCACCTCACGAGCGGCCACCTGACGGCGCAGCACCGCCTCCTCCAGCACCACCCACAACTTCGGGGCATCGGGGTAGTCCAGCAGCTCCTGCCGTGCCATGCGCAGCCTAGCCCTGCGCTCGGCAACTTGCGGGTCCTCAGCCGGCTGACGGTCCGCAGCCGCCACGGCCCGTGCGTACTCCGGAGTCTGCAGCAGCCCCGGCACCAGCAGCACCTCATAGGTGCGGATGACAGATGCCGCCTCCTGCAGCCCGATGAACTTGTCGAACCACTTGGGAAGCACATCAGTGAACTGGTGCCACCACCCAGACTCCTTGGAGCGGCGCACCAGCGCGAGGAACTCCGCGGCATCCTCCCCTCCCACGCCGTACAGCCGCAAGAGATCGACGACGTCGCGCTCCTTGAGCTGCACCTCACCCCGTTCCAGACGGCTGATCTTCGAATCGGAGCACCGCAGCGCATCACTCGCCTCTATCGGGCTCAGCCCCGCCGCCAGACGCAACCGACGCAGCTGGGCCGCGAGTATCAAGTGCAGCGCCGTGGGGTTGTGCCGGGGGGCGGAGAGGTAACGCTCCAGCTTGGGCAACCGATTCGGCTCGGCAGCGGACATGCGGGCTCCTGCAGAGGACCATGAAATGAAGGCCAGTTTCCCACCATGGAGCCCGCAGTGCGCGCCAAGAGCGTTATGTCCCATTGGGGCACTATTCGACCAGTGCGTCAAAATCGCCGTCCCGTGCTCCGGCGAGGAAGGCGACGATTTCGGCGCGGGTGTAGATCAGAGCGGGTCCCTCGGGGTCGCGCGAGTTGCGCACGGCTACCGCCCCGTCAGGCAGGGTTGCCATCTCCACACAGTTGCCCTCCATCGCGCTGCGTCGACTTTTGACCCAGGTGGCGTCCTGGAGCGTGCCTGCCGGGACCCCGTTGTAGATCTGATGCATTACCGCCTTCTTTCGCTAACGCGTCCGAATATCCGGCTTGCTGACGGCGTGAGGGATGGTCACCGTGGGTACATGCGTTCCTCTCGGAGATGGAGATGCAATTTCAGAAGCAATTGCATCAGTGGGTGGTCGGCGAGGATACTGGCCTGGGCCAGGCATTCTTAGAGCTGCCGACCGTGGCAGCGTTCGGGGAGATGAGCAGTGCCGACACATGCCATGACTACAGCGTGTCACGCCAAGAATGTTGACGATGCATCTGAACCGGTCGAACCTCCGGCATTCGCCAGAGGGCTGCCTGCCCAATCCGAGGAAGGAGACTGGGGGCTCCTCATGGGCATCAGCGCAGCTGAATTTGCCGCACGAAAATTCAGTGCAGACTCAGCCGGCCTGCAATGCGCCCGCCGCTTCGCCCGAAACGTCATGGACGAATGGGGACTTACTGCCTGCGTCGAGGACGCCGTCATCGTTATCGGCGAGCTGGTCGCCAACGCCGCCCAGCACGCACTGGAATCAGACAGCCGCGACGAGACGCGCGCGACGGCCTGGCTGGGACTGGTACGCAGGCAGCAAGCCGTCATATGCGCGGTGGCGGATCCGAGCCCTTGCGCTCCCACGCTTCAACACCCAGGGGACCTCAGCGAATCGGGACGAGGTATGCAGATCATCGAAGCGCTCAGTGCGTCCTGGGGCTACTCACAGCCTCAGCCGGCAGGAAAAATGGTGTGGGCCCGAGTCCCCACATCGCCGCAGCGACCGTAGAGCCTGTTTCTGAACCGGAGTCGGCCGCAAACTGATCATGAGGAGTTGGGGTCACCAACAGATCGACTGGTGGGATTGGTGGCGGCGCCAGTCTGACCAGCCGAGCCGGTGGGCGGCGTCAAGGGCAGGGTGGACGACGAGGGTGATGAACAGGCGCTGGATTTCGTTGCAGGTGAGCGGTATGAGGCCGTCCGGTGTGGGCCTGCGGGCGTGTTCGTCTGCTCGGACGACGGCGAGGAAGGCGTGGGCGAGCATGGCCAGGGTGACCCAGCGGGACCAGGACAGGTAGCCGCGGACCTGGTGCTCGTCCAGGCCAGCCAGGCCCTTCCCGGACTGGAAGAACTCCTCCACCCGCCGCCTTGATCCAGCAACGCGTACCAGCTCGGCCAGCGGCACCGGGCAGGGCGAGTAGCAGTAGTAGTAGGCGAGTTCGCCGGTGTTGCGGTTTCGGCGGATCAGCAACTGGCGGCTTCCGGGGGCGCAGTCAGCGAGGTCGATGACGGCCCAGTCGTAGAAGCGGTGGCCCTTCGCCCCGGTCCCTGAGGAGAGCTTCTGCCAGGCCCGCTTGGGTACCTTCGTGGCCAGAGCGTCGGCGCGGTACTGCCCTGCGCCGGTAGTGACTTCGTGCGCGCAGGCCACCGCGAGGACGTAGCCGGTGCCGTGTTCCTCCAGCACGGCTCTCAACGTGGGGTTGGCGCCGTAGACCTCGTCGCCCGTGACCCAGGCGGCCTGGTGGCCGGAGTCCAAGAACCGGGCGACCATGCGGGCGGCCAGCTCCGGCTTGGTGGCGAATGACGTCTCCTTGCCGAGTCCGGCAGCAAGACAGCGGTCGGGATCGGAGGTCCAGGAACGCGGAACGTACAGTTCCCGGTCCACTGCCGTGTGGCCCGCTTTCCCGCATAGACCAGGTAGACGGCGACCTGCGCGTTTTCGATCTTTCCGGCGGTGCCGGTGTACTGGCGCTGGACGCCGACCGCGCAGATGCCCTTCTTCACGTCCCCGGTCTCGTCGACGACCAGCACCGCCTGGTCGTCGTGCAAGTGGTCCACCACGTAACCGCGCACGTCGTCACGTACCTGGTCAGCGGCCCATTTGGCCCGCCCCAGCGGGTGCTGCATGCCGTCCGGAGTCGCCTCCCCGGCCCACTCGGCGATGCTCCAGCAGTTCTTGCGCGGCAGGTCCGACAGAAGCCCGAGCACCAATTTCCCTACCCGCCGCCGGGGTTCGACCCGCGCGATCCGGCCCGCGATCCGGCCCATCAGGCCGTCGAACGCCTCCTGCCAGCGGGCAGGATCTACGCTGTGGCCTGCGGCCACCACATGACCTTCTGTCTTCACACACCGATGATCAACGGTGGCCGCACCCATGTCGCCCCAGACACCACCGGCCCCTCGAGCAAGGAGACCACCTGTGCCGGCCGCCGCATACGAAGCACTGCTCATCGGGGGCCGCGCCGGGGTCGGCAAGACCACGGTCGGCTGGGAGATCTCCGCGCAACTGCAAGCCCTGCGCATCGCCCACTGCCTGATCGAGGGCGACAACCTGGACCAGGCATTCCCCGTCCCGGCCGACGACCCCGCGCGCACGAAGATGACCGAGGCGAACCTCGCCGCGCTCTGGCGCAACTACGCCGCTCTGGGATACCGCAGGCTGATCTACACCAACACCGTCTCCGTTCTGGAGCCCGACCTGATCGCCCGTGCCATGGGCGGCACACCCCGCATCACTGCGGTACTCCTGACCGCCGACGACGCAACCGCCCGGCAACGCCTCGGCACCCGGGAGATCGGCAGCCAACTCGACGCCCACGTCACCCGAAGCACTGCCATGGCCCAACACCTGGAAGCCACCGCGCCCCCATGGGTCACACGGATATCCACCGACGGCCGCTCCGTCACCGACACCGCACGCGATGCCATCGCGGCAACCAACTGGCCAACCCAGTCGGCACAGACCGCGGATCACGATCTACGGCTGGAGTACTAGGTTGTGTCCGCAAAGTCCCGTCGTCCGCCAGGAGGGCGGGCCGCGCGGCGTCTGGCGCTTGCTCTCGGCGTGACGGGCGGAGACTCTCGTATGGACGCGCTCGGGGCTTCGCCCGGTGCGGCGCCTGCCGTGCCTGGCGTCGCATCGGGCGGGACTGTGCGGACACGATGGAAGCGTTCCGCGGCCCAGCGAAGCGTCCAGTTGTCGTCGCCGGTGCAACGTTGGCCAGGCGCGGCCTGCAGGTCGCGGTCAGTGGAATATCACGGTGAAACAACGAGGGCCTCCTGGGCATCGGTGCAGACTCCGTAATCCACACTGAACCCCAGAGGCCCTCGCCTCGTTCAAGGTCTGCTTAAGGCGTGTCGCCTGTCACCAACGTCCCGGGGCAACACACCTAGCCGGTTTTCAGTTCGACTTCGCAGTCGAGGGTTTGCGTATAGGTCTGATCGCCCTGTCGGTAATCGAACCGGCATTGCCGGGTGGTTCCTTGAGGCGGAGAGGTGATCTTCAGTTTGGCGAGGTAGAAGATGTCGCTCTCCGCCCCTGGGGCGACCCTCACCGGCTTGTCAATGTGGTTGGTCAGCCGGGAGAAGTCGGGGGCGTCACCGCCTTCGCGTACCAGAAGGGGGATGCCCTCGGTGTCCACCTTGCTGTAAGCGCCGTACTTCAGCACCTTGATTCCGTGTGGAACGTCGAGCACTGCCACGTCCGTGATCTCGATCGGCCGCGAAGTGGTGTTGGCCGGTACGGGCAGTGCAAACCACCACGTTTCACCGACCTTTGCGTGCTCGGTTCCCACGACGCCGCTGGACTGGGCGCCCTCGTTGGCCAGTGCCCGGCCGGACCTGACCGAGTCGGTTTGGGACGAGCAGGCACTGAGTGCAACGACAGCAAGTATGGCCAGCAGGCTAGAAGGAGAAGAAAATGCCCGGCTTACCGGAGACCCTGTCATTCTTCCCCCAGATGTCGTGCCGTCCCGACTTCGTCCCCGCGGTGATGCGCTGCTTGTGTTCCCTGTCGAACTGGGTGGAGCCGCCCAGGGTGACACCGAAGGCGCTGACCGCCCCGGACCACTTGATGCTTCGGTTCTTGGAAAGCTGGAAGTACGCTCCGCGTTCCACGTAGGCGCGATGGGACTTCGGGGAGTTGTAATAGGCGGTCATGCCGTCCTTATTGCGCACGTCCTTGCCGTACTTACCGGTGGCGCCGCCAGCGGGGACATGATACTTCCCGGCCCGAATCTTGTACTGCGTGAAGGTGTTGCCACCACCACACTTCCAGATCATCTTGATCTTCTTGTACTGGATGGGCACCTTCCACTGCTTGGCGAAGTGCGGCCCTCGGTTGGTGTATCCGGTAGTGACGGACATCGAAGAACCGAGCGTCGCCGAGCCCTGGATCGACCAGTTCGATCCAGTCTTCACCGCGACCTCCACGTTGGAAGCAAGCTTCTGGTCGTAGTCCACGCTGGCTTTGGCGTCCCAGTGAGCATGGCCTTCGGCGACGGTCGTGTAGTAGGTCTTTTTATCGATGACCTTTTCGCTAGTCTTGTCGCATCCGCCGTCATACGGCTCTATGGACAACCGCTTCGTGTCCACCCCACCAACGACATAGGGGTCAGCAGTGGGGAGATCGCCGGAGTCGCTCTGCCACATGGGCAGGGGGCCGTCGCCGAGAGTGTCCTGCCCCATGGCCTCCTGATGCGCGCTCCAGCTTTGGGCATACGATTGTTCGGTCGGCTCCGGTGCGGTGTCCTCTACGAGGGGGAGAACCGGCGCCGGCTTCGCGGAGTCCTCCGCCGCAGTTGCCACCAGCGCTTGAGTGGTGGTGGCCGCGGTTGCTGGCGCTGCGGTCACGTGGTCCACACCACGCATCGGCACGCCGGTGGACGTTCTTCCCATAACGCTGGCCATGGCGTTGACGGCTCCGCCGTTCTCAGCGGCCGCGGTGCTGACGGAGGCGGGAAGCGTGGTCGGGAGAGTGAGCTTCCACGTGCCGTCTGCCGCCGTGGTTGCGGTACCCAGGGTGGTCAGCTGGGTTTCCGTATCGCTTTCGTCTGTGACGTTGTTGGCCTCCACTCGAACGGTCATGCCGGCGGCCGGCCGACCGTCGCCCAGGACGAACTTGCCGGAGAATTGTCCCGGGCTTACGGGAGCAGGATCTGGGGTGTCGTCTGTGGCGGCTGCTGGAGGAGCCTCGGTTTCCGTCGGCATGCTGCCGAGAACGGGCTTGGTGTCCGGCGCATCAATCAGGCATGAGGCGGTATCGGCGAACACGTCACCGTACAGGCCGGTCATGACATCGTCGTTGGCCAGGGCCAGCGCTGCGGTTCCGGTGTAGCTTCTGACGATGCCGGAGTAGTCCTTCGCGCTGGTTGCCGTGTAGACGGAGCCCGGCCCCGGACTCCATCCGTTGACCGCGTCGGTCAGGCCCGAGGCGAGGAGAATGCCGCTGTCGGGGAGGACTGGTGCGGTTCCCTCCTCGCGGTAATCCCAGGCGCGGATCTCTCCGTCCTTCAGTGTGAAGATCCGATTTCCGGCCGACCAGACATCGTCGGCGTTCTGGAATGCGAGGGTGGCTGGTTTGCCGAACGGCAGTGTACCGAGCAGGTCCACTGATCCCGCTCCGGTGGCCGGATCGCTCTGCTTGAACACCTCGAGCTTACCGCCCTCATGGACGGAGAAGATGCGGCTGCCGTTGGACCACACCCGCTTGCGAGTGGTCCAATTCACGTCATACGTGCGCACAGGCGTCAGCAAGCTTCCACCGGTGTCGGTTTTGTCCTTGTAGGACTTCAGGACGCCGTCACTGGTGATCTCGTAAATTGAGCCCTGACCACCAGTGAACACGCGGCTGCCGTACGGGAGTTGCGCTGTTTTGCCGGTGTCGAGCATCGTCCCGTTGGCGTCGCCGTTCTTAGGGTCCCAGTCCACGTACTTTCGCAGAAGACGCGGCTTGGCTACGTTGGCCCACCCGGTGCCGGGGGTCACCTCCATCACGTAGGTGGCAACCTGGCTCCGGCACGACTCGGCGGCCTGAGCGACGGGGGTGAAGAGTGGGCTCGGGATCGTGATCCCGCCCGCGAGGAGGGCCGTCAAAGTGGCAGCGTGCACTGCCAGCCGACTGCGGCGGGCAGGAGGCGCCCCCTGTGGGTGTTGATGAGTCACTATGTCCTTCCAATGCATCGACCGGGCCCACTCTCTTGACGCACACCGCTGGCCTAAAGCCCCACGTGTAACGGGTGTTGACCCGATTCCTCGAACCTGTGCCCGAGTGGATGCGAACAGTAACGCGTGGGTGATCAACGCAGACAGGTGCGCACTGGAGCTGGCTGGAAGCCGCCGTTCCCGGCATGTGTCGAATTCAGGGGGGCGAATCTGACAAATGGCATGACCGAGGTCGTGGATAACCCGTGCGGGAGGTGTGAAGAGCGAATGACGTTGACTGGTTTCCAATGCCTAGAAGCTCAAGGGAGTCTCAACAACTTCCCAGGTCAGTCGCCTAATGATGCGGATCGGCCAGCGATACCTCACCCCTATCGACCATCGGTCGCCAGCCAGCAGTAGGTGTGCGCGGCACCAGCGGCCCGTTGCCCTTTGTTCCAACCAGTGTTCGAAGCTGCGCGGCCACCACCGTCAAGCCCTGCGCGGGCTTTCGCTTGCGCAGTGCTCAGGCAGCCGGATGTGGGGTGAGGTGGGTGTGGATCCATGACAGGCCGCCGAGGTCGAGGTGGTGGCGGCCGCGGGTGACGGCGACGTAGGCGAGGCGTGCGTCGGTGTCGCTGACCGGTTCTGGGATCGGGCGGCCGTGCGCGTCATTTCGATCGGTGTCTTTGGGCGGGGGGAAGTCGTGGGCGATTCTGACGGTGGGCCATTCGCGGCCCTTCGCCGTATGGGCGGTGGAGACGGTGACGTCGGCGCTCTTCTCGTCAGTGAGCTGGTTGATCGCGGTGAGGATGGCGTCGGGTCCGTGGGTGTCGACGAGGTCCACGAAGGGCTGCAGGTCACCGCCAGCGGGGTCGTGTTCGGCGTACTCCTGCAGCTCGCCCCAGGAGCCGAAGAGGACGAGCTCGGGGTGGGGGGTGCGGCGGCCGTCCTTGAGGTCGCGGGCTGCGAGTGCGAGTGCTGCCAGGGTGTTCCCGCCGCGGGTCAGCGCGACGCGGTGTCCGTCGCCGAGCAGGCGCATGACTTCGGTCATGGCGCCGATGTTGGTGCGGCACAGTACGGCGTCGGGGCATTCGAGGTCGCCGACTTGCGCGGGGATGGTCTCGGTGCCGGTGAGCCGGATGGGGGCGTCGGCGAGCGCCAGCCATCGGTTGGCTTCTTGAGCGATCAGCGGGCCGAAACGGAAGGAGCGGGTCAGGGTCAGGGGCATGGCGTCGAAACCGGTCATCACGTCTCTTGCACCGCGCCAGCCGTAGATGGCCTGGGCGGAGTCACCGACCATGACGAGCTGGGCATGGGCGCGCTGGGCGGCGAAGACCTTCTCCAGAACAGGGTTGGTGTCCTGGGCCTCGTCGAGGAAAAGGAAGTCCGCCTCGAGTCTCGGCTCGGTCAGAGCCCACATCTTCAGGTAGTGGTCGTGCTCGAAGCGGACCACACCCTGCTCGGGGTTGTGCAGGTCGGCCCAGGCCTTGCGGGCGAACGGCAGTGCGTATTTAGCGAGTTGGGTGTGCTCGTCGGCGGTGTCCAGGCCACGCAGATTCGGTACGTGGTGGCGGGCCAGGGTGCGGTCGGCGGAGTGGCAGTAGCGGGTCACGGTCCGCAGCACGGTGTGGGACAGTGCTCTTGGGCTGATCTCGTGGGAGCCGATGCGGACCGGGCGTGTGATGCCGAGTGCCTGGCCCGTCTTCCACGCGGGCTGGCGGGGGCTGTTGAGCCGGCTCGTGTAGCGGTGGCCGACGGCGGCGTAGGCCGTTGCGTGGGCGGTCTTGCACACCACGGTGCGAGGAAACCGGGTTGCGGCGTCCCGTGCGATGTCCTTGTTGAAGGCGAGGTAGCGGCCGCGGCGGCGGGTGCTGGTGGCGAGCAGGCCGAGCGTGTGGGTCTTCCCCGTCCCTGCGCCGGCCTGCAGGACGAGGTGGTGGCCTGCCTGGAAGGCCTCGACAGCGTGGGCTTGTTCATCGGTTGGCGTGGGCAACGAGGGCTCCGTGAAAGAGAGATGGGCGAGCGGAGGAAAGGGATCGCCGCCGGCCGAGGTATGAGAGGGGAAGGGAGAGAGGAGGACCGTTACGGCGCTGTCGGTACGCGGCGGTGCTGACGGCCGTGCAGGAGGCCGGCCGCGCAGGCCAGTACCTCTTCAGGGGTATGGCGGGCGAGCAGGCTCTCGAGCCGTTCCTCCAGGCGGCGGGCGCGTTCTTGTTGGTCCCGGGCAACACCTTCGCTCACCCGCTGGCGGAGTACCTCCTGGGGGCGTTGTCCCACGGCGGCGGCGTCCTGGCGCAGGGCTTGGTCGGCGGCGTGGTTGAGTGCGATGTTGAGCACGACCTGGCCGTGCCGGTCGGGATAGTGCGTGCTCAGCACGTCGATCGGCAAGCGTGTACCCAGCCGACGCCGCAGCGCATGCAGGGCGCCGCCCGGATGGCGTGCACTGTGGAGCGCCATCAGCCTGGTGCGGTCCGCGTTCGCGGCCAGAAGCATGCCACCGGACGCCTCTCGAAGTTCGCCGGCGGTAACGGGCCGGATCAGGGTGATCTCGATGGCGTGGTGCGGCGTCATGACCGGGCTGTCTGTCGTGCACGGCCCGCAAAGCCAGGGCGTCGGGCGGGTGCGGGCAGGCGGGCGTGGATGTGCGCGTGGTGGCGGATCGGGTCGAAGAGCTCGAAGTCGGCCACCGCCAGGTCGGCGGCCGTCGGGGTGGTGGCATGCTGCGGGCAGCGCTGGGCGCGCCAGCGCAGCTGCTCGGCGTAGGGGAGGCGGCTGAGGTCGTAGACCGCCACGACATCGGCGGGCAGGGCCAGTTGGCCGTCCGCCGCGGTGGAGGGCATCAGCCTCCAGGTGCCGGCTGGGGCGTCGGAGGTGAGCAGCGGGCTGGTGCAGCGGTGGCGGCGCCGGGTCTGGGCGACGCACTGGATCTCGTCCACCGGCCGGGCGGCGAGGTAGCGGACATACAACAGCTGCACGATGGGCCTGGCCGGCCTGCAGAGGGCCGGCCGTGACGGCGGACTGTCCGGCCAGACCGGGGGAGGGGTGAAGGTGCCGGTGTCGATCAGGCGGCGCGAGCGAACGGCCAGCGACCGGCGCAGGCCGGCCAGCTCGGAGTGAAGCGGGAGTGTGTCCCGGGCGGGGCAGACAGCGGCGTGCGGCAGACGGCACCAGTTGCTGCCATCCCCGGCCGGGTGAGCGACGCCGGAGCTGACGTGCCAGCGACACACGGCTGGCACCCGGGCGGCAGGCAGTCCCTGGGGATGCAAACGCACGTGCCGGCGGTCGCTGCGGTGGTACCACTCGATCTGGTTGCCGCACTCGCGGCACCGGTCGCTTTGGCCGCAGCGCAGCAGCCGGCTCGCGCCGTCGGGGGTGACCTGCAAGGAACGGCGCACGCGATGGGTGAATGGGCTGCCGTCCCAATGCTGTGATGGGGGAGGTGTGGAGCGCATGCGCGCAACCTGCCAGCCAACACGCCGACCCTGTGGCAGCGCTGCCGCGGTTTCACCTGTCCGGCCGCACACGATGCGACTGGCATGCGAAGAGCCGTGCGCACGTTCGAGACAGTCTCGCCGATTCGGGTGATCCGCGAGGACCGCTCGGACGGGGACTCAGTCCCCGCCCGATTCCGGCAGATCGTGCCCGCGGCACAGCGTGCCGAAGAGTTCGTCGAACGGAGTGCCCAGCGCGTGGGCAAGCGCGTGCCAGGTCTTCAGCGTGCCGATGGTGCGGCCCTGCTCGATCTCGATGACCGTGCGCCTGGCCAGGCCGCTGCGGGCGGCGAGCTCGTCATAGGTCCACCCGCGCGCGGCCCGCAGACGCGCGAGCTCCAACCGCAGCGCATCGAGGTCCGGATCGGGCGGCAAGATCGTCACCCGTCCATCCGACGGTGCAGACCCCTGCCCTGTCAGTGCAGACCTCTGCCCTATTTCTGCAGGTGGTGACAGCGGCGACAGGGCAGAGGTCTGCACTATGGTGGGTCGCCGCCCAACAGCCCCCGACGAAACCGGCGCGCACGCAGCAGGAGGAACACGGGCCTATGAGGCTGCGCACAGCATGCCCGGCGACACCACGCACCTGGACCGTGGAACTGCGCCCGCACCCCAGCGGACTCGTCCTCGTATGCCGCCACTGCCCAAACGGCAGCGGACAGGTCACCGCAGACTCCGCCCGTTCGGCAGCCCTCGCCCACCTCGCACGACATGCACGCGGTGACCTGCTCCCACCCCACCTGCGCACCTGCCAATGCCACGAACGAGGCTGTTGCTGGCATCCCCGCCACCGCGGCTGCGCCGGCCCCATCCACCTCCTCCTCGCACGCGAACGCGGTGGACGACTCTGGCGACTCGCCGACGCCTGCAGCGCCTGCGCCGCAGCAACAGCACACGCCGCCGTTGTCCCCGACACAGCCCCCGCCCGCGCCCCGCGGCCAACAGTCCCGCGGCGCAGACGGAGCCCCAGAGGCCCGGGCGAGCGGATCCGAGTCCGTGAAATGCTCAGCTACCTGGCCGCCAGCCTCCCCGAAAACACCCCGGCCGCAGCACGCCTGCTCGCATTGCAGTGCGCGTTCCGCGTTGACGCCGCCATGCAGGTTCGACTGCCCAAAGGCATGCTCCGCAGCCTCCGCCTCGACACCCCTGACCTGTGGCGCGAGCTGGAACACGCACGATGGCTACGCATCAGCCCGGCAAGAGCCGCCAACGAAGTTGGGGCTGAACTACTCGATCCCGTACTGCTCAGTCAGGCCCCCGCACGCCCCGACCGCACGCAGGCAGCAGACTGGGCACTTCGTGTCGCCAGCCCTTCGACGGTCGGGGCGATGGCGGGCCCGCTGCTGCAGCTGGCAAGCCTCTACCTCACTGCGCACGCCGACCCGGACACCGATGCCGGTCTGACAGGGCTCGACCAGATGGCCCGCGCCTGTGGGATACAACCCGCTGACTTGCCCAACACGCTTGATCAGCTGGCCGTGACCGGATTGCTCAATTCCTGGCAGACCTCTCGGGACTGGGGGGACCTGTACTGGACTCTGACGGGCTGCCTTCAGGGGAGCGCGCAGTATTGAAACTGCGGCCCGCCATGCCCAACATTCACGGTGAATGCTCAAGTGGTGGGTCACTCAGGTGGGGCGGAGCGAGCTCGGCCGGGCTTTTGCAGAGTGCGCCTGCATGTAGTGGAGTTGGGGCGCTCCGCCTGTTCGTACGTGCCGTCAGCGAGCAGGCACGTTGGACCCCACGGTCATCGTCAGGGTCTGGTCCGCGTCAACAGCGCCGGCGTCGGGCGCCTGGCGTAGGTCCAGGAAGCAACGCAGCCGAACACCGGGCTCGCCGGGCTCCCGGATCGTACGCTCGTCCGGGGCGATCGCGCACAGCGTGGCGAGTAGTTCCTGTACGGCGAGAGCGGTCCGGTCGTCGTGTGCTGCGACCTCCACGACGGCCAGCCCGGGCTCGGCAACATGCGCTTCGTTGATCGGCCTCATACACGGCACTACGCGCCAGCGTCCGAGAAGGTTCTGCCCACGCGGTGTCTTCACCCGACCGAGTGCCACCGGCCCCGAATCATGCTGGGCACCGCAGGGGGAAGACGGTGCCGTCCCCGGCCCCTCACCTGGGTCACATCGTGCAGCTCCGCAGCCCGGACCGGGCCAACAGAGCCTGTTGACTGGCCGGGACCGGAGCTTGGGCCGGTGCTGCCCTTGCCCAGTGCGAGATCCGTACCTGACACCCGCACAACAGGCTAGGGCAGCGTTTCCCTTCGCACCGTCAGTGATCAGCGTCTTCAGGCTGAGCCTCGGTCTCAGGCGCAGTGGTGGGCTTCGATGCTGGGGCGGCGTAGAAGACGGACCTGCCCTGCTTGGTGCGCTCGGCCTGGCTCTTGGCCACGAGTCCCTCGAGCGTGACGCGCACGACCTTGGCCGCGATGTCGCGGTCAGGATGTGCCTGGCCGAGCGCTGTGGAGATCTCCGCGGCGGAGCGTGGTTCCTTCTGCTCGGCGAGGTGGCGGCGGATGAGCTCGACCAGGGTGTGCTGGGCCGACTTCGCGGCGTCCGCCGTCTTGGCCGCAGGCTTCCCGGCTGCTCGCTTCCGTGGCGCGACAGCGGACTTGCGTGCCTGCTGCTTACCGCCGGGCGCGGCACCGGCCTTCTTCCGCCGTGGAGAGGGCACCGCGGCACTCTCGGGCTCGGCTGCAGGCGCAGTCGGCGCCGCTGAAATACCGAGTGCCTGCTGCACGTTCACCAGCACGCTGTGGTCGTGCTGCAGTGCGGCGAGCTGCTCCTGGAGGGAGGCGATTTCCGCGTTGATGCGTTCCTGCTCTTTGACGTTTGCTTCAAGGTCGCCGGTCACCTGGGCGAGGTACTGCGAGGCCAGTTCGGTGGCGGGCGTTGTTGTCTTGGGCATGGCGTTTGACCCTTCCTCGGAGCTGTGAGGCGCGCTGCGGGTGATGCGTGCCCTGGGCTAGAGCGTGTCTCTTTGATGGATTGGTCAGTTGATCGGATATGTCCGTCCGATTAGTGATCACCGATGCGATGTGGGACCGGATCGAGCCGCT
>NZ_JBIBAF010000027.1:41292-76413 GCF_042899705.1 Streptomyces sp. NPDC013187 | reverse complement strand
CGCGAACCGACAAGCTCGCGATCGCCTACCAGGCCGCACTCCACCTCGCGGGCATCCTCATCTGGACCCGACCCTGACCAAAGAGACAGAACCTAAGCCGCGGCGTTCGGCAGAAGCACCGCATGTGCCGGACCATGCCCTTGGTTCTGAGATGGTACGGACATACGAAGCCAGCTGTTCCGCCGAGTGTTGTCGTTGGCCCGGCGCCGGTCTCAAGACCGCGGCATCCGGTGCCTGTCAGGCGGAGTGCAGGTCCGCGTTCGGGCCTGTGGCTGGGGCAGCTGCCAGAACACCTCATCGGTGACCCGGTTGTGCTGCCACGCGCCCAAGGTGCCCGTGGCCACCAGCCGGTCGAGGAGTTCTCCGGTCTGCTGAGGGGAGTGCCCGCACAGCCGGGCGAGGACGTCCATGTCGGTGCTGCGCTCGGCCTTGGTGGGGGAGTGGGAGGCCAGTAGGAGAGCGGCCAGCCGCAGGGCAGGCGCTGCAGCCGGCAGGGTCAACGGCGCAGGGCGCAGTGCCCAGTGAGCGGCGCGGCAGCCAGCGGGCCGACCAGCGGCCCATCGCCCTGCATCCCACGGAACTGGCTGCCACGCAGGTGTCCGAAGCCTGCCGCTGGCACCTCAGCAGCGGCATCGCCTACCCACACGGTGACGGCAGCCCGTGGTGTCGCATCCCGCACGCCGTGCTCTGCCCGCGCCGCACCTCCCTGTGCCGAACCGGCCCTCACCTCGAGGCGCTCCGCCGCCAGCTCGCCGTCCGCACCCGCCGCCTGACCGACAGCGGCTCCTTCACCCCCACACCGGCTACCGCCAGCACGCAGGCCGCGGACTCCGACTCCGACGTCGGCAGCTTGGCCCGGCCCGTCGTGCAGTTGCTGCTGTGCCGCTACCTCGCTGAGCACCCGGTCGAAGACAACCGATGCGTGGCCCAGACCCGCCACCGCCACCGCTGCACCCACCCCGTCCTCGCCCCCACCGCACCCGGGGGAGATCGACAAGGCCGATCCCCAGAACCCCACCGGGAGCTGGTTCACCGCCGAGCGCCTCGAGAAGGCCCTTAACGTCACGCTCAACTCAGTGGTGTTTCGCTCAGCCGGGCAGGATCTGACCACTGCTGGCACCTACATCGAGATGAGCTCCCGCTTGATCGAGGCCGTTCTTCTGGGCCTGGCGGTCCTGGCCGTCCGTAACCGCGTCAAACGCTGAGTTCCTCGGCGCCTGGTCCTTGGAACATCCATTTCTCATCATGGTGTCCCATCGGCCGCATCGACATTCGCACCCCACCCGCGACCGGGCACACCAAGACGGCCGCTGCTGTCCGCCCAACGAGCCGCCAGCCCCGCTGGGCACGGAATAGGCCAGCAGGATCGGTGACAGCGTTCTTACCGGCACCCCGACAAGCCAACTGGGCACCCACCCACGACATACGACGCCGTACGGCCCGGCATACCCCGCTGCAGAGAAAGCGCGCTGCGTTTGGGCCGGCCTGAGGACTGGTTCGCTGCGAGCGGCTACTCAAGGAAGGTGGGGCTGCCCCAGTCCAGGAGGGTCGGATCGCGGAAGTCGTGCAAGGCCTCGGCAATTTCAGCTCCGATCCCGCGGTCTTCGAACCGGCGTGCGAGGTTGTGCCATGAGCCCTGGAAAGCGCACAGTGCTGTTTCGAAGGCATCGGCGAAGCCGTTGCCGTCGGCCAGCTCGCAGGCCAGGAGTGCACCGAAGACGACGGCCGCGCCCCCAGGCACCGGCCACAGGTGCCCGACGACGGCCTGTCCGGGGCTGGTGACGGAACGGGCCAGGCCGAAATCGTCATACGGCCCTTGGGCGTTGGCTGCCGCGCTGTCGCAGGTGTTGAGGACCAGCAGGCGACGCTCGGCCGTGGACGGCACAACAGCGCCAGCCAACTCCTGCAGAGGCACCTGCTCACTCGAGCTGAGCAGGATCGAGGACTCGTCCGGGGCGAGCATCGGGTGCCGGCCGTGTGCGGCCACCCAGATCACGTCGTAGTCATCCTGCCGGTAGGCGGCCAGGAAGCTGGACCGGCTCACCTCGTCAGGGCCCACGACATCGCACCGGATCCCGGCGTAGGAGAACACCGCCGCCAGCACCTCTGCCTCGGCTCGCGTGAAGGGGGCCTGGCCACACCACAGCTGAACCGATCTCACGGGCCGGTCCGGCAGCGGCTGGCGCAGGCTGACGGCCAGCGGCAGGACCGGCCCCTGCCGCCGTGCCAGCAAGGCTTGTACCGGTATCAGAGACGGCAGCAGGGAGACGAACGCATCCGCCTTTTCCGCGCGGGCGTAGTCCGCCAGGTCCGCGGTGTCGAGATAGTCCTCCAGGGCCGCTTCGAGTTCCGGGGCGTATGCATCATGCTTGCACCCGGTGGCAGGCGTCGTCAGTGCAGAATCGTGCAATCCCTTCGTGACCAGGCTGCGCCCCAGAGCGGCGTTCATGGCCGCAGTCAGCCGCACCAGCGGCGCATCGTCCCCGCCTGCGGGCGCTGTCCCAGGCCTGAACCAGCCGCGTCCGCCGGCGGCAAGGACCACACACCGATTGCGGCGCCGCTGGTCGGGCGCGACACCATGCCAGATGGACAACCACTGCATCAGCCGATCGTGATCGCCTTCCTGCAGCAGCGTATGCAGCATCGGCCCGGACATGGACAGCAGAGTGCCCCGATCGCGTGACAACTGTGCCGTATCCTGCTCCCGCTCCACCAGCGCGGCCACAGCCTGCAGCTGGGACACAACGCCGGGGAAATACGCGGCCCGCTCGCCAGGGTCCATCCTCACCGCGGTGATGGTCTTCAAAGACAGCGCCGTGTACGGATTCAGGTCCAGACGGTCCAGCGCCCACCGGGCGATCACGGCAGGCTCGCGGTGCGTGACCGACGGCTGCGCACCGGCCAGCAGGACGGCCAGGGCACCAGCCAGGGGGGAACCGGGGCGCGCATACAGATACGCTTCCAGTTCGTGGCCCAGCGCGCAGGCCTCCTTACACCGTTGGTGCCCCATCAGGTAGGTCAGCAAATGCGCGGCCGCCTCCACCCTCTGCTCAGGCCCCTGGACGAGACGATCTCCGCACAGAGTGAGAACGACCGGGCTGAGCTGCCCGGCCAGTTCGTCGGCCGACTGGGCGGTGTTGTTCAGGTAGAACAGCACCGGCGCCAGCATGATCAGTGCCGCCTGCGCCGCCACATCGAACGCCTCGTCACGCAGCGCTCCGTCCAGCGGTGCCAGGTCGATCTCGGTGTCACCTGCGTCCGCCGCCACCGGGGGGCCGAACGCACTGTGCAGCCATCGCCACATGGCGAGCGGCTGCGCATGCTCAAACCCATAGCGTGCCGGAACCCAGCACACCATCATGGCCAGCACGACCCTCGCCGGCCCCGGTACGCCTGGATGGGACTTCTCAAGCCCCTGGATGTCCTCCAGCAGTGCCATCGTGAACTGCTCCAGGGAGTGTTCCGATGTGCTCAGCTGCCTCTGCACCTGCTGCAGCAGCACCGCCACGCCCACGAGCGAGCGCGGCTCGCCGAGCGCTTCAGCGTCCATTTCCACCCCGGCGGGGAGCCGCATGGAGGCAGACGGAAACAACTCGTCCAACCGCACTGGATCCCCCCACTCGCACCTGCGGCCGGCCACAGATCCGCCCACCGGGGCGGCAGCCGCATCACATCCTCTCACTCAGTTCGGCAACCGAGGCAGCAAGCGGACAACCGTGAGGAGACACCCCCCTTCCTGCGCGGGCCAGGCCGCAGGCTCCCGGCGCACACCACTCCACCAGAGCCGGCTCCTCGAACTCGTCTCAGCAGCAGCGAACTCGGACCGTCAACGGAGAAACAGCACGCCGAACCACCGGCATCCGACACGACCTCGGCCCACGACGCTGACGCTTCTCAGCGCCCTGCCCTGCCTAGCCGATCCCGCCTGATGTGCCAGTCGGCCATGGGAGGCAGAACGTGCGGCAGTTGCTCGAGTGCCGGTGGTGTACTGCCGAGCCGCACAAGAGCGGCTGCCAGCCGATTCATGTGGCCGGTGCTGAGGATCATGTCTCCGTCAAGGTAGCCTCGCAGGGCCTTACTGGCGATGCCCGCGTGCCTAGCCAGCAGGGGAAGGAAGGGCCGCCCGTAGAACCGGTGGAGGGCCCGGAGATCGGTTATGAGCAGGTGGCGGTCCACCTGAACGGCACGCTGTCGCGGCCACGCTGAACGGGGCGGCTTGGCCCACTGCGCATACACAGACTGATTCACCGCAGCGGTGTTGCCCGGGCCTGTCGCGCCGCGGTCAGGCCCTGCCGACAAAGCTGTCAGACGTGCACGTTCGCGAGCGGCATCCAGACGGCGTCGCGGACTGGTCGAGGTTCGCTCCAGAAGGTCGAGCCACTCGATTTTCTCGGCGATGGTGCCCACCCGGCAACCTTGCAGGAAGGCCAGCAGCCCGCGCACGGTGACCGGCTGGAAACCGGAGGCCATGGCCGCAAGAGTGGTGTGCGAATAGCCCGTCGCCCTGGCCATCGCCCTGAACGACACGGAACGGTAGGCACGCAGCCCCGACAGCCAGTGCGGGAGAGCCTTGAGGCCCGCAGCTTTGGACGGGGGTGTCAGCTTGCCTGTGGTGTCCCACCGCGCCCAGGTACCGCGCCACGCCAGGCAAGGGTCGGCACCGGCGTGAGTATGAGCGTGCCCGGTGGAGGGGACGACTCGGGGGAGGGCCCCCCGAGTGGCGGCTTCCCGTCGGGCCAGCCACGGTGTGACGTCGAGTTCGCCGCACGCCTGGACGAATGCGGTCACCGTCTTCTCGGTGGGCACCTTCGTGCCGCTTTGAGCGCTGGAGAGCGTTCCCACCGACAGCCCGCACAAGTCCGACAGGTGCGCCATCGTGAGCCCGGAGCGCTCCCGCAGGGACCGCAAATCGGCGGCGAGCATAACGCAGGGAAGGTCGCTTTGGTCGGGGAGTTTCTTGCTGGGGCGGGCCATGGCGGCTCACCTCCCTTCCTTTCGCAGGGCATGGTGCGGGACCGGCGAACCGGTCCCGCACCAACGATCAGCGCAGGCGCTGCTGCAACTCGACCGCGACCACGGAGCCGGCGGCGACCGCAGCGACGGCCATCTGGGCAGAGCAGCCGGCGAAGATCAGCAGCGCGATGGCCACCAGCACCAGCACCAGCACCAGCGCCAGCGCCAAGGCGCCGTCACCGCCGGTATGCCCACTCGCCTCCCGCCGCAGGACGTCTCCGGGCCACCGCCGGCCGGCACCGCTCGCCCATACACCGCACAGGACAGGGCATGTATTCATAGGTCTCTCCTTCTTACGTCGTCGTGTAGCAGGTGGGAGCCCGCCGCACGGATCGTGACCCGGACTGTCAGCCCGAAGGTGACCGTTTGACGCCGGTCACCAGTCGATGCAGGCAATCATCGTCAGCCGCACTGACACTGAGGGGATGATCTGCCAGAACCTGAAAAACCCGAGGAAACGTTGTTCAGGAAACGGTGCCTAAGGATCGTTCTGAACAACCAACTATGGCCACGAAAGAGCAGCTCAGAAGCCCTGCCGGCCGGAAAGCGGTCGCACCGCTAGTTGGTAGTTACCCCGCGGACGAGGAGAATCGGCTCCCAGCGTGGGTGGAGTGTGAACAACACCCGGCACGCCAGGGCTCTTTACGTCTATGACCCGGACTAAGACCCCGCTTGGCGGTGGGCTGTTGACGCAGCAGCCGCAGACCGGGTGGCGGCACAGCCGCCACCCGGGCACCGGCCCGAGCCGCGCGTACCCGGCGCTGGACGCCTCTAGTACTGCAACGGTGCTTGCCGTGACTGATGGCCAGGTCGGTAGTTGGTGTGGTTATGGGTGGGGACCTTGCTGATGTCAGGCTGTGGGCGGGTGAACTGCACGCTGTGCATGAGCGGTTCGTGCACCGGTTCAGCAGATCGGAGCCCCGGGAGTCGGCACTTGCTTACATGCAGGGCCTGATCTTCCGCTGCAGCGGAAGAACGGTTGGACGCTGGCGGAGGAAGCCGGCCACGCGGGCCCGGACCGGATCCACCGGATGTTGAACCGGATCGAGTGGGACGCCGATGAGGTGCTCGACGACGTGCGTCAGTACGTGGTCGACAACCTCGGCGACCCCGACGCCGTCCTGGTCGTGGACGACACGGGCTTTCTGAAGAAGGGGACGCGGTCGGCCGGGGTGCAGCGGCAGTACTCCGGCACCGCGGGGCGAACGGAGAATTGCCAGGTCGGCGTCTTCCTCGCCTATGCCACCGACCGCGGGCGGACACTGATCGACCGGCGTTTGTATCTGCCCACGTCCTGGACCGATGACCGGGAAAGGTGCCGCCGGGCCGGCATCGACGACGAGGTCGCCTTCGAGACCAAGGTGGCCATGGCCAAGGCGATGGTCCGCCGCGCCATCACGGACAAGATCCCGTTTCGCTGGGTGACCGCGGACGCCGCCTACGGGTTCAGCAAAGGCTGGCGGTCGGAGCTGGAGCGGGTGGACGTCTTCCACGTCATGGCCACCACCCGGCACGACACCGTGGTCACCCGCTGGGCGATCGACCATCCCGTCCACGACCTGTTCAACGGCCTTGCCCGGCAGAAATGGAAGCGCCGTTCCTGCGGCACCGGGGCCCACGGCCTGCGGATCTACGACTGGGCACGTGTGGAAGTACGGCCCTGGCATCGGCCCGACCGCCGCCACTGGGTCATCGCCCGCCGCAGCGTCGCCCGCCCGCAAGAGATCTCCTACTACATCGCCTACTGCCCCGCCGGGACCACGTTGGACGACCTGATCCGCATCGCGGGCAGCCGATGGGCCATCGAGGAATGCTTCCAAAGCGCCAAGCAGGAATGCGGCCTGGACGACTATCAGGTTCGCCGCTATCCCGGGTGGCACCGCCGCATGACCCTCGCCATGGCCGCCCACGCCTGCCTGACCGTCCTGCGAGCCCGCGAGCTGGATGCCGGAAAAGCAGAAACGGATCCTCCCAGCTCATCCACCTCAGCCTCGCCGAGATACGACGGCTGATCACCCGCCTAGCCGACCGCCGATCCGCACCCGTCGAGCACATCCGCGTGCAGGAGCTCTCGCACCAACTTGCGCATCGCCTTCGGGGACCCGGTGTCCCCGCGGCGCTGCAGCGTCGCCAGCAGCGTCCGCACCCGGTCGGCTGCCCGCCGCGCGCGGGGGTCTTGTTGTTTGGCCAGCTTCGCCGCGGCCTCCGCTTGCAGCTGCTCCGCGTAGGCCTGCTGTTGTTCCGCGAGGTATCGGGCCGCCAGGTCGACAGTGGTGATCTCGGTGGCGGTGCGGTCGTGGCTCGCGGTCGCGTTGACGCGCGCCAGCAGCTGACGGACCTGCACCGTGTCGCGCGCGGCGAGGATGTCCTCCATGCGGGAGAAGAGCTCTCGCCGCACCTGGGTCTGGTCCTCCAGCCAGCGTTCCGCGTCCGCAACGGCGGCCGCCAGCTGGTCCTGGAGCTCCCCCTCCACGCCGGTCAGATCGGCGATGTCGCGGCGCACCTGGGTGACCACGAGGACGGATTCCACCCTCATGGCGTTGGTCAGCTTGCGCAGCAGCACCTGCGCTCGCGCGCGGGCGTCCGGGGCCTTCCTGGCCTTGGCCACACCCCACTGGGAGACGGGCAGAGTGCTGCGGGAGCGCACGATCTGCTCCACGGCCGGCGTCGACAGACCGCGCTCCGTCATCTCGCAGTCGTCCAGCGCGAACCACTCGGTTTCCCGGGCAAACGCCTCGGTGCCGATACTGACCTTGCGGGCGGTGCCGTCGCTGTCCAGCCGGATGCGGTGGACGTACCAGCGGTCGATCAGAGTGTCCCGGTCCACCGGCACCGACACCCCGAGCACCGGCTCACGGCCCTCGTGGTCCCACGCGGGCGGCACCGCCTGGTCCAAGTGCACGCGCAGCCCGCCGCGGGGGAACCGGATGTCCACCCACCGAGCCGATCGGAACCCCGTCCGGCTGGACGAACGCGAAGTCGGCCTGCATGTCCCCGGTCACGGAGCCAGGCGGCGGCGGCCGACTTCACATACAGGTGGTCGGCACTGTTGACCCCGCGGGCACGGCGGCCGCACAGGTGCGGATGCCCGTTGGGGGCCCGGGTGGTGGGCAAAGTGACAGACCCGGTCGGTGTACAGCTTGGTGGTCAGCTGAAGGCCGCAGCCTCCGAGCAGCAGCCCGCACCAGAACGTGTCGTGCTCGTGATGGCGGCGGAAGGCGTCCAGCTCGATCGCCTCCAGCGGCAGCATCAGCGGATCCTCCGAGTCCGCGCCGCCCAGGACCGCCGTCTGGATCTGCCGCCTATCACCGCGCACGAAACCCCACCCTTCATCCCAAGTCATCGTCCCACCAGCGGCTTTGGCCTCACAGCCAATCGGCCAGTTCAAACCATCAGCCGCAGTGAGCCAGCCCGGCAGGCCACGGTCCGCGGGGGCGGGCCGTAAGCCCAAACGGGAGATACGGCGGTTACCGACCGCCCAGGCGAATCTGTCCCGATCAGGCCGTCGAAGCCAACGCTGCGGTGGCTGAACGGGGTCTTGTACGCAGCCGCCCCAGTGCCTCGACAAGCCACAGGCTGCAAACCCGCGCCGCCTGGGTCCCTTGAGCGTCAGGATTCCGCGCCTCCTTGAGGGCAGAAGGGTTCGCGCCGACCCTGCTCGTGCTTCGCCTCGCGCTCGGCGCTGACGCCGCGCGAACCCCACCGACAAGCCCGCCAAGCCGTCGGTCAAGTAGACGCATCGGCGCCCGGGGCTGGGGGAATACGTGAACTCAGCCCCGGGGAAATTCGTGAACGTCCACACCAGGACAGGCCGCAGGATGTCGAAGGTGTCGGAGACGGTGGCGTCGCGCGGGTCGTCGTCGACGAAGGCCTGAGCGAAGAGCTCGTCCGAGGCGCACCCCTGTCAGCCGGTGGCCGAGGGCAAGACGCTCGCTTCCGGTTCGCTCTCAGGGACCAGGAGGAGGTGCTGGGCGGGGGTGTCGGCACAGGACTGGGCTATTGCCACGGCTGTCGCGGCCTTATCCGTACCCGAGATGCCGACGCACTGCCCGTCTGCGGACCGTAGCTGATAGGCCTTGGGGGTCCTTTCAGAATGCTCTTTTCTTGCGGACACGCCAACTCGTCATTGTTTCAGGCCCGTTGCCTGCTCAACTACTGGTTCGAGCTACAGCGGCAGACGTAGCATGCGTAGGTAAAGCGTCCCGCACTGACCCATCCGAGGCGGTGGTCGGTGCGAAGCCCGGCGCCCGTTCGAACCTGCGGAGGGAACCACGATGTTACGAATGACCCGACGAGCAGCCATGCTCGCAGCCATCCCGGCCGCACTCACCATCGGCGTGGCTGCCCCAACCAGCGCGGCTACGGCGGCCCCGGAGGCCCTGGTCGCCACGTCCCGTCCGCTTGCTGGAGACGGGCATCCCTCCGAAACCCTGAGAGACGTGCGCAGGGTTTGCACGGCGTTCTCCCTGGAGGAGTCCCACTACATCGACGTGGATGCCAGCAGCACGCGGGCGGTTTTGGTCTACCAGCATCCGCACTGCTTGGACACCCCGACCCAGGTGGATCCGGGCCAGGTGAAGACCCAAGAGCTGGAGGACGGCCCGTGGCGCTGGTACAGGACGACGGCATTCTGAGGCGTGGGCGGTTGAAGTAGGCGACAAACTCGCGTGGGGCGGGTGAGGAACCGGCTACCGCCCGCGGCGCAGGGTGACCGGTTGTGTCGAACACCGCCGCCTGCACAGCCGCTGCTCACTGCATCCTTCCGCGTCCGGCAGTAGCAGAGCAGTTCACTGGGCGGTGGGCCGATGGCTCAGTGAGGCCCCTGTCCCGCATAGGGCTCCTCTTGGCGCGTCAAGGCGGCGACCCGTGGAACCCGTGGGTTCATCACTGCCTGGGGCCTTGCGGAGTCAGTGGTGCGGGCCGGCCGGCTCCTATGCCGGCCGGCCCGCACGTTCACGCCGTGTCTATGGATTCAGGCGTTCAGGCGGTGTTCAGGGTGAGTCCGTAGTGCCGCAGCGCGTCGTCCAGGGGTTGGAAGTAGGAGGATCCCGGGGCGTTGACGCTGCCGTTGCAGCGCTGGCTCGAGGGGCCTCCGGAGGTCATGCCCTGGGCCTGGTTGCCGGAGATGTAGGCGCCGCCGCTGTCGCCGCCTTGTGTGCATACCGAGGAGCTGGCCAGGCCGGTGACGATGGTGTTGGGCCCGCCGTTGGGGTCGGAGTAGGTGACGGTCACGTTGTAGGAGTTGACCCGGCCGCAGGTCCAGAAGGTGGTGCGGCCCGACTTGCAGAGGGTGGATCCGGAGGCCGCGCGCCTGCTGCCGAGCACGGTGGGATCGGCAGCCCTGCCGTACGTGCCGACCACGGTGGATATCGTGTTGCCCGCGTCGAGACGGGCGATGCCCATGTCGACACTGCGGCTGCCCATCGCGAAGCGGGTGTTGATGCCCTGGGCGAAGCGGGTCCCCTGGTAGGAGAGGACTGGGAGGTCTTCTATGCAGTGCCCGGCGGTGACCAGGTACTGGCGGCCCGCGGAGTCGCGGGCGCCGTAACCGACGGAACAGACGAAACCGTTGAAGGCCATCTCCGCGCCCGGCTTGATGGTGGCCTGTGGTACCAGGTCCTGTTGGTCCGTCAGGATACGAACGGCGTCTCCGTGTGCCCGTGCCACGCGGAGGAAGGCCCGGGCCGAGGCGTTGTCACCGTCGTGGACCTTTACCGTGACGGTGTCCGTGGCGAGGTCGACCTCCCAGGAACTCACCCCGGTAGGGGTTGCGTTGAGTGCCCTGGCATCCAGCTCGGCCTTGACCTTGTTCAGCTCATCCTCACCATGGCGGACCGTGCGTGCCCGCAGTCCGGCGCCTTCCAGCTCTCGGACCGCCTGCCGACCGTCAGCGTTGACGACGAGGTCTCCGTTCATGTCGAAGAACGAACCGTCCGTCGCGACACCCTGACGTTCCAGAGAGGAGAGGGTGCCCTGTTGCCTGGTTTCGTGGTCGAGCCTGTCCACTGCCGCCTGTTCGCTCACACCGAGCGAGGCAGCCAAGGCGCTGATCATGGCCGCGTCGTAATGCGTGCCGGGAGAGTCGGCCGCCTGTGCGCCGGAGACGACGGTGGCGGAGGAGAGCAGTACGGCGGCGGTGAGTGCTGCGAGCCTTATCCGGGAGATACGCAAAGGCACCGCCGTGTCCCGGGCCCTCGGACTCGGACCGGACGACCCCAAGCAGTTCCTGTACGACGGCCTGACGCTGCGCCCGGAACACCGCGCCGACTGACCCTCCCCGCTTCCCGCGGCCGCGCCCGGCCCCGGCATCCAGCAGTGACGTCCAGGTGCCGCCGGTCGTGCGCGCAGCCGGCGGGACCGCCGGGGACGCATCTCGTCAGTGCGGAGCGCAGGCGTGGGTCCCACCCGCCCGTCGTTTAATCCTCAAGGACAGGGGCAGTCGAACGCTACCTGACAGTGATCGAGTTCGACTTTCTCGGGGCCGCCCTGCGCAAACAACAAGGACGACCCCGAGACAACCAAGTTCGCGGCGCAGGTTGCCGCGCTGTATACCAACCGCCATCTTTCATGGATTACGACGGACAGGAGATGACCGATTCCAGCGACGTGCAACGCACGAAGGCCCCACACGCGAAGGGCGCGGGGTTTCCTGACAGACACACAGACCGGAATGCGAACCACCCTTGGGACGGTTGCTCCGTGATCGCTCGTCTCAGATCGCTCACGTCCCGGTGGACGTCGTTGGTGCCGGCGCTGGCGGTCGTCCTGCTGGTTGCCACGTGGGGACGGGACCTGCCCGGCGCGGTCGTCGCCGTGGTGACGCTGGTCCTCGCGGGGGCTGTCCTGTCCGCTGTACACCATGCCGAAGTGGTCGCCCACCGGGTCGGTGAACCGTTCGGCTCGCTCGTCCTCGCGGTTGCCGTGACGATCATCGAGGTCGCCCTGATCGTGACCCTGATGGCGGACGGTGGGGGCAAAAGTTCCACCCTCGCCCGGGACACGGTCTTCGCCGCCGTGATGATCACCTGCAATGGCATCGTCGGCCTGTGCCTGCTGGCCGCCTCTCTGCGGCACCGGACGGCGGTGTTCAATCCCGAGGGTACCGGGGCGGCGCTCGCGACCGTCGCCACCCTGGCCACGCTCAGCCTGGTGCTGCCAACGTTCACCACGAGCAAGCCGGGCCCGGAGTTCTCCACCGTGCAGCTGACGTTCGCCGCGGTTTCCTCGCTGGTCCTGTACGGCCTGTTCGTGGCGACCCAGACCGTGCGGCACCGTGACTACTTCCTCCCTGTCAGCCGACAGGGCGACGTGATCACTGCCGACGACCACGCCGACACCCCCTCTGCCCGCACCGCACTGGTCAGCCTCGGGCTGCTGGGCCTGGCGCTGATCGGCGTCGTGGGTCTGGCCAAAGGAGTGTCGCCCACCATCGAGTCTGGGGTGGCGGCCGCCGATCTGCCGCACGCCGTCGTCGGCGTGATCATCGCCATGCTGGTGCTGCTTCCCGAGACGATCGCCGCAGTGCGCTCCGCCCGCCGCGACCGCGTGCAGACCAGCCTGAACCTCGCGCTCGGCTCGGCGATGGCCAGCATTGGCCTGACCATCCCGGCGGTCGCCGTGGCCTCCGTCTGGCTCTCCGGCCCGCTCGTCCTCGGCCTCGATCCCACCCACATGGTGCTTCTCGCGCTGACGGTGGTGGTGAGCGCGCTGACGGTGGTGCCAGGCCGAGCGACGCCACTGCAGGGCGGCGTTCACCTGGTGCTGTTCGCGGCGTATCTGGAGCTCGCGATCAATCCGTAGCCGCCGTATCCGAATTGACTGGAACGGTCGCGTGTGAATTCGCATGCGACTGTGTCTGTCTGGGGCGAGGGAAGTCGGTGACGTGGTGCAGGGCGGGGCATCATTGGCCGGTCGGTGGAGGAGCGGTACGTAGGTGTTCGCTCCCTGGCGGCGCGTGCGAAGGCTCCGCCCGGTGGCGGCACTTCGACAACAGGGACGGCTTCCCACTACTGCACGACCACAGCCCTTCTCACTGGCGGAGGCCCTGGTTGAGGTGGCCGATGCCGTTGTGACGGCCTCCCTGGTGGAATGTCCCACCCTTGCCCAGCGTGGCCACGTGGTACTTCGTGACGTCGCGTTCACTCCACTGAACAACGCGGCTCGGCAGCTGGCCGTCGTCGAGTGAGGCACCCCCACTCGGCGCCGTCCGAAGTGGCTGAGCACGAAAGGCGTGTCGCGCGTGCGGTCGCGGAGTTAGCCCTCCACGCCTAGCTTCCGCAGCGCGTCCAGATGCTCCCCTGTGAGCTTGTCGCGCCTTGATTTGGTGTTCGAGACCCATACGCCCAGCTTCACGCCATCGGCTCCGCCTCGCCGGCGACGGTGATCTCCTCAACGTCGTCGTCCACCTGGTACAGGGCGTTTTCCGAGTCGGGTCGCTGAACCCTTGCGGCTGGCTGCCGCGTGTGGTCCTGGTCACGGACGAACCGTTTGGACAAGGGGTGGTCAAGGGTCAAAACGGACGCCGTTGGGGCGGGATGAACAGACCGCGGACAAGGGGTGCTTTCTCACGGTGACTTCGGCCCGTACGCCTAGCGCGTGCGGGCCGGACCTGTCACCGATCCGGCCTCGAAGGCCGGAGAATCCCGAGGTCGCGATGACCACCGCACCCACCCCGCACACGCCGCCGGCCCCGGCGGACACCGCTGCGACAGCGAGCCCCGCAGCGAGCCCTGTAGCCCCGAGCCGCCGTCTGACCGTTGTCAATGATCAGACCCCCGATTCGCCCTCTCTGGCGGGTTGCAACTCATCTTCTCCCAGTACTGATGTACCTGGAGAAGCGTCCCGGGACCGGAAGGCTGCGGAGCAGAAGGCCGGAGCGGAGATCCGCGGCGAGGTCCTGCTCACCCTCGCTCAGCTGCGCCTGGCCACACCCAGCCAGCTCAAGGCGTTGCTGCTGCCGCACCAGCAGGACACCGACCATGTCCGGCGTGCGCTGCGCAACCTGCGCGACGAATCCCCGGCTCTGGTCGGCCGGACCCACCGAGCCCAGCAGAGCTACTGGTACTGCACCCCGGCGGGCCTGCGCCTCTCCAGCGCCTCGGACGCACCGGTGACCTTCCCTGCGTGGCTCCAGGGCGTGATGGCGATGCGACTGCGCGAGGGGATGTTCGGAGGCGTCGCCGGCAAGGCCGAGCGGATCTCGGTCCCGGAGGCGCTCGCCACCTACACGCGGGCCCCGGCGTGGCAGGACCACGCCGCCCGCTGGAAGGGCACCCTGCAGCAGGGTCAGGCGGCCGACATCTGCGTGCTCGACGGTGACGTCATGCGCGTCGACCCGCACGACCTGATCGTGCTGAAGGTCGCGGCCACCATGGTGGGCGGGACGCTCGTGTACGACGGAGGTTCGGCATCGGCGCGCCCGGCGAGAGGCGTGGCGGCGCACGCGGGCTCCCTGAGCAAGCACTCGTCGACCGCGTGCCTGGACGAGGGACTGTGCTGCTGCGCCGTCACCGAGCGGCTCGGGGGCTGACGCTCCGTCGTGCACGGGGTCCCGGTCACGATTCGGTGGCCGGGACCCCGCCGCAAGCCGGTCACGATCGTCCGGACGTCTCCACCGGCGCCGCAGCGACTGGGCCGTCGTGTCGTCGTCCGGGGTCCGTGCGATGCGGTCCACGCACCCGTGGCACGAGGCCCTTCTGTGGATCTCCGCGGTGTCGCGACGCACGGTGGAGCCGCTCGCCGCACGCGGACGCCGCTGCTTCTCCCACGGAGATCCGTCAGAAGGGCATTGTCACGTTGTTGGGTGCGTGACTGTCTGATGGTGTGTCGGGCGCGGTGGGCACACGGTCTGGGCGTGTTGAAACGGTGGTGGGCCGGTTGCGGCGCGGGTGATCTGGTCCCAGATGGCGAAGCGGATGGTCATCTCGGATCGGTAGCCGGAGGCCGCCATCACATGGCGGCGGGACCGGAAGTGGGATGAGATGCCGCTGAATGCGGACAGGGAACCGCTGGGCTGCGCCAACGCCGATGAAGCCCTTCATCGCCCGTTCACGCTGCCGTGTCGGCTGGTGGCGTAGGTCTGCCGGACTTGCCGCACCAGCGGCGGATCGTCTCGTAGGAGACGACGATCCCGCGCTCGAGCATGAGCTACTCGAGACGCCTCGCGGAACGACAGGGGGAAGCGGCGGTGCAGCCACACGCAGTGAGAGATGACCTCGACCGGGTACCGGTGACCCTGGTGCGGCAGCGACGCGCTCCACACAGACGACCCTTCCCGGGCTGATCAACCCGAAGATCATCCCACCGGTCAGCCAACGTGACAGTGCCCGGCGGTCAGCTGTCGATCGTTGGCCATGAGTCGTCGTTCAGGCTGGCCGCGAGCCACTGCTCGACGGCGGTGATGTGGACGGTCGCGGCGGAGGCGGCCAGCAGGGCGTCCCGCGTCTGGAGCGCGCGGAGGATCTCCTCGTGGTCCTGGTGGGCGTTGTCCAGGGCGTGACTCGTGCGGCTGCCGCGGACGATGCGTACGCGCTGGGTGCGCGTGGAGAGCACGCGCAGCAGCATGGACAGCACCGGGTTGCCGACGGCTTCGACGATCCTCAGGTGGAAGGCGATGTCGTGGGCGACGAACTCCTCGACGGTGGTGGCCGACCGGCACCGGTCGAGGATCTCGCGCAGTTCCTGGAGGTCCTCCGGCTTCAGCAGGGCGGCGGCAAGGCCGGTCGCCTGTGGTTCGAGGAGCCTGCGGACCTGGAGCAGTTGCAGGGCGGTGTGGCCCTGGGAGACGTCGGCGGCGAAGGAGAGGCTCTCCAGCAGCAGATGGGGCTCCAGGCTGGTGACGTAGGTGCCGTCGCCCTGGCGGGTGATCAGGATCCGCATGGCGGTCAGGGCCCGCACGGCCTCGCGCAGCGAGTTGCGGGACAGGCCGAGTTGTCCGGCGAGGACGTCCTCCTTGGGGAGGCGGGAGCCGGGCGCGAGTTCGCCGGCGACGATCATCGCCTTGATCTTGTCGATGGCCTCGTCGGTCAGTGCCACGTGCGTGCCTCTCCGTGCCGGTGCTGTGCGGGGCGCCGGCGCCGCCCGGCAACGCTGGAGACTGGGCGGAGCGGCTCACTGGGCCCGGTCACTCCTGCTTCTCGCCGGAGGCGAAGCGGGAGATGATCAGGGCGACGATGATGATCGCACCGTTGAGGAACTGGTTCCACAGGGGTGGTACGCCCGCCAGCGTCATGACGTTCACGACGAGTTGCAGGGTGAGGACGCCGGTGAGCGCGCCGAAGACGGAGCCCTTGCCGCCGTTGAGGCTCACCCCGCCGATGACGGTCGCGGCGAAGACCTGGAAGATCCAGCCGCTGCCCTGGGTGGCGGAGATGGAGCCGTAGTGGCCGCTGTAGAGGATGCCGGCGAACGCGGCGAGCAGGCTGCCGAGGATGAGGACGCTCCACACGATCCGGTCGACGCGGATGCCGGCGGTGCGTGCGGCCTCCGCGTTGCCGCCGATCGCGTACAGCGCGCGGCCGTGCCGCAGCCAGGCCAGCGCGCTGCCGCCGAGCGCGAACAGCACCGCACAGATCCAGATGGCGGCGGGCACACCCAGCCAGGACGCCTTGCCCAGGTAGGTGAAGGAGGAGGGCAGTTCCACGATGGACTGGCCCTCGGAGAGGGCGACCTGAAGTCCTCGGAGCATGGTCAGCATGCCGAGGGTGACGATGAAGCCGTTGAGACGCAGCTTGAGGATGAGGAAGCCGTTGACGGCACCGATCACCATGCCGACCAGGAGGCACAGCGGCACCGCCGTCCACTCGGGGAGCATTCCCAGACCGGTGAACCGGGCACCGCTCGTGGGCAGGATTAGCCATACGGCGATGACGGGGGCCACGCCGATGGTGGACTCCAGGGACAGGTCCATCCGGCCGCAGATGAGGATGAGCGCCGTGGCGAGGACGAGCAGGCTCAGTTCGGTGGACTGCTGGGCGACGCCGATGAGGTTGTCGGCGGTGAGGAAGGCCGGCGAGACGATGAACCCGATCAGCATCAGCACGAGGATGGCCGGGATCAGGGACAGGTCACGGAAGCGGCTGAGGTCGATCCCGGGGCGGGCGGTCTTTGCGGTGTCCGCGGCGGCCGGCTCCGCCGCGCTCGCTGCGGGCTCGGTGAGTTCTGTGGTGGCGGACATGACTACCTTCCGTGCTCGTCGGTGCCGGATGCGGCAGATACGGGGGTGTTGCCGACGCCCTCCATGGCGGCGACGACGTGTTCGTCCTTCCAGCCGCGCTGGAACTCGGCGACCACGCGTCCGTGGAACATGACGACGACCCGGTCGCACACCTTCAGGTCGTCCACTTCGTCGGAGACGATCAGTGCGGCCCTGCCGCTGTCGGCGACCTGCCGGATCCTGCCGAGCAGGAACTCCTTGGACTTCACGTCCACACCGTTGGTGGGGCGAATGGCCACCAGGACATGGGGGTCGGTGGCCAGGGCGCGGGCGACGACGACCTTCTGCTGGTTGCCACCGGACAGGGCGGAGACCGGGGTGGCCGCTCCCGGGGTCTTGATGTCGAGATCGCGGATCATGCGCCGGGCGAAAGCCCTGGTGCGGGCGGGAAGCACCGTGCCGAACGGGCCGAGCTGGTCGGTGACGGTCAGCGTCGCGTTCTCCGCCACGCTGCGATTGGTGACCAGCCCCTGGAGGTGGCGGTCCTCGGGGACCAGGCCGACTCCGGCGGCGAGGGCCGAGGGCACACTGCCCCCGCGCACCTGCCGCCCGCCGACCGAGATGGTGCCCGCCTCGGGGCGGTGCAGACCGGCGACGGCTTCGCCCACCTGCACGTTGCCGCTGGCCGCGGCGCCGGCGAGCCCCACCACCTCACCCGAGCGCACCGAGAGGGAGAGGTCCGCACAGGCGCCGGGCAGCGTCAGGCCGTCGATCGCCAGCAGGTGCGCGGAGTCGGCCCGTACGGTTCGGGCGGTGCTCGCGGCGGCGCTGCCCGTGGCCGTGGCGGCGGACTCACCGGTCATGGCCTCCACCAGCGCCTGATGACCGAGGTCGGCCACGGGCGCGGTGAGGATGTGGGCCGCGTCGCGGTAGACCGTGACCGTGGTGCAGAGGTCGTACACCTCTTGCAGGTGGTGGGAGATGAAGAGGAAGGCAACGCCCTGGCCCTGGAGGTCTCGGAGCTTGTCGAAGAGGCGGCCGATGCCGCGGGCGTCGAGCTTGGCGGTCGGCTCGTCGAGGATGATGAAGCGGGCGCCGAAGGACAGCGCGCGGGCGATCTCCACGAACTGGCGCTGCTCGACGGTGAGGTCCTTCGCCCGCGCGGCGGGGTCGACGGCCACGCCGTACTCGCCGAGCAGTTCCTCCGCGCGCAGCCGGAGCTGCTTCCAGCGGATGGGCCGCACGAGGCCGGCGCTCTGCCGGTTCAGGAAGAGGTTCTCGGCGACGGTCAGCTCACCGATGATCGTCGAGCGCTGGTAGACGCAGGCGACGCGGGAGCGCCAGGCGTCTATGTCGCCGAAGGCGGGTGCCGGCTCGCCAGAGAAGCGCAGGGATCCGGTGTCGGGCTGCTGGAGGCCGGTGAGGATGGACACGAGCGTCGATTTGCCGGCGCCGTTGCGCCCCACCAAGGCGTGCGACTCGCCCGCGGCGATGCTGATACGTGCGTCGCGCAGGGCGATGGTCGCCCCGAACCGTTTGCTGATGCCGGTCGCCTCGGCCACGGGGGCCGGGTGTTTCGGGGCGGTCGCGGTGTCCGCCATGGTGGATACCGTCCTTCGTGTACGGATGCTGGTGGGTCGGGGAACGCGGGGTGCGGCACGGTGTGGAGCGAGGGGACGCCCGCCCTCCACACCGCGGGTGTGAGCCGCCGACCGTCAGCCGACGTTGTTGCCCCACAGGGCCTTGTCGTCGACGTTGTCCTTGGTCACCAGCGGGGCCGGCAGCTGGTCCTCCAGGCCGTTCGGGATCTTGACGATGGTGGAGTCGTGGTCGGTCTTGCCCGGCTTGAACGTCTTGCCTTCGGCGGCGGCCTGGGCGTAGTACAGCGCGTACTTGGCGTACAGGTCGGCGGGCTGGGACACCGTGGCGTCGATCTGGCCCTTGCGGATGGCGTCGAACTCCTGCGGGATGCCGTCGTTGGAGATGATCGAGATGTGGCCCTTCTCGCCGGCCGGCTTGAGCAGGCCCTTCTGCTCCAGCAGCGCCAGGGTGGGCTGCAGGAAGACACCGCCGGCCTGCATGTAGATGCCGTTGAGGTCCGGGTGCTGGGCGAGCAGGCTCTGCAGCTTGGCGGAGGCCACGTCGCCCTTCCAGTCGGTGGGCAGCTCGAACACCTTGATCTTCGGGAACTTCTCCTTCATGCAGGCGGCGAAGGCCTCGGAGCGGTCGCGCCCGTTGATGGAGTCCAGGGCGCCCTGCAGCTCGGCGACCTTGCCCTTCCCGCCCAGCTGCTCGCCGAGGAACTCGCACGCCTTGGTGCCGTACGCCCGGTTGTCGGCGCGCACCACCATGTAGACGTCGCCCTTGTCGGGCCTGGTGTCGACGCTGACCACGGGGATCTTCTTCGACGCCAGGGTGTCGAGGGTGGAAGCGATGGCGCCGGTGTCCTGGGGGGCCATGACGACGGCCTTGGCGCCCGTGTTCTGGAACACCTGCACGTTGGCGACCAGCTTGGTGACGTCGTTCTGCGAGTTGCTGAGCGGCAGCGCGTTGATGTCCTCGGACTTGATGTCCTTCTTCAGGTACTCGGCGTAGGAGTTCCAGAAGTCCGAGTCGGAACGCGGCAGGTCGATGCCGATGGCGGGCTTGTCACCGCTGCCCGAGGTGGCGGAGGCCGTGCTGTCGCGGTTGCAGCCGGTGGCGAGGGTCACGATCGCGAGGACGGCGGTGGCGACTGCGGCAGTGGAGCGGGTGCGGGTGGGCTTCATGGCTGTGTTGTCTCCTTGGCCAGGGCGGTGAGCCGCAGGGCGACGGGGGGGAGGGCGGTGTACCGGCCCGCTGGGGAGGGCGAGTACGCCTGCGGACAGCGGTCGGTTCGGCACAAGGCAGGTGCGACCGCGCCCGATGTGGACGGAAATGAGGGTCAGCCGGTGGCCGAGGCGGCGGAGTTCGACGGTCGCGCTGCGGGTCGCGCTGAGAGACGTCGATCATTCCTCCGATGTATCTCGGACGCCGAGGACGTTACGACGGCACTGCCGAACTTGACAAGGGTTCCCCCTGCCTGAATTGCGTCAGACCGGTTCCCCCCCTCCGCAGGCGCGGCGCGACACCGCGGGGCAGCCGTCACCACCTACTTCCACCTGCACTTTCTCCATCTCCTCAAGCGAGGCGGGACGAGCGGAACGAGCTCACGATTCGGCAACGGCGCTGCCGGTCGGCGTGGACGCAGGGGCACGCGGGATGCCTTGTAAGGGCGTGAGTCGCCCCTCGGCCACCAGAACGCTGCGCCGCCCTCTCCGCGGAGGGGCGGCGCAGGAGAAGCCCCTGGATTCATCGGAGGGCCAGTTCGTGCGCCACCTTTCTGACCAGGTGAGGTGCTGGTGGCCTGTGGCGCCCAGTGTGGAACCGTCACGATGCGGCGCATACATCCGAGGTATCTCATTGTCAGAGAGGCGTCCCTCCGTCTAAAGTCGCGATGCCGCATACATCCGATGACTGAGGGGGGCGGGCGGTCGGCAGGCGATGCCCTGTACGCCTCCGTCCGGCACATGGCTGCCCCCTGCTCAGCCGGCCACCCCCACCCGGACGAAATCACCCCACGGCAAGGGAGCTGCCCAGTGAAACTGCTAAGAGTCGGCGCCCCCGGCGAGGAGCGCCCCGCCGTCCGCACCGACGACGGCCTGCTGCTGGACCTGTCTCCCGTGGCCCACGACATCGACGGCGCCTTCCTGGCCGCGGGCGGTGTCGACCGGGCCCGTGCCGCCGTCACGAGGGGGGAACTGCCCGAGCTGGACGCGGACGGCCTGCGGATCGGCGCACCGGTGGCCCGCCCCGGCAAGGTCGTCTGCATCGGTCTGAACTACCGCGACCATGCCGCCGAGACCGGCGCGCCGATTCCCGAGCGGCCCGTGGTGTTCATGAAGGACGCGGGCACGGTCGTCGGACCGTACGACGAGGTGCTGATCCCGCGTGGCTCGGTGAAGACGGACTGGGAGGTCGAACTGGCGGTCGTCATCGGCCGCCGGGCGCGCTACCTCGACGGGCCCGAGGCAGCACGGAAGGCGATCGCCGGCTACGCGGTCAGCCACGACGTCTCCGAGCGCGAGTTTCAGCTGGAGTACTCGCCGCAGTGGGACCTGGGGAAGTCGTGCGAGACCTTCAACCCGCTCGGCCCGTGGCTGGTCACCGCCGACGAGGTCGGTGACCCGCAGAACCTCGGGCTGCACCTGAGCGTCAACGGCGTGAAGCGGCAGGACGGCCACACCAGCGACATGGTCTTCCCGGTCGCCCACATCGTGGCGTACCTGAGCCAGTACATGGTCCTGGAGCCGGGCGACGTGATCAACACCGGTACGCCCGCCGGCGTGGCCCTGGGCCTCCCCGGCACCCCTTTCCTCCGTCCCGGCGACACCGTCGAGCTCTGCGTCGACGGGCTCGGCGGCCAGCGCCAGACCTTCGCCCCAGCGTGAGAGGCACCCCCTTGACTGCAATCCCCGCCCGGATCACCGCCGTCGACACCTACGACATCCGCTTCCCCACCTCGCGGGAGCTGGACGGTTCCGACGCGATGAACCCGGACCCCGACTACTCCGCCGCCTATCTGGTGCTGCGCACGGACGCCGGTGACGGACTGGAAGGCCACGGTTTCACGTTCACCATCGGCCGCGGCAACGACGTCCAGGTCGCCGCGATCGAGGCACTACGCCACCACGTGGTGGGGCGTGATGTGGCGGAGCTGTGCGCCGACCCGGGCTCGCTCAGCCGTGACCTGATCGGGGACAGCCAGCTGCGCTGGCTCGGCCCGGAGAAGGGCCTGATGCATATGGCGATCGGCGCCGTGGTCAACGCCGTGTGGGACTTGGCCGCCAAACGACAGGGCAAGCCGCTGTGGCAGCTCCTCGCCCACGCCGAACCCGAGTGGCTGGTCTCCCAGATCGACTTCCGCTACATCGCCGACGCCCTCACCCCCGAGGACGCCCTCGCTCTCCTCCGGGCGGGCCGGGCCGGGCTCGCCGAGCGCGAAGCGATCCTGTTGGAACGCGGCTACCCCGGCTACACCACCTCCCCGGGCTGGCTCGGATACTCCGACGACAAGCTCACCCGGCTGGCCAAGCAGGCCGTCGCCGACGGCTTCACCCAGATCAAGCTCAAGGTCGGCGCCGACCTCGACGACGACATCAGGCGGCTGCGCACCGCCCGCGCCGCCGTCGGCGACGGCATCCGCATCGCCATCGACGCCAACCAGCGATGGAACGTGGACGAGGCGATCGAGTGGACCCGGGCGCTCGCCGAGTTCGACCCGTACTGGATCGAGGAACCGACCAGCCCCGACGACGTCCTCGGACACGCGACCGTACGACGGGCCGTCGCCCCCGTGAAGGTGGCCACCGGCGAGCACGTGCAGAACCGCATCGTCTTCAAACAGCTCCTCCAGGCCGGCGCCCTCGACGTCCTCCAGATCGACGCCGCCCGGGTCGGCGGGGTCAACGAGAACCTCGCGATCCTGCTGCTCGCCGCGAAGTTCGGCGTTCCGGTGTGCCCCCACGCCGGGGGAGTGGGGCTGTGCGAGCTGGTGCAGCACCTGTCGATGTTCGACTATCTGGCGCTGTCCGGGACGACCGAGAACCGGGTCGTCGAGTACGTCGACCACCTTCATCAGCACTTCACCGCGCCCGTGGTGATGCGCGGCGGTCACTACAGCGCGCCGCTCGCGCCCGGCTTCTCCGCCACCATGCGGGAGGACTCCATCGCCGCCTACACCTACCCGGACGGGACGTTCTGGGTCGCCGATCGCGCTGATACCGCCGGGCAGGCGGAGACCCCGGGGCAGGCCGGCACCGCCGGACAGGAGGACGCGGCATGACCATCGACCTCTCAGGGCTCCGGGCCGTCGTCACCGGCGGCGCCTCCGGCATCGGCCTCGCCACGGCCCGTGCGCTGGCCGCACAGGGCGCGGCGGTGGCCGTGCTCGACCTCGACCCCGGCGCCGTGCCGCAACCGCTGCTCGGCCTCGTGGCCGACGTCAGCGACGACCCCTCCGTACGCGCCGCCGTACAGACCGCTGCCACGCGACTCGGCGGCATCGACATCCTCGTCAACAACGCAGGCATCGGCGCGGCGGGCACCGTGGAGGACAACCCCGACGAACAGTGGCACCGCGTCCTGGACGTCAACGTCCTCGGCATCGTCCGCACCACCCGGGCCGCCCTGCCCCACCTGCGCCGCGCCGCCACTGCCCGTCCGGGCACCGCGGTCGTCGTCAACACCTGCTCCATCGCCGCCACCGCCGGACTGCCGCAGCGCGCCCTGTACTCCGCCAGCAAGGGCGCCGTGCTGTCCCTCACCCTGGCCATGGCCGCGGACCACGTCCGCGAGGGCATCCGCGTCAACTGCGTCAACCCCGGCACCGCCGACACCCCCTGGGTGGCCCGGCTGCTGGACGCCGCCGATGACCCCGAGGCCGAACGCGCCGCTCTCAACGCCCGCCAGCCCATGGGGCGTCTGGTGACCGCCGACGAGGTGGCGGCTGCCGTCGTCTACCTCGCGAGCCCCGCCGCCGCCGGCGTGACCGGAACCGCACTCGCGGTGGACGGCGGTATGCAGGGCCTGCGGCTGCGCCCGGTGGCCCGGCCGTGAGGACCACGAGGCTGGGCGGCAGCGCGGTGCATGCCTCCGAACTGGCGCTGGGCTGTGCCGGCATCGGCAACCTCTACCACCCCGTCACCGACGACGCGGCCCGCGCCACCGTGGAAGCGGCCTGGAACGCCGGCATCCGCACCTTCGACACCGCGCCCCACTACGGTCTTGGTCTCTCGGAGCGACGGCTGGGCGCCGCGCTGCGCGGCCGCCCCCGGGATGCGTACACCATCTCCACCAAGGTCGGCCGGCTCCTCGTGCCGAACCAGGACGACAGTCACGGCGACGACCTCGCGAACGGCTTCGCAGCCCCCGCCTCCCACCGCCGCGTCTGGGACTTCAGCGCCGACGGAATCCTGCGCTCCCTGGAGGCGAGCCTGGACCGCCTCGGCCTCGACCGGGTCGACGTCGTCCTGCTGCACGACCCGGACGACCACGCCCAGCAGGCCCTGCGCGAGGCGTACCCGGCGCTGGAGCGGCTGCGCGCCGAAGGAGTCGTGGGCGCGATCGGCGTCGGGATGAACCAATCCGCACTGCCCGCCCGTTTCCTGCGCGAGACCGACATCGACGTGGTGCTGCTGGCCGGCCGCTACACCCTGCTGGAACAGGAAGGGCTCGCCGAACTGCTGCCCGAGGCCGCCGCCCGCGGCCGGAGCGTCGTCATCGGCGGGGTTTTCAACTCGGGGCTGCTCACCGCCCCGCGGCCCGGCGCCACCTACGACTACGCGCCCGCGCCCAGGCCGGTACTGGAGCGGGCGCTGCGCCTGCTGGCGGTCACCGAGCGCCACGGTGTGCCCCTGCGCGCCGCCGCTCTGCGCTTCCCCTTCGGCCACCGAGCCGTCGCGAGCGTATTGACCGGTGCCCGGTCACCCGAGGAGGTGCGCGACACGGTGGAGCAGTGGCGGCGCCCGATCCCGGACGCCGTCTGGGACGACCTGCGCGCCGAGGGCCTGCTGGCTTTGAACACCCCCGTCCCCGTACCCACGCCGAGCGCACCGGCCACGCCGTCGAAGGAGCCGTCATGAGGGTCGCCCTGCACACCAAGGTCCGCGCCGACCGCATCGAGGAGTACGAGGCGGCACACCGGGAGGTCCCCGAGGAGCTGACCGCCGCCATCCGTGCCGCAGGGGTGAGTGAGTGGACGATCTGGCGCAGTGGAACCGACCTGTTCCACCTGCTCGAGGTCGACGACTACCCGGCGATGATCGCCGCACTGGAGAAGCTGCCGGTCAACATCGCCTGGCAGGCGCGGATGGCGGACCTGCTCGACGTCGCGCACGACTACTCCGCGCAGGGCGCGGGCGCCTCACTGCCGGTGGTGTGGCAGCTGTGAGCGCACCCCGGCCGGAACCGGGCGTCGTCGACGCCCACCACCATGTCTGGGACCTGTCCGTCCGTGACCAGGAGTGGATCACCGGCCCTGAACTCGCCCCGCTGCGCCGCAACTTCGGCCTCCTCGACCTGGAGCCGGAGGCCCGCGCGGCCGGGGTCACCGCCACCGTCCTCGTGCAGACGATCACCGTGCCCGAGGAGACGCCGGAGTTCCTCGACCTCGCCGCACGAAGCCCCCTGGTCGCCGGGGTCGTCGGATGGACCGACCTCACCGCACCCGATGTCACCGACGCCCTCGCCGCACTGCGTGAGCGCCCCGGCGGGCAGTACCTGATGGGCATCCGCCACCAGGTACAGGGCGAGCCCGACCCCCGCTGGCTGCTACGCCCGGACGTCCTGCGCGGTCTGACCGCGCTCGCCCAGGCGGGCCTCAGCTACGACCTCGTGGTCAAGCACCACCAGCTGCCGACCGCCGTCCAGGCCGCCAAGCGTCTCCCCGGCCTCACGTTCATCCTTGACCACCTGGGCAAGCCGCCCATCGCGTCCGGCGCTCTCGAACCCTGGGCCGCGCACATCCGGCGGCTCGCCCGACTGCCCAACACCGTCTGCAAACTCTCCGGCATGGTCACCGAGGCCGACTGGGCCTCCTGGACCGTCGAGGACCTCACGCCGTACGCCGACACGGTCCTGGACGCCTTCGGCCCGGGGCGGGTGATGTTCGGCTCCGACTGGCCGGTCTGCCAGCTTGCCGGCTCCTACGCCGACGTCGTCGCCGCGACGCGCGAGGTGACGGCCCGGCTCACCCGCGCGGAACGGCACGATGTCTTCACCGGCACCGCCGTACGGACCTACGGACTCTCCGTCCCCGAATCTCGGGGCCCGTCCCAGGAAGCACCATGCGCATAGCTCTCTTCATCACTTGTTTCAACGACACGATGTTCCCCCGCACCGGCCAGGCGGTGACCGCTCTCCTGGAGCGCCTCGGGCACACCGTGGAGTTCCCGCAGGACCAGACCTGCTGCGGGCAGATGCACTTCAACACCGGCTACCGTCCGGAAACCCTGCCCATGGTGCGTCGTTTCGCGAACGTCTTCGCGGGCTACGACGCCGTGGTCGCCCCCTCCGGATCCTGCACGGCCATGGTGCGCGACCATCACCGGGTGGTGGCCGCCCAGTGCGGGGACACCGCCCTCACCGAGGCGGTCGAGCAGGTGACGCCGACGGTGTACGAACTGTCGGAACTCCTCGTCGACGTCCTTGGCGTCACCGACGTCGGTGCGTACTTCCCGCACCGGGTCACCTACCACCCGACCTGCCACTCGCTACGCATGTTGCGCGTCGGGGACCGGCCGCTCAGGCTGCTGCGCGCGGTGAAGGGCATCGACCTCGTCGAACTGCCCGCCGCCGAGTCCTGCTGCGGCTTCGGCGGCACCTTCGCGCTGAAGAACGCGGACGTGTCCAATGCGATGCTGGCCGACAAGATGCGCCATGTTCTGGACACGGGTGCCGAGTTCCTCACCGCAGGCGACAACTCCTGTCTCACGCACATCGGCGGCGGCCTGTCCCGGCTCCGTACCGGCGTCGGGACCCTGCACCTGGCCGAGATCCTGGCCTCCACGGAAGGGAGCGCCCGGTGAGCGGCGCCGACAACGTCGTATGGCTGGGCACACCGGCCTTCCCCGAGGCGGCACGCACCGCGCTCGCCGACACCCGGCTGCGCGCCAACCTGCGCCGGGCTACCAGCACCATCCGCGACAAGCGGCTGGCGGCCGCCGCCGAGCTGGAGGACTGGGAGGAACTGCGGGAGAGGGCGGCAGCCGTCAAGCGTCACACCCTGCGCCACCTCGACCACCATCTCCTGCGCCTGGAGAAGGCGGTGACCGCCGCGGGCGGAACGGTCCACTGGGCGGCGAACGCCGACGAAGCCAACCGCATCGTGACCGGTCTGGTGCGGGCGACCGGCGAGCGGGAGGTCGTCAAGGTCAAGTCGATGGCGACCCAGGAGATCGGCCTGAACGAGGCGCTCACCGAAGCGGGCATCCACGCCTACGAGACCGATCTCGCCGAACTGATCGTGCAGTTGGGAGGCGACCGCCCCTCCCACATCCTCGTGCCGGCCATCCACCGGGGCCGCTCGGAGATCAGGGAAATCTTCCAGCGGGAGATGGGGGAGTGGGGCCGACCCGCCCCCGACGGACTCACCGACGACCCACGCGACCTCGCCGAAGCGGCCCGGCTCCACCTGCGGGAGAAGTTCCTGCGGGCCAAGGTCGCCGTCTCCGGGGCCAACTTCGCCGCCGCCGACACCGGCACCGTGGCGGTCGTGGAGTCGGAGGGTAACGGACGGATGTGCCTGACTCTGCCGGAAACCCTGATCACCGTCATGGGCATCGAGAAGGTCCTGCCCTCCTTCGCCGACCTGGACGTCTTCCTCCAGCTGCTGCCGCGCTCGTCCACGGGCGAGCGCATGAACCCTTACACCTCGCTCTGGACGGGCGTCAGCGAAGGCGACGGCCCCCGGGAGTTCCACCTGGTGCTGCTCGACAACGGCCGCACCGCCACCCTCACCGACGAGATCGGACGTCAGGCGCTGTCGTGCATCCGCTGTTCGGCGTGCCTGAACGTCTGCCCGGTCTATGAGCGCACCGGCGGCCACGCCTACGGCTCGGTGTACCCCGGCCCGATCGGCGCCGTCCTGACCCCGCAGCTCGTCGGCGTCGAGAACGCGGCCTCGCTGCCCTTCGCCTCGACCCTGTGCGGCGCCTGCTACGACGCCTGCCCCGTGAAGATCAACATTCCGGAGGTGCTGGTCCACCTGCGCGCCGAGGCCGTGGAAGCCAAGCGCCGGGACCGGCTGCTGCCGACCCCCGAGGCACTGGCCATGAAAGCCGCCGCGGCGGTGCTGTCCTCCCCGAAACGACTCGCGACAGCCCAGAGGCTTGCCGCCCGCGGGACCCGGCTGATCGCCCGTGACGGCAGGATCGGTGCATTGCCAGGGCCGCTCGCGGGCTGGTCCGGCACCCGCGACACGCCCGCCCCGGCCAGGGAGTCGCTGCGTGCCTGGTGGCGCCGTACGAAGACGACTGCGCGGGACGAAGACCGTACGCCGGCGGCAGAAAAGGGGCGACGATGAGCAACCGGGAGACCGTCCTGAGCGCGGTGAGGAAAGCCCTGGCCGGCGTACCCGGCCACGAGCGGCCCGACTACCCGCCCGTCCCGCACGGTCGTCGCGCCGGCCACGCGGAGCCGGACATCGTCGGGCTGTTCACCGAGCGCGCCGCCGACTACCGCGCCACGGTGACGCGGGCTCCGGCAGCCGAAGCCGCGGCCGCCGTCGGCCGCGCGCTGACACGCACCGGGGCGCGCTCGGTCGTGGTGCCGCCGGGGCTCCCGGGCGACCTGGTCCCCGAGGGGCCCTGGACGCAGATGGGAGACGCCCCGCCGCTGACGACCGGACGGCTCGACGCGGCGGACGCCGTGGTCACCACCGTCGCCACCGCCATCGCGGTCACCGGGACCGTGATCCTCGACCACGGCCTCGGCCAGGGACGCCGGGTCCTGACACTACTGCCGGACCAGCACATCTGCGTGGTCCGGGCGGACCAGATCGCACCGGACGTGCCCGAGGCGCTGAGGCGGCTCGACCCGTACCGGCCGCTGACACTCGTATCCGGCCCGTCGGCCACCAGCGACATCGAACTGGACCGTATCGAGGGCGTCCACGGACCACGGACCCTGGACATCGTCGTGATCACGGACGAGTAGCGGCACGGCGGCACGGTGGGGTACAGCACGAAGCCCGGCGGGTGGCGCGAGACGCCACCCGCCGGGCACGGCTCGTCGTCAGACCGCCCGGCGCTGGAACTGCTGGTTGGTGCCGGTGCCGCAGGTCCACTGGATCAGGCGGGCGCCGTTGGCGGTGGAGGCGTCCTTCACGTCCAGGCACTTGCCGCTGTGCCGGGCCACCAGCCGGTAGTAGCCGCTGCCCTGGTCCTGGACCTGCCACTGCTGGTTGGTGCCGGTCGTGCAGCGGAACTGGTTCACTACGCCGCCGTCGGCGGTGGAGTTGTTCGCGACGTCCAGGCACTTGCCGCTGTGCTGGGCGAGCACGCGGACGTAACCGCCACCGGCGTCCTGCAGCCGCCACTGCTGGTTGAGGCCGCTGCCGCAGGTGTACTGGAGGGCGATGGCGCTGTCGGCGGCGGAGTTGTCGGAGATGTCGAGGCACTTGGAGCTGTGCCGGGCGATCAAATTGTAGTAGGGGCCGCCGCCCACACCGGTGACCGTGCCGGCAGCGGTGTCGATGGCGATCTGCGGGTACCAGGGCAGGTTCATGGTGGTCCGGGTCGGGAAGGTCAGCGGGAGCCAGACGTACTGGGAGTCGTTGACCGTGCCGCCCATGGAGTTGCCCCAGCGGTCGCCCATGTAGAGGTAGGAGGTGCCCGAGGTGCCCTGGACGGGCAGGACGAACGTGGTCTGGGAGCCGTAGCCGGTGTCGTCGCCGATGTCGGCCATGGCGGTCCACGGGCCGGTGAGGCTGGTCGCGGTCGCGTACTTCTGCTGGTTGGGCTTCCAGCCGCTGTTGCCGGAGGTGAGCATGAAGTAGACGCCGTCCCGCTTGAACAGCGCCGGTGCCTCGCGGAAGGTGCCGGCCCACGGGTTGGCGACCAGGCTGTCGTACGCCGTGTAGGCGGCGTTGAGCTTCCAGATCTGCAGGTCGGCGTTGCCGGATGTGGACGTGATCTGGTACGCGGTGCCGTCGTCGTCCCTGAACAGCGTCATGTCGCGGGACGTGGTGCCGGACGGCGGCCGGAAGCTGCCCTGCCAGGTGTAGTCGCCGTCGACGGTGTCGGAGACGGCGACGGCGGCGCGGGCCTGGTTGTAGTCGCTGCCGTTCTCTTTGTGCATCCACATCACGAACTTGCCGGTGGTGCTGTTGAAGATCACCTTCGGGCGTTCGATGTTGGCGACGGCGAGTTCGGGATTGCTGGCCTGGGTCAGGACGTCGCGTCTGAACTCCCAGGTCTTGAGGTCCGTCGAGCGGTAGACGGAGACGGCCTTGAAGGTGTTGTCGGCGTTGCGGTTCTCGCCGAACCAGTAGTAGGCGGAGCCGACCTTGATCACTCCGCCGCCATGGGCGTGGATCACGGAGCCGGTGGTGTCGGTGAACTGGGTGGCGTTGGTGACGGTGACCGGGGCCGCTTGTGCAGGCGATCCAGTGACCAGCAAAGTGAACACGCTCAGGGTGGCGGCCAGCGTGAGTGTGAGAGTGCGTCGGAGCATCGGGTTCCTCAACGACGGTTATGGAATGTTTGTTAGTGTGCGGTCCCTTTGGCGAGACGGTAGGGATGGCGGCTGATTACGTCAAGGGAACATCCGATGTCTGTGGGATTCCCTCATGTCTCCACTGATCGGCTGACCTGTTCAGTGTGAGAGATTCCGCGTCGGCCCTCTGGACAGGATGCATCCCTCTGACCATTAATACATCCAACGTCATCACGACGAGGTGTCACCCTCGAACGTCGCACCTGGACACCTATCAACCATGGATGACTCATCCGATCTATTCGGGTCGGGACACTGAGCCGCAGCACGGTCCGTGCTGTCCCGTGGACAGTCAGGAGAGATCCCCTTGTCAGAACCGCTCACTCGACGGAGAGTGCTGATGGGTATGGCGGCCATGACGGTCGCCGCTGTCGTCACACCCGCCCTGTCGGCCCCCGCACACGCCGCCACCTCCTCCCAGCCCCTGCCGCTCCCGCCCCTGCGGATCCCCAAGCTGGACATGGGGATCGAGCAGCAGTCGGACGAGAAGATCCAGTGGCTGCAGGACGCCAAGATCGGCATGTTCATCCACTGGGGCCCCTACTCCGGCCCGGCCAAGGGCGAGTGGTACATGGAGAACGCCGGCGTCACCCCGGAGAACTACAAGAAGTACGTCACCGACGCCACCAGCGAACAGTTCACCGCCAGCGCGTACAACCCGGCAGACTGGGCCCAGCTCGCCAAGGACATGGGCGCCAAGTACACCGTGCTCACCGCCCGCCACCACGACGGCTTCGCGCTGTGGCCCTCCACCCATGCCAACGCCTGGCACTCCGGGCAGGCCCCGCTGCAGAAGGACTTCGTCGGCCCGTACGTCACCGCCGTGCGCGACGCCGGGCTGAAGGTGGGCCTGTACTTCTCGCCCCTGAGCTGGCGCTACCCCGGCTACTACGACGTCAATGGCACCAACTGCCTGCCCAACGCCTGGGGCTACACCACCGATCCCGCGCACAAGGAGAACGCGCGGATCATGAAGAACGAGGTGTACCAGCAGGTCAAGGAGCTGGTGACCCAGTACGGCAAGATCGATGACATCTGGTGGGACGGCGGCTGGCTCGGCCAGCAGGGCTCCGACCGGGACGCCGCGTTCTTCTGGGAGCCGGGCAAGTTCCGCGATCCGGCGAACGAGTGGCCGGTGGACGCCGCCTTCGGTGACACCGACCCGGCCACCGGCAAGCCTCTGGGTCTGACCGGCCTGGTGCGCAAGTACCAGCCCGATGCCGTCACCACCCTGCGCTCCGGCTGGATCGGCGACTTCGCCAGCGAGGAGGGCCCCTCCGTCCCGACCGGCGCGATCCGCACCGGCAAGGTGTCGGAGAAGGCCTTCACCATCGGCGGCGCCTGGGGCTACAAGGCCGGCTCCAGCGTGATGAGCTTCGGCACCGCGATGAACATCCTGGTCAACGCCTGGGTGCGCAACATGACCTGCCTGGTCAACGTCGGGCCCGACCGCACCGGCGCGGTCCCCAGCGGCCAGCAGGCACTGGTACGCCAGATCGGATCCTTCCTGACCACGTGCGGTGAAGCCGTGTACGGCACCCGCGGCGGCCCGTGGAACCCGGTGGACGGCAAGTACGGCTACACCTACAAGGACAAGACCTTCTACGTCCACCTGCTGCCCGGCTATACCGGTACCTCCTTCACCACCCCGCGGATCGGGGACGCGTCGGTCACCCGGGTCTTCGACGTCGCGTCGGGCACCGACCTGTCGTTCAGCGTCGACGACAGCGGCAAGGTGACCATCACCGGGATCAACCGCACCCGCATCCCCCAGGACAGCGTGGTCGGCGTCACCCTGGACCGGACGGTGCAGCCGGCCGACATCGCCGCCGGCAGGACCGCCACGGCCAGCAGCGAGGAGAGCTCCAAGGGCAACACCGCGGCCAAGGCCGTCGACGGCTCCACCGCCACCCGGTGGTGCGCGAACAACGGCAACCTCGGCAACTGGCTGAAGGTGGACCTGGGGTCGGTCAGGCCGGTCACCGGCACCCGGATCGCCTGGGAGCTGGACGCCACCAACTACCGATACAAGATCGAGGGTTCCACCGACAACACCAACTGGACCACCCTGGCCGACCGCACCGCCACCACCAGCACCAGCCAGGTGCAGGTCGCCATGTTCAATGCCTCGGCCCGGTACGTGAGGGTGACGGTCACCGGACTGCCCTCCGGTGTCTGGGCCTCTATCCGCAACCTGGAGGTCTACGACCGGCCCTTCGCCGCCGACCTGGGCACCTACCGGCTGGTGAACCGCAAGAGCGGCAAGGTGCTCGACGTCAGCGACGCCTCCAGCACCGACGGCGCGCAGATCATCCAGTGGCCCTCGACCGGCGGCACCAACCAGCAGTGGAAGCTGCTGCCGAACACCGACGGCTCCTACCGGCTGTCCAACGTCCGCAGCGGCAAGGTCCTGAACAGCCCCAACGGTTCCGCCCAGGGCGCGATCCTGGACCAGGCGACCGACACCGACAGCAGCAACCAGTGGTGGAAACTGGTCCCCGCGACCAGCGGCTACTACCGGCTCGTCAACGTCGGCAACGGCTGGTGCGCCGATGTCAAGGACGCCTCCACCGCGGACGGCGCCAAGGTCATCCAGTGGCCCAACACCGGCAGCACCAACCAGGAATGGCAGGTCATCGCCCTGTAGACCGCCGTGGCTGGGGGAACCGGTGCGGAACGAAGCGCACCAGCAGCCGGGCGCTACACAGATCCGTGCCGGCGGCGGTGTCAATGGCCGTCTGGCGGAACCACGGCATGTTCATGGTGGTCCGGGTGGAGAAGGTCAGCGGCAGCCAGACGTACTGGGGGTCGTTGACCGTGCCGCCCATGGAGTTGCCCCAGCGGTCGCCCATGTACAGCTACGAGGTGCCCGAGGCGCCCTGGAACAGGACGATGGTGGTCTTGGAGCCGTAGGCGGTGTCGTCGCCGATGTCGGCCATGGGGGCTAGTACTGCAGAAATCGTTGCCTCTTCTGCGGTAGTGGCAGCGGCGAGCAGCGGCTTGGTGCCGTCTGCATCAGAGGGACCAGTCCAGGGCATGAGGGGCCTTCCTCACGGTGGCTCCGGCCCGCACATCCGCGTGTGGGCCGGACGACCGCCGACCCGGCCACTGACGGAAGACGCCTCCGCGGGTGCCTGGCTGGCGCGGTCCGCCGCGCTGCTGCTGCGGTGCCGCTCGATCAAGGCGGCCTGCTGAGGCCGCCGCCGTGGGCCGTGCAGCAACAACTGATATGAGGTCGGCGAGTTCAGTGCGGTCCATCCCGATCAGGGCCGGGTCGGCCAGGCGGTGTGTGAGCTGGAGCCGGGTGGTGACCGGTGCCCGGTGCGTACGAAGTCCTCGATCTCCTGACCGCTTGAGAAACACAGCGTGGTGGGCGTGATGGAGATGCCGTTGTCCTGAAGGAGCCGTCGGACCTCCTTGATGGACGGGCCGATGGTGCGCTGGCACAGGCCCAGCATCTCGCCCGCAACTTCTGCGAGCACACGTGCCGGCGGTAGATCACGCTCAGCAGGTCCCGGTCCGCAGGGGCGAGGACCGGGCGCTTGTTGTCTCCGGCCCCATGGCGGCAAGGTCCGCCACGCTTGCCGTGCAGGCGTTTTTCACGCAAAGCCCAGCTCAGTCGTGATCTTCCTGAACAGGGCCGCCAGTTCCTCGCGGCGCATCCCGGTCAGGGCCGGCTCGTCTTGCTCGCGCTCTCTCAGCTGTCCACACGCTACCGACGCGGACGCAAGACGGCACTTGCTGAACCGCAGCACCGAACCGTCGGCGCTGAAGGTGCCGTCGGTGTGCGCGATTTGGACGGTGCAGGAGTGCTTCAAGGCGTTGGCCATGGTCCCTCGGAACGTGATCCGCCGGTTGGTGGCGTCGACGGTGGTCGTGCCCCCCTGCGCGGACTTGAGGGAGATCGTTCCGGACAGTCCCTCGGCGCTCTCCGTCGTGTACCGGAAGACCATGACAGCGGCCCACACAGGCCAGCGGTCTCACTCCCGTCCGGGAGTGAGACCGCTGGGTGTTGTCATGGCCAGTGGGCGGACGGGCCGGCGTGGCCCGCCGGTACCCGGCCCTCGCGTGCGGGCCAGGTCAGTTGTCGACCCAGTACTGGCTGATCGTACGGTTGTTGACCTCGACCGCTGTGTCCGCCCGAGTCATTTTGAGGCACACGTCGTCGCCGTACTTGGCGCTCATCAGGTCCTGGGAGTACGTCTCGCAGGACCAGCCCGAAATCCGCTGCCGGGCGCCCCACTTCAGGTCCTTGAAGTTCTTGATGCGCTGCGGCAGAGTCGTAAGTCCGACCTTGTCGGTCCTGTCGATCGCACGCTGGCAGGCGATGCCGTCGGTCTTGGGGACTTCGATCACTCTCGACCAGATGACCTCTTGCGTGCCGCCGTTGTAGGTGCCCGCCCACCAGTTGCCGCAGATGCGGGATCCTGACTGGGCCTCAGCGATTCCGGGTGCCATGACCGCGAACAGGCCACCGGACGTCATGGCGATTGCTGCGAGCATCGCCGTGCGGCGCTTCGTGCGCTTGATCTGCATGGGTTGCCTCCTTGTCTTCCGAGAGCCAGTCAGATGCGGCCGTTGATGGCCCAGCCGACCTTGTCTTCCACGAACACGTTTCTGGTCCAGTTGCCGAATCTGGCGTTGCCGTTCCACTCGTAGGT
>NZ_JBIBAF010000027.1:0-41195 GCF_042899705.1 Streptomyces sp. NPDC013187 | reverse complement strand
CTTGGCGTCGACGCCGATGGTGGTGGTCTTGCTGATGGTGGTGGTCTTCTGGTAACCGACCACCAGAGGAACCACGACGTTGTACCACTTCTTGGATGGTGAGCTGCTGTTACCGATGTCGGTGCCGCCGCCGATGGCCCAACCGGTGGTCTTGGTCTGCGATTCCGACCACGAGTAGGGGCATCCGTTCGAGTCTCGGGCGCACACGTTCTTCCGGCCGCGGTACACCCAGTCGTCCCAGGTGTTGTTCGCCCGCTGGAGGGTGATCGCGCGGGTCACGTGCCCGCCACCCGTGCCGGGGACGATCTTCGCGCCGTCGGAGTAGCTCTGGCTGAAGCAGGTGGTCGTCGCCGCGTTCGCCGTGCCGGTCATGCAGACCGCCGACGCGGCGACGAGGGCCCCGCCCATCACAACGCGCTGCCAGACGGTTTTGCGGTTCACCGCATTCTCCTCTGTCTTCCTTCCATCCGTTGCTGGTCAGATGCGGCCGTTGAGGGCCCAGCCGACCTTGTCTTCCACGAACACGTTTCTGGTCCAGTTGCCGAACCTGGCGTTGCCGTTCCACTCGTAGGTGGTGCCGTTCTGGCAGCCGCGGTTGGTGCGGACCCATCCGCCGGCGTAGTTGCCCTGGGTCCAGCGGCGGACGGCGATCATGACTTGCTGGGCGGTCTGTCCCGGCTTGGCGTTGACGCCGATGGTGGTGCTCTTGCTGACCTCGGTGGTCTTCTGGTATCCGACCGTCAGGGGAAGCACGACGTTGAGCCACTTCCCGGTCGGTGAGGAGGCGTTGCCGAGTGAGGTACCGCCGCCGACGGACCAGTTGACCGTTTTGGTGACCGAGTCCTCCCACGAGTAGGGGCATCCGTTCGAGTCTCGGGCGCACACGTTCTTCCGGCCGCGGTAGACCCAGTCGTCCCAGGTGTTGTTCGCCCGCTGGAGGGTGATCGCGCGGGTCACGTGGCCGCCGCCGGTGCCGGGGACGGTCTTCGCTCCGTCGGAGAAGGACTGGCTGAAGCAGGTGGTCGTCGCCGCGTTCGCCGTGCCGGTCATGCAGACCGCCGTCGCGGCGACAAGGGCCCCGCCCATCAGGATGCGTTGCCCGATAGCCTTACCGTGCATGTCGTTGCCTTTTCATGTGGCTGTCGCTGCTGGGTGATACCTGGGCGTGTCGAGGGCAGGCGTTCCGTTTTCCTCGCTTGCCCCTGCGCGGTTCTTGTCCTGCTTTTTCGCTCAGTACAGATCCGACCAGACCTGGGCGTGGCGGCCGTTCACCTGACCGATGAGATCCACCCTGTTCATGTGGTTGCAGGGATCAGCCCCGTACTTCTGGTTGAAGAGGTTGCCGGCCTCTTCGCAGGTCCAGAGCCGGATCACCTGCCGCGGATTCCAGGTGACCTTTCCCTTGTAGCCCGGCAGTTGCATGTTGCCGATGCTGTTCGTGTGGTCGATGACCCGCAGGCAGATACCGTTCTCGACCTTGGGGACTTCCAGGACCTTGGCGACTCTTCCCACTGTCTTCCCGTTGGCCCTCGCGTCCCAGTAATTCCCGCAAATGCGGGAGCCGGACTGGGCCTGTGCCGTACCCGGCAGCGTGATTACTGCGGCCGCGACCGCGAGGCCCAGAATTACCGCGCGCTTGACTGGACGTACTTTCGCCATCTTTGCTTCCTTTTCGGTTCATGGAGCGGGCAGGGTCGAATGATGGACCCTCACGAAGCGAATGTGAGCTACGAAACCTCGCTCGGCGGAATCAATATGTGGCTTGCCGAATTACAAGTCAAGACTTCAAGTAAGGTTTTTGCGAGTGCTTTAGTGAAGGAAATTCAGGGCAGGCCAAAGCGTCCACTGTGCGCTTTTCTGAACGGGTAAAGTGGGTGTCGAGGCGTTGCGTTGAAGGTGAACTGAATATGTCGAGAGGGTGATGGTCTGATTGAGTGCGGCGCTCTGCGCGGCGTCTCCCCTCCCGGCCCTCCCGTACTTCCCCTTCGTCGAGCTGAATTCGTGGCCGAGTATTCGCCCGATGATCACTGCGGTCAAGTGATCACGCAGTGAACGAAATGAACGCAACGCCACTTGGAGCTCGTACCACGATCTTGTTGATGTGTCCTGGTTGGCCGTGACCGATGTGACGATTCGGCCGTTCGGGATGGTGTGAGTACTCGGCCGTGGACCCGTCGATGACGACTTGTGGGCACTGGTCGAACCCCTGCTGCCGCCCTGGTCGGAGCGGTCGCCGCGGCCGCGGCCGGTGGCCGGTCCGGCTCGTCTGCAGGGCGTCCTGTATGTCCTCTACAACGACATAGCCTGGCAACTTCTGCCCCTGGAGCTGGGGTTCGGCTCCGGGCTAGACCTGCTGGCGCAGGCTGGAGCGATGGGAGCTGAACGCCGCCGGCGAGCTCGACTGGTCGACGGCGTGTGTGGACGGCTCCCACATCCGCGTGGATTTTGCGGCCTTTGGCCCTGGCTGCGCCGCGCGGACTCTTGCCGTCAACTGCCACCGTGTGTCGGGCCTTCGGGCCGGGCTGGATGCGGCGGTCGGCCAGCCAGGCGCCCACCGCTCGGTCGAGTGCATCGGCATCGAGGCGGGCCAGGGTGCGGCGGATAGTCGTCTCGCACGGCACCGGCTGCGTGCCGCTCGTCGGGCAGCGACGCGCACCGAGACGGTCCAGGACAGCTAGCCGGAAACTGGCAGCAGAGCTGACCCGCCAGGGCTCCCGGCAGCCGACCCGGCCCACCGCGTCGGCGCGCGCAGTTCCTCCCGCTCCAGGGCGGCATACGCCGCCCTGGACTGCCAGTCTTCTTGGCCGCCTGCCGGGACCGGACCAGCCGTATGGCCGTCGTACTGCCCCCGCCCGGTCCGACGAAGCGGAACGGCGGCAGTACCGTGCCGCATACCGGCAGCTCGTCATCCGCGCGATCGAATGGCTCGAACCCTGGGCGGGTGTCTCAGGAGCGGCTGCTCGTGCCGGCCTCGGACAGGAAGCCCTCCATGACGAGAGTGGCCGCGCCGAGGCTCACCGGGTTGCGGTCGATGGGGCACAGGATGATTTCTGTGCCCTCCCACGGCTCGTCGAGGGCGTAACGGGCCGCCGTGGTGCGGGTGTGCCGCAGGAGGTGTTCCCCCAGCCTGTCGGCCACCCAGCCGGTGAGCACGATGATCTGAGGATTGAACAGATTGATCATGTTGGCGATGGCGACCCCGAGGTAGCCGCCCGTAGCGGCGATGGTCTGCTCGGCGACCGGGTCCCCCACGGACAGGGCGGCGGCCAGCGCGTTGATGGTGGCCGTCTGGTCGCTGGGGACGAGCAAAGGGCTGTCCGGCGCGACATCCTGCAGCTGCTGCATGATGCCAGGAGCGCCGACATAGGCCTCCACGCATCCGACGCACCCTCGACGGCATCGCCGGCCCTCGAGGACCAGGTTGGTGTGTCCCCACTCCCCGGCCGTGTTCGTGGCGCCGTGGTAGATCGCCCCGTGCACGGCGAGGCCGGCTCCGACGCCGGTGCCGAGGGTCAGCACGGCCACGTGATCCCGGCCACGGGCGGCGCCGAACCACAACTCGGCGACGGTGCTCGCGCGCAGCGGGTTGTCCAGACGGACGGAGTAAGGGATGCGCTCGGCGAGGAGGGCGGCGAGCGGTACGTCGCGCCAGTTCCAGTTGGGCGCGAAGACCGACGCCTTCCCGTTGGGCCCTACCTGACCGGGGACGCTCACGCCCACCCCGAGCACCCTGTCGTCGGGCACCTGAAGCTCGTCGAGGACGGTGTCGATGCCGCAGACGATGCGGTCCACCACGTGTTCCGGCGGGTTGTGCTGCGGATGCAGCTCCTCCTCGGCCCGAGCAAGCACCCGCAGGGCGGGGTCGAAGACCTCGACGTGCACGTAGGTCTCGGCTATGTCGACCCCGATGAGCCGGGGGCCGTCGGGGTCCGGGGCGAGGAGGTTACGCGGACGGCCTCCACCGGATTCCTGCTGGCCGATTTCGGCCAGTAGTTCGAGGTCGTGCAGCTCGCTGACGATGTCCGCCGTGGTGGCCACCGACAGACCGGCGGCCGTGGCGATGTCACGTCTCGCCACGGGGGCCGAGGCGATGACGTGCCGCATCACAGCGAACCGGTTGATCCGTCGAATGTCCTGGTGTGTGCGCTTCACGGGACCATCCGGAGCTCGGGTGTCGGACTCGGCCGCCTGATCGTAACCCCGGCACCCCGCGGTGGTCAGCGACCGGTCATGACTTTTTCTGGGCTGTTGACGAAGGGGGACTGCGTGCATAATCTGCCTCTCGCTTCACCGCATCGAAACCGCCCCGATGGCTGGAAGTCATCGCTTCCGGCTCTCCTCCCTCTCTCCGCAGACCGCGTCCGTCCGACGCGCGTCGCGCCTGGCCTCCGCAACCCCCACGGAACGTTTCTGCGTGTGCGGATGCCGTCTGCCTGTGCTGTTCCGAATCGAACAACCGCCCCGAATTGAAGAAGAGGTGGGTCATGTCCCCTGACCAGAGCTCCGCAGGAATCAGAGCTTTCGACCGCAGGACGCTGCTGCGCGCGTCCGGCGTGGCCGCGGCGGCGGCAGCACTGGCCGCCTGCGGCGGGAACACCGGTCGCGGCGGCTCGACCGGTGGCAAGGCGGCGATCAGCCAGTGGTACCACCAGTACGGTGAGGCCGGTACGCAACAGGCCGCGCTGCGGTACGCCAAGGCGTACCCCGGGGCGAACGTCTCCGTGCAGTGGATCCCCGGCGACTACAACTCCAAGCTCGCCAGCGGCCTGGTGTCGAACAACGGTCCGGACGTCTTCGAGTTCCACCCCGACGTGCAGATGGCGAAGTCCGGGCAGATCGTGCCCCTCGACGACGTCATCGCCGACGTCAAGTCCGACTTCACGGAGAAGGACCTGGTCGCCAACTCGGTGGACGGCAAGGTCTACGGCATCCGCATGATCGACGACCCGCAGTTCCTCTACTACCGTAAGAGCCTGCTGGAGAAGGCGGGGGTCGAGCCGCCCACCTCCTTCGACGAGCTCATCGAGGCGTCCCGCAAGCTCACCAAGGACGGCGTCAAGGGCCTCTACCTCGGGCAGAAGGCCGGCACCGACGCGCTCGCCAGCCCTCTGATCTGGGCCACGGGTGGCGAACTGCTCACCCCCGACCACAAGGTCGCCTTCGACACGCCGGCCACCGTCGCGGCGCTGAAGCAGATGCGCGAGCTGTACACCAGCAAGACGCTGCTGCTCGGTGCCCCGACCGACTGGTGGGACCCCTCCGCGTTCACCCAGGGCCTGACCGCGATGCAGTGGTGCGGCATGTGGGCGATGCCGGGCATCCAGAAGGCACTCGGGGACGACTTCGGGATCGTCCCGCTGCCCGCCGTGGGGGACAAGGGCCGTCAGATCGTCTACAACGGCGGCTGGTCCACCTACGTCAGCGCCAAGGCGAAGGACGTGGACGCGGCCAAGGCGTTCGTGAAGTGGCTGTGGATCACGAAGACGGACTACCAGGAGGACTGGTGCACCTCCTACGGCTTCCACATCCCCCCGCGCAAGAGCCTGGCGGCGAAGGCCACCAAGCTCAAGAGCGGCACGGCCGCCGAGGCGGTGCAGCTGTTCGACACCAAGGGGCACTACGACGACCCGTACTGGACCCAGGCGATGATGACCATCTCCCAGGACATGCTGAACAACGCCGTGGTCAGCGGTAAGAACCCTGAGTCGGAGGTGGCGAAGGCCCGCACCCGGGTCGAGGCCGAGCTCAAGAAGATCGGCTGAAAGGCCCGTCCGCACATGGCACTCATGACCAGTGGTGGCACCCGCAAGGGTGCCACGGCACCCCCCGCCCCCGCCGCCCGTCGAAGGCCCGCCACCAGCGCGGCCCGCGGGCGCAACCGGAGCTTCTGGATCTTCAGCGCTCCTTTCCTCGCCGGTCTGCTCGTCTTCGTCTACGTACCGGTCGGCTGGAGCCTGTACCTGAGCCTCTTCCAGGCCCAGAACACCGTCTCCCCGACCAAGTTCGTCGGCCTCGACAACTACGTGGACATCCTCACCGAGGGACCCTTCACCGACAGCCTGTGGACGTTCTCGCTCTTCGCGCTGATTGTCGTTCCGCTCACCTACGTACTGGCCCTTGCGCTCGCCCTGCTGGTCCACCGCATCCGGGTCGCCCGGGCCTTCTTCCGCTCGGTGTTCTTCATCCCGACCGCGTGCTCCTACGTGGTCGCCTCGATGGTCTGGAAGCTGTCGATCTTCAACGGAGTGCGCTTCGGCCTCGCCAACACGGTCCTCGGCTGGTTCGGCATCGAGCCGGTCGCCTGGATCGGCACCGTCTCCCCGCCCTGGTACTGGCTGGTGCTGGTGACCGTACGGCTATGGCTGCAGCTCGGCTTCTACATGATCCTGTTCCTGGCCGCCCTCCAGCAGATCCCCAAGGAGCTGTACGAGGCAGCCTGGACCGACGGCGCCAGGCCCGGCCTGCAAACCTTCCGGCACATCACACTGCCGCAGCTGCGCACCACTTCGGTCGCCGTGGTGCTGCTCCTGCTGATCGCGGCGTACCAGGCGTTCGACGAGTTCTACAACATCCTGCCCAACACGCCCTACGCCCGGCCGCCGCTGGTCTACCTCTACTACACGGCTCTCGGGCAGGGGCAGGACTTCGGTCACGGCAGCGCCGGCGCGCTGGTCCTCTCGGCGCTCATCGCCATGGTGACGCTCCTGCAGGGCAAGATCTTCGGCTTCGGAAAGGCGAACAGCTGATGGCGCTCTCCCCGACAGCGGTCGGCCACCGCGGCCGGCGCCGCTCCATCGGCGCGGTCGGCGTCTACACCGTCGCCGTGATCATGGCACTATTGTTCCTGCTCCCCTTCTATCTGCTGGTCCGCAACAGCCTCTCCACCGACCAGGACATCACCGGCGCGCACTGGCAGTTCTTCCCCACCACACTGCACTGGGAGAACATCTCCGAGCTGTTCAACGACCCCGCGGTCCCGATGGCGCGCAGTATGTGGAACTCCCTGGTCGTCGCGGTGCTCGGCACGGCTGGGCAACTGCTCATCTGCTCGCTGGCCGGCTACGCGCTCGCCCGCATCCAGCACCGGCACGCCAACAAGATCTTCTACGCGGTGCTGGCCACCCTGATGATTCCCAGCGCGGTCACCTTCGTGCCCAGCTTCGTGCTGGTCTCCTCGCTCGGCTGGGTGTCGTCCCTGCAAGGTCTCATCGTCCCGGGACTGTTCAGTGGCTTCACCGCCTTCCTCTTCCGGCAGTACTTCCTCGACTTCCCGAAGGAACTGGAGGAGGCGGCCCGGATGGACGGCCTCGGCTACTGGGGCTCGTACTGGCGGATCGTCGTCCCCAACTCGCGGGGCTTCTTCTCGGCGATCGCGGTGATCACCTTCATCACCAACTGGAACGCCTTCCTGTGGCCGCTGGTCATCGGCCAGGACCAGTCGACCTGGACGGTCCAGGTCGCCCTGTCCACCTTCACCACCGCACAGACGGTCAACCTCCACGAGCTGTTCCTGGCCGCCACCGTGTCGATCCTGCCGCTGGTGTTCGTCTTCCTCTTCCTGCAGCGCTACCTGGTCGAGGGCGTCGCCCACACCGGCATCAAGGGCTGACGGCGGCACTCGCACCCAACCCGGCAACCGCCCCACGGTCGCCCTTCGCACCCCCTTCCTCCTGGAGCACCTCCATGCCCAACCACGGCGGCACACCGCTGACCGGGGTCATCCACCTCGACCCCCAGTTCACCGTCGGCGAGGTGAACCCAAGGCTGTTCGGATCGTTCGTCGAGCACCTCGGCCGCTGCGTCTACACCGGCGTCTTCGAGCCGGACCACCCCTCGGCCGACACCGACGGACTCCGCACCGACGTCCTGGCCCTCATCCGCGAGCTGGGCGTCACCATGGTGCGCTACCCGGGGGGCAACTTCGTCTCCGGCTACCGCTGGGAAGACGGTGTAGGCCCCGCGGATCAGCGCCCCCGCCGGCTCGACGCGGCGTGGCGCACGGTGGAGACCAACCAGTTCGGCCTCAACGAGTTCATGCGCTTCGCGGCCAAGGCCGATCTCGAGCCCATGCAGGCGGTCAACCTCGGCACCCGCGGCCTGCAGGAGGCACTCGACCTGCTCGAATACACCAACCACCCCGCCGGCACGGCCTGGTCCGAGTTGCGCCGCTCCCACGGCGTCGACAAACCGCACGGCATCCGACTGTGGTGCCTGGGCAACGAGATGGACGGCCCCTGGCAGCTCGGCCACAAGAGCGCCGACGAATACGGCCGCCTCGCCGCCGTCACCGCCAAGGCCATGCGCGACATCGACCCCGGCCTAGAACTGGTCGCCTGCGGAAGCTCCAACCGCGCCATGCCGACCTTCGGCACATGGGAGGCGACGGTCCTGGAACACACCTACGACCTCGTCGACTTCATCTCCTGCCACGCCTACTACGAGGAGAGTGACGCAGACGTCGACAGCTTCCTCGCCTCGGCCGCCGACATGGAGGCGTTCATCGACGGAGTGGTGGCCACCGCCGACCACATCGGCGCCAAGCGGCACTCCGCCAAGCGCGTCAACCTTTCCTTCGACGAGTGGAACGTCTGGTACCAGAGCCGCCCGGTCAACAACACCGACACCCCCGACTGGAGCGTCGCCCCGCGCCAGTTGGAGGACGTCTACTCCGTCACCGATGCCGTCGTCGTCGGCAGCCTGCTGATCACCCTGCTGCGCCACTGCGACCGCGTCACCGCCGCCTGCCTTGCACAGCTTGTCAACGTGATCGCGCCCATCATGACCGAGCCCGGCGGCCCGGCCTGGCGGCAGACCACGTTCTACCCGTTCGCGGACGCGGCCCGCCATGGCCGCGGCCAGGTGCTCCGACTGGGACTGGACAGCCCCGTCCATGACACCGCCCGGTACGGCGAGGTGCCCCTGCTGCACGCCACCGCCGTACAGGGCGAGGACGGGACGCTGACCGTCTTCGCCGTGAACCGCGACACCGCACGGCCGCTGGAACTCACCGCCGATCTGCGGGCACTGGGCCCGGTCGGGGAGGTCCGGCACACGGTCCTGACCGACCCCGACCGTCACGCGGCCAACACCTTGCAGGCACCCGGCCGGGTGACTCCCCACCAGGTGGGGGAGACCAGCGCACGCGACGGCGCCCTGCGGGCCGTGCTGCCCCCCCTGTCCTGGAACACGATCACCATCGCGCCCACGACCTGACGCGCAACCCCGCTCCGGTCAGGGCCATGCCCCTGACCGGCGTCCCGACAGGGACTTCCAGCCACCCTCAGTGCCTCAAAGGAGAGGTGAACCCATGGTCAGAACACTGCTCGATCGGTCGGGCACCGCCGGCCGAAGAGCCATCATCGCCCTTCTGGCGATGATCGCCGCCTTCGTCCTGCCCGCACCCCAGGCACACGCGGACTCGGTGTCGTTCACCCTTGGTGCCACCCGGACCGACCAGAACGGCAACACGCTGCAGCTGCACGGCCTGGGCATCGTCAAGGTCGGTGGCACCTGGTACGGCTTCGGTGAGGACAAAACCGGACGGACCAGCGCGGACACGTCCTTCCAGAACATCCCCTGTTACACCTCGACCGACCTGAACACCTGGACCTACCAGAGCGCCGCGCTGACCCTGCAGTCCAGCGGCGACCTCGGCCCGAACCGGATCGTTGAGCGGCCGAAGGTCATCTACAACGCGTCGACCAGCACATACGTGATGTACATGCACATCGACAGCAAAACCTACGCCGAGGCCAAGGTCGGCATCGCCACCAGCAGCACACCCTGCGGCCCCTACACCTACCGGGGCAGCTTCCGGCCCATGGGCAACCTGAGCCGCGACATGGGCCTCTTCCAGGAGACCGACGGCACCGCCTACCTGATGAGTGAGGACCGCAACAACGGCCTGCGCATCTACAAGCTCTCCGCCGACTACCTCTCCGTCGAGAGCGCCGTCGCCCTGCTGCCCAGTGCCGAGTCACCGGCCATGGTGAAGGTCAACGGCATCTACTACCTGCTCGGCTCCCACCTCACGGGATGGCGGACCAACGACAACGTCTACTCCACCGCCACCTCGCTCTCCGGGCCCTGGTCGTCATACAAGAACTTCGCCGCACCCGGCACCAACACCTACAACAGCCAGACCGCGAACATCATCACCGTCCAGGGTACGTCCGGAACCACGTACATCTACGCCGGCGACCGCTGGAACACCAACGACCTGGGCAACTCCCAGCTGATCTGGCTGCCCATGACCATCCGCGGAACGACGGTGAACGTCGGCCAGTACCCCACGTGGTCCCTCGATACCGCGGCGGGGACCTGGACGGCGGGCGGCGGGCTCCCCTCTGACGGAGTCCACACCCTGACCAATGTCGGCAGCTCCCTGCTGATGGACGTGTCCGGCTCGTCCACGTCGAACGGCGGCAAGGTCATCCAGTGGCCGTCCACCGGCGGCGCCAACCAGAAGTGGACCTTCACCAAGGTCGCGGACAACATCTACACGCTGAAGAACGTCAACAGCGGACTGTGCCTGGACGTGCCTAGCAAATCGACCGCCACCGGACTGCAGTTGCAGCAGTGGACATGCAACGGCGGGACCAACCAGCAGTGGTACCTCAACCTGACCGGCAGCTTCAGCGGGAGCACGTACATGCTCGTCGGCGTGGGCAGCGGCCTGAACATCGGTGTCGCGGGCAGCTCGACCACCCAGGGCGCGGCCGTGGACCAAGAAGCGGGCGCCGGTATGTCCAGCCAGAAGTGGAACCTGTCGTGACCCTCTAAGGGCGTGCACATCTGCAACTCGTGGCTTCCCGCTCGGTGGTTCGTTGGTCTGGCATGAGCGGGTTGGAAGGGCAACGTGCTGTGCTGGCAGCCAAGTTCAGTGCGATTCTGCCGCACCTCGATGAGCGGCAGCGTCGCCTGTTGATAGGGGCGGAGGCCCGGTCGCTCGGCCACGGCTGGATCAGAGTGGTCGCCCGTGCCGCCGGTGTCCGTGAAGCCACTGTGTCTGCCGGAAAGCGGGAACTCGACTCCGGCCAGGCCCCGTTGGGACGCATCCGTAGGCCCGGAGGTGGCCGCAAACGCGTCGTCGACCTGAACCCAGCCGTTCGAGACGCACTCCTCACCCTGGTCGAGCCCGACGTCCGCGGAGATCCCATGTCGCCGCTGCGCTGGACCACCAAATCCACCCCCAAGCTCGCCGAGCAGCTGACCCGGCAAGGTCACAAGATCTCCGCGGACACGGTGGGCGACCTCCTGCGCGAGGAGGGCTTCAGCCTGCAGAGGGCCGGGGCGTGGCTGCGGCCATGCGCCTTCGAGCAGCGCCGGGCTCGTGTCGTCGTCGGTCCGGTCTGCGACGGCCTCGTGGCCGGCGTGTTCTCGCGTACGGCACCGAGGGAGGCCAGGACGCCGACGAACGCCTACCACCGTCCCGCGGTGAGGGCGCTGACTGCCGGTGTGAGTACTTCGGCGGCGAACAGGCCGGCTGCCAGGATCAACAGGGGCCGTACACATTCGACATCAACGTGGTCACGTCCGCTCATGCACGCGGCGTACAAGGCGCGAGGCCCGGGCTCAGCATGAGCCCGGGCCCTCGTCAATCGGCGTGCTCACGCCGACCCGGCGGCTACTCCACGAATGCGCCCATCGCGCGGTCGAGCAGTACAGCCAGAGGGACAGCTCCCTCGCAGGCCACCCAACCGGTGGAGGCGGCGTCCAGGCAGGCGAGGGCGGCCGCGACCAGCGCGTTCGCCCTGGGGTCTTCCGGCTGGTCGAGGCTGGCCTGCAGTCGCCGTGCGATGTCCGGTACCAGCAATTCCTGCCAGCGCAGTTGCTTCTCGTGGTGCCGGGCGCGCAGTGACGGAGTCTCCTGGAGCATGCGCAGGTAACTGAGTGTCTGCTCGGGTGCGGCCTCGTTCATCCGGATCAGGATGTCGAAGGCACGGCGCAGCGCTTCCCAGGGCCGTTCGCCGTCGGGGCGGGCGGTGAGGGCCTCCGCGATCTGACGGCCGGTGTCCTCCAAGCCGACCAAGACGATGTCTTCCTTGGTGCCGAAATACCGGAAGAGGCTGGCGCGCGACAGTCCCGCCTCGGCGGCGATCTGGTCGACGGTCGTCCCGTCGAACCCCTGCTCGGTGAAGAGCCGGAGCGCTACGTCCGTCACTTCGGCTTGGACCGTCGCGCGCATGCGCTCACGCAGTCCGGGCTTGGCCGCAGAGGAAGTGCCGGCGGTGTCAGTCATGCGTGAAGGATACACCAAAGCTCAGCTTGATACTGAGTTTCGCGGCAAGCTAGGATCTCTTCCTGGTACTTGGTTTCGACGTTCCATCAGGAGGCTCCGTGCAGGAGAGAGAAGTCAGCCGATGAGGGGTGATCGCCGGGGCAAGTAGCGCTCGGCATCGCCGGATCAGCCGCAGGACTGGGATCTGCGCCCGCGGCAGCGGCGCGAGCAGCCAGGCAGCAGCACGCCGACACGGTGGTGCTCAACGGCAGAGTCCTGATGATGGACAAAGGCTTCAGACAGTCACAGGCCGTGGCGATCCGCGGCGGCAAGATCGTCGCCACCTGCACCTGAGTGCCTTCGCACTGGTCCTGCCGCCGCTGTCGTACAACGTCGACACCGCGACGATTGTCGAGCTCGTCGACATCGTGCGGTCTGCCGTCGCCGCGTCCGCGACGCCCAACGAGTGGATTCGCGGCCAAGGCTGGAACGACAACCGGCTCCCCCGGCCGCCCGACCGCACCGACCTCGACCCCGTGTCGGGTGACCACCCCGTCATCCTCACCGACTTCTCCTTCCACGCCGTGGCCGTCAACTCCAAGGCGCTACAGCTCGCGGGCATCACTCGCGACACGGTCGCGCCGGACGGCGGAGTGATCGAGAAGGACGCCGGCGTTGCCTCGATCGTGCCGCCACGCACCGAGGTAGAGATCTCCCAGGGCCTGGACAGCAGTATCGCGCTTCTTGGGCTATGACGCCTGTGACAGTGAGGCCCGGGGGTGCAGTGGATGTGGGCCGCCCGGGTTACGGGCAGTCATTCGCATCAAATCGACCAACTCGGACCTAAGTTGACGTATAACCAAAGAAATGTCAGGGCCACTCGTGTGCTCATGGCGCCGTTTCTCACCGGAGCCCTGGCGCTGACCGGCATGGCGCCGATCGCCCACGCGGAAACACGGACCGACACGTCGGCACGTACGTGGTGAAGCTCGCCGACGAACCGGTCGCCGCCTACGAGGGCGGGCTGCCCGGGCTGAAGCGGACCGCGCCGGTCGAGGGGAAGCGGCTCGATCCCGACGCGGACACGGTGAGGAAGTACCTGAGCCACCTGGACGACCGTCGCGACAAGGTGCTGGACGCCGTGCCCGGCGTCGAGGCGCTGTACGAGTACGACTACACGTTCAACGGCTTCGCCGCCCGGCTCACCGGCAGGCAGGCCGCGAAGCTGGCCGCCACGCCCGGCGTGGTCTCGGTGACACGGGACACGATCCAAAGGCCGGTCGAGCCCGGGCCCTCGGGCCGCCCTCCCGCAGGCGCCGACGGCGTTCAGGCGCCGCAGGCGCCCACCGCGGGCGGCGGCGAAAGCGTCACGGGCGGTGAGAGCCGGAGAAGGAACCTGGCCGCAGGCGGAGCCGGGGCACAAGCCGCCCCACCCGACGTCCCCCGCTTCCTCGGCCTCAGCGGCAAGAAGGGCCTGTGGTCGAAGTCCGGAGGCCCGAAACACGCCGGTGAAGGGACGATCGTCGCGGTCATCGACCCCTTCGATCCGAAGAACCCGATGCTCGCCCCCGTGCCGGAGCCCCGCCCCGACGCGGACGTCATCGCCAAGAAGTGGCACGGCACCTGCGACAAGGGCGAAGCCCCCGACCCCGAGCACAACGTCACCTGCAACAACAAGGTGATCGGCGCCGCCTGGTTCCGCCGGGGCGTACCCCACCCGCAACCCATCGACGTGCCCTCGCCGCTGGACATGCACAGCCACGGCACGCACATCGGCACCACGATCGCCGGCAGCTATAACACCCCGATATCCGTTCCCGGCACCAACGTCGGCGGCCGGCTCAGCGGCCGGGCCCCCGCGGCGCGCCTTGCCTTCTACAAGACGTGCTGGAGCATCGGCTGCCCGGGCGTGGACAGCGCGGCCGCGATCGACCGTGCCGTGGCGGACGGCGTGGACGTCATCAGCTTCTCGATCGGCGGCGCGCTGACCGATCCGACGTCCCTGGAGGCCATGTTCAACGCCGCCAAGGCGGGAGTGTTCGTGTCGGCCGGGGCCAGCAACAGCGGCCCGGACACGGTGGAGAACACCGCGCCGTGGATCACGACGGTCGCCGCGGAAACCCACGACACGGGCTACGAGGCGACGCTGGTCCTCGGCAATGGCCGTCGCTTCACCAGCCCGGCCCTCGTCGACGGAGTCTCCGCGGCCCCCCTTGTCAACGCCGGCGACGTCCGCGAGGAGGGCGCCGCGCAGGCGGAGCATTGCGCGCCCGGCACGCTGGACCCGGACAAGGCCAAGGGGAAAGTCGTCGTCTGTGACCGGGGCGGCTCCGGCTTCGAATACCAGGACAGGATCGACGAGTTGAAGGCTGCCGGCGCAGCGGCCATGATCCTGGTCAACACACCGGCCACCGGCCAGGACCTCTTCTCCGACCCGCAGTTCCCCATGTTCGTGCTCGGCTCGGAGGACCGGGAGGCCGTCCAGGAGTACGCCTCCACCGCGGGTGCCACCGCCGAACTCACCCCCACCGTGAGCAAGCGCGCTCAGGCTCCGGTCATCACCGGCTTCTCCTCCTCGGGCCCCGACCACTTCAGCGGCGGCGACCTGCTCAAGCCCGACATAGCCGCACCGGGCCAGATGATCGCGGCGGGCACGGTGCCGGGCGGCTTCGCCGGATACCCTGGCGAGTACGGTTTCATGGACGGTACGTCGATGGCCACCCCGCACATCGCGGGCCTCGCCACACTGCTGAAGTCCCTGCACCCCGACTGGTCGCCGATGGCAATCAAGTCGGCGCTCATGACCACGGCGACGACGAAGGACAACGAGGGCGAGCCCATCAGCCGGATGACCGGCGAGGGGAACGACGTGGCCCCGGCGACACCGCTCGACTACGGCGCCGGCTCGCCCCGGGTCACCCGGGCCGCCGACCCCGGCCTGGTCTACGACTCCACGCCGGCCGACTGGACGGCGTACCTGTGCGCCATCGACGTACAGCCGGCGGCCGTGGAGGGCACGGAGCCCTGTGCCAACGTCCCGAAGACCAACCCGAGCGACCTGAACTACCCGTCCATCTCCGTGGGCGACGTGTTCGGCGGTCAAACGGTCAACCGTACGGTCACCAACGTGTCCGGCAGGACCGCCACCTACCAGGCGAAGCTGCAGACCCCGTCCGGCTACAAGGCCGAGGTCACCCCGAAGCGCCTGACGCTGAAGCCGGGCCGATCGGCCACGAACAAGGTGAAGTTCACCCGCGCGGGGGCCGCGTACGACCGCTGGTCGTTCGGCACCCTTACCTGGAGCGACGCACACAGTCACCATCGCGTCACCAGCCAGATCGCTCTGCGCGCGGCCCGCTTCTCCGCGCCCGCCGAAACGGTCGTGGACGGCGAGGACTCCGTCGCCCTCACCCCCCCGGGTCGGGTGGACCGGCGAGCTGACCGCGAGGGCGGCGGACCTCTACACCTCCGAGAAGACCACCGGCACCCTCACCAGCGCCGACCCGGACGACGACTTCTCCCTGCACCCGAAGGCCTCGGACGCGACTGCGAAGGTCCGCGTCCATGCCCCCGCGGGGGCCCCGTTCACCCGCGTCGCGATCAACGAGGCCGACCACCTCCCCGGCAGCGACCTCGACCTGTACGCCGTCGACCAGGACGGGAACAGGGTCGGCCCGTTGCCGGGCCCCGGATCGGACGAACACGTCGACCTGCCGCCAGGCGACTACGACGTCTACGTCTTGCAGTACGCGCTGCCCGAGGGCGTGACGAGTCAGCAGTTCACCCTGCACACCTGGAGGGTCGGCCAGCCCGAGCCCGGCGCCCGCGCCACGGTCGCTCCCGCCACCCGGCGAGTGACCGCGGGCGACCGTGCCGACTTCACGGTGACCTGGCCGGACGGTGCTCGGGGCGAACGGTACCTCGGGGTCGTCGAGTACGGCGACGGCTCCGAAACCGTCGGACGCACGGTGCTGACGGTCACGCCGTAAGTACCACGCTCAATCCGTCTGCCCCCGGGACAATGGACAGTTGTCCCGGGGGCAGACGTGTACAGCCTTGCCTGCTACTACCAGACGTACCAACGGCAGTGGTACTTACGAGAGTCGTCCCAAAACTGTCCGCTCGTTGTCGCGCGCCGCGTGCCGCACAGTGGATGCCGTGCCGCACCGATGGCCTGGTGAGGCGGATGTCGATCGTGTCGAGCCCGGCCGCCGCACTTCTCCTGGGCGGAAGGCCCGCTCCGTCCGCCGCGTCGCGGGCCGTGCCTCGAAACGCCGTCCGACCGGCATCGCCGACACAGGCAGACCACGAGGGCACCCGGCAGGACTGCTCACCCGCAGCTGTCGCCCACGTACCGATCAAGCCCACGTACCGATCAAGGAGTTCCCCTTTGTCCCGTCGCTTCCTCTTCGTTCTCGGCAGCCACCGCAGTAACGGCAACACCGAGATGCTCGCGCGCCGGGCCGCCCAGCACCTGCCCGCCGACTTCGAGCAGCAGTGGATCTCGCTGGCCGAGCATCCGCTCCCCGACTTCGACGACCTGCGGCACGGCACTGGTCACACCACGCGGCCCGAGGAGGGCAACCTCGCGCTCCTCTTCGAGGCCACCCTCGCGGCGACCGACATCGTGATCGCCTCCCCGGTGTACTGGTACTCGCTGTCCTCCCACACCAAGCGCTACCTGGACACCTGGACGTCCTGGCTGTACACCCCCGGTCTCGACTTCCGGGCGGCCATGGCCGGGCGCACGCTGTGGGGCGTCACCACCTCCGCGGGTGACCTGCCCTGGCTCGCCGAACCGCTGGTCAGCACCATCAACCACTGGGCCGCGTACATGCGGATGAACTTCGGTGGCGTCCTTCGGGGCAACGGCACCGCACCAGGTGACGTCCTGAACGACACCGACGCGCTGGCGCACGCAAAGACGTTCTTCGCCCAGGACGCGCCGCCCGCCCGCTTCCCGGGCGGCTACACACAACCCGAGTCCGACACGGAATCCGCCGCGTAACCGCATTTCGGCATCACTCGGTACCGCCACCGTCCGCCGTCGACCAAGAGAGTGGGCATGTCCACCGAACCCCCAGAGTCCACAGTTGCTCCCCCCGAGGAATTTCCTGAGGGGTCTTCGTCCGCCCCGTCCCGGCGCACATTCATCGCGAGCACCGCCGTCGGCGGTGCTGTCGTGGCGGGCGGCCTGGTGGCGGGGCCGTCCGTGTTCGGCGCCGAGTCCGCCGTCGCCGCCGAGGCGCCGCCCACCAGTCGCGTCTCGCTGACCGTCAACGGCGAGCGGCACACGGTCACGGTCGACAACCGGACCTCGCTGCTGGATCTGCTGCGCGAACACCTCGGCCTGACCGGCTCGAAGAAGGGCTGCAACGCCGGTGCCTGCGGCGCCTGCACGGTCCTGGTTGACGGCCGCCGGGTCAACTCCTGCCTGACGCTGGCGGTCCGGCTGGAGGGAGCGGAGGTCACCACCATCGAGGGCCTGGTGAAGGGCGAACGGCTGCACCCGCTGCAGCAGGCGTTCATCGACCAGGACGCCTTCCAGTGCGGCTACTGCACCTCCGGGCAGATCATGTCCGGTGTCGGCTGCATCGACGAGGGGCACACCGGCTCGCCGGAGGAGATCCGGGAGTTCATGAGCGGCAACATCTGCCGCTGCGGCTGCTACGTGAAGATCGTGCGGGCGGTCGAGCAGACCGCGCACGGGAAATGAGGCCCGGTCCCCATGCATCCCTTCTCCTACACCAGGGCCACCGACACCCGGCAGGCCGTGGCCGCGGGCCGGGCCGGCGGCCGTTACATCGCTGGCGGCACCACGCTGGTCGACCTGATGCGCGAGACCGTCGAACGCCCCAAGACGCTCATCGACATCTCCGGCCTGCCGTTGCGCGAGGTCACGGTCACCCGACGCGGGGGCCTGCGCATCGGCGCGTTGGTACGGATGGGCGAGGCCGCCGCCGACCGCAAGGTGCGGGCCTCGTATCCGGTGATCTCGCAGGCGCTGGAGCTGAGCGCGTCGGCGCAGTTGCGCAACATGGCGACCATCGGCGGCAACATAATGCAGCGCACCCGGTGCACGTACTTCCGTGACGTGAGCGCCGACTGTAACAAGCGTGACCCCGGCTCGGGTTGTGCCGCGCTGGAGGGCCACAACCGCACCCACGCGATCCTCGGCACCTCCGACGCCTGCGTGGCCACGCACCCCTCCGACGTCGCCGTGGCGTTCGCCGCTCTGGAGGCGACCGTGCACCTGCTGGGCCCGGACGGGGAGCGCCGTGTCCCCTTCGTCGACTTCCTGCTGCGGCCCGGCAACACCCCCAACCATGAACAGGCCGTCCGGAAGGGCGAGTTGATCATCGCTGTGGAGATCCCGGCTCTTCCGCGCCCGCTGAGATCGGGCTATCTGAAGGTCCGCGACCGGCAGTCCTACGAGTTCGCGCTCACCTCCGCGGCCGTCGCCCTGCACATCCGCGGCGGAGTGATCCGCGAGGCGAAGGTAGCCGCTGGGGGAGTGGGCACCGTCCCCTGGAAGCTGCCCGCCGTCGAGCGGGAGCTCATCGGGGAGCGGCCGTCGAACGCCCTGTGGGCCAAGGCCGCCGAACACGCCGTCGACGGGGCCCGGCCCCTCCAACGCAACCGTTTCAAGGTCGAGTTGCTCAAACGGACCATCGAGCGCCAACTGCGCATCGTAGGAGGTGGCAAGTGAGCCAGCAGCCGCAGGCAGCCGTCGGAGCCCCGCTGTCCCGGGTCGACGGACGGCTGAAGGTCACCGGCCGGGCCAAGTACGCCGCCGACCATGACATCGACGGCGTCGTGCACGCCGTCATCGTCAACAGCACCATCGGACGGGGCCGAATCACCGGCATCGACACGCGCGACGCCGAAGCCCAGCCCGGCGTTCTGAAGGTGATCACCCACCGCAACGCGCCCAGGCTGGCGTACGGCGACAACCCGGCCGGAATTCCCTTCCCGGGTCAGCGGCTGCACGTCTTCCAGGACGACGCCGTCCGGTTCTTCGGCCAACCGGTCGCCGTGGTGGTGGCGACCACGCTGGAGGCCGCGCAGCACGCCGCGGACCTGGTGAAGGTCTCCTACGACGCAGAACAGCCGTCGACCGACCTGGCCCGCAGTCCGGCCGAAGACGGACCCGCGCCCTTCGCGCAGCCCTACGCACGGGGCAACGCCCCAGAAGCGCTGGGTGCTGCGGACGTCCGGATGGAGATGACCTACCGGCTCTCGCGCAACCACCACAATCCGATGGAGACGCACGCCACCATCGCCCGCTGGGACGGCGACAAGCTCACCTTGTGGGACAAGACCCAATACGTGATCGGCACGCAGAACGAGGCGGCGTCCGTGTTCGGGATCCCGCCGGAGAACGTGCGCGTGCTCTCGCCGTTCATCGGTGGCGCGTTCGGCAACGCCCTGCGGGCCTGGCCGCACGTCGTCATCGCGGCTCTCGCCGCCCGCGAGGTGGGGCGTCCGGTGAAACTCGCGCTGACCCGCAGGCAGATGTACTTCACGGTGGGCTACCGGCCCGCCTACGAGTACAAGCTGAGCCTGGGCAGCAGCCGGCGCGGACGGCTGACCGCGATGACCCACGAGATGAAGTACGAGACCTCCCGCTACGAGCAGTTCTGGGAGGCCAACCAGGCGCTCGGACAAATGCTCTACGCCGTGCCCAACGTGAGCCAGAACGTCCAGATCGTGCCGCTCGATGTCAGCACCCCGATGTGGATGCGCGGCCCCGGTTACGGCAGCGCTGCCTTTGCCATCGAGACCGCGATGGACGAACTCGCCTACAAACTGCGCATCGACCCGATCGAGCTGCGGCTGCGCAACGAACCCGGCGAGGACCCGTCGACACAGCAGCCCTTCTCCACCCGGCGGCTGCGCGAGTGCTTCCGTGTCGGCGCCCGCACGTTCGGCTGGCACCGGCGCGACCCCACACCGCGCTCCACCCGTGACGGCGACTGGCTCATCGGCACCGGTGTGGCGACCGGCTGTTACGACGTCTTCCGGGGACAGGCCCAGGCCCACGCCAGGCTCGACGCCGACGGCACCGCGGTGGTCCAGTCCGCCACCCACGACACGGGCACGGGCACGTACACCTCCATGACACAGGTCGCCGCCGACGCCCTCGGCCTGGCCGTACGCGACGTCGAATTCCGGCTCGGCGACTCCGCCATGCCGCCGGCCCCGGCCCAGGGCGCCTCGCAGACCATGGCCAGCGTCGGATCCGCCGTTCAGGACACCTGCGACAAGCTGCGGCGGCAGGCCATCACCCTCGCGGTGCAGGACGAGCACTCACCGCTGCACGGCGTCGCCCCCGACGACGTGGTGGTCCGCGGCGGACGGCTGCACCTGAAGGGCGACCCCGCGCGCGGAGAGACCTACCGGCAGCTCCTGGCCCGCAACAACCGCACCCACCTGGAGTCGCGCGGGTCCTGGGCCCCGGAGGAGAACAGCCGGTTCTCGATGTACGGCTACGCCGCGATGTTCGCCGAGGTCGCGGTCGACGCCCGGCTCGGCCTGGTCCGGGTGCGGCGCATGCTCGGCGTCTACGACGCGGGCCGCATCATCAGCCCCAAGCTCGCCGACAGCCAGGCCATCGGCGGCATGGTGGGCGGCATCGGCGCGGCCCTGCTGGAGCACACGGTCACCGACCACCGTGACGGCAGGATCGTCAACGCCAATCTCGCGGACTATCTGGTCCCGGTCAACGCCGACATCCCCGATCTCAAGGCCGTCTACCTCGAGGGGGAGGACTACAAGGCCGACCCCATCGGCGTCAAGGGCCTGGGGGAGCTCGTGCAGATCGGTGTGGCACCCGCCATCGCCAACGCGGTCTTCCACGCCACCGGACGCCGCGTGCACGAACTGCCCATCACCGCCGAAGCCCTGCTCTGAACCCCGGGCGGCCGGGGCCCCTCCCGCCACCCTGCCGGGGTCCCGAACACCGTCCCGCTGAACGGTTCGCCGCCGTGCCTCCGATCCCCCATGTCGGCGCGGCGGCGGGCTCCCACCTTCCCAGGAGAACCAGTCATGCTGAACATCGCGGACACGTTGTACCGCTGGTGCCGCGAGGCCCGCCCCTTCGCGCTCGCCACCGTCATCCAGGTCAGCGGCAGCGCACCCCTGCCGCCCGGCACCGCACTGGCCGTGGGTACCGGCGGCGAGGCGGTCGGCAGCATCTCCGGAGGATGCGTGGAAGGCGCCGTCTACGAGCTGTGCGGGCAGGTGCTGGAGTCGGGCGAACCCCCCGTCCGGGCCTCGTTCGGCTACTCCGACGACGACGCCTTCGCCGTGGGCCTGACCTGCGGCGGCGAGCTGGAAGTCCTGGTCCAGCGGGTCGACCCCGCCAACCAGCCCCAGCTCACCACCGCTCTGGAACAGGTGCTGGCCGGTCTGCCCGTCGCCGTGGCACAGGTCGTGGAAGGGCCGCAGCGCTTTCTCGGCCGCACCCTGTCCGTCTCGGGAGACGGCAGCGCGTACGACGGGACACTGGGCGGCCTCCAGGAGGACAAGGCCGTGGCCGCCCAGGCCGACGCGCTGCTGCGGGTAGGCCGGAGTGCCTGTATCCAGGTCGGCGGGGACGCCGACACCTGTCCCGACAAGCTGACGCTCCTGGTCCACACCCACGCGACCCCGCCCCGCATGCTGATCTTCGGCGCCGTCGACTTCGCCGCCGCCCTCAGCCAGGCCGGACGGTTCCTCGGCTACCGCGTCACCGTCTGCGACGCCCGCCCCGTATTCGCCACCGCCGAACGCTTCCCACACGCCCACGAGGTCGTCGTCGACTGGCCCCACCGCTACCTGGAGCACGCCGAGGTCGACGCCCGCACCGTGATCTGCGTCCTCACACACGACGCCAAGTTCGACATCCCCCTGCTCCGCGTGGCCCTCGGCCTCCCGGTCGGCTACATCGGCGCGATGGGTTCCCGACACACCCACGAACACCGCCTGGAACGTCTGCGCGAGACCGGCGTGCCCGAGGAGCACCTCGCCCGCCTGCGCTCACCGATCGGCCTGGACCTCGGCGCCCACACCCCCGAGGAGACAGCGATCTCCATCACCGCCGAGATCATCGCCCACACCCACAACGCCACCGGCCTGCCCCTGTCCCGTGTCCCCGGCCCCATCCACGGTTCCCTCCCGGCGGCCCGGCCGTCACCGGCCGCCGTCCTGGTCGCCTGACCGCACGCGCCGAGTTGCCGCGCACTCTCTGCGGAGCCACAACAATCCGACACGCGTTGAGAAGAGGCCCCGTGCTCATCGACACCCACGTCCGGGTGGCCACCGACCTCAGGGTCTCACTGACCGACCGATGCAATCTGCGCTGCACCTACTGCATGCCCGAGGAGGGCCTGCGCTGGCTGGCCAGGCCCGACCTGCTCACCGACGACGAGATCGTCTGCCTCGTCGGCATCGCGGTCCGTCTCCTCGGAGTCACCGAGGTCCGCATCACCGGCGGCGAGCCACTGCTGCGCCCCGGTCTGGTCGGCATCGTGGAGCGCGTCGCCGCCCTCGACTGGCGCCCCCAGATCTCCCTGACCTTCTGCGCGGCCTGCGACCGCACCCGCCTCACGGCCGACGGCCAGATACGCGACTGCCTGTTCGCCCGTGAGGAGACCGACCTGCTGGACGAACGTCGGGTCGTCCAGGCCCGCGCGGCCCATGTCGGCGATCGGGGGCTGCGACAGTGACCGGCAGGCCAGGGACGTATGCGGGCGGGGAAGCGGACCGAGCCCACGAACACCCCGGCGAGCAGGCGCACCCGCAGCCGATCAGACTGATCGCGATACGGCGGGCACCGCTCTCCCTCGACAAGGTCTTCCAGGCGGTCGCCGACGAGGCAGCGGGCGGGATCGCGCTGTTCGCCGGCACGGTGCGCAACCATGACGCGAGCGCGGACGTAAACGGCCTGGGGTATTCGTGCCACCCGACGGCCCAGGCCGAGACGCTGCGGATCGCGGAGGAGGTCGTGGCGAATTACCCGGTGCGCGCCCTCGCCGCGCTGCACCGGGTCGGTGACCTCGCGGTGGTGGATACGGCGGTGGTGGTCGCCGTCGCGTGTCCGCACCGGGGAGACGCCTTCGAAGCCTGCAGGAGACTGATCGACGACCTCAAGTACGAGGTGCCCGTCTGGAAGCATCAGAGGTTCTCGGACGGAACCGATGAGTGGGTTGGTGCGTAGCGCGGTCGTCGGCTGCGGCCGGCTTCCACTCTCAGCGCAGCGGTTCCATCTCCCAACTGGCCAGCATCCGCAGGGCTTCCTCCGAGCGGGAGCCCGGTTCGGCGTGGTAGGTGACCAGCCGCATGGGGGCGCCCCCGGGCAGCGCCATGGGTTCGTGGACGAGGTCGAACTCTCCCACCAGCGGGTGCCGCATGCGCACGGACTCGCCGACGCTCCCGCAGCTCACCTCATGCCGTGCCCACAACCGCCGGAACTCCTCACTCTTCTCCGACAACTCCTGGACCAGGGAAGAGAAGTGCGCGTCGTCGGGGCTTTTGCCGGCGTTCATGCGCAGGGCGCCGGCGACTTCCAGAGCTCTGCGTTCCGGGTCGGCGTACCGGGCGCGCGCCTCGGGCGACAGGAAGGTCAGCCGGGCTGTGTTGCGCTCCTCGGGCGGCAGCCGGCCCCAGTCCCCGAAGACGGCGGTGGCGAGCCGGTTCCACCCCAGGATGTCCAAGCGCCGGCTGACGACGTAGGCGGGCACGCCGAGCGTGTCGAGCAGGTGCTGGACGGTCGGCCGCAGTCGCTGCGGCGGCGGCACGGCCTGCGTCGTGCTCTGCCGGTCGGGCTGGGCCAACCGGATCAGATGCTCACGCTCCTCCTCATTCAGGTGCAGGGCACGCGCTACGGCGTCCAGCACCTCGGCCGACATGGTATCGCCGTACCCCTGCTCCAGGCGCGCGTAGTACGCGTACGACACCCCGGCCAGCTGGGCCAGCTCCTCGCGCCGCAACCCGGGAACCCGCCGCCGCCCGTGCGAGGGCAGACCGACGTCCTCCGGCCTGATCCGGGCCCTGCGAGAACGCAGGAACTCCCTCAGCTCTGTACGCCGGTCGAGTCCGGACGTCACTGGGTCACCGGGCGCCACATGCGAAGACATCTCTGTCCTCCCGTTGTCATACGTGCCTCGCTGGTGCGGAGCAGCGTACCTCACCGAATCGACAACTCATGTTGATACTTAGTATCAGGATGACGTAGAGTCCTCTTGTAAGACTTCATCTCGAACGGGAGAGTTTCCCATGAGCAAGATCTGGTTCATCACCGGCTCCTCGCGCGGCTTCGGCCGCCAGTTCGTCCAGGCAGCCCTGGAGCGCGGCGACAAGGTCGCGGCCACCGCCCGCAACACCGACTCCCTCGCGGACCTGGTGACCGCGCACGGCGACGCGATCCTCCCGCTGACCCTGGACGTCACCGACAAGACCGCCGCCTTGGAGGCCGTGGAGCGGGCGCACGAGCACTTCGGCCGCCTGGATGTCATCGTCAACAACGCCGGCTACGGACTCTTCGGTGCGGTCGAGGAGCTGACCGAGCGCAACGTCCGCGACCAGATGGAGACCAACTTCTTCGGCGCCCTGTGGGTCACCCAGGCCGTCCTGCCCATCCTGCGGGCGCAGGGCAGCGGCCACATCGTGCAGATCTCCAGCATCGGCGGCGTCATCACCTTCCCCCTCGTCGGCGGCTACAACGCCTCCAAGTGGGCCCTGGAGGGGCTCACCGACTCCCTGGCGCAGGAGGTCGCCGGCTTCGGGATCAAGGTCACCCTCGTGGAGCCCGGCAGCTTCGCCACCGACTGGGGCGGCTCCTCCGCCGCCTTCTCCGAGCACCTGCCCGTCTACGAAGAGCTGCACGCCGCTGTGGTCGCCAACATGAGCAACGTCCAGAACGGCGACCCGGCGGCAGCCGGCGCTGCCCTGCTGAAGATTGTGGACGCCGAGAACCCGCCGCTGCGGGTCTTCTTCGGTGACTTCCCGCTCCACTTCGTCCCGCAGGTCTACGCGGAGCGGCTGAAGACCTGGGAGGAATGGGCCGACGTCGCCACCCAGGCTCAGGGCGACGCCGCATAACCGCCGGTTCAGGCGTCTCCTCCTGCTCCGTGCTGCCGCCCGGCCTCCGGCCCTGACGCACCGCAGGCCGGGTTGGGTTGGCACCTTCGACCCCACCGTGGGACGGATCCCCCTGGGCCTTCTCCTCACCGCGCGGCCTCCTGATGATGACCGACTGCCGGTGATACGGGAGGTCTGGGCGGTAGCCCAGGTGAAGGGTGCGGCACGGTAGGGGCGGCAGGTTCTGGGACCGCCCGGGCGGGGCAGCAGCGCGCCGCCCGATGTTTGCGCGTCGTCGCGGAAGCCGGAGAGGGCGGCGTGGGATGGCGAGCGTTCATCCATGTGCTGTGCTGTGCGCAGCGCAGGCAGGTGGACCCCCTGGTCCCGGGTTTGCGGGTGGTGATTTCCATCCGGCCAAAGCCGCATACACCGAAGGGATGTACGACGGCTGCTCACCCCTGGCCTCGTCTCGGCGATCAGCCGTGCCACGGGCCGCGGCAGGCAGCACGTTGCCGTCCCCTTTGTTGTCGAGCACGGTCACCTCGAGGGCCTGGCGGTGATGGGTGAGGCGGACGGTGATCTCGGTGGAGCCGGCGGCGTGGCGGCGGATGTTGGTGAGGACCTCTTGCACGACGCGGTAGGCGAGACCGGGACGTCGTAGGGCAGGTCGTAACGTCGGCGTCCTGAGAGGTGGTGTACGGGCTGGCCCCCGTCCAGCGGTCACGACGGCGAACTGTAGCCGCCAGGCGGGGGGCGCCCGGTCGTCCCGCACCCGGTGCCCGTCCCGGCCAGGTCCCGCCTTTTCGGGCCTTTTGCGTGACGCTATAGCGGCGACTGCTTTGTTCACCCTGGATGTCTGAACAGGGCCGAGACTGTCCTGAAAATCACGCCGAACGCTTTACCGTCACTCGTACGCCGCGGTCACCATGCGGTGCCGCGGCGGGTCAGTCCGTCATGGCCTCGCGGATGAGGGCGGTGTCCACGAACTGCTCGAAGCGGACGATCAGTCCCCCACGGACGACGAAGTGGTGTGCGACTCGGACGTCGATCGGCTTGCCGGTGGCCTTGTTGACTGCCGTGTAGCGGGCGAGGACGACGACGTTCTCGGCGTCGACGACGTAGGTGTCGTCATGGACGATCCAGTCGTCCCAGTCCTTGCCGAGCCTCTCCATCACGTTCGCCGTCACGCCGTCGGGCGTGCGGTAGGTACCGGCGAGGGGGAAACCGGCCATCTCCGTCCACTCCACATCCGGGGCGAGGGTGGCACGCAGGGCTTCCAGGTCCCCGGCGGCCGAGGCGAGGTACTGGCGGCGTACGACGTCGGCGGGGGCGATGGAGGTGGCGAAGTCGGTGCTGTCGTGCGTCGTCATGGCGGTCAGCCCCACGTCATCTCGCCCTTGGTGACCTTCGCACCGATCTGGGCGGCGATGAGCATGCCGTGATCGGGGTAGCGCGCCACGAGGCCGTCGGTGAGCGCGGCGCCGTCGGCTGCCTTGCCCAGTTCCTCTTCGAGGCGGACAGGTAGTCGCGGGTGGCGGTGATGGCGGACGCGTCGGCGGGCGTGCCGGGCAGGCGGTGGCCGGGCACGACCAGTTCGGGCTGGAGCGCGGCCATCTCGTCCAGCAGCCGCACCCAGGCGGAGCGGTGCTCGGGGGTGGGGGTGTCGGCGACCCAGACGTGCTCCTGCTGGAACAGCAGGACTCCGCCGAGGATGGCGCGCTGCTCGGCCTGCCACAGGTAGTGGCGGTCGGGCAGCTGGGCGGGGCCGCCCTTGAGCTCGAAGCGGTGGCCCTCCAGGGTCAGATCGCCGGTCAGCGGCTCGAGGTCGACCAGGCGGGTCGGCAGGTTCGCGCCCAGGGCCGCCCATGCCTTGAGCTTGCCCTCGTAGGAGTGCTGGATGTGCTCGATGACGAGCGGTGTGGCGACGAAGCGCGCGTCGGGGAAGGCGTCAGCGATGACTTCGGCGCCGAAGTAGAAGTCGGGGTCCCCGTGGCTGACGACCACCGCCCCGTCCAGGAAGGCATCGCGCCACTGTGTTGCGGGCCATGCCGGCCACGTCCAGTTGCAGGGCAGGGCCGCGCAGGGCGGCCGCTGGCCTGCAGGATGTCGGCTTCCTCGAAGCGATCAGGACGCCGGTCCGCCGGGGCGGACCGGCGTCAGTGGAGGGTGATGAGCGGTGCGCCCAGACGTGCCACGGCCGTCGCCCTGCCGGCCGGCGACCGGGGCGGCCGTGCTGTGCTTCTGCCGCTGAGGTCTTGTGGAGCCTCTGGTTCGGCGGCGAGGACCGGCGCGGAGCTTTGGACATGCCCGCGTGGCGGCGAGTTGCCGAAGCACCCTCCGGGCTGCTCAGTGGGAACGGGCATGACGTATCAGGGCGTCGAACAGGTTTTGCTGAAAGGGGTCATGATGCGCGGTGTCCTCCGGATGCCACTGCACGGCCGTGAACCATCCCTGCGCGGAGGGTAGTTCGAGGGCTTCGATCGTGCCGTCCTCGGCTGTGGCGGCCACGGTCAGGCCGTCGCCGAGGCGGTCGACCCGCTGGTGGTGGTAGCAGGACGCCTCGATCTTGTCGGCGCCCACCACGTGTGCCGTCCGTGTTCCTGAGCGGATGGTCACCGGGTGCAGCAGATGGCGGTGCTCGCGGTCGGGTCCGCCCATGTCCTGCTCTAGCGTGCCGCCGAGGGCGACGTTGACGACTTGGAGGCCGCGGCAGATCGCCAGCAAGGGAAGTCCCAAGTTCCATGTCGCGCGGGCGACTTTCAGGTCGAAGGCGTCCTGGAGGTCGTCGACGTCGTAGACGGCGTCGTGAGTGTCGGCGGCGCCGTAGCGGTGCGGGGCGAGGTCGCCGCCGCCGGGGAGCAGGACGCCGTCGAAGCGGGTGAGCCGGGCGGCGACGTCGGTTTCGGCGGGGTCGGTCGGGTGGATGCTCACCGGTTCGCCGCCGGCCCGCCAGACGGCCTCGACGAGGGCGCGGGCGTTGACCTCGGCGGCGTAGCGCAGGGCGGAGGTGGTGGCGGAGAAGCGGGCCGGGATGGCTATCAGCGGGCGCGTCACAGCTGGATCCAGGTGGTCTTGAGCTCGGTGTACTTCTCCAGGGCGTGGGCGGACTTGTCGCGGCCGTTGCCGGACTGCTTCATGCCGCCGAAGGGGACGGTGAGGTCACCCTCCTCGTAGCAGTTGACCCAGACCGTGCCGGCCTTCAGGGCGCGGGAGACCTGGTGGGCGGTGGACAGGTCGGAGGTCCACAGGCCGGCGGCGAGGCCGTACTCGGTGGCGTTGGCCAGCCGTACCGCCTCGTCGAGGTCGTCGAAGGTCAGGACGGACAGCACGGGGCCGAAGATCTCCTCGCGGGCCAGCCGCATGCCCGGGTCGACGCGGTCGAAGACGGTGGGCTGCAGGAAGCTGCCGCCGGTGGTGGTGAGGGTGCGCTCGCCGCCGGTGCGCAGTCGGGCGCCCGCTGCCTGGCCGGTGGCGATGTGGTCGAGGACGTGGTCCAGGTGGGCCTCCGAGACCAGGGCACCCATCTCCGTGGCCGGGGCGAGCGGGTCACCGACCTTGAGTTCCCGCGCCCGCCGGACGACGGCCTCGGTGACCTGCTCGGCGATGGAGGAGTGCACGAGGAGCCGGGAGGGGGCGGTGCACATCTCGCCCTGGTTGAAGAAGATGCCCCACGCGGCGGTGGCGGCGGCCTTCTCCAGGTCCGGGGCGTCGGGGAGGATGATGTTCGGCGACTTGCCGCCGAGTTCCAGCCAGACCTGCTTGAGGTTGGAGTCGGCGGCGTAGTGCAGGAAGTGGCGGCCGACGGCGGTGGAGCCGGTGAAAGCCAGTACGTCAATGTCCGGGTGCAGGCCGATCGCCCGGCCGGCGGTCGGGCCGTCGCCGGTGACGACGTTGAGGACGCCCGGGGGCAGGCCGGCGGCGGTGCCGATGCGGCCCAGCAGCAGCGCCGACAGCGGGGACGACTCGGACGGTTTCAGGACGACGGTGCAGCCCGCGGCGAGGGCCGGGGCGACCTTCCAGCCGGCCAGGGTGAGCGGGAAGTTCCACGGCACCACCGCGCCGACGACCCCGGCGGGTTCTCGGGTGATGAGGGCCAGAGCGTCGGGGGCGGTGTGTGGGGACTCGTCGGTGAGCTTGTCGGCCAGCTCCCCGTACCAGCGGAAGGTGTTGATGACGGCGCGCAGTTCGATGTCGTAGGCGTCGGTGACGGGCTTGCCCATCTCCAGGCTGACTGTCAGCGCCAGTTCCTCGCGTCGCTCGTCGAGGAGTTCGGCGATCCGCAGGAGAATCCGGCCGCGGTCGGTGGGGGCCAGGCGTGGCCAGGGGCCGGAGTCGAAGGCCCGTCGTGCGGCCGCGACCGCGAGACCGACCTCGGCCTCGCCTGCGTCGGCCACGTGGGTGAGGATCTGTCCGTCCCGGGGCGCGACGACGGCGAATGTCGCCCCACTGCCGCTTTCGGCCAGGCCGTCGATGTGGTGCTGGGTGGGCAGGTTGAGTGCCTTGGCCCGCGTCAGCAGTTCTTCGTGGGTGGCGTTGCGCATGGTGTCTCCGGTTGCCTAGTCACTCGGCGCCGGAGGTGCCGGACTCAAGCAGTCGGCCGCCGTCCCAGACCACGCCGACCTGGCGGTAGTACGCGGCGATCGGCTCGCGGATCTCCAGGCGGGCCAGCTCCTCGGTGGGTGACTCGAACAGCTCCAGGTCGGCGTCGCCGACCCACGCCTGACCGCCCTCGAAGGAGGTGGCGCCGGACTCGATCAGCTCGTCCAGGGCCAGGCCCTTGCCCTTCTCGATCGAGGGAAGCCAGCGGTGATGGGCCATCGGGTGGGCGTTGACGAACCCGTTCGTCTCCGACGGCTCCCGCAAGGTCACCACGGCCTGGGCCAGGCGCCGGTCGGCGGCGGCGAGGGTCGCGCCGAACCGGGCGCCGGCCTCGATGCGGGGTGCCGGGCCGTAGGGGTGCGGGCGGGTCTGGTGGATGGACCCGAGCTTCTTCGGATACCCCTGGTGCAGACCGCGGGCGATCGCGAAGTCCTTGTCGACCCAGATGTACACGCAGCGGGTGTAGGTCTGCCCCTTGTACGTGCAGCGGACGACCGCGAACGCCTCCTTGTACTGGGCGCGCACCGGGTCCAGCAACTCGATGCCGGAGGCGGAGCAGGACTGCCAGTCGGCCCAGATCAGCGCCACCGCGCCGGGGTCCTCGTCGGCGAGTTCCAGCGGCTCGGGCAACAGCTCCCGCACCCGTGCCGGGTCGGTGCGGTACTCGACGGTGAGCAGGTCGCCGGAGTAGCGCCACGGCGGGGAGGGGATCAGCGACGAGGCACCGGTCGCCGTCTTGGGGTGGAAGTAGCCACGGACACTGGACATGTCGTCACTCCAGGGAGTTCAGCAGAGGCAGGTACGCCACCTGCGCGAGACGCGGCGGACGGGGGAAGTGGTGTGCCGACGCGTGAAGTTCGGGCCGGGCGCCCGGCTTACGGCTCACCGTCGGCTGGGCCGGGGTGAGCCGGTGGCGCCCGCGGTGGTCATGAGCGGGCGAGCTGCTCCAGCCGCTGGTGCAGGTGCTCGACGTAGGTCTCGGACTCGGGCTTCATCAGCACGCTGCGCAGGATTCGTGCGCCGTCGGCGTCCGCGGTGATCTTCGGGTGGCGGGCGGTGAAGCGCTCGGCGCCGACGCGGAGGGTGCTGAGGAAGACCGGGTCCTGGGTGTCGGTCATGCCTTCCTGCAGGATCCGGTCGCTGGCCGCGTCGATGCCGGACAGCGTGTTGCCCGCGGTCACGGGGAAGTAGCTGACGATGTCGAGCTGCGGGGGCTGGTAGAGCTCCAGATGTTCGGAGTCCTCTATCAGGTCCGCCCAGCGCAGCGCCGCCCGCCGGCCGGCCGCGAGCACTTGGCCCAGCCCGTCGCGCGTGGGCGGCAGGAGCTGGAAGGTGAGCCACAGCGCGGCGGCCGCCGCGCCCGCGCGCGAGCACTCCAGGCTGATTTCGCCCAGGTGGAGTTCGTCGGAGGTGAAGTAGGTGTACGGCGAGTCGTGCAGGTAGAAGCGGCCGACAGCGGGGTCGCGGAAGAGGACGGCGCCGCAGCCGTAGGGCTGCAGGCCGTGCTTGTGCGGGTCCACCACGATGGAGTCGGCCTGGGCGACGGCCTGCCAGGGTTCGGCCGGCAGGCCCTCGGGGCCGTCCGCGCCGGCCAGCAGGGTAAAGAATCCGCCGTAGGCGGCGTCGACATGGATGCGCACGTCGTAACGCTCGCGCAGTGCCAGGGCCTCGTGGACCGGCTCGATAGCGCCGAGCCCCGTCGTACCGGCGGTGAGTACGACCGTGCCGATCCGTCCGCCGCGCAGCAGCTCCTCCAGCGCGTCGAGGTCCATGCGGCCGAGGTCGTCGGTGGGGACGGGGGAGCCCTCCACGCCCAGGACGCCGCACATCCGGCCGTGCGTGTAGTGGGCCTCGGTGCTGTAGGCGATGCCCTTGCCGGGGTGCAGTTCGCGGGCGACGAAGAGGGCCTCCAGGTTGGCGATGGTGCCGCTGGTGGTCAGGTGCCCCAAGTGGGTGTCGTAGCCGAACATCGTGGCCAGCTGCTGGACCACCTCACGTTCCATGGCGGCGGTGGCCGGCCCGCCGTCCAGGGCGTGGTTGTTGGGGTTGATCAGCATCGCGGTCAGGTAGCCGACCACGGCTGCCGGGTGGGGCGGCTTGAGCATCTGGCCCGCGTAGCGGGGGTGGAAGAAGGGGTAGTTGTCCTTCAGCCGCTCGGTGAAGACCTCGAACGCGGCGGCGAACCGGCTGTCGTCGACGGCCAGTGCCGGATGCGGGTTAAAGGGGCCGAATGTCTTCGCCCACTCGGCGTTCGACGCGGCTGCCGCGGCCAGCCACTTGTTCAGATCCATCTCGTCACTCCTCCGTGATCTCGCGTGTTGACGTGTTCGGGCTCAGCGCTTGGGCGGGCGGATGCCGCGGAATTCCCAGTCGCCGCCCAGCGCGGTGGAGAGCACTTCCTCGGATTCGGTGGGCTGCGCACCGACGTCGCTACGGATGGCGGTCGGGCCCGTGACGATGTGGTTGGTGAGACGGCCGAGGCCCTCGACCTCGATCTCGACGACATCGCCGGGCCGGACCGGGCGCGAGTTGGCAGGGGTGCCGGACAGCAGTACGTCGCCGGGGTAGAGGGTGATGGTACGGGCGATGTCGGCGACGAGATAGTGCATGTCCCACTGCATCTCGTCCGTCGACCCGTCCTGGACGACCTTGCCGTTGACGTAGGTCCGCAGCGCCTTGCCGTGGAAGTCCCAGTCGGTGACCAGGCCGGGGCCGAGGGGGCAGAGGGTGTCGGAGCCCTTGACGCGGAGCATGGAGCCGGCGTCGGTGTCGCGGAAGTCGTGCAGGCCGTAGTCGTTGGCGACGGTGTAGCCGGCGATGTACTCGCCCGCCTCGGCCGGGGAGATGTTCCGTGCGGTCTTCCCGATGACGATGGCGACCTCGCCCTCGTAGTTGAGCCACTTGCAGCCCTCGGGGCGGACGATCGCGCCCTTGTGGGAGTTGAGAGAGGAGGTCGGCTTGTGGAAGTAGGTGGGGGTGGCTGGGAGGTCGATACCGAACTCGTCGACACGGCTGCGGTGATTGAGGTGGACGGCGATCACCTTGGACGGGACGACCGGGGGCAGGTGCTGGGCCTCCTCCGTCTTGACACGGCGGCCGTCAGCGGCGAGGAGTTCGTCACCTTCGACGGTGACCTGGACGGCGGCGCCGTCGAGCAGAATGCGGCGGTATTCGGGCATGGCGGGGCTCCTGGATGCGGGGAGGATGCTCAGAGGGCGCGCGGGGTGTGTGAGGTGGCGGCGGCCGGTCCGCGGCCGGTCCAGCCGGTGGCCGGGCGGTCGAACCAGAGGTGGACCTGACCGGTGCCGACGGAGTTCTCGTACTCGCCGTACCGGCGGGCCTTCGCCACGCAGTCCTGCTCGCCGAGGGCGCCGGCCATCATCAGGTAGTGGAAGAACTTGGCCTCGGGCTTGTACTTCCAGAACTCGTCCATGGTGTCGAGGACCTTGTCGTGCCGGCCCTCCTCGAACCAGGCGATGCGTTTCTCGTCGGCCGCGCGGGCCTCGGGCGTGAAGATGTGCGCGGGGTCGCTGGCCTCGTGCTCCCGGATCTCACGCAGCGGCCAGAAGGTGTGCGAGAGGGCGCCCGAGGCGATGACGAGGACCCTGCGTCCCGGGGTGGCGGCGATCCCGTCGGCCAGGGCGCGGCCGAGGCGGAGGTGGTCCTCCATGTCGCCGGTCTGGCAGACGCCGATGGTCACCCACCGCTTGCCGGGCAGGCCCTCGCCGAGGAACTTCCACAGGTTGATGGTGGCGTAGTAGATCGGCAGGTAGTCGTCGTCGATCGCGGTGATCCAGGTGCCGCGCTTGTCGGCGAACGAGGCGATGTTGTGGGCGAGTTCGGGGTCGCCGGGGAAGTCGTACGGCATCCGGCACATGCCGCGGGGCAGCTCCTCGGAGGTGAACAGCCCCGCCCGTCGGTCCTGCGCCGTCACCACGAACTCCACCGTGGTCGCCCAGTGGGAGTCGAGGACGACGACCGTGTCGTAGTCGTCGCGCTCGAAGACGTCTTCACGAAGCTGCTGCAGGCCGGTGACGAGGGTGATCTCCTTGCCCTCGTTCAGCGCCAGCCGCTCCTCCTTCGGGAGCACGATGGTGGGGACATGGGCGAGCAGGCCCGCCCCGACGATCTCACCCATGGTCCTGCCATCCCTTCGGGGCGGTGACGGTGTTCTTGACGTCGCAGTAGAAGTCGAAGCTCCAGGTGCCGCCCTCCCGGCCGACCCCGGAGAGGCGGGAACCGCCGAACGGGGCCTGGAGGTCGCGGACGAAGAAGCAGTTGATCCACACCGTGCCCGCGACCAGTTGTCCACTGACGCGCTCGGCGCGCTCCGGGTCACCGGTGGCGACGGTGGCGGCCAGCCCGAAGCGGGTGCCGTTGGCGAGGCGTACGGCTTCTTCCTCGGTGGTGAAGGTCTGCAAGGTCAGTACCGGCCCGAAGACCTCCTCCTGCACGATCTCCGAGTCCTGGGCGACGTCCGTGAGCAGGGTCGGCGCGTAGTACTGGCCGTCCTTGCGGTGGCCGCCGATGACCGCGCGTGCCCCGGCGGCGAGCGCGCGTTGCACGAAGCCGTCGATCTTCTCCAGTTGGCGGGTGTGGATATTGGGGCCGATGTCGGTGGCCTCGTCGCGGGGGTCGCCCTGCTTCAGGGCGCTCGCCTTCTCCACGAAGCGGCGGGTGAACTCCTCGACGATCGGCTCCTGGACCAGCAGCCGGGTGCCCGCCAGGCAGACCTGTCCGGCGTTGTCGTACTGCTCCACCGCCAGGTCGACCGCGAGGTCCAGGTCGGCGTCGGTGAACACCAGCAGCGGTGACTTCCCGCCCAGTTCGAGGCTGAGCGGGGTGAGGTTGGCGGCGGCCGAGGCCGAGATCCGCTTGGCCGTGGGCACGGAGCCGGTGAAGCTGATGCGCCGTACGTCGGGGTGTGAGGTGAGCGCGTCACCGATCTCGGAGCCATAGCCCTGCACGACATTCAGCACCCCGGCGGGGAGACCGGCCTCGGTGGCGATGTCCGCCAGCAGCGAGGCGGTCAGCGGGGACCACTCGGCGGGCTTGAGAATCACGGTGTTGCCGGCCGCGAGCGCCGGGGCGACTTTCCAGGTGGCCAGCATCAATGGGGCGTTCCACGGGGTGATCAGCACACAGGGGCCGGCCGGATCCCAGTTGACGTGGTTGGTGTGGCCGCGCGTCTCGAAGTCTTCGTGGTCCAGCTTCAGCAGCCAGTCGGCGAAGAAGCGGAAGTTGTGCGCGACTCGGGGCATCACACCGCGCCGGTGGGAGCGCAGCAGGGCACCGTTGTCGCACGTTTCGACGATCGCCAGGTCCTCCAGACGCTTCTCCACACCGTCGGCGATCGCGTGCAGGATCCGGGCACGCTCGGCGCGCGAGGTGGCGGCCCAGCCGGGGAAAGCGGCCTTCGCGGCGGCCACCGCGGCAGCGGCCTCCATCGCGGTACCCCGGGCGATCTCACCTAGAACGCTGCCGTCGATCGGCGAGATGTCGGTGAATGTCTCGGTGGAGGCGACGCGCTCGCCGCCGATCCAGTGCCGGGTGTCAACGGTTACCCCGGCGATGACAGCTTCGGGATCGCGGGTCATGTCCCAACCTCCAGTTCGTTTGGCCCCAAATAAATAACGGGAGCTGGGAAGTGTCAAGGGATGTCCGATAAATTATTTGGGATCAAACGATACGAGGCGGTGTGCCCGCGTGGGGGCAGAGGCCCCCTGCGCCGGGAGTGTGCACGCCTCCTCTGACGAGAATCGCGGCACCTGAGGCCGAGCGCGCCGCGGGCAGGCCGGACTTCGGCGGCGCGGCTACGGGCGCGGGCGGCGACCCGAGCGCCGCGGGGCCAGGTCCTCACCGGCGAGCAGCTCCCGCCGGCGCTGCTCGCCGTGCTCTTCGAGGCGGCCGACGATGGCGCGCAGACTGTCGGCGAGCTGGAGGCACTGCTCGGGGCTGAGCGGGGCGGAGACGAACGCCTCCTCCGTGTTGAAGGCCGGGAACAGCTCTTCCATGAGCTTCTCCCCCTCGGGGGTCAGGGAGAGCAGGACCCGGCGACGGTCTTCGGGGTGGGGCGAGCGGGCCACGAGGCCGCGCGGTTCGAGAGTGCGCGCGATGCCGGTCAGCGTCCCCTTGGAGATGCCCGCCTCCTCGGCCACGGATCGGGTCTCGGCCTCGCCCCAGATCCACAGCACCCACAGCACCACGAAGCTGGTCCAGGTCAGCTCATGTGGGCGGAGCACCGAGTTCTCCAGATGGCTGCGGACGGCCGCGGCGGCCCGGTGGATGTTGCCCACGGCGGCCATGGCCTCGCGCTGCAGTACCAGGCCGCCCAGCCGCTGCTGTATGACCTGCTCGGTCTCGGTGATGGATCGACGAGGCCCGGGCACAGGGCCCTCCTTCGCGTCGGGGCGACGCGGAGCCGCCGACATGTTCGTTTGCTGCCAAATGTATCCCGCAGTCACTCGGCCGCAGTGGCCTTCGGTCAGTGGATGGAAGTGAGCAAAATTTACTGACCCTCTTGTGGGCGGTGCGTCCGGCTCTTATCGTTTGGCGTCAAATGATTGCCCCTGACGCCATCGGCCGGACATCGAGCCGCAGAAACCGCGCGGGCACATCGGACAGAATCCTGCTTATCGCCGCACCACTGGAGCATCCTTGAGCGCCCACACAGACCCTCAGGTCCGACAGACGATGGAGGCGCTGGACGCCCTGGGGATCGATGTCCTCCGCGTCGCCTACCCGGACCTGATGGGGTCCGACCGCAGCCGGGACATCCTGCTGCACCATCTGCCGCACGCTGCCGGACACGGTCTCGCCTTCAGCCGCGCCGTCTACCACACCGGCGCCCTGGGTGATCACTCCGACATCGCCGGCGGCCTGGAGGCGGGCATGCCGGACATCCTCGTGCGCCCAGACCTGGACACCGCCGTCCCGCTGCCGTGGGAGCCGAACGTGGCGTGGTGCATCGGCGACGTCCTCGACCCGGCCACCGGCCGCAGCGTGCCCGAATCGCCCAGGGACCTGCTGCGCCAGGTCCTCACCCGCCTGAACGACGCGGGCCTGACCGCACTCGTGGGCCCGGAACTGGAATACGTCCTGCTCGAGCCGGACACCGACGCGCCCACCGGGTGGCGCCGCTACGCCCCCGCCCCGGGCAACGTCTACACCACCGGCCGCCGGGCCGACCCGGACGGGCACCTCCTGCGCACCGCGCGCGCCCTGCACGCGCTCGGTCTGGACGTCAGCGGCGGCAACCGCGAGTTCGACGGCGGGCAGTTCGAGATCAACCTCAACCACTCCGAGGCCCTGGACGCCGCCGACCGTGCCTTCCGGTTCAAGGCCGCCGTCAAGGAACTCGCCCGCGCCGAGGGTCGGCTGGCGACCTTCATGGCCAAACCGTTCAACGATGGCGGCGGGTCCGGCTTCCACCTGCACGTCTCCCTCGTCGACGCGGACGGGACCAACGTCTTCGACGCCCCCCGCGACGCCCACGGCCTCTCGGCCACTGCCCGTCACGCCCTGGCCGGCGTCCTCTCCCACGCGCCCGCTCTGTCCGCGCTGCTCAACCCCACCGTCAACTCCTACAAGCGGTTCGGCCCCCACACCACCGCCCCTTGGCTGATCAACTGGGGCCTGGACAACCGCAACGCGATGGTGCGCATCCCGCCCGAGCGCGGTGCCGCCTCCCGGCTGGAGGTCCGCCTCGGCGACGCCACCGCCAACCCCTACCTCGCCATCGCCGGGCTCCTGGCCGCCATCCACCTCGGCATCACCACCGCCACCGAGCCTCCCGCCCCGGCGACCGGCCACGCCGCCGACACCGACGCCGCGACCAAGCTGCCCACCGACCTCGGCCAAGCCCTAGACGCCCTCCAGGCCGACGACCAGCTCACCGACATCCTCGGCAAGTCCTTCGTCGATGCCTTCCTCACCTTCAAGCGCGACGAACTCGCCCGCTTCCACAAGCACGTCACCGACTGGGAGTTCCGCGAGTACGCCCAGATCAACTGACAGCCCCACATCCCTGACTCGACCACAGGGTTCCGCACCTGCTCGGCGCCCTGCCCTCCTTCCACCTGCGTCCCGCCGACCGCCCGTCGCCGCAGCGCAGCCCCCGCATGCCTGTCGCGGCCTTCTCCTGCCGCGCCGCACTGCGCGGGCCGGGCCCTTCGCCGCACCCCGCCGCAGCGGGATGCCGTGTCCGTACGCCAGTCCACCCCTTGCGAAGGTTTACCCATGGCATTTCGTACGTCGACCGACCACAGCCCGTCCCACCCGGCAGACTCACAGAACGAGGACAGCCCCCAGCCCGGCGCCCCCGTCCTGGGCACCGGCCTCAAGCGGCGCCACGTCACCATGCTGGCCATCAGCGGCGCCATCGGCGCCGGCCTGTTCCTCGGCGCCGGAGCGGGTATCCACACCGCCGGACCCGGCATCCTGATCTCCTACTCCCTGGCCGGCCTGCTCATGGTGCTCGTCATGCGCATGCTCGCGGAAATGGCCGTCGCCCAGCCCAACAGCGGATCCTTCTCCGTCTACGCCGAGAAAGCCTTCGGCCGCTGGGCCGGTTTCACCGTCGGCTGGCTGTACTGGTGGCTCCTGGTCGTCGTCGTGGCGGCCGAAGCCACCGGAGCGGCCGCCATCGCCCACAGTTGGATACCGGCCGTACCTCAGTGGGCCTACGTCCTGGCCTTCATGGCCACCCTCACCGCCGTCAACCTCTTCAACGTCGGCCACTTCGGCGAGTTCGAGTTCTGGTTCGGCGCCATCAAGGTCACCGCCGTCGTCGTCTTCCTCGTCCTGGGCACCCTCGCCGTCTTCGGCCTGCTGCCCGGCAGCCACCCCGTGGGACTGACCAACCTCACCAGCCACGGCGGCTTCCTCCCGCACGGCATCAGCGGCGTGCTGACCGGACTCCTCGCGGTCGTCTTCTCCTTCGGGGGCATGGAACTGGTCACCATCGCCGCGGCCGAATCCCCCGACCCCTCCCAGGCCGTCGCCAAGGCCACCCGCACCGTCATCGCCCGCCTGCTGCTGTTCTACATCGGCTCCGTCGCCCTGATGGTGCTGCTGCTGCCCTGGAACTCCGCCTCCGCCGCCACCAGCCCCTTCGTCAGCGTCCTGCAGCGCATCGGTATCCCGGCCTCCGCCGGACTGATGAACGTGGTCGTCCTCACCTCCCTGCTCTCCGCACTCAACTCCAACCTCTACGGCGCCTCCCGTATGGCCTTCTCCCTCGCCCAGCGCCGCGACGCCCCACAAAGTCTCCTGAACGTCTCCCGCGGAGGCGTCCCCCGCGTGGCCGTCCTCGCCTCCGTCTCCTTCGGCTTCATCGCGGTCGTCCTCAACTTCCTCGCCCCCGACCGCGTTCTTCCCTTCCTCCTCAACACCATCGGCGCCATCATCCTCGTGGTCTGGATCGCCATCGCCCTCGCCCAACTGCGCCTTCGCAAGATTGCCGAGCACACCCCCGGCGGGACGCCGACCGTGCGCATGTGGGGCCACCCCTGGCTGAGCTGGACCGCCCTGGCCGGCATGACCGGTGTCCTCGCCCTGATGTGCACCGACACCGACGCACGCACCCAGTTGCTCTCCACCGCCGCCCTCACCGCACTCGTCCTGATCGCCGCGGCCATCCGCACCGCATGGGCCAGGAACCAGGCCAAGCCGTAGCGCGAGTCTCCCCCGACGGCGGCTGCAGCCCTGCCGACACCCTCCCTACGGCGTCTGAGCGCCTTGGGGACACACCGGAACTGCGCCAGCCCCCCAACTTCCGCAGAAGGAGAGCTCCTCGTGCGTGCACTCGTCATCCGGCACGACCACGTGACGGAGCCCGGACTGGTAGGAGACAGGCTCGTCCAGCGCGGGTACGAACTCGAACTCCTCACAGTCGTCCCGTATGAGCGGCACCACACACCCCACCTGAGGTTCGACTTCCCCGACGCCGACGGCTGGGACCTGGTGGTGTCGCTCGGCGCCCCCTGGTCGGTGTACGACGAGGCCACGGTCGGCGGCTGGATCGGCGGCGAACTCGCCCTGCTGCGCGAGGCTCACCACCACGGCATCCCCGTACTGGGCATCTGCTTCGGCGCCCAGGCACTGACCATCGCCCTCGGCGGGACCGTGGAGGCCGCCCCGCGTCCCGAGATCGGCTGGGTCGACATCCACACCGACGACCCCGCCCTGATACCGCCCGGCCCCTGGATGCAGTGGCACTACGACCGCTGCGTCCCGCCGCCCGGCGCCACGCAAATGGCCCGCAACGACGTGTGCACCCAGGCGTTCCGGGTGGGGAACTCGCTCGGGGTCCAGTTCCACCCCGAGGCGATTCCGGCCGTCGTGCGGCGCTGGGTCGACTTCGGCGGCGCCGAGCAGTGCGCGCGGCTCGGCATCGATCCGGAAGAACTGGTCGCATGCAGCCACGCCATGCAACCGGTGGCACGGGAGAACGCCTACCGCCTGGTCGACGCCTTCCTCGACCATGTGGTCTCCCCGGCCCGTGCCGTCGGCAGCAAAAACATCGGCCTCCCTGCCGCACCGCCGTCACCAGAGCCGCCGGCAAACCGGTCGGCCGCCGCGTGGCGCGCCACCGGGCCGGGCGAATAGGGACAGGGCGGCGAGCAGGTACCGAGTGGGCACCCGGCGGAGCGCTGAGATCCCATGGAACGGTCCTGGTCGCCGATCCCCACCTGCCTTCTCCTCACCGCACGCCCTCCGGGTGATGACCGCCTGCCGGTGATACGGGTGGCCCGGTGCCAGCCCGGCAGCGGCAGCCGGGAGACGTCGAAGGTGGCGCGGCGGCCGTCGTCCCCGTGGAAGGCCACCACCAGCGTGCCGTCGGCCCCTTGCTGTACCGGCGCGGCGGGTGTGTAGGCGCCTTGGGGCAGCGCTGCCGTACGGCCCGGTCCGGTGCTGCCCCGCCCCCGCCGGCTCACCCGCTCACTCGGCCCGTGCCGGCCGGTGCGCGCAGGTCGTCGCCGAGCCGCTGCAGCGGGGTGTCGCGCGGGTCCTCCCAGGTGCGCCGCTGCGTCGCGACTTCCTGAAGGGGGCGTTCTTCGAAGCCGGCAAGACGTTCTTCCGGGAAGCTTGGAAGACGATCGCCGGCGAGTGACGGCCGACCGGGGGCCTGGCCGGCGGATCAAGTCGGAGGAAAGCTGCGGCGCTGCATCGCGAAGATGGGCTTACCAGCGTCGCCAGCATGATCCGCCAGCCAGGACCTAGGTTCTGTCTCTTTGGTCAGGGTCGGGTCCAGATGAGGATGCCCGCGAGGTGGAGTGCGGCCTGGTAGGCGATCGCGAGCTTGTCGGTTCGC
>NZ_JBIBAF010000026.1:0-79930 GCF_042899705.1 Streptomyces sp. NPDC013187 | reverse complement strand
GTGGCGTTGCCGGTGGCTGTGGTGGAGGAGCGTGTGGTCCGGTGGGCGGGGCGCTTGGGTGTGGCGGTGGTGAACGGGCCGTCCGCCACCGTGGTCGCTGGTGACACGGACGCGGTGGCGCAGTTCGTGGCGGGATGCGAGGCGGAGGGCGTGCGGGCACGCCGTCTGCCGGTGGATTACGCCTCGCACTCGGCGCATGTGGAGGCGGTGGGTGGTGAGCTGGAGGAGGTCCTGGCCGGTATCCGTCCCCGGGCGGGTGAGGTTGCGTTCTACTCGACGGTGGAAGCCGCGGTGATCGACACGGCTGGTCTGGATGCGGGGTACTGGTTGCGGAATCTGCGTCGGCCGGTGCGGTTCCAGGAGACGGTGGAGCTGCTGCTGGCTGATGGTTTCGCGGTGTTCGTGGAGGCCAGCGCGCATCCGGTGCTGACGGGTGCGGTGCAGGAGACGGCGGAGTCCGCCGGCCGGCAGGTGTGCGCGGTGGGATCGCTGCGCCGTGACGAGGGTGGTCTGCGTCGTTTCCTGACCTCGGTGGCGGAGGCGTTCGTCCAGGGCGTCGACGTCACCTGGCCGGCCCTGTTCGAGGGCACCGGCGCCCGCACCATCGACCTGCCCACCTACCCCTTCCAACGCCAGCACTACTGGCTTGAATCAAGCCCCTCCACGACGGTGACCGAGTCCGCCGAAGCGTCAGGAATCGAGAGCTGGCGTTACCGCGTGGCGTGGAAGAGTCTGTCGTTGCCGGAGTCGGCGCGACTTGAGGGCCGGTGGCTGCTCGTCGTGCCCGAGCACCTGGACGCGGACGCCACGCGTGTCGCCCACGACGTCGAGCAAGCCCTCACCACGCACGGCGCCACGGTCTCCCGTCTCACGGTCGACGTGACGGCGACGGACCGCACCGGCCTGTCGGCACGGCTCACCACCACCGCGGCCGAAGAGCAGGAACCCCTCGTGGGCATTCTCTCCCTCCTGGGCACCGATGAGCGGCAGCACCCGGATCATCCGGGCGTCGACCGTGCCACGGCAGCCACGATGCTGCTCGCGCAGGCGTGCGCGGATCTGGACGTGGACGTGGCCCGGGGCGTGGAGCCGAAGCTGTGGGTCGTGACCCGTGGGGCGGTCGCGGTGTCCCCCGCCGAGGGCCCGTCGTCAGCCGGTGCCCAGGTCTGGGGCCTGGGCCGCTGTGCGGCGCTCGAGCTCCCCACCCGGTGGGGCGGGATGGTGGACCTTCCCCGTGCGGCGCGGGATGCCGGACGGCAAGGGCGGCAGCTCGTGCGTGTGCTGTCGGAGACCTGCGCCGAGGACCAGGTGGCGCTGCGCGCGTCGGGCGCGTACGGCCGCAGGCTGCTGCCCGCCTCCAGCCCTTCCGCATCCGCCCGCCGGGCCGCGAAGGGCGGCTACCAGCCGCGCGGCACGGTTCTGGTGACCGGCGGAACCGGATCTCTCGGAGGCCATCTGGCGCGGTGGCTGGCCCGCAACGGCGCCGAGCACATCATTCTGGCCGGGCGGCGGGGCGAGGGCGCACCGGGAGCCGCGGAACTGTCAGCGGAGATCAAGGAGCTGGGCGCAGAGGTGACCGTCGCGGCCTGCGACGTGGCGGACCGGGACGCGTTGCGGGTGCTGCTGGACACCCTGCCGGCCAGGCAGCCGCTGTCGGCGGTGTTCCACGCTGCCGGTGCCCCGCACTCGGCGCCGCTGACCGAGACGGATGTGGCGGGGCTCGCCGCCGTACTCTCGGGCAAGGTCGTCGGGGCGCGGCATCTGCACGACCTGACCAGGGAGAAGGAGCTGGACGCGTTCGTGCTGTACGCGTCGGGCGCCGGCGTGTGGGGGAGTGGCGGGCAGAGCGCATACGGAGCCGCCAACGCCGCACTGGACGCGCTGGCCGAACAGCGCCGGGCGGAGGGACTGACCGCCACTTCGGTCTCCTGGGGCCTGTGGGACGGCGGAGGCATGGCGGGCGAACAGGGCGAGGAATTCCTCACCGGCCTCGGTCTGCGGGCGATGGAGCCCGAGTCGGCCGTCGCCGCACTGGGCGAGGCCCTGGACCGAGGGGACACCTGCGTGAGCGTGGTCGACGTCGACTGGTCCCGGTTCGCACAGTCGTTCACCGCTTTCCGGCCCAGCCCGCTGATCGGGGAGCTGCCCGGAGTGCGTACCGCCCCGGACGGACCGACGGGCGGGCCGTCGGAGGACCTCTCGGGCGGCGCACGGCCCGGCGGGGCAGCCGACCAGGGCGTGCTGGCACGGCTCGCCCGGGCCACGGGTGACGGCCGGCGGGAGATCCTGCTCGATCTCGTGCGCCGCCACGCCGCCGCCGTGCTCGGTCACCCGGGGCCGCAGCACATCGAGTCCGACGCAGGGTTCCGGACGCTGGGGTTCAGCTCGGTCACCGCCGTGGAACTGGCGAACAAGCTCGGTGCGGCCGTGGGCACCAAGATCCCCGCCACCTTCGCGTTCGACCACCCCAACGCCCGTGCCGCGGCAGCCCGCCTCGACGTCCTGCTGGCGGTGCCGAGCGACGCGGCCGCGCAGGAGGCGGAGATCCGGCAGGCACTGCAGAACGTGCCGCTGGCCCGGCTGCGGGCCGCGGGCCTCCTCGACGGTCTGCTCGAACTCGCCGGGCCGGGAGCGGAGTCCGGCGGCTGGGACGACCTGCCGGGCGGCGAGCCGAATCGCGGCGCGGCCACGCCGGACGAGGAGTCCGCCTTGGCGGAAGTCGACGGTCTGGACGCCGAAGCACTGGTCGACCTCGTCCTCAACCAGTCCGACTCCTGACCGCTGCGGGCGGCGCCGGGGCCCGCCGTGCCGTCGCCGCCTTCGGCCGCACGAACCACACAGACCTGACCGGGTCACGGCCCGGAGCCCAGCAAGGAGACCACTCATGGCTCTGTCCCAAGAGAAGGTGCTAGAGGCACTACGCACCTCCGTCAAGGATGCAGAAGGGCTGCGCAAGCGCAACCGCGAACTCCTCGCGGCCCGTCACGAGCCCATCGCGATCGTCGGCATGGCCTGCCGCTACCCCGGCGGGGTCCGCTCGCCCGAGGACCTCTGGGAACTCGTCGTGTCGGGGACGGACGCGGTGGGTCCCTTCCCCGAGGACCGGGGCTGGGACGTAGAACGGATCTACGACCTGGATCCGTCGGTCCCGGGCACGACCTACTGCCGCGAGGGCGGATTCCTGTACGACGCGGGAGACTTCGACGCGGCGTTCTTCGGCATAGGACCGCGCGAGGCCGTGGTGATGGACCCGCAGCAGCGCCAGCTGATGGAGGCGTCCTGGGAAGCCCTGGAGCAGGCCCGGCTGGACCCGCGCGCGCTGCGCGGCAGCCAGGGCGGTGTGTTCGTCGGCGCGGCGAACCAGGGCTACGTGCCGGGCGACACGGCGGCGTCGGGACGTCTGCCGGAGGGGTCCGACGGCTACCTGCTCACCGGCAATGCCGACGCGGTCCTGTCGGGCCGGATCAGCTACTTCCTGGGCCTGGAAGGCCCGTCCATGACCGTCGAGACGGCCTGCTCCTCCTCACTGGTGGCACTGCACCTGGCGGTGCAGGCGCTGCGCCGCGAGGAGTGCGAGTTCGCCCTGGCCGGCGGAGTCGCCGTGCTCGCCAACCCGGCCGCCTACGTGGAGTTCGCCCGGCAGCGGGGGCTCGCCCCGGACGGGCGCTGCAAGGCGTTCGACGACGCGGCGGACGGTACGGGCTGGGCCGAGGGCGTCGGCGTCCTGGTGGTGGAGAGGCTGTCGGACGCGGTACGCAAGGGGCATCGGGTCCTCGCCGTCGTGCGGGGTACGGCGGTGAACCAGGACGGTGCCAGCAGCGGCCTGTCCGTGCCCAACGGACCCTCCCAGCAGCGAGTCATCCGCCGCGCGCTGGCCGACGCCCGGCTCGAGGCCGGCCAGATCGACGCGGTGGAGGCGCACGGCACCGGTACCCGGCTGGGCGACCCCATCGAGGCGCAGGCCCTGTTGGACACGTACGGTGAGGAGAGGAGCCCGGAACGTCCCCTGTGGGTCGGGTCGTTGAAGTCGAACTTCGGTCACGCGCAGGCGGCAGCCGGAGTGGGCGGCGTCATCAAGACGGTGATGGCGCTGCGGCAGGGTGTGCTTCCCCGCACGCTCCATGTGACCAGCCCGACGCGGCACGTCGACTGGGGCGACGGGCAGGTGCGGCTGCTGACCGAGACGGTGCCGTGGCCGCGGACGGGCGCCCCCCGGCGGGCCGGAGTCTCGGCCTTCGGCGTGAGCGGCACCAACGGTCACGTCATCCTCGAAGAGGCGCCGCCCGCACAGCTCGAAGCGGAGCGCCCGGCCGTGGTGGGGCGGCCGGCCCTGGTCCCGTGGACGCTGTCCGGCCGTACGGGGCCGGCGTTGCGCGAGCAGGCCGCGCGCCTGGCGGCACACCTGGAACAGCACCCGGGCCTCGACCCGCTGGACGTCGGGTTCTCGCTCGCCACGACCCGCACCCACTTCGAGCACCGGACCGTGCTGCTCGCGGACGCCTCCGCCGAGGGCGGATCCGGTGCCGACGTGCTCGGGGCGTTGAAGGCGATGGCGGAAGACCGCGACCCGGGCGGGGTGGTGCGGGACACCGTGCAGGGCGAAGGGCGCACCGCCTTCCTGTTCAGCGGGCAGGGCAGTCAGCGACCCGGCATGGCGGAGCAGCTGTACGCGCAGTACCCGGCGTTCGCACGGGAGCTGGACATGATCGCGAAGCATCTGGACGCCCATCTGGACCGGTCGTTGGCGACGGTGATGTTCGCGGAGGCCGGTTCGCCGGAGGCCGCGCTGCTCGACGGCACGCAATACGCCCAGGCCGCCCTGTTCGCCGTAGAGGTCGCGTTGTTCCGGCTCTTCGAAGGCTGGGGGCTGCGCCCCGACGTGCTGCTCGGTCACTCCGTGGGCGAGCTGGCCGCTGCCCACGCGGCCGGGGTGTTCGGGCTGGCGGACGCCTGCGCACTGGTCGCCGCCCGCGGCCGGCTCATGCAGGAACTGCCGACCGGCGGCGCGATGCTCTCGGTCCGTGCCGCCGAGCACGAGGTGCGGGACCTGATCGCCGGACAGGAGGACCGCATCACGCTTGCTGCCGTCAACGGGCCCCGCTCCATTGTCGTCTCCGGGGACGAGGACGCCGTCTCGGCGATTGCCGAGGAGCTGACCGAATACGGCGTGCGGACCAAGCGCCTGAACGTCAGCCACGCCTTCCACTCCCCTCGCCTGGACTCCATGCTGGAGGCGTTCCGCCGGGTCGCGGACGCGGTGGAGTACCGGGAGCCGACGCTCGACGTGATCAGCGGCCTGACCGGCCGCGTGGCCGAGGCTGGGGAACTCACCGCCGCCGACTACTGGGTCCGGCAGGTGAGGGAGACCGTCCGGTTCCACGACGGGGTGCGCGCCGCTCGCGCGCGCGGCGTCAGCACCTTCGTGGAGCTGGGGCCGGACGGTGTGCTCTGCGGCCTGGCCCTGGAGACCCTGAAGGAGGAGACGGCCGGGGACACGGCCGCCGAGGCGCCCGGCCGGGCGCGGGCCGCGCTGGTGCCCGTGATGCGTCGGGAGCGGCAGGAGGGCAGTACCCTCCTGATGGCGCTCGCCACGGCCTACGCGCGCGGCGTGGAGGTGGACTGGTCCCGGTTCTACGCCGACACCGGCGCCCGCCACGCCACACTGCCCACCTATGCCTTCCAGCGTCAGCGGTTCTGGCTGGAGGCGGCGGCTCCCGTGCCAGCGAGGGCCGCCGGGCCCGCGGTGGGCGGGACGGCCGGACCGGCCGACGCGGAGGAGACCACCGGTCCGGCGGCCCGGCCCGCGCTTAGTGCGCAGGACCTGCTCGTGCTGGTGCGGACACAAGCGGCGGCTGCACTCGGCCACGCCGAATTGGAGGACGTACCGGCCGACACCCCCTTCGGCGACATCGGTTTCGACTCGCTCGCTGCTATCGAACTGGGCGCCGCCCTGACCGGCGCTACCGGGCTGGAGGTGCCGTCCTCCCTCGTCCTCGAACACCCCACCCCCAGGGAGCTGGCCGGGCACCTGGCAGCCGCCCTGACGGCCGCCGACAGCGACGGCACGCCTGCCAAAGGCCCGGACACGACCGGTGAGAGCAGCCTGGTGGCGATGTACCGACGGGCCGTGCGGCTCGGCCGGGCCGAGCCGTTCATCGGCACACTCGCCCAACTCGCCGCCTTCCGGCCCGCTTTCCCCGCCGATCACGTCCTCGGGGCCGGAGAAACCCCCGGGCAGGCGGCCGCCGCATGGCAGTCGGCGCCGATGCGCCTGGCCACCGCGGACGGTGCGGGACCGGAGCTGATCTGCTGCGCGGGCACGGCGGTGGCGTCGGGTCCGGAGGAGTTCACCGCACTGGCCGCGGCCCTGGACAACCGGCTGACCGTGTCGGCGCTGCGCCAGCCCGGCTTCCGCGCGGACGAGTTGCTGCCCGGCTCCCTGGACGGGCTGCTCGACGCGCAGGCGGACGCGGTGCTGCGGCACACCGGTGACAGGCCCTACGCCCTCTTCGGCCACTCGGCGGGCGGTGCGCTGGCACACGCGCTGACCTGCCGACTGGAGGAGCGCGGCGCGAGTCCCGCGGCGCTGATCCTGGCGGACGTCTATCTCCCCAGCTCGCCGGGGGCGATGGGGGTGTGGCGCAACGAGATGCTCGACTGGGTCGTGCAGCGTTCGGTGGTGTCCCTCGACGACTCCCGGCTCACGGCGATGGGTGCCTACAACCAGATGCTCCTGGAGTGGGCGCCGAAGCCCACGAACGCGCCTGTCCTGTTCCTGCGTGCGATGGAGCCGGTGGGGGAGTGGTCCGGGGAACCGGAGAGCTGGCGGGCACGCTGGGACGGCGGCGACCACACCGCCGTCGACGTGCCGGGCACCCACGTGACGCTGATGACCGAGCACGCCCGCCACCTCGCGGCGACCGTCCACAGCTGGCTCGACGCCCTGTGAACCACCCCGGGGGGAACTTCGCCGGATGCCGGATGGCTACTCCCCCCCCCGTTTTCCGTGCACCGCGACACCTTGGAGGACTCCCGTGACAACGCAGTGGACCACCCCGTCCGCACTCGGCCGCAGACTTCAACGAACCTACGTGGGCCACTGGTTCGCAGGATCGCAGGGAGACCCTTACGCGCTGATCCTGCGCGCCCAGCGGGACGACCCCAGCCCCTACGAGGAGGAGGTTCGCGCACGTGGACCGGTGTTCCACAGCGAGGTGCTGGACACCTGGGTCATCGCGGACGGCGCCCTCGCCCGGTCCGTCCTGACCGACGCCCGCTTCGGAGCGCTGACCCGGGCGGAAGGACGGCACCGCGCGGAACTTCTCCCGCCGGCAGGCCCCGAGATCAGTCCGGCCCGCGCACGGGAGCACGGCGGCGTGCCGGGCGACGCCGAGCCGGCGGTGTCGGCGCAGGACGAGGTGGCCGTGGAGGCGCTCGCCGAGCAGGTGTCACGCACCCTCCTGGGCGCGCTCGGCGCCGACTTCGACCTCGTTGCCGACTTCGCGCGACGCCTGCCGGCACAGGTCCTGGCGGAATTCCTCGGGCTGCACGCGGCCGGGCACGGCCGGTTCGAGGAACTGCTGGCCGACTGTGCCCGTAGCCTCGACAGCCGGCTGTGCCCGCAGACTCTCGACATCACACGGACCGGCCTGAGAGCAGCGGCCGAGCTCCGGGAACTGCTCGCGCGCCACCTCGGCGACGGCGGACCACGGTCCGCTCAGGCGGCTCTCGCTCTGGCAGTCGATGTGGCCGCACCCTCCGGTGCGCTCATCTGCAACGCGTTCGAGGCGCTGGGCAGCTCTCCCGGGAAGTGGGACGCCCTCTGCCAGAACCCGGAGAAGGCCGACGCTGTCATAGCGGAGCTCTGGTGGCGGCGGCCGCCGGTGCGGGTGGAGAGCAGGATCGCGCAGGAGGACGTCGAACTGGCCGGAGTGCCGATCCCCGCAGACGGACATGTGGCGATCCTCGTCGCCGCCGCCCAGCGCGACCCGGCGGTCACCCGAGCCCCGACGGAGAACGGCACCGGCGCCCCCGGATTGGGCGACGGCGTCGGCGTCCCCCTGGGGCTCCTCGGCGATGCGCACTCCACCTCTGCTGCCCGGACGGTCCGCGCCCTTTCCCGCGGTGCGCTGCGGGTGCTCGCGCAGGAGGCGCCGGGCCTGCGGCCGAGCGGAACCGCGGTACGCCTCAGGCGGGCACCCGTCACGCTCGGCCACGCCCGCTTCCCCGTCGCCCGGACGGGCTCCAGGGCACTGACCGACCTGGGTGCGGCATGAGCACCAGTGACGAACACCGACTGCCGAACGGGGAGACGAGCCGATGCGCGTCCTGATGACGTCGATTGCCCACAACACGCACTACTACCACCTGGTGCCGCTGGCCTGGGCCCTGAAGGCCGCAGGCCACGAGGTGCGAGTGGCCAGCCAGCCCCGCATCACCGACATCATCACCGGGTCCGGTCTCACCGCCGTGCCGGTCGGTGACGACAAAGACATGATGGAGCTGTTCGCCGAGATCGGCGGAGACATCACCCCGTATCAGGAGGGACTGGACTTCGCCGAGGAGCGGCCCGAGGCGCGGTCCTGGGAGCGTCTGCTCGGCCAGCAGACCGTTCTGACCTCGCTGTGCTTCGCGCCGCTCAACGGCGACTCCACGATGGACGACATCGTGGCGCTGGCCCGCTCCTGGCAGCCGGACCTGGTGATCTGGGAAACCTTCACCTACGCGGGAGCGGTCGCCGCCCATGCCGTGGGCGCGGCGCACGCCCGCATCCTGTGGGGTCCCGATGTCATCGGTCGGGCCCGGGAACGGTTCTTGGACGCCAAGGCGCAGCAGGCTCCCGAACACCGGGAGGACCCGATGGCCGAGTGGCTCGGCTGGACCCTGGAGAGGCTGGGCCTCCCGGCGGCCGGAGACGGACTGGAGGAGTTGCTGAACGGCCAGTGGGTCATCGACCCGGGCCCGGAGAGTGTCCGGCTCGACCTTCGCGAGCCGATCCTGTCCATGTGCTTCGTTCCCTACAACGGCCCTGCCGTCGTACCCGGCTGGCTGTCCGAGAAGCCGAAGCGACCGCGCATCTGCCTCACCCAGGGAGTGTCGGGGCGCGAGACCCACGGCAAGGACATCGTCCGCTTCCAGGACCTGCTCACGGCGCTGGGCGACCTCGACATCGAGATCGTCGCCACGCTGGACAGCACCCAGCGGGAGAACCTGACGGAGGTCCCCGACAACGTCCGGATCGTCGACTTCATCTCGATGGACGTGCTGCTGCCGAGTTGCGCCGCGATCATCTACCACGGTGGTGCCGGAACCTCGGCGACAGCCCTCCTTCACGGCGTTCCGCAGATCGTCATCGGCGAGCACTGGGACGTGCCGGTCAGGGCCCGGCAGCTCGACGACCTGGGCGCCGGCATCTTCATCCGGCCCGAGAACCTGGACGCGGCCACACTGCGCGCGGCGGTTCAGCGAGTGCTCACCGAGCCTTCCCTCCAGCAGGCCGCGGACCGGCTGCGGGCCGAGATGCGGTCCAATCCCACCCCTGCGGAGACCGTACCCGTGTTGGAGCGGCTCGCCCAGAGCCACCGGCAGTCCCGCTGACCACCCGGTCGGTGCACGGTGCGGGCCCGCGTACCGGGGCACCACCGTCGCCGGCGGTCGTCGGATCGCCGTCCGGTCGTCTCCCGTAATCAACGGATGGAGCAGAACAGCACATGGAGTTCGAAGGTCAGGTCGCGCTCGTGACGGGGGCCGGCAGGGGGATCGGCCGTGCGACGGTCGTCCGGCTGGCGGAAGCCGGATGCGACGTCGCGCTCAACTACCACAGCTCGAAGTCACAGGCTGAGGAAGTCGCCGAGCGCATCACCGCACTAGGCCGCAAGGTCGAACTGTTCCCGGGCGACATCTCCCGCCCCGAGACCGCACAGCAGCTGGTGGCCGCGGTGCACCAGAAGTTCGAGCGGATCGACATTCTGGTGAACAACGCGGGCATAGCGCGGGACAAGCTTCTGCTGACCATGGAGGCGGACGACATCCACCGGGTCATCGCCACCAACCTCGTCGGCCCGATGTTCCTCACCCAGGCCGTCGCACTCACCATGCTGCGCCAGCGTTGCGGACGCATCGTCAACATCACCTCCGCGGCCGCGAGCAAGCCCGGAAAGGGTCAGGCCAACTACGCTGCGTCCAAGGGCGGTCTGGAGGCGTTCACCAAGGCCATGGCGGTGGAACTCGGATCCCGTGGAATCCTCGTCAACGCGGTCGCTCCCGGCATCGTCAAGACCGATCTGACCGAGGCGCTCCGCGACGGGGCGCAGACGGAACTCCTGGCCCGGCAGGTGATCGGTTCCTTCGCCGAGCCTGAGGCGGTGGCGGAGGCAGTGGCCTACCTGGCGAGCTCTCGCAACACGCACACGACGGGCACGGTCCTCACCGTCGACGGCGGCCTCAAGATGGTGTGAGCGCCACCGGACATCAGACCGCCGCCCTGGCGACGGCCAGGGCGGCAGAGGCGGAAGAGCGCGCAGCGCAGGCGCGAGTGGGCGGTGAACACCGACTCCACGTCCTGCCGGGCGCATCAGCATGCTGGCCGGGGCCTGGCTTTGTCGAGGCCCTTGTGTATGTGCGTGACCCTGGTGCCGGCATTTCGTCGTACGCGCGGTAGACGGCGTCGGTCGCCGCGTCATGTGTGACTGCCGTTGCTCGAGGTATGTGTACGCGTAGTCACGCCCCGCTGTTCCTGCGCGATGACGGCACGACGCCCCGGTACCCGGCATGGCCAGCTCATGTCCAATAGGAAGGGCCAGGCAAAGTTTGATCTGGACGACTACCAGATTCGGGTTGCCCTGACGTTCGCTCCGGTCTGGTACGCACGCGCCGAGTACTGGCCGACGAACGGCGACCTGATCCCGCGTGTGTTCGGCAGGCACTCGAGTGCGCACGGCGTGTCCCGTGTGCAGTACTCGCGGATCAACGCGGTCTACGGGCTCATGCTCGTCACTTCGGTACTGAAGTTCTTCGACGTCGAGCTGAAGCGGTAGGGCGAGCGGCACGATGCCAAACCGTCGCCTCGCGCCCACCTGCCCGCCACTTCGGCCACCAAGTTAGCCACCGCCTTGAGTGGCACCTGGAACACCGCCGCGACATCCTCGCGAGTCCGGCCCACCATCAACGCGGTCACCGCCCGCAACCGAAGAGCCTCCTGCGCCGACGGCGACAACTGTTGTGTGGCGCCCACCAGCTCACGTTGCGGCCGATACCTCGCACTTGCGTGCTGAGAGGCCCCCCTCTGTCTGATGCATCATCAGGTAACTCGGCTACTGGTCAGCATCAGTCTCCGAACGCTCCGAAACGGCTGTCCGAACAGATGCCGGATCAGCGCTGTCACGGCAGCCACGCTCTCGTGAAAGTGCAGGTAGAGAGCCCTGTCGTGAGAGTCAACCGATGTTCCTCGACATCTTCGCGTTCGATGCGTGCCCGTGTACAGTGAACGACGCCCCTGACCTGCACGAAGCTGGCGGGGAGCCGTCTGCTAGGAGTCCAAAGTGCTGCGTACTCTGTTCAAGTCCAAGATCCACCGAGCCACCGTCACCCAGGCCGACCTGCACTACGTGGGATCCGTGACCATCGACGCCGACCTGCTCGACGCCGCCGATCTGCTGCCCGGCGAGCTCGTGCACATCGTGGACGTCACCAACGGCGCCCGGCTGGAGACGTACGTCATCGAGGGCGAGCGCGGATCCGGTGTCATCGGGATCAACGGGGCCGCGGCCCATCTCGTCCACCCCGGCGACCTCGTGATCATCATCAGCTACGCCCAGGTGACGGACGCCGAGGCGAGGGCACTCGCCCCCCGGGTCGTGCACGTGGACCGCGACAACCGGATCGTGGCCCTGGGCGCCGACCCGTCCGAGCCGGTGCCCGGCTCGGACCAGCAGCGCAGTCCGCAGGCCGTCGGGGCCTGACGGACTCATCCGCAGCAGAGGAGGAGCGTGTCCATGAGCGACCCGGAGATCCGCGACGACCGTGCGGCGGGCCGGCTGGAGGCCGTGTCCGGCGGTGAGGTCGTCGGCCGCATCGAGTACTTCGTACTCGAAAGCCCCGAGCGCGCGCTCGTGCCCGTCCACACGATCGTCGAGCCGGCCCACGAGGGCAAGGGCATCGCCGGTTCGCTCGCGCGTGAGCTGTTCGCCCTCGCCGGCCGCGAGCACAGGGCGGTCGCCTCGCTCTGTCCCTACGTCACCAAGTGGGTCGAGCGTCACCCCGACGAGGCCTCGCCCGCCGATCAGGACCTGGTCGTGGCGGCGAAGGAGTGGCTGAGGACCCATCCGGGGCGCTTCTGACCCGGCCCCGCCCCTGTTGACCCGGCCCCGTCCCTGTCCGATCCGGCCCTGCCCCCTCTGACCCGGGCCCACGCCTCTCCGGGCACCCGCCCCCAGCACCCTTACCCCCACCTGGTCCATGCCCGTCCTGCGGGGGAGTGACTGCGGGCCCCGGGTGCCGGGTAGGCGGGGATTAGTCCAGAGCCGGAGTCGTCCCACTGGCTGGAGGACCTGATGACGAACCCGATTCCCGACCCCGTGCCGCCGGCGCCGACACCGGGCCCCGATCCCCAGCGCCCGGACCCTCGTCCCGACCCGGTGCCGAACCCACAGCCCCCGCCGGGCCCGGAGCCGACCCCTCCGCCACCCGCGCCCACCCCGCCGGCGCCCCCGGGCCCCGACCCCGTGCCGGGCCCCGACCCGTCCCCGATTCCTCCGGGACCGGAGCCCGTACCGAACCCGGAGCCCGGCCCGCCACTGTCCTGACCCCGGTACGCGAACGGGGCGGTGGACGGCGACTCGTGCCGTCCACCGCCCCGCTCACCTTCCTGAGCGGCAGCGCCTACGCGGTGGTCTCCGAACGGTCCCCGCCCCACAGCGTGTGGAACGAGCCGTCGCGGTCCACCCTGCGGTACGTGTGCGCACCGAAGTAGTCCCGCTGCCCCTGCGTCAGCGCGGCCGGCAGCCGCTCCGCGCGCAGGGCGTCGTAGTAGGCGAGCGCCGCGGCGAAACCGGGCGTCGGCACACCCTGGCGGGTCGCCGCGACCAGCACCTCACGCCAGTCGTCCTGGGCGTCCGCGATCTCCTGCGCGAACGTCGCGTCCGACAGCAGGCTCGGCAGGTCCGGCCGGGTGTCGTACGCGGACCGGATCCGGTCCAGGAACGCCGCGCGGATGATGCAGCCGCCCCGCCACAGCGCCGACACCGCGCCGAGGTCGATGTCCCAGCCGTACTCCTCGCGGGCCGCGTCGATCTCGTGGAAGCCCTGCGTGTACGACACGATCTTCGACGCGTACAGCGCCTGCTCCACCCGGTCCGCGAACGCCCGTGCCTCCGCCTCGCTCAGCGGCTGCGCCTTCGGGCCGGCCAGCTCGCGCGAGGCCTCCCGCAGCGCCGCGTGGCCCGACAGGGAGCGCGCGAAGACCGCCTCGGCGATGCCCGACACCGGCACCCCCAGGTCCAGGGCGATCTGCACGGTCCAGCGGCCGGTGCCCTTCTGCTCGGCCTGGTCGACCACGACGTCCACGAACGGCTTGCCCGTCTCCGCGTCCACGTGCGACAGCACCTCGGCCGTGATCTCGATCAGGTACGAGTCGAGACGGCCCCGGTTCCAGGTCCGGAAGATCTCCGCGATCTCGGCGGGGGAGTACCCGGCGACGTCCCGCAGCAGCTGGTACGCCTCGCCGATGAGCTGCATGTCCGCGTACTCGATGCCGTTGTGCACCATCTTCACGAAGTGCCCGGCGCCGTCCGGACCGACGTGCGAGACACACGGCGAACCGTCGGCGGCCTTCGCCGAGATCTTCTCCAGCATCGGGCCCAGCGAGTCGTAGGACTCCTTCGGTCCGCCCGGCATGATGCTCGGCCCGTTCAGCGCGCCCTCCTCGCCGCCGGAGACGCCCATGCCGACGAAGTGGATGCCCTGCTCGCGCAGGTCCCGCTCCCGGCGCCGGGTGTCCGCGAAGTGCGCGTTGCCGCCGTCGATGATCATGTCGCCGGGCTCCAGCAGCGGTGCGAACTCCTGGATCACCGCGTCGGTCGGCTCACCGGCCTTCACCATCACGACCAGACGCCGCGGCCGCTCCAGCGCCGCCACGAAGTCCTTCGCGCTCTCGCACGCGACGAACTCCCCCTCGCCGCCGAACTCCTCCACCAGGGCGTGCATGCGCGCGGGCGTCCGGTTGTGCACCGCGACCGTGTAGCCGTTGCGGGCGAAGTTACGGGCGAGGTTGCGGCCCATGACCGCGAGACCGGTGACGCCGATCTGCGCTGTACTGCTCATTCGGTTCGCTCCTAAAGACCTCGGTATCGGTGCTGCCGGTGGAGGGCGCCCATGGGCGTCCCCCGTCGACCATCCTGACGTGCCGCTACTTCGTCCGCACGCCCGGGTCGCACGGCGTGGCGCAGGCTGATACGGACGAGAGCCCCGTCGCACTCAGCCGACGCACGCGTCCCCGCGCACGGCGCACCCGCGCACCGGGTGCCGTACACGGTGCACCACCGAGGCGCACGTCGCGCAACAGGGGCCTCATACCGGCCATTTGGGCTCCCGGGCGGCGAAAAGCCGTCTTGTTCTGGCCGGTTCGCAGCGCTTACTTTTGCCCCTCCTGACGCATGTCTAGGGGGGCTATCGATGGCCGTACGCGGCCGGCACCGCCGGTATCAGCCGAACAGGATCAACCGCGCCTCACTCACCGTCACGGCGGGCGGCGCGGGCATGGCACTGCCGTTCATGGGCACCGGCGCCGCTCAGGCGGCGGACATGGACACCTGGAACAAGGTCGCCGCCTGCGAGTCCACCAACAACTGGAGCATCAACAGCGGCAACGGCTTTTACGGCGGACTGCAGTTCACCCAGTCCACCTGGGAGGCCTACGGCGGCCGGGCCTACGCGGCGCGCGCGGACCTGGCGAGCAAGGACCAGCAGATCGCCGTCGCGGAGAAGGTCCTCGACGGGCAGGGGCCGGGCGCCTGGCCGGTCTGCTCCAAGCGGGCCGGACTGACCCGGGGCGGTGGAGAGCCCGACATCCGGCCGGCCACCGAGCGCACGAAGCAGAGGGACGCGAAGAAGAAGACCTCGATCGAGGAGGTACGGCCGCAGTCCACACCGCAGTCCCGGGCGGGCAACGCCGAGATGTACACCGTGGTCCGCGGCGACACCCTCTCCGGCATCGCGGACGACCAGGACGTGCGGGGCGGCTGGCGGGGCCTGTACACCGCCAACCGGTCGGCCATAGGGTCCGACCCCGACCTGATCGTGCCCGGCCAGCGTCTCGCCCTGCGCGGCGAGGGCGCCACGAAGACGCGTCCCGCGCACCGTCCGGCGCCGTCGGCCGAGCCGCAGACGAAGAAACCGGCCCAGGACCGCGCGGACGGACGAGCGAAGGAAAGGCCCAAGGAGCGGTCCACGGAGCGGTCCAACGGGCAGAGCACGGAGCGTGCCGGCCGGTCCACGGCCACCCGGCAGGGATTCGTCGCCCCCGTCAACGCCTCCCTCGGGACGCCCTACCGCAAGGCGGGATCCGCCTGGTCGAAGGGCTACCACACCGGCATCGACTTCCCCGTGCCCACCGGTACGACGGTCAAGTCCGTCGCGTCGGGCAGCGTCGTCAGCGCGGGGTGGGGCGGCTCGTACGGCTACCAGGTGGTGGTCCGGCACACCGACGGCCGCTACAGCCAGTACGCCCACCTCTCCGCGATCTCCGTGCGGGACGGGCAGTCGGTGAGCGCCGGCCAGCGGATCGGCCGCTCCGGCTCCACCGGCAACAGCTCGGGCCCGCATCTGCACTTCGAGGTGCGGACGGGGCCCGGTTTCGGTTCGGACGTCGACCCGGTGGCGTACCTGCGGGCCGGCGGCGTCACGATCTGACGCGTATGCGGTGCCGGTCGACCGTGGGGAGCGGGACGTACGGGATGCCGGGGAAGGGGACGTAGGAGAGCGGGCGTTCGTCGTCGGCGGCCACCACCGACGGCTCCCCGCTCTCGTGCCCGGTATCCGCACCGGGCGCCGCTGTTGCCGGCCCGGGTGCCGGCAGCGCGACCGGTGCGTCCGGCTCCGGCACGAGCACCGCGAGCGGCGTCTCCGGCCCGGGCACGAGCACCGCCGCCGAACCCGGCCGCGGTGCGGGCGCGGCCACGAAGACCTCTTCCACGAGCGGTCGCCCACCGGCGGCCACGGCGGCGACCGGCTCGGACGCGGCCACCGGCCGGGGTACGGCGACCGGCTCGGACACGGCGACCGGCCGGGGTGCGGCGACCGGCTCGGACACGGCGACCGGCTCGGACGCGGCCACCGGCCGGGGTACGGCGACCGGCTCGGGTGCCGCATCCGCCGGCTGCCCGTGCGTGAGCCGCTCCGTCGTCAGCAGGATCAAGCCACCCGCCGCCACCACACCGCAGCTCAGCGCGAGCGCCGTGCCCGTCGTGCCGTAGCGGAAGGTTTCTCCGAACATCGTGATGCCCACCGCGGCCGCCACCACCGGGTTCACGACCGTCAGCGTGGCCAGCGGGGCGGCGAGACCGGCGCCCCGGTAGGAGGCCTGCGACAGCAGCATGCCGGCCGTGGCGAGAACGCCGATCACGGCGAGGGACGGCACGTCCGCCGCCGACACACCGCCGGTCCAGTCGACCGCGACGGTCTTGGTGAACACCGAGGACATGCCGAACGCGATACCGGAGGCCGTCGCCAGCAGCATGCTGCGCACCGCCGGGTGCCGGTGCGCCGCCCGGGCGGCGATCATCAGCGAGACGACCACACCGGCGGTGACGACGGCAACGGCCGCCCGCTGTGCCGTGTCCAGCGACCGCGCGTCGGACGCGGCGACCAGGGAGAGCAGACCGGCGAGCCCCACCGTCGCCATGATCGCGCCCCGCCAGGCGGTGGCCCCGGCCCTGCGGCCGACGAACAGTGCCGCCATGGGCAGCGCCACCACGATGGTCAGTGCGCCGAGCGGCTGGACCAGGCTCAGCGGACCGTAGGCCAGCGCCACCACGTGCAGCAGCCCACCGAGGCCGTTCAGCCCGACCGCCGCCCACCAGCCCGGCCGGCGCAGCGGTGCGTACTGCTCACCCGGCGAGGACTCCGCCACCCGCTCCTGCACGATCGCCCCGCCCGCGTAGGCGAACGCGGAGACGAGGGACAGCAGGACGGACAACGCGAGGGCGCTCATCGGCTGCTCCTCTGCGTGAGGCGGGGGCGCTCGGCCCGGCGCGGCGAAAGGTGGGCTTTCATGACCAACACCCTGCCGTGTCCAGGTCTTCCCGTCGTCGTCCCTGAGCACTCATTGGGTCCTACTGCCGATGGAGTACGAGGGGAGCACCGTCATCCCCAGGGTGGGCGAGTCCGGTCGGGGGCCACCGGGTCGCGTCCCTTAGGGGTCTTGGTACTACTGCTCTTCGTGGACCTCGACCCCGACCTCGCCGCGCTCCGCCCGCTCGCCGGCTTCTTCGTGCTGCGCACGGAAGGAGCACCGGCCTGGTCCCTTCCCACTCTCGCACAGGCGTATGCCACAACGGCACCGGAAGTGTCAGCAAATCCCCTGATTTTTCGTGTGCAGAAGGTCGCGACCGCTCTGCGTGCCCCGGAGATGCGTGTCGCCGCGTCCGTGACCCACCTGGGCCTCGCCGCCCGGCTCTGGTCGATCGCCCTCGGCTGCGCCGCGCTGTACGGACGTGTCCCCGACCTGGACGCCCGGCTGCTGCACTGGGACGCCGACGGCAGCGCCCCCGACGACCTGTGGCTCATGGACGTGAGGCCCCTCCCCGGTGACGCGCCGACGGTCGCGGAGGTCGTCCTGGACGGCCACCTCGTCCCCTTGGCGGCGGCCCTGAGCGCCCGGCACGGCCTCGCCCCCGGCCTGCTGCGGGGCAACGCCGCCTCCGCGCTGGCCGGCGCAGCCCGGGAACTGGACCGCTGGGCCCGGCGGCACGGCCGTACGGACGTCGCCGCCCGGGCCCGCTCCCTGGCCGCGGAACTCCTCGCGCACCCCCGGCTCACCGGCGCCGGAACCCTCTCGGGCACCGCCTTCCGGCGCCGCAGCTGCTGCCTGTACTACCGGGTCCCCGGAGGGGGTGTGTGCGGCGACTGTTGCTTCCCACGACCGCCTCGCTCTTCCCCACGCGCCCCATCTGGGTGACCATGAAAGGGAACGGCCGCTGAGAGCAGGGAGTTGCGGGTGCGAGTCGGACTGCTGACCCGGGAGTACCCGCCGGACGTGTACGGCGGTGCAGGTGTCCATGTGGAGTTCCTCGCCCGTGAGCTCCGGCCACTCGTCGACCTGGACGTGCACTGCTGGGGCGAGGGGCGTGGTGACGGTGTGCGGCGGCACCGGCCCTGGTCCGCGCTCGACGGCGCCAACGACGCGTTGCGCACGTTCTCCGTCGACCTCGCCATGGCGGCCGCCCTCGAAGGCCGCGAACTGGTCCACTCCCACACCTGGTACGCCAACCTCGGCGGCCACCTCGCCAAGCTCCTGTACGGCATTCCGCACGTGATGACCGCGCATTCCCTGGAGCCCCTGCGGCCCTGGAAGGCCGAGCAGCTCGGTGGCGGCTACGAACTGTCCAGCTGGGCCGAACGCACCGCGATCGAGGCCGCCGACGCGGTGATCGCCGTGTCCGGCGCCATGCGCGAGGACATCCTCGGCTGCTACCCGGCGCTCGACCCGGAGCGGGTCCACGTCGTGCACAACGGTATCGACACCACGCTCTACCGGCCCGACCCCGGCACGGACGCCCTGGACCGGATCGGCCTCGACCGCTCCCGCCCGTACGTGCTGTTCGTCGGCCGGATCACCCGCCAGAAGGGCGTGCCCCACCTGCTGCGCGCGGTGCGCGACATCGACCCGGCCGCGCAGGTCGTGCTGTGCGCGGGCGCCCCGGACACGCCGGAGATCGACCAGGAGTTCCGCGAGCTGTTCGGTGAGCTGAGCGGGGTCCGCGACGGGGTGTTCTGGATCCCGAAGATGCTGCCCCGCCCGGAGGTGATCCAGCTCCTCACGCACGCCGCCCTCTTCGTCTGCCCGTCGGTGTACGAGCCGCTCGGCATCGTGAACCTGGAGGCGATGGCCTGCGGCACACCGGTGGTGGCCTCGGCGGTCGGAGGCATCCCCGAGGTCGTGGACGACGGCACGACCGGGCTGCTCGTCCCGCCCGGCGACGGCTTCGAGGCGGGTCTGGCCCGGGCCATGGACACCGTGCTGGGCGATCCGGCGGCCGCCCGGCGGATGGGCGAGGCCGGGCGGGAACGCGCGGTCGGCGAGTTCGGCTGGGACGCGGTGGCCCGCCGCACGGTCCGGCTCTACGAGGAGATCGTCAAACAGGCTTAGCGGGTACTGCTCAGGGGCAGGCATCGGGAAATCGGCGTGAGGGGAGCGGCCATGCGTGGTGGTGGTCCTTCGGTCCTGGGGATCGTGCTGGCGGGCGGCGAGGGCAAGCGGCTGATGCCCCTGACCGCGGACCGTGCCAAACCGGCGGTGACCTTCGGCGGCACGTACCGCCTGGTCGACTTCGTCCTGTCCAACCTCGTCAACGCCGATGTCCTGCGCATCTGCGTCCTGACGCAGTACAAGTCGCATTCGCTCGACCGGCACATCACGACCACTTGGCGGATGTCCAACCTGCTGGGCAACTACGTCACGCCCGTGCCCGCCCAGCAGCGTCTCGGCCCGCGCTGGTACCTGGGCAGCGCCGACGCGATCCTGCAGTCGCTGAACCTCGTCTACGACGAGCAGCCCGAGTACGTCGCCGTCTTCGGCGCCGACCACGTCTACCGCATGGACCCCCGCCAGATGCTCGCGCAGCACATCGAGAGCGGTGCGGGCGTGACCGTCGCCGGGATCCGTGTGCCGCGCACCGAGTCCTCGTCCTTCGGGGTGATCACCCCCGGCTCGGACGGGCAGACGGTGGAGCGCTTCCTGGAGAAGCCGGCCGACCCGCCGGGTCTCGCGGACGACCCGACCTGCGTCTTCGCCTCGATGGGCAACTACATCTTCACCACCAAGGCCCTCATCGAGGCGCTCAAGCGGGACGCGGAGGACGCGTCCTCGGTGCACGACATGGGCGGCTCGATCCTCCCCCAGCTCACCGACCGGGGCGAGGCCGCGCTCTACGACTTCAGCGCCAACCACGTGCCCGGCGAGACCACCCGCGACCAGGGCTACTGGCGGGACGTCGGGACGCTGGACGCCTACTACGAGGCCCATATGGACCTCATCGCCGAGCGCCCCGCCTTCAACCTGTACAACCGCAGCTGGCCCATCTACACGCACTCGTACCAGCTCTCCCCGGCCCGCTTCAACGCGGGCGGCATCGCCAGCGAGTCCATCATCAGCGCCGGCTGCCTGGTGCGCGGGCAGGTCACGCGATCCGTGCTGTCGCCGGGCGTGGTGGTCGACCCGGGGGCCGTGGTGCAGGGCTCGGTGCTGCACGACAACGTGCACATCGGCCGGGGCGCGGTGGTGCGCGGCGCCGTCCTCGACAAGAACGTCCAGGTGCCGCCGGGCGCGACCATCGGCGTCAACCCGGAGCGGGACGCGGAGCTGTACACCGTGTCCAAGGGCGGGGTCATCGCCCTGGGCAAGGGGCAGTTGGTCACCTGACATCGGGCGACCCGGGCGCTTTGTCCTGACATGCCCGAGGGTGGCGCCATCGAAGAGATGACCGGCGGGCGCATCGGGAGCCCGTCGATCGTCCTGCGGGTGCCCATCGGCGAATCGCGTCGATCCGTGACGCCTCCCGGGTGACTCCCACGGCATGCCCGGCGACGCAACCTGTGCTGAACTGGCGGCACATGCACCATAAGTCCCGCCCCTTCCGCCGGGGCGGGACTTAATCTGCTGTTAACTGTACGTAGCGCGATCGTACTTGACCGTAATCGGCTGGGGGCGGTTGACTGCTGGCCCACCCGTCGTCGACGCGAGGCAAGCCCTTGACTGCTGATCTGCTCGCTCCTCTCGACCTGGCGTTCTGGAACCTCGAGTCCGCCGAGCACCCGATGCACCTCGGTGCGCTCGGGATCTTCTCGGCCCACTCGCCCGCCGCGGGCGCCCACGCGGCGGACCTGCTCGCGGCCCGGGCCGCCGGTGTCTCCGGGCTGCGGATGCGCATCCGCGACGTGTGGCAGCCGCTGCCCTCCGCCCTGCGCCGGCCGCTCGCCTTCGGCGGCGCGGCCCGCGAGGCGGACCCGGACTTCGACCCCCTGAACCACGTACGGCTGCACGCCCCGACCGCCGATTTCCAGGCGGTCGCGGGCCGGCTCATGGGGCGTCCCCTGGAGCGCGACCGGCCGCCCTGGGAGGCCCATGTACTGCCGGGTGAGGACGGCGTCTGCTTCGCCGTGCTGTTCAAGTTCCACCACGCCCTGGCCGACGGGCTGCGGGCGCTGACCCTCGCCGCGGGCGTCATGGACCCCATGGACATGCCGCCGCCCCGGCCCCGCCCCGCCGCGACCCCTCGCGGTCTCGTGCCGGACGTGCGCGATCTGCCCGCGATGATGCGCGGTGCCCTGTCCGACGTGAGCCGCGCCCTGGACATCGGCGCAGCCGTCGCCCGCTCCTCCCTCGACGTGCGCTCGACCCCCGCGCTCACCTGTGAGCCGAGCGGCACCCGGCGCACCGCCGGAGTGGTGCTCGACCTCGACGACGTCCACCGCGTCCGCAAGACGGTCGGCGGCACCGTCAACGACGTCCTCATCGCGGTCGTCGCGGGTGCTCTGCGCCGCTGGCTCGACGAGCGTGGCGACGACAGCGAGGGCGTTGCGCCCCGCGCGCTGATCCCCGTCTCCAAGCGCCGCCCGCGCACCGCGTACCCGCAGGGCAACCGGCTCTCCGGGTACTTGATACGGCTTCCGGTCGACGATCCGGACCCGCTGGCCCGTCTGGCCTCGGTCCGGGACGCCATGGATCGCAACAAGGACGCCGGCCCCAACCGGGGCGCGGGCGCCGTCGCCCTGCTCGCCGACCACGTCCCCGCCCTCGCCCACCGGCTCGGCGGGCCCCTGGTCGGCCAGGCGGCCCGACTCTGGTTCGACCTTCTGGTCACCAGCGTGCCCCTGCCCAGCCTGGGCCTGAAGCTCGGCGGCCACCCCCTCACCGCCGTCTTCCCCTTCGCCCCGCTGGCCCCCGGCCACTCCCTGGCGGTCGCGGTCTCCACGTACCGCGGGAGCGTTCACTACGGCCTCGTCGCCGACGCCGAGGCGGTCCCTGACCTCGACCTGTTCGCCACGGCCGTCTCAAAGGAGGTGGCGACGCTGATCAAGGCCTGCCGGTCGTGATCAAGGCGACTTTGGCGGTGCGGCCCGAGGCTCCGTAGAATTCGCCCTTCGAAAGCGGGCGCGACCGGCGCCCCGCGACGGCAGAGCAGGGAACGACAGCGGCGATGACGGTGACACAGGACGGCCCGCAGGCCATGGACGAGGCCGGCGGGCCCTCGTACGGACCCGGCATCGACCCGGAGCGCCTGGCCGTCTGCCTCAGCGTGCTCGAGGAACTCGACAAGCTGGAGGTCGACCACCCGGACGCCATCGCGGTGCGCCGGGCCACCGCCGGGATCTACCGCACGGTCAAGCAGCGCCGCCGCCAGGAGCGCCGGGCCGCCAAGACCGCCCACGACAAGGCGGTCACGGAAGCCACGGCGACCGGCTCCGCCCAGCGCATCGACGACGAGACCGAGGGCCTGCTGCCGTCGTCGAACACCGATGAGGGCAGGATCGCGGGCATACTCCAGCGCCCCCGCTCCTGCTACACCTGCAAGACCCGGTACGTGGAAGTCGACTACTTCTACCACCAGCTCTGTCCGGACTGCGCCCGCGTGAACCGCGAGAAGCGCGACGTCCGCGCCGACCTCACCGGAAAGCGGGCCCTGCTCACCGGCGGCCGGGCCAAGATCGGCATGTACATCGCGCTCAGGCTGCTGCGCGACGGCGCGCACACCACGATCACCACGCGCTTCCCCAAGGACGCCATCCGCCGCTTCAAGGCCATGGACGACTCCGCGGACTGGATGCACCGCCTGGAGGTCGTCGGCATCGACCTGCGCGACCCGGCGCAGGCCGTGGCCCTCGCGGAGCAGGTCGCGGAGGCGGGCCCGCTCGACATCCTCGTCAACAACGCGACGCAGACCGTGCGCCGCCTGCCCTCCGCCTACGCCGCGCTGGTCGAGGGCGAGAGCGCCCCGCTGCCCGCCGGTGAGCTGCCCGCCCACCACGTCATCGGCGCCTTCAACTCCGGCGCGGTCGACGGCATCGCCGCGCTGCCGCTGGGAACCAGCGGGCTCGACGCCCAGAAGGTCGCCGACCTAGCCCTGGTCGCGGGCAACGCCAGCGTCGAACGGCACCTGGACGGCACGGCGATCGACGCGGGCGGTCTCGTGCCCGACGTGGTCGACTCCAACACCTGGGTGCAGACGATCGAGCAGATCTCGCCCGTCGAGCTGCTGGAGACGCAGCTGTGCAACTACACGGCGCCGTTCATCCTGATCAGCGCGCTGCGGCCGGCCATGGCCGAGGCCGCGAAGAAGGCGGAGAGCGGCCGGGCGTACGTGGTGAACGTGTCCGCGATGGAAGGCGTCTTCGGGCGCGGCTACAAGGGCGCCGGGCATCCGAACACCAATGCCGCCAAGGCCGCGATGAACATGGTGACGCGGACCAGCGCACAGGAGATGTTCCAGACCGACGGGATCCTGATGACCTCGGTGGACACGGGCTGGATCACGGACGAGCGGCCGCACTACGACAAGCTGCGGCTCGCCGAGGCCGGGTTCCACGCGCCGCTCGACCTGGTCGACGGCGCGGCCCGGGTCTACGACCCGATCGTGCGGGGCGAGGCCGGAGAGGATCTGTACGGGGTCTTCCTGAAGGACTACGCGCCGGGCAAGTGGTAGGCGGGTTCGGTCCGCCGTCAGCGGGTGGTGCGGGGGCCGGACGCGCCCACGGCGGCGGAGCCGCATATGGGCACAGCCCCGCGCCCCGGGGCGTTTCATCCTGCCGGGCTGCGATCGTCGTGTGACGTCCCGTCAGTCCACCGCCCCGAGCCGGGCGTTGCGGGACGCCAGCAGTTCCAGGATCGTGCGCCAGTCCTCCAGCACCCCGGCGTCGAAACCGGCCGAGCGGCCCTCTTCGCAGGCTTGGCGCAGGGCGAGGAGGTCGTCGTCGGCCGGGGCGTCCCGGCGGGGGCGACGGCGCACGAGACAGGCCACCCGCTCACCGAGCAGGGCGCGGACCGCGTCGGCCGTGTGATCCGCGCGCGCTGCGGGGTCGCCGGGCCACAGCAGCCCGCCGAGGGGCTGCACCAGCCCCGCGACCTGGAGCTCCTTGTCGGCCGGGCGCCCGCGGCGCAGCAGTGCCGCCGTCCGCAGCGCGTGGTCGTGCAGGTCGGCCGACGGGCTGACGCGGTCCGGGGCGTCCCAGGTGCCCCGGCAGGCGTACAGCAGATCCATCAGCTCCTCGACACTGCGCAGCTCCATGCGTCAGTCCTCCCGCCGGACGGCCGTTGCCGTACGGCAGCAGAGCACGGCCGGCTTTCGACTCGTCCAACGGCACCTGAACTGCGCACAGTCCGAAAAGCACCGTCGGCGACGTACGCCGTTCGAGTGATTGACGAAACGCCTGAATGACTACAAATCGGTATGTAAACCGGAGTTGAACACGGGATGACGCGCGATCGTTACCGGTTGTTTTCAGCCCCATCGAGCGGGGCCCTGCTCATTTGGTTAGTCTGATGCGGACGGACAGCAGTACGGGGTCCTACCCACACCCACGGTCCGTCATGGGACCAGCCGGTTCACCACGGCCTGCTCTCCCGTGAGTCGACCGGCGCCACCGCGTCCGAACTGCATTTGGCATAGAGGCCCGAGCGGGCGTCAGGCGCAGCAGGACCGGCGCGTACGTCCCGAGGGTGACCGACACATAAGGAGTGCGCGGTGACACCGGAGAAGACGAATCGCGATCAGCGCCCCAAGGAACGCGGCGAGCGCGCCGGCCGACGGGCCGACGAGCTCGGCAGCCTCGACGTGTGGGCCCGGTCGGCCCCGATCCGCCTCGCGGGCTACGAGGACGACCTCGCAGAGCCCCACATCCTGCCCAGCGTCGACTGACAGCGGGCGCACCCCTCCGCGACCTCCGAGCGCATGGCCGTGCCAGACTCACGGCCATGCTGATCAGGGAAGCAACGGCTGACGACTGGCCTCGCATCTGGCCGTTCTGGCACCGCATCGTCGCCGCGGGCGAGACCTACGCCTGGGACCCGGGCACCTCCGAGGAGGAGGCCCGGGTCCTGTGGATGAACCCGGCGAAACGCGTGTACGTCGTCGAGGACGACAGCGGTGCCGTCGTCGCCTCGGCCTACCTCACCCCCAACTACGGCGGCCCCGCCGCCCGTATCGCCAACGCCGGCTTCATGGTCGACCCCGAGCAGGGCGGCCGGGGTTACGGGCGTGCCCTCGCCGAACACCTCCTGACCAAAGCCCGGTCCGTCGGCTACCGGGGCATGGTGTTCAACGCCGTCGTCGAGACCAACCCGGCCGTGTCACTGTGGACCTCCCTCGGCTTCACGATCCTCGGCACGGTGCCCGACGCCTTCGACCACCCCCGTCACGGCCGGGTGGGGCTGCACATCATGTACCGGGCGTTGTAGGGCGACCGGGAGTTCGCGACTCTCAGGGGCGGGCGTACGGCCGGGTCATGATCTCCATGTTGTGGCCGTCCGGGTCGTCGAAGTAGGCGCCGCGACCTCCGAAGAGGTCGTTGACCCGGCCGGGCCGGGTGTGGTTCGGGTCGGCGTAGTAGGTGACGCCGATCGCCTCCAGACGCTCGATCATGCCGTCGAACCGCTCCTCGGGCACGAGGAACGCGTAGTGCTGCGGCTGGATCGGCTCGTCGGTCTTCTCGTAGTAGTCGAGGGTCACGCCGTTGCCCAGGTCGACGGGCAGGAACGGGCCGAAGGGGGCGCCGACCTCAAGGCCCAGGACGGCCGCCAGGAACTCCGCGGACAACTGGCGGTGGGAGGCGAAGACGACGGTGTGGTTGAGGTGGGCGACCGTGGTCGGCAGTTCGGGGGCGTGCGGGGTGTGGGACATACGTGGGTTCTTCTCCGAGTCTCGGGATCCGTGAGGAAGCGCCCTCCAGGGGCGCGGGGATGAGGACGCGAAGACGAGAGGCGGGGCGCGTGCCCTCTCCGGCTCTCGGGCGGGCCCGGGCGGGGTCACCCCCGCCGCGCTCACTCCGAGGCCGGGCGCCTCACTCGTGCATGGCCTACGGCCGACCCGGCAGTCACCCGGCCGACCCTAGTCGATCGGCGCCGTCCGCTGCCACGGGTTTCGCTCCTCCAGCTGCCCGGCCAGAGACAGGAGTTGGGATTCCGTGCCGGGGCGGCCCACGAGCTGCACGGCGCACGGGGCGCCCGAGGGAAGGGTGCCGCAGGGGACGGACATGGCGGGCCAGCCGGTCAGGTTCCACGCGGGCGTCAGCGGCGAGTAGTTCGTGTTCGCCAGCACGTTGCTCAGCCAGCCCCGCTCGTGCCAGGGTCCGGCCTTCGGGGAGCGGCGGGCGAGCGCGGGCGTGAGCAGCACGTCGTGCTCGGCGAAGAACGGCTCCAGCCGCCGGCGCAGCCGCTCACGGCTCGCCCCGGAGCTCACGGTGCGCAGGAAGAACCGGCCGAGCCGGGCGTGGACGCGGGTGCGCCGCGTCAGCAGCCGCGGGTCGAGCGGCCGGGCGTCCGCGGCGGTGCCCGCCGTCCAGTGGGTCAGGGAGGTCGTGGCGAGTGACATCGGGTAGGGCGGGTCGGCGCGCCGGACCTGATGACCCGCCCTCATCAGCAGCCCCGCCGCGTCCCGGGCGGCCGCCGCGTACGGACGGCTGATGGTGACGCCCGCCAGCGGGCTGCGCAGCGACACGGCGATCCTGAGGTCGCCGGGCGCGGGCACGGGTCCGGGCTGGATACCGGCGAGGACCGAGAACATCAGACGGGCGTCCTCGACGGTCGTGGCGAGCGGCCCGTTCTCCGCCATGCCGAACCAGGTGCTGTCCCCTTCACCGGCCGGCACCACCCCCTGCCCCGGCTTGATGGTGACGAGGCCGCAGTTGGCGGCCGGTATGCGCAGGGAGCCCATGCCGTCGTTGCCGAGGGCGATCGGCACCATCCCGGCGGACACGGCCGCCGCGCTGCCGCCCGACGAACCGCCCGCCGAGCGCGTGGGGTCCCAGGGGTTGCGGGCGATGCCCAGCACGCCGTCCGTCGTGCCGAAGACACACAGTTCGGGGACGTTCGTCACCCCCACGACCACCGCGCCCGCCGCCCGCAGCCGGGCCACCGTCACATGGTCCCGCGCGGCCGGCGTGTCCGGCGTGGCGGCCGAGCCGATCCGCCGGGACTCACCGCGCACGGCCAGGTTGTCCTTGACGGCGACGGGCACCCCGGCCAGGGGCAGTTCGGCGAAGTCGCCACGGGCCGCCACCTCGTCGGCCTCGGCCAGGGCCGCCTCGGCGCGCACCGCGCGGAAGGCGCCGACCCTGCCGTCGAGCCGCTCGATCCTGGCGAGGTGCTCGGCGACGACCTCGCGGGGCGTGACCCGCTTCTCGCGTACGGCGGCGGATATCTCGGCGGCGGTGCGGCCGGCCCACGTGGTCACAGCGGCTCCTCGGAGGGGAGAGGGCGGACTTACTGACGAGTACGTAGGGAGAACTGTGCACCCCGCGAGGACCGTGCGTCGAGGTCGCCGACGTGTCGGGGCCGAACCGGTGCCGTGGTGGCGGCCGGCTCAGCGCAGGTGGCGTGCGAAGAAGGCCTCGGTGACGTGCAGCGAAGCGGCCCGCTTCGCACCGAACGTGTGCCCCTCGCCGGGGACGGTGCGCAGTTCGACATCCGTGCCCGCCTTCCGGAACGCGGTGGCGGCCTCGCGTGACCAGGCCGGGGGGCAGGTGCCGTCCGCGGTGCCGTGCTGAATCAGCAGGGGTTCGGTCGCGCGGTCGGCGTGGGTGAGCGGGGGGAGACGCCCCGCCAGAACCCGGGGTTCTCCTCGGGCGTGCCGTGCTCCTCCTCGATCTCGGCGACGAGGGGATCGCCGTCGGGCCGCTGGAAATGCTCGATGTTCTCCTCCGGTCGCGCGCTGACCGGGGCGTACGCCACCGCAGCGTCGAACAGCCCTGGCGTCACGACCAGCGTGTTGTGCGCAGGTTCACGTCGTTGTCCGGGTCGATGTAACCGTGTGCCGGCACCAGCGCCGGGAAGGGACCCCCCGCCCTCGGGAATGTTCATGATCCCCGAGATCGTCAGGCCGTTCGCCTCGTAGGTGACGGCGTAGCGGGTGTAGGCGGACGTACGGTCGAGCACCGCGCCGAGGCGCAGGCCCGAGCCGGTGTGCTCGCGCTGCATCAGGGCCTGGACGGAGACGGGATCGGCGGGGGTGGGGGAGGGGCTGGTGCGGGGGCTCTCTCAGTGTGACCCCGTGGAGCACCACAGGACAGGGCCGACCCGCGAGGGAGGGTGAAGCCCCGCACCGGTCCCTGTGGCGCAGGTCACATACGTGCATGTCACATCGTGATGAGCCGCTGCCTCATAGGGGTGTACGCACCGACAACGGCAGAGGAGCTCACCATGAGCGCACGACTGGACGTCTTCGCCATCCCGAGCGCGAGCAAGGTCGTCAAGCAGTTCTACTCCCTGGGGCGGCTGGTGGTGCAGTCGCCGCTGCCTGCCGCCACCCGGGAACTGGTCTCGCTCCGCACGAGCCAGATCAACGGATGCGCGGTCTGCGTCGACATGCACACCAAGGAGGCCACCGCCGCGGGCGAGAGCTCCGTACGTCTCCATCTCGTCGCGGCGTGGCGCGAGGCCACGGTCTTCACCGAGGCCGAGCGAGCCGCGCTGGAGCTGGCCGAGCAGGGAACCCGCATCGCGGACGGAGCCGGTGGCGTGCCGGACGCCGTGTGGCGGCGAGCCGCCGAGCACTACGACGAGGAACAGCTCATGGCGCTGGTGACCCTGATCGCCTCCATGAACACCGCGAACCGGCTGAACGTCATGCTCGAGCAGCCGGCGGGCGACTACGAACCCGGCCAGTTCGCGTAACCCCGGAGCGCCGGGGCGGGGTCGCGGCTACTGCCTCTGCCCGGGCCCCGCCAGCCGGGTCGGCGGCAGGTACTCCCGTACGTACGTCCGCTCCCAGCACGCGCCCGTCTCCCGCAGCTCGCGCCACGTCGTGTAGCGGTAGCGGAACAGGCGGGCGCGCACGTACCGAGGGGGCTCGTCCGGCGGGAACGGGGAGCGGCGCAGCAGCTTCAGGGTGTCCCGGTCGTTCTCCAGCAGCCGTTCCACCAGCGTCCCGAACCAGGAGTCCGCGTAGGCGGGGGAGAGGGCCGCGAACCACATCAGCCAGTCGAGCCGCAGATGGTAGGGCGCGAACTGGCGCGGCCAGCGCCGCGGATCACCCGGCTTGCCCTTGAACTCGTACTCCCGCCACCCCGAGTCCGGGTGCGGCACATCGTCCGTGGTGCCCTCCACGACCACCTCGTACCGCACCCGGCTCACACTGCCGAACGCCCCGTAGGTGTTGACCAGGTGGAGCGGGTCGAAGGAGCGGTTCATGACCTGGCGGCGGGAGAGCATGTTGCGCACCGGCCGGTAGCCGAGGGCGAGCAGCAGCGCCGACACCGCGAGCACCACGACGACGTACCACAGCGGGGCGTCGGGCACCTGCGGCGGATCGGCCGGGAACCGCACCGCCGACAGCGCCAGCACCACGGTGATCCAGTTCAGCCAGGAGAAGTTGCCCGACAGCACCAGCCACAGCTGGGTGACGATCATGCCCGTCGCGGCGGCCGTCGCGACGGGCTGCGGGGTGAACAGCAGGAACGGCACCACGAGCTGGGTGACGTGATTGGCGGCCACCTCGACGCGGTGCAGGGGCCTGGGCAGGTGGTGGAAGAACCAGCTCAGCGGGCCCGGCATCGGCTGGGTCTCGTGATGGTGGTCCAGGCAGGTGAGCTTGCGCCAGCACGCGTCGCCGCGCATCTTGATCAGGCCCGCGCCGAACTCCACACGGAACAGGACCCACCGCAGCAGGAACAGCACGACGACCGGCGGCGCCACCTCGTCGTTGCCGAGGAACACCGCCAGGAACCCGACCTCCAGCAGCAGCGACTCCCAGCCGAACGCGTACCAGGTCTGCCCGACGTTGACGATCGACAGGTACAGCACCCACGGCACCAGCCACAGCAGCATGCCGCCCCACAGCGGCAGCAGTGAGTCCAGCCCGGCCAGCAGCGCCGCGGACACCGCGCAGCCCGCCCAGGCGCATAGTGCGAAGAACCGGTCCGAGTAGTGCCACTGGAACAGGCTCGGCGCCCGCTTGAACGGCACCCGCTCGACGAACCGCGGCACCGGCAGCATGCCGCGCCGGCCGATCAGCGCGCGGAACTGGAGCGCCGCCGTCAGGAACGCCACCAGGTACATGGCCGCCAGTGCCCGCTGAAAGACCAGCCGGGTCAGCCAGTAATCGGATGCGGCGAACCATTCCACGGCCCTGGGGCCCTCCTTCCCGTGCGGCGCCCGGCCCGGTCGTCCGGTCGTCACGCTCGGTGTCCCGTCGCCGCGGTCGAGTGACCGAAGTGAGTGAAGCGAACCACAGTGCCGGGTCCGGCGTCGTACCGGACAGCCCGATCCGCGCGACGGAGCCGGACTGATTTTCCGACGCCCCGGCCGCCGACCGCATCCCCGGCGGCCCCTCGGGCGTCTTCAGTAACTGAGGGCCGTTCCGGCGCAGCGGCTCGTACACTCGGCACATCCGGTCGAAGAATCGGACGAATCCTGGCAAGGTGGGCCCATGGTTGATCGGGGAGCGAGAGCCCTGTCCCTCCCGGACGACTGGCCCGCCCACCCGGACCCGATTCTCGCGCTCAACCGGATGGGCAGCTTCGACTGGGATCTGGACACCGGCCTGATGCAGATGGACGCCCAGGCCCACGAGGTCTTCGACGTGCGCTCCGACGAGTACGACGATCATCCCGAGACCCTCGCCAAGCGCGTCCCGCCCGACGAGTCCCGCCGCCTGGACACCGCGGTCTCGCAGGCGCTGAAGGACGGCAGCGAGAACTACGGCGCCTACTTCCGCATCCGCCGCCGCGACGGCAGCCTGCGCTGGACCCACACCCAGGGCTACATCCGGCGCGACGACACCGGGCGCCCCCGCCGCATCATCGGCATCATCCGGGACGCCACCCAGGAACTCGGCGAGATCGACGCCCGCCGCGACCAGGCCGCCCAGGACGAGGCCCGCAGGCAGCAGACCAGCGTCGTCGAACTCACCACGGCCGCCCTCGCCCACGCCCGCACCGTCCAGGACGTCATCGACGTCCTCAAGGACACCCACGGCCTGGTCCACCTGGGCGCCACCAGTCTCGTCATGGGCCTGGTCGAGGCCGGCCGCATCCGCCTGGTCGCCGAGGGCCCCTCGGGCAGCTTCGTGCCCGGCACCCGCGTCACCCGGATCGACGAGCCCTATCCGATGAGCGAGGCCGTCCGCACCCTCGGCCCGTGCTTCATCGAGTCGCCGGAGGAGTTCGCCGAGCGCTATCCGGTCCTGTGGCCGCACATCACCGGCCTCGACATCACCTCGGCCGCCTATCTGCCGCTCATCGTCCAGGCCCGGCCGATCGGTGCCATGGGCCTGCTCTACAGCGACCGTCACGGCTTCACGTCCGAGGAGCGCAACATCCTCGTCGCCCTCGGCAGCAGCATCGCGCAGAGCCTGCAGCGAGCCATGTTCTACGAACAGGAGATGGACCTCGCGCAGGGCCTCCAGCAGGCGATGCTGCCCCGGAGCATCCCGAGCGTGCCCGGCGCCGACGTGGCCGTGCGCTACCGCGCCGCCACCATCGGCGGCTCCGTGGGCCGGGACATCGGCGGCGACTGGTACGACCTGATCCCGCTGCCCGGCGGCCGGGTCGGCGCCGTCATCGGCGACGTCCAGGGCCACGACACGCACGCGGCCGCCGTCATGGGCCAGTTGCGCATCGTGCTGCGCGCCTACGCCGCCGAGGGACACCCCCCGGCCACCGTGATGGCCCGGGCCTCCGTCTTCCTGCACGAACTCGACACCGACCGCTCCGCGACCTGCCTCTACGCGGAGGCCGACCTGTCCACCGGCGTGCTCCAGATGGTCCGGGCCGGCCACATCGATCCGCTGGTGCGCCACCCCGACGGCTCCTGCCGCCGCGTCCCCGTGCCCGGCGGGCTGCCGCTCGGCCTCTCCGCCGAGTTCGGCCGCCTGGAGTACCCCGTGACCACCATGGAGCTGGACCCCGGCGACACCCTGCTGCTGTGCACCGACGGTCTGGTGGAGCAGCCCGGCGCCGACCTCGACGACGGCATGCGCACCCTGGGCGCGCTCGTCGCCACCGGCCCCGACGACGTGCGGGACCTCGCCGAGCGGCTCATCGACGTGGCCGCCGAGCGCGGCGGCGACGACGACGTGGCCTTGCTCCTGCTGCGCCGGCGCGGACCCGAGGGCCCGCAGTCCGGCCGCCGGCTCCAGCGGCGCGTGGCACCCGGCGACCCCGGGGCCCTCGCCGAGACCCGGCACATGATCCGCACCGCGGTCGCCGCCTGGGGAGCGGGCGATCGCGCCGACGAGATCGAACTGGTCGCCGACGAGCTGATCACCAACGCCCTGATGCACACCGAGGGCTCCGCGGTCGTCACCCTGCGGGCCTTCACCGGCTCCGAGCGCCGACTGCGCGTCGAGGTCGAGGACTCCTCCAGCGCCCTGCCGCGCCGACGCGAGGCGGGCGAGTCGGGCGTCTCCGGGCGGGGCCTGCTCCTGGTCGAGCTGCTGACGGACGTGTGGGGCGTGGAGGCCCGGGGCGGCGGCAAGGCCGTGTGGTGCGAGTTCGTGGTGCCCGGCCGGGACTGACCCCGCGTGGCACTCTGGACCTATGCCGGAACTCCCCGAGGTCGAGGCGCTCAAGGACTTCCTGACCGAGCACCTCGTCGGCCACGAGATCGTACGGGTGCTGCCCGTCGCGATCAGCGTCCTGAAGACGTACGACCCTCCCCTGTCCGCGCTGGAGGGCCAGGAGGTCGCCGCCGTACGCCGGTACGGCAAGTTCCTCGACCTCGCGACCGCTGACGGCCCGCACCTCGTGACGCACCTGGCCCGGGCGGGCTGGCTGCACTGGAAGGACCGCCTCCCCGACGGTCCGCCCCGCCCGGGCAAGGGCCCCCTCGCGCTGCGCGTGGCCCTGGAGACCGGCGCCGGGTTCGACCTGACCGAGGCCGGCACCCAGAAGCGGCTCGCGGTGTACGTCGTGGGCGACCCGCAGGAGGTCCCGGGCGTGGCCCGGCTGGGCCCGGACCCGCTCGCCGACGACTTCGACGAGCGGCGCCTCGCGGAACTCCTGGCCGGTGAACGGCGGCAGCTCAAGGGCGCGTTGCGCGACCAGAGTCTGATCGCGGGCGTGGGCAACGCCTACAGCGACGAGATCCTGCACGTGGCGAAGATGTCGCCCTTCAAACTGGCGGCGTCCCTGAGCGAGGAGGAGACCGGGCGGCTGTACGCGGCCCTGCGCGACACGCTCACGGGGGCGGTGGAGCGCTCCCGGGGCGTGGCGGCCGGGCGGCTCAAGGCCGAGAAGAAGAGCGGGCTGCGCGTCCACGGCCGCACCGGGGAGGCCTGCCCGGCGTGCGGCGACACCATCCGTGAGGTGTCCTTCGCCGACTCCTCGCTGCAGTACTGCCCGACCTGCCAGACGGGCGGCAAGCCGCTGGCGGACCGCAGGATGTCCCGGCTGCTGAAGTGACCCGGGCCGGGGCCCGTGGTCACCGGGAGGGCGGTGACCACTCGAACATCAGGATGGTCGCATCGTCCCGCAGCCGGCTCGTCGGCGAGTCCAGGATGGAGTGGATGAGCCGTCGCAGCGTCTCGGACGGCAGCTCGCCCGCGGCCGTCGCCCCGATGATGTAGTCGGCGAACTGGTCGAGCCCGAACAGCGCGCCGTCGACGGCCCTGGCCTCCGTGACCCCGTCGGTGTACATCAGCACCCGGTCGCCGGGTTTCAGCGCGATCTCGTGCGTCTCCCGCCTCCCCCCGGTCAGCAGGGACGGCATCCCCATCGGTGGCTCCGCCTCGCGCCGCATGGCGTCGACGAGCGGCCGCCGGTCACGGATGAGCAGCGGGGTGGGGTGCCCGCAGTTGACCCACCGCAGCATCCCCGAAGCCAGGTCCAGCTGGGCCAGGACGCCCGTGCAGAACTGGTCCGGGAGCCACTGCGACAGGGCGTCGTCGACGCTCTCCACCAGCTCGGGCAGATCAGCCCCGGTCCGCCGGGCGTTGCGGCACGCGGCGAGTGACACGGCCGTGGTCAGCCCGGACGCCAGGTTGTGCCCCATGGCGTCGAGGACCGCGACGTGCAGCGTCGTCTCCGTCAGGGAGTGGTCGAAGGCGTCGCCGCCGAGCTCGTAGGCGGGCTCCAGCACGGCCGTCGACACGACATGTGAGGTGCCGATCGTCCGGGGCGGGAGGAAGGCCCGCAGCATCTCGGCGGGCAGACGCATCGGCCGGGTGCGCAGACGCCGTACGAAGGAGTCCTGGTACGCCCGCGCGGACGTGATCATCATGGCGAGCAGCTTGGCGAGGGCGCGGGCGCGGCGCAGCACGTCCGGTGTGAGCGCGGGGGAGTCGACCGCGATGACGCCCAGGCGTTCGGCGCCGTCCACGAGCGGGATCCAGGCCCTCATGCCGCCCTCCTCGGACACCGCCACGCGCAGGGACTGGGTGCGGTAGGTCCAGCCCGCGAGTGAGCCGTCGACGAGCAGGGGGGAGGCCGCGTCGGTGAGGGGTACCAGCCGGCGCTGCTGGATGTCGGAGAGGTAGACCACGGAGCCCTGGAGACCGAGGGCCTCGGTGCAGCGGGCCGCCGCGGTGGGCAGGTCCAGGGTCGCGTTCTCCGGGTCGGCGAGGAAGTCCTCCAAGCGGCCGTCCCCGGTCTCTCCCGTCACCTCGCCTCCCCTCGCCGGGACCGCCGGCACCCGGCGATCCTCCGGGTGCGTCGTCCAGCAGTCTCACACCGGGGCGCGCCCGGCGCCCGGCGACCGGGGCGGGCGGACCGTCAGCTCGGCTGGATCCTCCACAGGACCTCGCCGGCCGCCGAGCGGATCTCGTAGCGGGCGATGTCCTGCGGATGCAGGGAGGAACTGGCCATCATCGTGTTGGGGCGGTCGTCGTGGCCGGGCCCGTGCCAGCTGGTGGCGGTCTCCTCGGTGCCGTCGCGTCCGATGATCACCAGGTGGCAGGCGCGCGTACCCGAGCCGTCCTTGACCTTCAGCTCGACCTGGCTGCCCGAGGCCTCTTCCTCCGTCGTGACCTGTGCCCACACCCCCGTCCGGGTGTCGGTCGCCGCGACGGTCCGGGGCTGCTCCTCGGTGTCGCCCTCGGCCATCATCGCGATGCCGGGGACCGACGCCGCGAAGACGACCGAGGCGGCCAGTGCGAACAGCAGACGTCTGCGTCCGGCCCGGCGCCGGGTCGCCACCTCGGCCAGCAGCCCGTCCAGCATGCGCGGCCCGGGCTGCGCCAGCGGGTGCACGAACCGTGGCGTCGACCGCCGGTACAGCATCAACTGCCGTGTGGTCGGGCCGAATTCCGTCACCTCTGCAGCGCACCGAGGGCACTCCATGAGGTGGTCCTCGAAGCGGAAGGCCTCCGCCTCGTCCAGCACGCCGAGCGCGTAGGCCGCGACGTCGCGATGCCTCTCCAGGGACCTCATGCCGAATCCTCGTGCCGTTGGGTGCGGGTGGGGTTACTCCTTGCTCCCACCGGTACGGACCAGGCAGCTGAATCACTCAAGCCGGTGACACAATCGCAACCAAAGGATTCGGAGCCCTCCGGCTCCCGGATTGGTCCGGGGCCGCAGAAATCTAAAAAAGATGGATCGCGAGGTGTCCCAGCGGCAGTCCGAGCTGCCAGGCGGGCGTCCAGACCTTCGGCCCCTCGTCCTCCCCGACCACCGGAGCGCCGCCCGGTACCGCGTTCAGATCGGGCGCGAGCAGTTCCGTCTCCTGCAGCCAGCGCCAGGCCTCCTCCGCGAGGTCCAGGTCCGGTGCGGGGCCGCCCGAGCGCGCGGCGCCCGCGGCGAGCTCGGCCAGCCGCTCGCGCACCCACTCCTGCCACGGCTGGTCGTACGCGGTCAGCGACAGCCACGTCTCCAGCTGCGTGACGACCCGGATGCCGGACAGCTCCCCGTCGGTGTCGGACAGGAAGATGGTCAGCGCCAGGGCATCCCGCCCGGCACGGAACTCGAAGGATGTCGGCGGCATCAGATCGCCGGTCCGCAGCAGCTCGTCGGCGATGTACTCGGCGTACAACCACGCCATGGGGACGGTCAGTTCGCCGTCGGCACCGCCCGTGCTCCCCTGCTCTTCGTCCAGCATCCCTTCCTGCCTTCCTCCGGTACGTGCGCGTCGCCCGACACCGGGCCCCGAGGGCGCTGACGGCCCCCTCCGGAACACGGATGGGAACAGCCGATTACTCAACCGGGGTCATCGGCAAGGCGCTTTACGGAGGCTTGACCCACTCATTGGTTTCATCGCAGGTCGGCGGCGTATCCCGGTAGCACACTGCGCAGGGCACGCAGCGCGTAGTACGCGCGGGACTTCACGGTACCGGGCGGAATCCCGAGGGCCGTCGCGGCTTCCGCCACACTCGCCCCCTGGAAATACACGAGCACCAGGACTTCACGGTGCTGCGGAGTGAGTGTCTTCACAGCCTCGCGGACATCCAGCATCGCCGCCGCCCGCTCGGCGTGGTCGGAGATGACCCGCGCGTTCTCCAGCACCGCGTCCCCGACCTCGGGCGGACGGGCCTGGCGGGCCCGCCGGGCGTCGATCGCGAGCCGCCGCGCGACGGTCATCAGCCAGGGCCTCACCGAGTCGAAGTCGTCGGCGCGCAGGGCCTCGGGGTGCTGCCAGGCACGCACCAGCGTCTCCTGGACCAGGTCCTCGGCGCGCTGCCGGTCGCCGTCGCAGAGCCGCAGCAGCAGCGCGAAGAGGGGCCGGCCGTGCTCCCGCTGCAGTGCGGCGAGCTCGTGCTCGGCGGTCGTTCCGTTCGTGAGAGTGGATCCGGCCGTCATGGCCGTATGCCACCGCAGGGCGTGGCCCGGGCACAGGGCACGTACCCGGCTGTGCGACGGACGGTCGATCGCGTCGACGAACGGTTCGACGAACGGTCGTGGCACCCGGCCATGCGGGTGCCGGACGGGCTGATGAGCGTGTCGGAGACGCGTGGGACACCAGGAGCCTTCTTTCCTGATGGTGCGTAAATATGACCACAACGCCCACAGTGGGGTGAATGCATGCTCACACGCAGTCGACAGATCGCCCTGGCCCTGACCGTCGTCCTCGCCGCAGGCGCCGCATGCCAGGCCCGCGGCCACGACGAGTCCGGCCGCGGACGCCCGGCACCGGTCGCCGCCGGGCAGCGCGGATTCACACTGGTCGCCTCCGGTGACGTCCTCCCGCACAGCACGATCATCGACCGGGCCCGCTTCGACGCCGGCGGCACCGGCTACGACTTCCGGCCGATGCTCGCGGGCATCCGCTCCGTCGTCTCCCGCGCCGACGTTTCCCTGTGTCACATGGAGACCGTCTACGGCGCGAACGGCGTCTACACCGGCTACCCGACGTTCAAGTCCCCGCCCGAGGTGGCCCGGGCCCTGGCCGAAACCGGCTACGACGGCTGCTCCACCGCCTCCAACCACACCCTCGACGACGGCGCCGCCGGTATCCGCCGCACGCTCGACACCCTCGACCGCGCGGGCGTCCGGCACGCAGGCTCGGCACGCACCGAGGAGGAGGCCCGCACGGTGACGGTCCTCGAGGCCGGCCCGGCCGAGGTCGCCCACCTCGCCTACACCTACGACACCAACGGCATGCCGCTCCCGGCCGGGCAGCCCTGGGCCGTCAACCTCACCGACGAGGCGAGGATCGTCGAGGACGCCCGGGCCGCGCGCCGGGCCGGCGCCGACGTGGTCGTGGTCTCCCTGCACTGGGGCACCGAATGGCAGGACGCCCCCGACGACCGGCAGCTGACCCTGGCCAGGAGCCTCACCGCCACGCGCACCGGCGGCCGCCCCGACATCGACCTGATCCTCGGCACCCACGCGCACGTCCCGCAGGCCTACGAGAAGGTCAACGGCACCTGGGTGATCTACGGCATGGGAGACCAGATCGCCGGCGAGATGACCAATCACCAGGGCGCCAAGGATCCGCGCGGCAACCAGTCCACCCTCGGCCGCTTCACCTTCGCCCCGCCCGCACGGGCGGGAGAGCGCTGGAAGGTGACGAAGGCGGAGTTCGTCCCCCAGCTCTTCGACGTCGACGCCGGCCGGGTTGTGAACCTCAACCGGGCGCTCGCCCAGGGCGCCGACGTCCGAGCCGTCCGCGACCGCATCCGCGACGTCGTCCTCAGCCGCGGCGCGGCCGAGGACGGACTGGTGATGGGGGAGTAGCGCCCCGACGTCACCGGTGACGGTGGCGCCCTACGGCACCACCGTCACCGGCCACCGGCCCGCCTTCACCAGGCGTACCGCCACCGAGCCGACGATGCGGTGGCCCGTCTGCTCCGAGGCGCCCACGACCACCGCGTCCGCCTTGAGTTCGTCGGCGGCCGTCACGAGGCCGTTGTACGGGTCGCCGCGGAACGTGTGGAACTCCCAGCGGACCTCGCACATCCCCTTGAGCCGCTCGGCCGCGTCGCGGATCTGCGCCACCAGGTCCTCGGCGATCTCGTCCGTCGTCCCGGCCACCGGCGCTCCCAGCGCCGCACCCGCCGCCAGCACCGGCTGCACGTACACCACGGCGAGCAGCGCGTGCTGCCGGCGGGCCAGACCGGCCGCGTAGGCCGCGGCCCGCAAGGAGGAGTCGGAGCCGTCCACCCCGGCCACGATCACCTTCGGCCCGTCCGTGCCCCGCTCGAACTGATGGGAGTGCTGTTCCGTCACGCCGCGAGGCTATCGGAACCCCCAGGTCCGGCTGCCGGGCGGGACGGGGACCGGCGGGTGACGCCCGGGCTTGCTGTGCCGCACGGGGCGGGAGCGCTCGAGGGGCGACAAGGCGCGGGTGTTCCTAGAGTCGAAAGCATGAGCGTCATCGCGGACACCGGGACGGCCGAGGACACCTCCGAAGCGATACGGCCGCCCCACCGGGCGCACGGTTTCCTGAGCCGGGTGCCCCAGGGCTTCGCGGTCTTCTTCGGCGCCCTCGGTCTGCTCTGCGCCCTGCTGGCCCTGATCCCTCCGCTGCGTACCGGGCTGCGCCCCCTGGTCCACTTCCTGGACCTGCTGCTCGTCCCGGTCAGCGCCAACCTCGCCTATGCGGTCTTCCTGTTCCTGCTCGCCGCCGCGACCGGCGCCCGCAAGAAGATCGCCTGGTGGCTGGTCGTCGTCTACCTGGGCCTGCTGGTCCTGACCGACGTCCTCGGCATGGCCGTCGGCGAGTTCGTCGAGTCCGTCCCCTCCTTCGTGGTGTGCGGCCTCGCCCTGATCCTGCTGATCTACGCCCGCAAGGAGTTCTACGCCGCCTCCCGCCGCGCCGCCGTACGCCGGGCCCTGGCCGTCCTGGTGGCCGGTCTCGTCGTGGCGATCATGGTCGGCTGGGCCTTGGTCGAGGCGTTCCCGGGCAGCCTGCCCAGCAGCGAGCGGCTCGCCTGGGCCGCGAACCGGGTCTGCGGCGGCCTGGTGCCCTCCGGCTCCTTCGACGGCCGCCCGCCGCACGCCCTGTACTTCCTGCTCGGCCTGTTCGGCGCGCTCGCCCTGCTGAACGCCGCCGCAACCCTGTTCCGCTCACAGCGCCTGAAAGCCGCCCTGCACGACGACGAGGAGACCCGCATCCGCGCTCTCCTCGGCCGCTACGGAGACCAGGACTCCCTCGGCTACTTCGCCACCCGCCGCGACAAGGCCGCCGTCTTCTCACCCAGCGGCAAGGCCGCCGTCACCTACCGCGTCGAGGCCGGGGTGTGCCTGGCCAGCGGCGACCCGGTGGGCGACCGGGAGGCCTGGCCGCACGCGATCGCCGCCTGGCAGGACGTGGCCCGCCGCTACGCCTGGGTTCCGGCCGTGATGGGCGCCTCCGAGGAGGGCGCCCGGGCCTTCGTCCGCGCGGGCCTCGGCGCGCTCCAGCTCGGCGACGAGGCGATCCTGCACGTCCTCGACTTCGACCTCGACGGCCGCGACATGCGCGTCACCCGCCAGGCCGTCAACCGGATCCGCCGCAGCGGAGTCACCTGCCGGGTCCGCCGCCACTCCACCCTCTCCGAGGAGGAGATGCGGCAGCTCGTCGAACGCGCCGACGCCTGGCGCGACACCGAGACCGAGCGCGGCTTCTCCATGGCCCTGGACCGCCTCGGCGACCCGGCCGACGGCGACTGCCTCCTCGCCGAGGCTCTCTCCCAGGACGGCCGGCTCCTCGCCATCCAGTCCTTCGTGCCCTGGGGCAAGGACGGCGTCTCCCTGGACCTGATGCGCCGTGACCGCACCGCCCCCAACGGCGTCATGGAGTTCATGGTCGCCGAACTGTGCGCCGTCGCACCGAAGCTGGGCGTACGCAAGGTCTCGCTGAACTTCGCCGTGTTCCGCTCCGTGTTCGAGGAGGGCGCCCGCATCGGTGCCGGGCCGGTGCTCCGCCTCTGGCGCCGCCTGCTGCTGTTCTTCTCCAAGTGGTGGCAACTGGAGGCCCTGTACCGCTCCAACGCCAAGTACCACCCCGAGTGGTACCCCCGTTTCCTCTGCTACGCGGAGGCCGCCTCCCTCGCCCGGGTCGGCCTCGCCTCCGGCATCGCCGAGGGCTTCGTCTCCGTACCGTCGATGCGCACGTTGTGGGGCAAGGGAAAAGGGCACCCGAAGGGCTGGCAGCGGCCCGCCACCACGGAGGGGCTGCCGTCGTTGGCGGCGCTCGGCCTCGCCGGAGGGGACGGGACCGAGCCCGCCGACCCCCTCTCCGGCCTGTCCGACCAGGTCCGCGTCCGGCACCGCAAGCTCGACCGGCTGCGCGCCGACGGCACCGACCCCTACCCGGTGGGCATCCCGGCCCGCACCCACACCCTCGCCGAGGTCCGGCGCGGCGAGGAGGTCACCGTCGCCGGCCGGATCATGCTGGTCCGCGACTTCGGCGGCATCGTCTTCGTCGTCCTGCGCGACTGGTCCGGCGACCACCAACTCGCCCTGACCCGCGACCGCTCCGGCCCCGCCCTGGACCGCTTCACCGCCGACACCGACATCGGCGACCACATCACCGCCACCGGACACGCCGGCGTCAGCGACAAGGGCGAACCGACCGTCTTCGTCACGTCCTGGCAGCTCACCGGCAAGTGCCTGCGTCCGCTGCCCGACAAGCGCCGCGGCCTGGCCGACCCCGAGGCGAAGGTCCGCATGCGCTACCTCGACCTGGCCGCCAGCCCCGCCGCCCGTGACGTGGTCCGCGCCCGCTCCACCGCCGTCCAGGCCGTGCGCCAGGGCCTGCTCGCACGTGGCTACCTGGAGGTCGAGACGCCGGTGCTCCAGCAGATCCACGGCGGCGCCAACGCCCGGCCCTTCACCACCCACATCAACGCCTACGACCTCGACCTCTATCTGCGCATCGCCCCCGAGCTGTACCTCAAGCGGCTGTGCGTGGGCGGCGTGGAGAAGGTCTTCGAAATGGGCCGCACCTTCCGCAACGAGGGCACGGACTACAAGCACAACCCCGAGTTCACGATCCTGGAGGCCTACCAGGCGTACGCCGACTACGACGTGATGCTCGACCTCGTCCGCGAACTGATCCAGGGCGCCGCCACCGCCGCCTTCGGCAAGCCCGTCGCCCACAAGGACGGCAAGGAGTACGACATCTCCGGGCAGTGGCCCGTCAAGACCGTCTACGGCGCGATCAGCGAGGCCCTCGGCGAGGAGATCCACCCCGGCACCGGCATCGAAACCCTCAAGCGGCTGTGCGACGGTGCCGGCGTGCCGTACGTCGCCGACGACGGTCACGGCGACATCGTCCTGGAGATGTACGAGCGGCTGGTGGAGGAGCGGACCGGGTTGCCCACCTTCTACAAGGACTTCCCGACCGACGTCTCCCCGCTCACCCGGCAGCACCGCACCGACCCGCGACTCGCCGAACGCTGGGACCTCGTCGCCTTCGGGACCGAGCTCGGCACCGCCTACTCGGAACTCACCGACCCCGTCGAGCAGCGCCGCCGCCTCACCGCCCAGTCCCTGCTCGCCGCCGGAGGCGACCCCGAGGCGATGGAACTCGACGAGGACTTCCTCGACGCCCTCGAATACGCCATGCCCCCCACCGGCGGCCTCGGCGTCGGCGTCGACCGGCTGGTCATGTTCCTCACCGGACTCACCATCCGCGAGACCCTGCCCTTCCCGCTGGTGCGTCACCGCTGACCCACCCGTGTCGGCCGAACGGGTGAATGTGTGCCGCCGCACCGGTGTTGCTCGTGTGCGTCGGCCTTCCGCCGGGCGACTCATGAGTCATGAAGAAGGATCAGTTGCCCACCCGGCTGTTCACCAGGCGCCACGCGTTGATCGCGGGCGCCGGCGCCGTGGGAGCGGCCGCGACGGCCGGAGTGGTCACGGCCGTCACCGGGGACGGACCCGGCACCTCCACCCCCGCCTCGGGCCCCCAGGCCCGCCGCCTCGTCAAGTCCTCCGCGTACCGGCTGCAGCCCCTGACCGGCTACGGCCCGCCGCGCGCCGCACCCCGCCGGACCCTGGTTCACCGCGAGGCGCCGCTGCGCGTCTCCGGCCGTGGCCGCATCATGGTGCTCACCTTCGACGACGGCCCCGATCCCCGCTACACCCCGCACATCCTGGACACCCTGGCCGAGTACGACGTGCGGGCGATGTTCTTCGTGTGCGGCGGGATGGTCGCCGGCGGCAGGAACCTGCTGGCCCGGATGGCCGACGAGGGCCATGTCGTGGGGAACCACACCTGGTCCCACCCCCTGCTCACCCGCCTCACCCGACGGCAGATCCGCTCCGAGATGGAACGCACCAGCGACGCCATCGAGGACGCCTGCGGGGAGCGCCCCGAGTGGTTCCGGGCACCCTACGGCGCCTGGAACCGCACCGCCTTCCGGCTCGGCGCCGAACTCGGCATGGAACCCCTCGGCTGGACGGTCGACACCCTCGACTGGACCACCCCCGGAGTCCGGTCCATCGCCGACCGGGTCGAGCGCGGCGCCGCACCCGGCGTCGTGGTGCTCTCGCACGACGCCGGCGGCGACCGGTCGCAGAGCGTGCGGGCCCTGCGGCGCTATCTGCCCGAACTGCTGGACTCCGGCTACCACGTCACCGTGCCCCCGCGGCACTACGCGTGAAGGACGCCGACGCCTCCGGGCCTTCGCCCGCCGTGCCGCGAGCGCTCAGCGCACCGCGACCAGGCGGGCGAAGGCGACGACATTCCCCGCATAGCCTTCCTGCGCGGAGAAACCACCGCCGCAGGTGATGACCCGCAGCTCCGGCGCCCCCTTGGAAGCGTAGACACGGTCGCCGGGGAAGTTGTTCTTCTCGAACACCTCGACGCCGTAGATCTCGAACTCGGCGGTCTTTCCGTCCTGCCGGGCGACCTCGACGCGATGTCCCTTCCGCAGTGCCCCGAGGCCGTAGAACACGGCGGGACCCTGCTGGTTGTCGACATGGCCGACCACGACCGCGGTGCCCTTCTCGCCGGGGGTGACGGCACCGGTGAACCAGCCGGCCAGGTTGGGATCCTCCGGCGGGGGCGCGCCGACCCAGCCGTCCGCGTCCAGGCCCACCGGGATGATCGGCGCGTCGACCTGGATCGCCGGGATCCTGACCCGGTCGGGGAGGGCGTAGGGCAAGGGCCGGACACTTCCCGCGAAGGTTCCTCCGGGCACCCTGCTGTCCGCCGCGGCCGCACTGGCCGGCTGTGGCGGGCCCTCGTCGAACTCTCCCGAACCGTTCCGGATGAGAGCGAGGCCGGTCAGCAGAACCAGCGCTATCACGCCCCACGGGGCGCGTTTCCTGGGCCGCGCCTCCTCTTCCGCCTGAGCCAGCTCGGACGCAGACATTCGCCATCCCCTCTCGACGCGGCCGTCGCCGTGTCCATCGCGCATAGCGACACGCTAAGTGGCGTGCGGGAAACCGGCGACGGGGCGACGGCGAACGGGTGGCCGGGGCCGCGAGGGCAGGTACGGCGCCGGGCACGGCCGGGGCTGCGAGGGCTGGAGCGGCGCCGGGCACGGACGGGGCTGCGAGCTTTGGCGCGGCGCCGGGCACGGGCCGAATTCCGGGGCTCCCGGAAGCCCGGCGCGCAGGGCGAGCACCAGGGCGGGAGCGGCTCGCAGGAGATGAGGTGAGCCATCCGAGTTGCCGTCGCGAGGAAATTTCTGACGGACCGTGACCTGCGGCGATATCCGAATGGACGCTGCACCCGCACCGCCTTCTCTCACCGGTACGGACCAGTCCCGAAATGCGGCTTGCGGCAGGGCAACTGACTGTCTTTCTGGGAGGCGCTTTCTCGCCGATCGACCGGGGACGGGTCCCGGGGCGTCTTCCGCGGAGGTTCACATGCGTAACACTCGTGCCCTGGCGGTCGCCGGCGCAGCGGTCGCCGCCCTCGGCCTCTCCGCCCCCGCGGCCGTCGCGTGGGACACGCCGAGCAACATCACCGCCCTGCCCAGTGTGATCGCCCCCGGCGGCCAGCTGACCATCACGGTCGACGGCTGCCGGGGCGGCGGCACGGCGACGTCCAACGCGTTCTCACCGACGCGGCTCTCGCCGGTCGGCGGCGGCGGCAAGGGCAACGAGGGCGACCGGGGCGGCGCCGGCAGCGGGACCGCGCGGGGCACCGCCATCATCAACAACAACGCCCGCCCCGGCTCGTACGACATCACGGTCGACTGCAACGGCAGGCGGATGACCAAGCCGCACGCCTTCACCGTCATCGGCGGTGTCCGCGGCGGCATCGGCGGCAGCAGCACCACCGGGGCGACCCCGACGGACATGGCCATCGGCGGCGGTCTCGTGGCCGCGGCGGTGGTCGGCGGCGGTGTGTTCTGGATGCGCCGCAGGACCGAGCGGCGCATCTGACACGGGCGCCTCGTCGTGGTCGTGCCGCTTCCTCGACGAGTCGCCGCCTCGCACGTGGACGCGTTTCGCCCCGGCTCCCTCTCAAGGGAGCCGGGGCGAAGGCCTACCGCGGGAAGGGGCGCCGGCGTCCCGTCGGTGCGGCTGCGGGGTCAGCCGGCGTCCCCGTCGGTGCGGCGGCGCGAGAAGTGGTAGGCGACGCCGAGCGACCCGGCGATCAGTGCGGCGCCCAGACCGATCTCCTTGAGGTCGAAGCCGGCGAGGGTGCCGCCCTCACCGGCGTGCACACCCTTGTTCGGGTGGCGCGTCGGGTGACGGGCGGGGTGGTGCGTCGGCCGGCCGCCCGCGATCGTCAGACGCGCGATGCCGCTCGACCCGTCACACTCGAACTCGACCTCGTAGACGGCGCCGGGCTTGGCGTCCCAGTCGACGACCACCGTCGTCCAGGACTCGTCCGGTGGGATGGTGACCGGGTCGAAGGCCGGTGAGTCGACCGCCGCCTCCCCCCGGCATGCCCGGTTGCGCGTGACGTGCAGGGTGATCTCACCCCCCGCCCTCACGGTGGAGGGCAGGACGTTGAAGCCGAAGTCGGTCCGGTTCGCCGCGTCGGCGGCGGGCACGCAGGAGGTGAGGGCGCCGGCACCCAGCAGTACGGCAGAGGCGAGGCATATCGCGCGCATGGTGAATCCTCCGGGTCCCCGAGGAGCAGCCGCGGACCTGTTCCGCTCACGTCACACATGCACCTCGATGCCCGAAACGCTAAGAAGACGCGCGCGATACCGCGATCGCAGTAGCGCGAATGGGGCACGGCTGTGCGCCGCCCGGGGGAACACCGCCCGGGCGGCCGGGGGACGACGACGGCGTGTCGCGCGCCCCCCGGCCGGGACCCGTGCTGCGGGTGCCGTCAGTCGCCGACGCCCGGGAAGAGGTTCAGGAACGGATCGGCCGAGGCGGTCACGCCCCTGCTGTAGGGCGAGTCGAAGTCCCAGATCAGGAACAGCAGGAAGGCGATCAGCGCCGAGAACAGCCCGGCGAGGACCAGTTCGCGTGTCGTTCTGCGGATCTGCAGCGCGAAGATCATCCCGATGGTGATGACGGCCCCGGCGATCAGCCCGAACCACACCACGCCCGGCATCGTCTCCCCGGTCGACTCGGCCCGGGCGATGCGGGCCTGGTCGGCCGCGGTCACCTGGTCCAGCAGCGGCTGGTAGGCCTGGGCCTCGAAGTCCGTCGCCGGCTGGTAGTCGGTGACGTCCTGGCGGATCCGCTCGAAGAGCTCGGTACCGCGCCCGGTGACCTCGCCCTTGTCGGCCATGGTGTCCCACTCGGTGGTCACGACATGGCTCACGTACGTCCGGATGTCGTCCCGGATGCGGTCGCGTTCCTCGGCCGGATAGACCCGCACCCGCTCCGAGATCTCGTGCAGCGCGGTCGCCTCGGCCTGGACGTGGTCCTGTGCGGCGCTGCGCCCCTCCCAGACACCGGCGATCGCCAGGCCCAGGACGATGGCGTAGACCACACCGATCCACATCGTCATGTACTCGATGACGTCCGGGGTCTCACTGGGGTCCTCGTCCTCGGGGGCCGCGCGGTGGCGTACGACGGTGATGACGACCACCACGGCACAGGCGGCCAGCATCGCGAGGGTGAGAACAAGCCATTCCGGCAAGAGGTACCTCCAGGGCTTCAGGGATCAGCGCGCGCGCAGCGCGGCGACGGCCACCACCGCGGGCACCGTGACGAGCAGGACGAAGGTCAGCGGCGACAGCGCGCCGTTCGCCCGCCGTGGCCGCGGCGGTGCGGCGCGGTAGCGCGGGTAGTGCACGGGCGTCGCGGACGGGGCGGGCGCCGGGGTGGCCGACGGCGCCGACGGCGTGGGAGCGGGTTCCGGTGCGGGGGGAGGGGGCGCCGGTGGCACGGGCCTCGGGGCCGGCCGCGGCGGGGGTGGTGCCGGGCGTGGCGTAGGCGGTGCCGGGGCCGGCGGCGGCTCGGGCCTGGCCGTGGGGGTCGGCTTCGGGGGTGGGGGCTTCGGTGGGGGCGGCGGGTCCGGCGTCGGCTTCGGCGGTGGCGTCGGCTCAGGCGGCGGTGGAGTCGGCGTCGGCGTCGGCGTCGGGGAGGGGGTCGGCGTGGGCGTCGGGCACGGCCACGTCTTCTTGCTGCCCGCGTACGCCACCGCCTCGGTGCCGTCCGGCCCCGTCGAGGCGTACGCGCAGGCGTCGGCCACCGCGACCCCGGCCGGTGCGCCCACGAGCGCCCAGGTCAGCGTCGCCGCCGCCAAGGCCCGTGCCGCACGGGCGGGTTGAGTCGAAAGGGGTCCATGCACGACGAAGATCATGAGCCCTGTGCCGCCCGGACGGGTCCGAGTGCAAGGGGATTGCCCCGAAAGAGGGAAATCCGGGCATCATCGGTTTGATCTGGGGTCGCCCGCAGGGAGCTCGAGATGCACTCGTGTGCGACGAATCGCGGCAGTCGTCACAGGTTCCGGAAAGAAATTTGGCCGACGGTTGAACACAATGGCCGCCCCCATGCGTACTCATGACCGTGCGGCGGCGCAGCAGGGCGCTGCAACACCCTTGCGATTATGGGGAGTTGACGATGAAGACCTCCTGGCGGAGCGCCTCACTCGTGGCGAGCGCCGCGGCGGTCCTGGCGCTGACGACGGCGTGCGGTCAGGACAGCCCACCGGCGGCCAGCCAGAACGTGGGCGCCACGGCCGCGCCCGGGGACTACGGAAGCATCGGCTCGGGCACCGCGGGCGCTGCGGGCGGCGCCGCGACCGGTCAGCCGGCCGCGCCCAGCGCCTCCAGCCCGTCCAACCCCGCCGGCAAGCTGTCCGTCTCCACCGCCGAGAAGGTCGGCAAGGTGGTCACCGACAGTCTCGGCCTCACCCTGTACCGGTTCGACCAGGACACCGAGCAGCCGCCCAAGTCGAACTGCGACGGCGACTGCGCCAAGACCTGGCCGCCGGTGCCCGCGGACGACGCCGAGGCCGGCGAGGGCATCGACAAGGCGCTGCTCGGCTCGGTCACCCGGGCCGACGGCACCAAGCAGCTCACGGTCGGCGGCTGGCCCGCCTACCGCTACGCCAAGGACGTCAACGCCGGTGACGTCAAGGGCCAGGGTGTGGGTGGCAAGTGGTACGCGCTCGCCCCCGACGGCAAGAAGGCGCAGGGGGGTGCCGGGGCCGGTGCGGAGGGCGGCGGCGAAGCGGTCCAGGCGGGGCTGTCCACGCGCAAGGACCCCAAGCTCGGCGAGATCGTCGTCGACAAGAACGGCATGACCGTCTACCGGTTCAAGAAGGACGAGGCCTGGCCCAAGCCGGTCTCCAACTGCACCGGTGAGTGCCTGGCCAAGTGGCCACTCGTGGAGCCCGTCGACTTCGCCGACACCAAGGGCATCCAGAAGAAGGGCTACATGATCTTCGACCGTACCGACGGCGAGGGTCAGCAGCAGACGATCAACTGCTCGCCCATCTACACGTTCGCCGGCGACAAGGCTCCCGGCGACACCAACGGCCAGGGCGTGGGCGGCACCTGGTACGCCGTCCGGCCCGACGGAAAGCTGGTCGGCGCCTCGGAGAAGTAGGGAAACCTCCCCAGGGTCGATCCTCTCGTCCACCCGAAGCGCAGACCCGGTCCACCCCTCCGTGCCACACGGAGGGGTGGACCGCTTTGCCGTGCCTCACCTGAACTCATCGACTTCCTGACCCTCTTCCTCCTCGGACCGGAACTCTCCGGAATGCCCCGGGCACTGTTCGTCATGTGTTCGAAGGGCATGCGCAGGGGTATCAATTCGGCACGTGCCGCAGGCAGTGACCGGGAACGGATGGTCAATTTCCGTTTCGGGTCGCTCCATTGGCGGGCGATCAGTAGCCTCTGCTCGAACACCGGATCGCCTACGCCTTGGAGAGATAGATGGAGCGTCCCGCCTGGGCCCCACGGAGCATCGACATCTCGGTGCCCAGCGTTTCCCGGATGTACGACTACTACCTGGGCGGATCGCACAACTTCGAAGTCGACCGGGAAGCGGCCCGCAGGGCCATGGAGTTCATGCCGGGACTTCCCAAGATCATGCAGGCGAACCGCGCGTTCATGCGCCGCGCCGTGCGCTACGCGGCCGACCAGGGCATCTCCCAGTTCCTCGACATCGGCTCCGGCATCCCCACCTTCGGCAATGTGCACGAGGAGGCGCAGGCCGCCCGTCCCGGCGCCCGCGTGGTGTACGTCGACCACGACCCGGTGGCCGTGGCGCACAGCCAGGCGGTCCTGGAGGGCAACGAGGACACGGGAGTCGTCGCCGCGGACCTGCGCAAGCCCCAGGAGATCCTGCGCAGCCCCGAGGTGGAGCGGCTGATCGACCTGAATCAGCCAGTGGCGCTGCTCCTCGTTGCCATACTGCACTTCGTGGAAGACGAGGACGACCCGTACGGGGCCGTGGCCGAACTGGGCGAGGCGCTCGCCCCGGGCAGCCTCCTCGTGCTCACCCACGCTTCCTACGAGGGGGTCCCGCTGCCGCCGGAGCGGGCCGGGGGCGCGGTGGACGTGTACAAGGACATCCGCAACCCGCTGATCATGCGCTCGCGCGACGAGATCGCGCGGTTCTTCGAGGGGTACGACATGGTGGAACCCGGACTGGTGGCGATGCCGCGCTGGCGGCCCGACACCTCACCGGAGGACGAGGATCCGTACGCGTTCTCCGGGTTCGCGGGCGTGGGGCGTACGGCGTGACCGCGGAACCGGACGGGCCGGAGGACAGACTGCGCCGGTTCGCGACGATCTGGAGCCGGGCGGTCTTCCCGGTGACCTCGACGTCGTCGACCCGGACCGAGTTCGAGGCGCAACTGCTGCCCCAGGCGCGGCGGCTGAGCGAGGCACTGCTGGCCCGGACCTTCGACTCCGAGGCGGGCAGGGCGGTCGGAGCCGCCCTGGTCAACGTGCACTGCACCGATCCGGAGGCGCTCAGCCGCACCCTGGACTGCGTCGACGCGTACCTGGTCCTGTACTGCGGGGACGGCGGCGACCAGGAGGACCTGCGGGCCCGGTGCGCGCGGCTCCAGCACGCGATGGCGGCCGGTTTCGCCCGGGCCCTGCGCGAGCGGACCCTGGCCGAGCAGGAGGCCATCGCGCAGGCCGCCCTCCAGGCGCAGGGCGTGGTGGCGCAGGCCCTGCACGCGAGCGAGGCGCGTTTCCGCGCCGTCTTCGAGGGCGCGGCCATAGGAATCGGCATGGCCGACCTCGAAGGCAACATACTGCAGGTCAACGGCGCGCTGCTGCGCATGTTCGGGGTCTCCGAGCAGACTCTGCGCAGCCGCAACGTCCGGGAGTGGACCCATCCCGACGACGCTCCGCAGACCTGGCGGCTCTACGACGAACTCGTGCGGGGCGAACGGGAGCACTACCACCTGGAGAAGGCGTTCTACCGCCCCGACGGAACCGTCCTGTGGACCAACCTGACCGTCTCCCTGCTGCGCGACGCCGACGGCGATCCGCAGTACCAGCTCGCCCTCATGGAGGACACCACCGAGCGGCGGCTGCTCAACCTGCGGCTGCGCTACGAGGCCACGCACGACGCGCTCACCGGGCTGCCGAACCGCACGTTCTTCTTCGAGCGCCTGGAGAAGGCCCTGGGCGCCGGGGAAGGCCAGCGGTTCGGGCTGTGCTACCTGGACCTCGACGGTTTCAAGACCATCAACGACAGCCTCGGCCACGCGGCCGGCGACCGGCTGCTGGTGGAGGTCGCCGACCGGCTGCAGTCCTGCGCCACGGCACCGGGCGAGATGGTCGCCCGGCTCGGCGGTGACGAGTTCGTGGCGCTGACCACCGGGCCCGACACCCAGCGTGGCGTCGACGAGCTCGCCGGGCGCATCATGAACGCCCTGCTGGCGCCGATCAGTGTGGACGGCCGGGAACTCACCGTGCGCGGCAGCATCGGCATCGTCGAGGGCCCCGCCGGGGAGCGCAGCCCGGCGGAGGTGCTGCGCAGCGCGGACATCACCATGTACCGGGCCAAGTCGGCGGGCGGCAACCGCTTCGAACTCGCCGATCCGGAGGCGGACGCCCGGGCCATCACGCGCCACGGGCTGACCACGGCGCTGCCGACCGCTCTGGAGCGGGGCGAGTTCTTCATCGAGTACCAGCCGCTGGTGCATCTCGGCGACGGCAGTGTCCGGGGCGCCGAGGCCCTGGTGCGCTGGCTGCACCCGCAGCACGGGGTGCTCGGCCCGGACCGGTTCATCCCGCTCGCGGAGCACACCGGCCTGATCGTGCCGCTGGGCCGGTGGGTGCTGGAGCAGTCGGTGCTCCAGGCGCGCGAGTGGCGGGAACTGCAGGGCGGCGCCGAGGCCGTGGGGCCGCTGCGGATCAACGTGAACCTGTCGCCGTGCCAGTTGACGCATCCCGGGCTGGTGCAGGACACGGTCGACATCCTGGAGCGCACGGGCGTCGAGCCGGACGCGCTGTGCCTGGAGGTCACGGAGTCGGCGCTGATCGGGGCGGACGACGATCTGCTCAAGCCGCTGCGGCGGCTGGCGGAGATGGGTGTCGACATCGCCCTGGACGACTTCGGGACGGGCTACTCCAACCTCGCCAACCTGCGCCGGCTGCCGGTCAGCATCCTGAAGCTGGACCGGTCCTTCACCCAGAGCATGCAGCAGTTCCCGGCGGACCCCGTCGACCTGAAGATCGTCGAGGGCATCGTCTCCCTGGCCCACAGCCTGGACCTGGCGGTGACGGTGGAAGGTGTGGAGACGGGAGCCCAGGCCGACCAGCTGCGCATACTCGGCTGCGACACGGCCCAGGGCTGGTACTACGCGAGGCCGGGCCCACCGGAGCGCCTGCACGAGCTGGCTCTGGTCGACGCAACGGGCTAGGGGGGTAACGCCTTCAAGGGGCGGGGCTGTATTCGGTATGCGGCTCCGCCGCGTGGGCGCGACCAGCCACGGTCGACCGGCACCCTCGAACGGCGCTCACACCCAACGGCGCTTCTGAAACCGCCTCACCGCTCGAGCAGCATCCGCTGCAACTCCCGAGCGGCCCGAGGCGGAGCCACATCACTACGATGCGCCAGCGCGATCACGCGATGCAGTCCGGGCCGGGCCAGCGGAGTCACCCGCAGCCCGCGCCCGGACCTCGCCGCCACCATCCGCGGCACCACGGCGACCCCCAGCCCGGCTCGCACGAACCCCAGCACCGCGTCCATCTCCCCGCCCTCCACGGCGAAGTCGGGTTCGAACCCCTCCGCACGACACGCGGCCACGGTCAGCTCCCGCAGGTCGTACCCGTGCCGGAACATCACCAGCCGCTCACCCTCCAGGTCGGAGACCCGCACGGTGCGGCGCCCCCGGCCCGGACGCGGGGCATCCGGCGAGGAGACCACGACAAGATCCTCCCGCAGCAGCTCCACCGTGGTCAGCGCCGGTGACGGAGTCGGCAGCGGCAGCACCACCAGCGCCAGATCCAGCGCCCCGCGGGCCAGCTCCCGTACCAGATCGTGAGAGCCGCCCTCCTCGATCAGCAGCCGCACCCCGGGGTAGCGGTCGTGGAAGGCCCGCAGCACGTCCGGCAGCAGGCCCGTGCACACACTCGGCGTGGCGCCCAGCCGTACCCGGCCGCTGCGCAGCTGCACCAGTTCCTGCACCTCGTGCCGGGCCGTGTCCGCGTCGGCCAGGATGCGGCGGGCCAGCGGGAGGAGCGCCTCCCCGGCGTCCGTGAGCGTGATGTTGCCCCGGGCACGCAGGAACAGGTCCGCGCCCAACTCCCGCTCCAGCGCCTTGATCTGCTGCGACAGCGACGGCTGGGCGACATGGACCAGATCGGCGGCCCGGGTGAAGTGCCGGGTCTCGGCGACGGCCACGAAGTACTGGAGCTGCTGGAACTGCATGCTCCTACCATAGCCACAGCCTATGGAGTCAAGCCGGACCATGTCTTGGACCGATCGGACGTGGATCCGTAGCGTGCTGTTCCATGGCTCTGGCAACGCGGACGGACCGGCGGCCGTCCTTCGCACGCACCGTGTGGGACTCCACCGTCGGCAAGAAGACCGTGATGGCGGTCAGCGGTCTGATCATGCTGCTGTACCTGGTCGTCCACATGATCGGAAACCTGAAGATCTTCTTCGGGGCGGACGAGTTCAACCACTACGCCCATTGGCTGCGCACCGTCGGCGAGCCGTTCATGCACTACGAGTGGACGCTCTGGCTCGTCCGGATCGTGCTGGTCGTCGCCCTCGTCGCGCACGCCACCTCGGCGTACCAGCTCAGTCGCCGCGACATCAGGGCACGGCCGAGCAAGTACGTGCACAAGAAGGCACGGGCCTCCTACGCCACGCGCACCATGCGCTGGGGCGGCATCATCCTCGGCCTGTTCATCGTCTGGCACATCCTCGACCTGACGACCGGCACCGTGCACTCCGGCGGCTTCCAGGAGGGCTACCCGTACCAGAACGTCGTGGACACCTTCTCCACCTGGTACGGCAACGTCGTCTACATCGTCGCGATGCTCGCGCTCGGCCTGCACGTCCGGCACGGCTTCTGGAGCGCGGCCCAGACCCTGGGAGTGGGCGGCCGCACCCGCGACCGCGTCCTGAAGGCCGTCGCCGACATCCTCGCGCTGCTGCTCACGGCCGGCTTCATCGCCGTCCCCGTGGGCGTCATGACCGGAGTGGTGAGCTGAACATGACTTCCTACGCCGACTACACGACCGGCGAACCGGTCGTCGACACCAAGGCCCCCGCCGGGCCGGTCAACGAGCGCTGGGACAAGCGCCGCTTCGAGGCCAAGCTGGTCAATCCCGCCAACCGGCGCAAGCACACGGTGATCGTCGTCGGCACCGGCCTCGCCGGCGGCTCCGCCGGGGCCACTCTCGCCGAACAGGGCTACCACGTCGTCCAGTTCTGCTACCAGGACTCGCCCCGCCGCGCCCACTCCATCGCCGCGCAGGGCGGCATCAACGCCGCGAAGAACTACCGCAACGACGGCGACTCCGTCCACCGCCTGTTCTACGACACCGTCAAGGGCGGCGACTTCCGGGCCCGCGAGTCCAACGTCCACCGGCTCGCGCAGATCTCCGTCGAGATCATCGACCAGTGCGTCGCGCAGGGCGTGCCCTTCGCCCGTGAGTACGGCGGCCTGCTCGACACCCGGTCCTTCGGCGGCGTGCAGGTGTCGCGCACGTTCTACGCCCGCGGCCAGACGGGCCAGCAGCTTCTCCTCGGCGCCTACCAGGCCCTCAGCCGGCAGATCGCCGCCGGGAACGTCGAGATGCACCCGCGCACCGAGATGCTCGACCTGATCGTCGTCGACGGACGGGCACGCGGCATCGTGGCGCGGGACCTCGTCACCGGGCGCGTCGACACGTACTTCGCGGACGCCGTCGTCCTCGCCTCCGGGGGTTACGGCAACGTCTTCTACCTGTCGACGAACGCCATGAACTCCAACGCCACCGCCATCTGGCGGGCCCACCGGCGCGGCGCCCTGTTCGCCAACCCCTGCTTCACCCAGATCCACCCCACCTGCATCCCGCGCACCGGCGACCACCAGTCCAAGCTGACGCTGATGAGCGAGTCGCTGCGCAACGACGGCCGCATCTGGGTGCCGAAGGCGAAGGGCGACCGGCGGCCCCCGAACGAGATCCCCGAGGACGAGCGCGACTACTACCTGGAGCGCATCTACCCGTCGTTCGGCAACCTCGTCCCGCGTGACATCGCCTCCCGCGCCGCCAAGAACGTCTGCGACGAGGGCAGGGGAGTGGGCCCCGGCGGGCAGGGCGTCTACCTCGACTTCGCCGACGCCATCGCCCGCATGGGACGGGGGGCCGTCGAGGCCAAGTACGGCAACCTCTTCGACATGTACCAGCGGATCACCGACGAGGATCCGTACGAGGTGCCGATGCGCATCTACCCCGCCGTGCACTACACGATGGGCGGCCTGTGGGTCGACTACGACCTCCAGACCACCGTCCCCGGGCTGTTCGCGATCGGCGAGGCCAACTTCTCCGACCACGGCGCCAACCGGCTCGGCGCCTCCGCGCTGATGCAGGGACTCGCGGACGGCTACTTCGTCCTCCCCTCGACCATCAACGACTACCTGGCCCGCAACCCGCACCACGACGCCGTGACCGACGAACACCCCGTCGTCCAGGAGGTGCTGGCCGAGACCCAGGACCGGCTCAACCTGCTGCTGTCCGTCGACGGCGACCGCACCCCCGACTCCTTCCACCGCGAGGTCGGCGAACTCATGTGGGAGTTCTGCGGCATGGCCCGCACCGACTCGGGACTGCGCAAGGCGCTGGAGCGCATTCCGCAGATCCGCGAGGAGTTCTGGCGGCGCATCAAGGTCCCCGGCACCGGCGAGGAGTTCAACCAGTCGCTGGAAAAGGCCAACCGTGTCGTCGACTACCTGGAGCTCGCCGAGCTGATGTGCCTCGACGCGCTGCACCGCGAGGAGTCCTGCGGCGGCCACTTCCGCGAGGAGTCCCAGACGCCCGACGGCGAGGCCGCCCGCAGGGACGAGGAGTTCGGGTACGCGGCCGCCTGGGAGTTCACCGGCACCGGTGAGGCTCCCGTCCTGCACAAGGAAGACCTGGTCTTCGAGTACGTCCACCCCACCCAGCGGAGCTACGCATGAAGCTCACCCTGCGCGTCTGGCGGCAGCGCAACGCCGACGCCGACGGCACGATGTCCACGTACGAGGTGGACGGCATCTCACCCGACATGTCGTTCCTGGAGATGCTCGACACGCTCAACGAGGAGCTCATCGTCAAGGGCGAGGACCCCGTCGCCTTCGACCACGACTGCCGTGAGGGCATCTGCGGCGCGTGTTCGCTCGTCATCAACGGCGACGCGCACGGGCCCGAACGGACCACCACCTGCCAGCTGCACATGCGGTCGTTCGAGGACGGCGACACGATCGACGTCGAGCCGTGGCGGGCGTCCGCGTTCCCGGTGATCAAGGATTTGGTCGTGGACCGGTCGGCGTTCGACCGGATCATCCAGGCCGGCGGGTACATCACCGCGCCGACCGGGGCGGCCCCCGAGGCACACGCCACGCCGGTGCCGAAGCCGGACGCCGACCTCGCCTTCGAGCACGCCGAGTGCATCGGGTGCGGGGCGTGCGTTGCGGCCTGCCCGAACGGGGCGGCGATGCTGTTCACGTCCGCCAAGATCAACCATCTCAACGTGCTGCCGCAGGGCTCGCCCGAGCGGGAGACGCGGGTGCTGGACATGGTGGAACAGATGGACGAGGAGGGGTTCGGAGGCTGCACCCTCGCCGGGGAGTGCGCCACCGCCTGCCCGAAGGGGATTCCGCTCATGTCCATCACCAGCATGAACAAGGAGTGGTTGCGGGCTGCGCGGAAGGTGAAGCGGTAGCGCCGCAGGGGCTTCGGTGCTTCGGCGGCTGCGGGTGCGTCGGGGTTGATCGCGCAGTTCCCCGCGCCCCCGGGGGGCGCAGTGAACGTTCGCCGGTAGGTGCGGACGGGCGGGGCCGGGAGTGGTGCTCATCCCCGGCCCCGTCTCGCGATGTGCCTGTCACGGGCCGGGGTCGGCCAGCAAGGGGCCCAGGGGACCGAGGTCCAGGTTGAGGTCGCTGCGTCGCAGGCCGTGTTGCGCGCAGAGTTCGTCCATGCGCTCGTCCAGCAGCATCAGCGCGGTGCCGAGCCGGTCCTCCTGCTCGGCGCTGAGCGTCCCCTCGTCGAAACGGCGTACCGCCTGGCGTTCCATGAGCTGCCGGAGGAGTTCCACCACGGTCAGGACCAGGGCCGCCAGGTCGTTCGTGACCCGCTCGGGATCGAGGTCCAGCGCGTGGGTGCGCGGCGCGGTCACAGCGGCCCGCTGTCCGACCAGGGCGCGGGAACCCGGTCGCTGACCGATGCCAGCAGGGCGTGCAGGGAGATCCGCACCAACGGCACGTCGGCGATGGCCAGCACCAGGTCACCGCTGACCACGACGCCGGTCGCCAGGACCCGGTCGAGCAGGTCGACGAGCGGCACCCCGACGGGCGCGTACGGCTCCTCCCCGTCCCAGGGCACCGCCGTGCGGCCGGCGCCGGCGGCGACCGGTACGGTCATGCGCCGGCCTCCTGGTGTGCGGCGCACTCCACCTCGTCCGGCCGGGCGAAGGAGTACGGGATCCAGGGGCCTGACATGGTGACCTCCACGGCCGAAGAGCGGGCGTCGCGCGCCAGTTCGCCGACGGCGCGGACGAATTCGTCGCGCCGTCCGTCGTCTACCAGATAGGCGACGTTGAGGAGTTGCGGGACGCTCCGGCCGGTCAGCTGCTCACTCTGCGGCCGGTGCCGCGTCGCGGCGACCGCGTACCGTCGCAGCTCCCGGTCGACGGCGTGCGCCTGCGCCAGGGCCCGCTCGCGCGACTCGCGTTCGGTGCGTCGCCTGTCGCTCGCCCGCCGCAGGTACGACCGCCCGTCGCCCGGTTCCGCCCCGGCGGCAGCGGCAGCCGACACGGCGGCGGTGCGGGGGCCGTGCACCTTCACCCCCCACTCGGTGCGGTCGCGCAGCCGGTCCAGCAGGGCGCGCAGGGACGTCTCCCGGGCGGCCACGGCCCGGACCGCGTTGCCGTCGTCCAGATACAGCGTCGCCATGGGAAAGGGCACGACGGGGCCCGCGCTCGCGGCCGTCTCCACGCCCCGGTGGTGGGCGCGGGCACAGCGCTCCAGCTCCTCGGGCCGGCCGAGCCGCTCCGCGAGCGCCGCCTCACCGAAGTCCGCCGCCGGAACGTCCTGCACGACCAGGCGCAGCGGGCCCGCGGCCAGGATCCGCAGCGGGCCGCCGCCGTCATGGCCCGGCGTCACCGAGAGGACCTCGTCCTGCGGAGGGGTGTCCGTCACGGCGAACACGCAGGTGACGGCGGGGCGCGACGCGTCCGCTCGCGTCGCGGCCGCACGGTCGGCCCGGACCCCGCTCATCGGGGCACCTCCGTGGTGTCGGGACCGGATTCCTCCAGGGCCTCGAGACGAGCCCGCAGCCGGGCGTTCTCCTCGTTGAGCGCGTCCCGCGCGGCGCGCGAGGACAGCGCCGGGTCCGTCTCCCACCAGTCGATGCCCGCCTTCTTGGCGGTCTCGACCGAGGCGATGAACAGGCGCAGACGGATGGTGAGCAGTTCGATGTCGAGCAGGTCGATCTTGATGTCGCCCGCGATGACGATGCCCTTGTCCAGAACGCGTTCGAGCAGGTCCGCGAGGCTCCCGCTGGGCGGCCCGGCAGGCTGCGCTCCCGGAGACGCGGGCCAGGTGCCGAGGTCGGTCACGAAGCACTCCCGCGGTGGTGGTGGCCGGTGTACCGGACGGGGCTGTCGAGGCGTGCGAGCAACCGCTCCTCCTCTTCCTCGAAGGCCGCCTCGTCGATGGCGCCCTCCTCCAGGGCCCGGTTGAGTGCCGCGAGGCGTGCCTGCACCGCACGCGGGTCGGCCAGCTGCCGTTCGGCCTCCTGGAGCAGATGATCGGCGACCCAGAGCGTGCCGCGCACCGGGGCCAGCGGCAGCAGCAGGAGTCCGCTCACGAGTCCCACCGCGTCACCGGCCGGCCGGGGCGGACTGCGCGTCGACGAAGCTGTAGCACGGGAGCGGCCCGGTCACACTGAGCGTCAGCCTGTCCCCGACGTCTCGTGCCTGCGCGGTCACGGCCTGCCGGAAGCGCTGCTCGTCGGCGGAACGCACCAGGAACGACGTGCTCAGCACCTGCTCGTCGTCGACCGGTCCCTGCGCCGTGCGCACGGCGAGGGGGGCCAGGCGGGCCAGCACCGTCCGGGCCGCTTCCCGGGCCTCGCGCGCGACGCCCTTGGCGAGCGCCTCGCCGAGCCGTACGTTCGCCTCGTAACCGGGACGCCGGCGGGTTCGGCGGGCGAGCGCGCGCAGGGTGTCGTCCCGGCGTACGAGTTCGGCGAAGTACCCGGGCACGACGGCGCCCTTCACGTTCAGCTCGACGCAGCCCCTCACCCCGTCGAGCTGTGCCGTCAAGCGGGCGCGATCGGAGCGCAGTTGGGCGCACAACGCCGCCGAGTCGGGGGTGAGGACGGCGAACCGCATGGGCAGGACGGGGCCCTGCGCGGCGAGGTCCCCGAGCACCGACTGGTGGGCCATCAGGTCGCGTCGCCGTGCCCGGACCGAGGCCGGGGCGTCCGAGACCGCGGCACACAGCCCGGCCTCGGTCAGCAGCCGCACCGCCGCGCCGTCCACCCCGGGTGCCCGCGGGGGCCGGATGCCCGCGGGGGCGATGCCGTAGACGTACAGGGTGCCGAGCGTGCCGGCGGTGGTGAGGGCGGCGGTGGCCGTCACGGTCATTCCTCCTCGGCCTTGCGGCGCCGGGGCCGCGGGCGGTCGTCGTCACTGCGGCGCTTGCGCGCCGGCCGCGGGGCCCGCTCGGCACGGACGTCGGCATCGTCGTCGACCGCGTCGGCCTCCGGCTCGTCCTGCGGGCTGAGGACGTCGCGGACCTTGTCGGTCAGGGAGCGGGCGGTGCGCTTGGCACCCGCCCTGCCGATGGTCTTGGCAACCGGCCCGCCGAACAGCTCGGGCACGGTCTTGGAGCGCGCGTCGTGTTCGAGGTCCAGGCGGTTGCACGCCTCCGCGAACCGCAGATACGTGTCGACGCTGGCGACCACGATGCGCGCGTCGACCTTGAGGATCTCGATCCCGACCAGCGAGACGCGCACGAAGACGTCGATCACCATGCCGCGGTCGAGGATCAGCTCCAGCACGTCGTAGAGGGTTCCGGCGCGGGGCGCACAGACGATCTCGTCGCTGTGGACGGTCATGCGGCGGTCCTTCCGGTCGGGCGGTCGCGGCGGTCCGGTCACTGGTCCTGGGCGCCGCGCCGGAAGCGCGCGACCCGGCGGTACTGCACCAGCTCGCCCGCCGCGTCCAGTTCCACCCGGTACGTCGCGAGCAGACTCGTGGTGTCCGGGATGCGGGCCAGTTCGAGCACGTCGACGTCGACGACCCAGCCGTCGTCCTCGCCCCGGCACACCGCGGAGACCCCTTCGAGGCGGTGGCGGATCAGCTCCGTCAGCGCCTCGGCGGCGCGCCGGGCCGCCTCCCCGGCACCTCGCACGGGGCGTCGCCGCTTGGTGGACGAGGCCGAGCCGCCTCGTCGCTCGTCGCCTCCGTGTTCTGTCATGCAGCTCACTCTGACCGCAGCCGCCGGAGGGCGCGTGTCCGGCTGGGCCATCCGGGCCGCACCCGGGGGCGCGAGCCGTTCAACAACCTCACACCCGTTCTCTGTGCACATGACACGCGACGGTCAGGCGGCGTCGGGAGAACAGAGACGAAGGCCCGCACGACACCGCTCAGCGCCCCGCCCCGCCTCACCGAACCGGCCCGTGACCAGGAGAGAGCCATGACCGGCGTACTGACCGTCGACCGCCCCGCGCAGCCCGCGGCCCCCACTCGCTACACCGTCGCCCTCGCCCGGAACGAGGAGGACGTGCGGGCCGCCCAGCGGCTGCGGCACGACGTCTTCGCCGGGGAGCTGGGCGCCCTGCTGGCCGGCCCCCAGCCGGGCCTCGACGCCGACTCCTTCGACGCCTACTGCGACCACCTGCTCGTCCGGGAGGAGACGACCGGCCAGGTCGTCGGCACCTACCGGCTGTTGCCGCCGGAGCGCGCGGCGGTCGCCGGGCGGCTGTACTCCGAGGGCGAGTTCGACCTGACCGCCCTCGACGGGATCCGGCCGCAGCTCGTCGAGGTCGGCCGCTCCTGCGTGCACCCCGACCACCGCGACGGCGCGGTCATCAGCCTCATCTGGGCCGGCATCGCCCGCTACATGGTCGACCGCGGCCACGAGTGGCTGGCCGGCTGCTGCTCCGTCCCGCTCGCCGACGGCGGCACCCTCGCGTCCGCCACCTGGGACCGGGTGAGCGGCCGGCACCTATCCCCGGAGGAGTTCCGGGTCCGGCCGCTGCTGCCGTGGACACCGGGCCCCGCGCCCGCGACGCGCGTCGAACTGCCCGCCCTGCTGCGCGGATACCTGCGCCTCGGTGCCTGGGTGTGCGGGGAACCGGCCCACGACCCGGACTTCGGCGTCGCCGACCTGTACGTACTGCTGCCGATGAGCCGCGTCAACGGGCGCTACCTGCGCCACTTCCTCTCCCTCGTTCCGGCGTGATGAGCACCTGGCTGCCCTCCGCGCCCTGCACGCCCGAGGCCTGTGTCCAGGCACCGGCGGCCGTGCGGGCGCGGGATGTTCCGCGTGCCGTGCTGCGGCTCGGCGCGGTCGTGGTGCTCCTCCTCGCCGGGATCGCGCTGACACCCGTCGGCGCCCGGATACCGGCGTCGCTGGTCCGGCGCTGGTGCCGGTGGATCGTACGGGCCGCCGGCGTCCGGGTCCGGTTCACCGGCGCGGCCGCCCCCACCGGGGGTCTGCTGCTGGTCGCCAACCACATCTCCTGGCTGGACATCCCGCTGCTCGCCGCCGTACGCCCGGCCCGGATGCTGGCCAAGACGGAGGTGCGGCGCTGGCCCGTCGCCGGTGCGCTGGCCGCGCGCGGCGGAACCCTGTTCATCGACCGGGACCGGCTGCGGGCCCTGCCGGACACCGTCGCCCGGATCGCCGCGGCCCTGCGCGAGGGCACCGCGGTCGCGGCCTTCCCCGAGGGCAGCACCTGGTGCGGCCGCGCCCAGGGCACGTTCCGCCGCGCCGTCTTCCAGGCCGCCCTGGACGCCGGGGTGCCGGTCCAGCCGGTCCGTCTCGGCTACCGGCTCGGTGACGGCAGGGCCTCCACGGCGCCCGCGTACGTCGGCGAGGACACGCTGCTGGCCTCCCTGTGGCGGGTGACGACGTCCCGCGGCCTGATCGCGGAGGTCGAGGTGCGCGACGCCCTCCCGCCGGGCAGCAGCCCCGACCGCCGCACTCTCGCCCGCTCGGCACAGTCGCAGGAGACATCCGCGCCGGCCTGGACGCACACGGTGCTGGTGGCGTAGGGGCTTCGGGATGTCAGCGGGGCCCGGGGTGGGTGCGCGGCGCCGGATGCCGGGGCCCTGGGGTGGGTGCGCGGCGTCAGATGTCAGCGGGGCCCGGCGCGGGTGCGCGCTGCCGGACCTCAGCGGCCTCCGGACAGCGCGCGCGCCAGATACGGTGCCGTCCGGCTGTCCGCCGAGCGGGCGACGTCCGCGGGCGGCCCTGCCGCCACGATGCGGCCCCCCTCGTCGCCGCCGCCCGGGCCGAGGTCGATCACCCAGTCCGCGCCCGCGACGACGGACATGTCGTGTTCGACGACGACCACCGTGTGCCCGGCGTCGACGAGGCCGTGCAACTGACGCATCAGGACGTCCACGTCCGCCGGGTGCAGCCCGGTCGTGGGCTCGTCGAGGAGGTACAGCGTGTGGCCGCGCCGGCCGCGCTGCAGTTCGCTCGCCAGCTTGATGCGCTGGGCCTCGCCGCCGGAGAGTTCGGTCGCGGGCTGGCCGAGGCGGAGATAGCCCAGACCGACGTCGAGCAGGGTGCCGAGGCTGCGGGCCACGGCCGGGGTGTCCGCGAAGAACTCCGCCGCGCTCTCCACCGTCAGATCCAGCACCTGCGCGATGGTCCGCCCCCGGTACGTCACCTCCAGCGTCTCAGGGTTGTAACGGGCCCCGCCGCAGTCCGGGCAGGGCGCGTACGTACTCGGCAGGAACAGCAGCTCGACGCTGACGAACCCCTCGCCCTGGCACGTCTCGCAGCGCCCGCCCGCCACGTTGAAGGAGAACCGCCCGACACCGAAACCGCGTTCGCGCGCGCCCTCGGTGGCCGCGAACACCTTGCGTACGACGTCGAAGAGGCCGGTGTACGTGGCGAGGTTGGAACGCGGGGTGCGGCCGATCGGCTTCTGGTCGACCGAGACCAGCCGGCCGACACCCGCCGAGTCCTCGGTGATCTCGCCGATGAGCGTGGACTTGCCGGATCCCGACACCCCGGTGACCGCCGTGAACACGCCGAGCGGGAACTCCGCCGTCACGCCGCGCAGGTTGTGCCGGGTGATCGGGCCGGTCTTCAGCCATCCGGTCGCCGCGCGCCCCTCCCGGGCCGGGGCGGGGGAGCCGCCGAACAGGTAACGGGCCGTCGCCGACTCCTCCACACCCGCCAGTCCGGCCACCGGGCCGCTGTGCAGCACCCGCCCGCCGTGCTCACCCGCGTCCGGACCCACGTCGACCAGCCAGTCGGCGGCGCGCACGACGTCCAGGTGGTGCTCCACCACGAACACCGAGTTCCCGGACGCCTTCAGCCGGGCCAGCACCGTGAGCAGCGCCTCGGTGTCCGCCGGGTACAGTCCGGCCGACGGCTCGTCGAGGACGTAGACGACGCCGAAGAGGCCGGAGCGCAGCTGGGTGGCGAGGCGCAGGCGCTGGAGTTCGCCCGCGGAGAGGGTGGGAGTCGGCCGGTCGAGGCTGAGGTAACCGAGACCCAGCTCGACGACCGGCGCGATACGGGACCTCAGGTCGTCGGTGAGCACCCGGGCGGCCTCCGAGCTCGCGTCGAGACCGGCGGCCAGCTCCACCAGCGGCAGCGCCGCCACCTCGGCGATGGTCCGGCCGCCGAACGTCACCGCCAGGGCCTCGGGGCGCAGCCGGCTGCCGCGGCACGCCGGGCAGGGCGCACTGGTGAGGAACCGCTCGGCCTTGGCCCGCAGGGTCGGGCTCTTGGAGTCCGAGAACGTCTTCATCACGTACCGGTGGGCGCTCATGTACGTGCCCTGGTACGGCCGCTGGATGCGGTCGGCGTCCCGCACGGGGTGCACCGTGACGACCGGCTGCTCGTCCGTGAACAGGATCCACTCCCGCTCGTCCGCCGGCAGCTCCCGCCACGGCCGGTCCACGTCGTGGCCGAGCGCGTCGAGGATGTCCCGCAGGTTCTTGCCCTGCCAGGCACCCGGCCACGCCGCGATCGCCCCGTCGCGGATCGACAGCGACGGGTCGGGGACCATGAGCTCCTCGCTCGTACGGTGCACCTGCCCCAGCCCGTGGCACTCCGGGCAGGCCCCCACCGCCGTGTTGGGGGAGAAGGCGTCGGAGTCGAGCCGCTCGGCGCCGGGCGGGTAGGTGCCGGCCCGGGAGAACAGCATGCGCAGGGAGTTGGAGAGGTTGGTGACGGTGCCGACGGAGGAGCGCGAGGTGGGCGCCGCCCGGCGCTGCTGGAGCGAGACCGCCGGGGGCAGACCCGTGATCTCCCCGACCTTCGGCGCGCCGACCTGGTGGATCAGCCGCCGCGCGTAGGGCGCCACCGACTCGAAGTAGCGCCGCTGCGCCTCCGCGTAGACGGTGCCGAACGCCAGCGACGACTTGCCCGAGCCGGACACGCCGGTGAACACGGCCAGCACGTCCCGGGGGATGTCGACGTCGACGCCCCGGAGGTTGTGCTCGCGGGCTCCGCGGACACGGACGTACGGGTCATGGGGGTCGCGGTCGTGCATGGGAGACGACTCTAACCGGATCTAACCGGAGGTGATCGCGGCCAGCCGCCGGTAGGAGTCCAGCAGGGCCTCACGGTCGTACGTGCTGGTCGTGACGAGTACCTCCTGGGCGCCCGTCTCCTTCAGCACCGTTTCCAGCTCGTGCGCCACCTGTTCCTCGGTGCCGGCGATCTGGCCGGTCAGGCCGGACTCGTAGAAGCCGCGCTCCTTGGCGGCCATCGTGAGCGCTTCCACGCGCTCGGCGGGCGGCAGCGGCGGGAAGGTGCCGTGGGTGCGGGAGTGCGCCATGGACCAGGCCTCGGGGACGAGCAGCCGACGGGCCTCCTCGGGCGTGCCGGCCACGGCGATCGTGCCCGAGACGACGACGTAGGGCTCCGCCGCCCAGACGGAGGGGCGGAAGTGGTCGCGGTAGTCGTCGATGCCGCGCCGCATCTTGTCCCGGTTCCGCAGGTCGCCGATGACCATGGGCAGACCCGCGCGCGCTGCGATGCCGGCGCCCTCGCCCATGGCCAGGACGAACGGCGGCACGCTCAGGCCCTCCGCGGGCCGGGCGTGGACCCCGGTGGGGGAGGTGCCCCGGAACCAGCCGAGCAGCTCCGCGAGCTGGGCCTCGAAGTCGTCGGCGTCGCCCTTGTCACGGCCCAGGGCCCTGCGCACTCCGTCCGTGAAGCCGACGGACCGGCCGAGGCCCATGTCGATCCGCCCGGGGAACAGCGACTCCAGCACGCCGAACTGCTCGGCCACGACCAGCGGCCGGTGGTTGGGCAGCATCACCCCGCCGGTGCCGACCCGGATCGTCCGGGTCGCGCCCGCGACGGCCGCGGCCAGCACGGTCGGCGCGGAGCCGGCCACCCCGGGCACGCCGTGGTGCTCGGAGACCCAGACGCGGTGGTAGCCGAGCCGCTCCAGCTCCTGCGCCAGCCGCACGGTGTCGCGCAGCGCCTCCGGGTGGGTGTGCCCCTCGCGGGTGCGGGAGCGGTCGAGGACGGACAGGCGCACAGGATCCATACCAGGTTCTACGCCGGGCGGCCCCGCCGGTATTCCGCCGTCCCGCGTGGACCGCCACCGGAAAACCGGGTGACCGTGTCCGGGCACGTCGAGACAATGTTCCGGTACCTCGTAGCGAAAGGCGGCCGACCGTGACCGTCCCCAACATCCTGCTCTCCGGCATTGTCGGATCGACCGCCTACGGCCTGGCCCGCCCGGGCTCGGACATCGACCGCCTCGGCCTGTTCGCCGCGCCGACCGAAGAACTGCACGGTCTGCGCCGGCCGAAGGAGTCCCACGTCAGCACGGCCCCGGACCGAACGCTGCACGAGGCCGCCAAGTGGTGCCGGCTGGCCCTCGGCGGCAACCCGACCGCGATGGAGCTGGTGTGGCTCCCGGACGATCTGTACGAGGTGCGCACCCCGCTCGGCGACGAACTCATCGGCATCCGTTCGGCGTTCCTGAGCGCCAAGCGGGTCCGGGACGCCTATCTCGGTTACGCCACGCAGCAGTTCCGGCGGCTGGAGGCGCGTGGTGACGGTTCGTTCTCCGCCGACACCCGTAAGCGCACGGCGAAGCACGCCCGGCATCTCAAACGGCTGTGCGGGCAGGGCCTGGAGCTGTACACCACCGGGCGGTTGACGATCCGCGTCGAGAATCCGGACGAGTACCACGCCTTCGGCGAACGCGTCGCCGCCGATCCCGCCGCCGCCCTGCCCCTGCTCCGGCACTACGAGGCCGCCTTCGACGAGGGCCCCACGGTGCTGCCGGACGTGCCCGACGAGGCGCCGGTCGAGGCCTGGCTGCGCCGGGCCCGGGCGCACTTCTGGGCGGAGAGGGCGTGCTCAGCCGTCGGGGCGTAGCAGGCCGCGTTCGTAGGCCTTCACGAGGTTCTGCGGTACGAGGTGACGGACGCCGTCCACGGTGACGGGGACCAGCGTCGGCGTGGCCGCCTTCCACTGGGCGCGGCGGTGACGGGTGTTGCTGCGGGACATCTTCCGCTTGGGGACGGCCATGGGACTCCTCCTCGGTGGTCGGGCACCGAGACGCTACATGAAAATGGATCCCATTAGCAATATGCGTCCCGGTGCCGGCCACCGCCACCCGAGGACCACTTAGGCTGGGCGCGTGAGTGACGACCGCAGCAAGGCCCCGCTGGCCGTGTTCGACCTGGACAACACCCTCGCCGACACCACGCACCGGCAGGGGTTCCTGGAACGCAGGCCGAAGGACTGGGACGGCTTCTTCTCGGCGGCGCCGCAGGATCCGCCCGTCCCGGAGGGTGTCGCGCTGGTCCAGGAACACGCGCGGGACTGCGAGATCCTCTACCTCACCGGGCGGCCCGAACGCTGCCGGCGCGACACGCTCGACTGGCTCGCCGCCCAAGGGCTGCCCGAGGGGCGCGTGTACATGCGGCGGGACGCCGACCGGCGGCCCGCCCGGTTCACCAAGCTGGAGATCCTGCGGCGGCTCGCCCGCACCCGCGAGGTCCGTGTCCTCGTCGACGACGACGAACTGGTCTGCGCGGACGCCCGGCGCGCGGGCTTCACCGTCGTACGGGCCGACTGGGTGACCCGGTCCGCCGAGATGAAGGCGGCACAGGAGCGCGAGGGGCGCACCTGATACTGCCCGCCGGGCAGCCCACGCCCCCGTCTACTCGGACTCGTCCAGTCGGAAGCCCACCTTCAGGCCCACCTGCCAGTGCGCGATCTGCCCGTCCTCGAGCTGGCCGCGGACCTGCGTCACCTCGAACCAGTCCAGATTGCGCAGCGTCTGTGAGGCCCGGTCGATGCCGTTGCGGATGGCCTGGTCGACGCCGTCCGGTGAGGTGCCGACGATCTCCGTGACCCGGTAGGTGTGGTTCGACATGCCGCTGCTCCTCTTCCATGACGTTCCAGTGACGGGAGTGTCACGCGTCATTCCACCGTGCCCCAGGCGGCGGCGAAGCGCGAGACATCGTCTCCGGCCGTCGCCGCCGCCCCGGGCTCACCGGTTCAGCGCGCCACGCTCAGCGACAGGGCGAACCGGCCCGGGCCGTCCGTCCACCAGTGCGTCAGGTCCAGGCCCGCCATCGACAGTTCGGCGCGCACGCCCTCCTGCCGGAACTTCGCCGACACCTCGGTCCGCATCTCCTCACCGGCCGCGAAATCGACGGCGAGGTCGAGCGCCGGCACCTTCACCGTCTGCGCCCTGCGGGAGCGCAGCCGCATCTCGATCCACTCGTGCCCGGCGTCCCACAACGCGACATGGTCGAACGCGGCGGGCTCGAAGTCGCCGCCCAGCTCACGGTTGATCACGGTCAGGACGTTCTTGTTGAACGCGGCCGTCACCCCGGCCCCGTCGTCGTACGCCCTCACCAGCACCTCCTCGTCCTTGACCAGGTCCGTGCCCAGCAGCAGGGCGTCGCCCGGGGCGAACAGGGCGCGTACGGACGCCAGGAACGCGGCGCGTTCGGCGGGCAGCAGATTGCCGATCGTGCCGCCGAGGAACGCCACCAGCCGGGGCCCCGGCGTGTCCGGCAGGGTCAGTTCCGCGGTGAAGTCGGCGATCAGCGCGTGCACGTCCAGGCCCGGCCGCTCGGCGGCGAGCGCCTGTCCGGCCTGGGCGAGGGCGCTCTCGCTGACGTCGACGGGGACGTAGGTGTGCAGGTCCGTGAGGGCGTCGAGCAGATGCCGGGTCTTCTCCGACGATCCGGAGCCGAGCTCGACCAGGGTGCGCGCCCGGGTCGCCGCGGCGATGTCGCCGGAACGCGCGAGGAGGATCTCCCGCTCCGCGCGCGTCGGGTAGTACTCCTCCAGTTCCGTGATCTTCTCGAACAGGTCGCTGCCGTGCGCGTCGTAGAACCACTTCGGCGGCAGTGACTTGGGGCGGCCGGTCAGACCCCGGAGGACATCGGCGCGCAGCGCGGCGTCCGTGGCGTCCTCGGGCAGGGTGCGGGTGAGACGGAACGGGCTCACGTACGGGGCTCCTTCGCGAGTGCGGGCACGGAGGCGTCGGCCGGGTCCTTCAGCGGCGTGAGCAGCACGTCGGTGCGGCTCGCCACGAGCAGGGTGCGGTCGGGGACCTCCTGCCAGTGCGGATCGTCGTCATAGGGCTCGGAGGCCACGACGGTGCCGCCGCCGGGCCGGGCGAGGTACCACAGGGCGTCGCCCCAGGCGGTCGCGGTGATGGTGTCGCCGTCGGTGAGGAGGAGGTTGAGCCGGGAGCCGGGGGCCGCGGCGGCGACCTCCAGGACCGTGTCGGCCAACGCCTGGCCCTCCTCGTCGCCGCCTCGCAACCGGGCCAGCACCAGCGCCCACACGAGCGCCGAGTCGTTGCGGGCCTCCAGGGACAGCAGCTCCTCGTGCGGCAGCGTCCGGGACACCGCGGCCAGCGAGCCGGGCCACCCCTTCACCGCCCCGTTGTGGCTGAACAGCCAGGCCCCCGCGGCAAAGGGGGCCGCGGCGGCCTCCGCGTCCGCGCCGGACAGGGTCGCGTCCCGCACCGCGGCGAGCAGCGCTGTGGACCGTACGACCCGGGCGAGATCGGCGAACGACAGGTCCGCCCAGATCGGCCCGGCCCGGCGGTAGCGGGCCGGCACCGGATCGCCCTCGGCGTACCAGCCCACGCCGAAACCGTCGGCGTTGACCGTCCCGTACCTCTGGTGCCGGGGCGCCCAGGACTGCCGGTACAGCCCGTGCGGGGGCTTCACCAGGAGCCGGCCCAGTACCTCCGGCGGCCCCACGTACGCCACATGACGGCACATCAGACGTCCTCCGACCGGGCCGTGCGGAACCCGGAGAAGATCTGCCGCCGGATCGGGTAGTCCCAGTTGCGGAAGGTGCCCCGGCAGGCCACCGCGTCCACGGCGAACGAACCGCCGCGCAGCACCTTGTACTCGGGCCCGAAGAAGACCTCCGAGTACTCCTTGTACGGGAACGCCCTGAACCCCGGGTAGGGCAGGAAGTCGCTCGCCGTCCACTCCCACACGTCGCCGATCAACTGCCGTACGCCGAGCGGCGACTCACCCGCGGGGTAGCTCCCGGCGGGCGCCGGACGCAGGTGCCGCTGGCCGAGGTTGGCGTGCTCGGGCCCCGGGTCGGCGTCGCCCCACGGGTAGCGCATCGAGCGGTCGGCGGCCGGGTCGTGCCGGGCGGCCTTCTCCCACTCGGCCTCCGTGGGCAGCCGGCGTCCCGCCCAGCGGGCGTAGGCGTCGGCCTCGTACCAGGACACGTGCACCACGGGCTCGTCCGCCGGTACGACCTCGGTGACGCCGAACCGGCGCCTGAGGAACTGCTTTCCGTCCCGCCGCCAGAACAGCGGCGCGTGGATCCCGTACTCGCGGATGTGCGCCCAGCCGTCGGCCGTCCACCACCGGGGGTTGTCGTAGCCGCCGTCCTCGATGAACGCCTGGTAGGCGCCGTTCGTCACCGGCGTGGTGTCGATGCGGAAGGGCGCCACCTCGCGCCGGTGTGCGGGACGTTCGTTGTCCAGAGCCCATGGCTCGCCGGAGGTTCCCATGGTGAACGGGCCACCGGGGACGAGGACTTCGGACGGACCGGTGAACAGCGGCGCCGGCTCCGGATTGGGTGCCGTCAGGGCCGGCGGGCCGGTGCGGAGCTGATGGGTGATCAGCATGGTCTCGTCGTGCTGCTGTTCGTGCTGCGCGATCATCCCGAAGGCGAAGCCGGCCTCCGTCAGCCGCGTCCCGTGGAACGCGTGCCGCTCCAGCACGTCCAGGGCCCTTCCCCGCACGTCGGCCGCGTAGGCGCGGGCCTCGGCCGGGGAGAGCAGGGGCAGCTTCGGCCGCTCGGCGCGCGGGTGCTCGAAGGCGTCGTAGAGGCCGTCTATCTCGGGGCGTATCGCCTCGTGCCCCGCGACGGCCCGCAGCAGCCACTGCTCCTCCTGGTTGCCGATGTGCGCGAGGTCCCACACCAGCGGCGACATCAGCGGCGAGTGCTGCGCGGTCAGATCGGGATCCTCCACGCAGCTCGTCAGCAGGGTGGTGCGGTCGCGGGCCACGATCAGTGAGGCGACCGCCCGCTCACGGAGCACCTCGGGGTCGACGGTCCCGGCGTCGACAGCGGATTCGGCGTCGGTCATGGGCGGAAATCCTTCCCGTGGGCGCGGCCGTCCGCGCCACGCTGTCGGTCGAGCAGGTCGTCGGCGGGGCAGCGGCCCAGGACGACGTAGCGGTCCAGATAGGCCGTGACGGCCTCGATGACCTCGGGGCCGGCGCCGAGCCGGGGCAGGGCGTCCAGTGCGGTCGTGAAGCACGTGACGGCCACCTCGCGCAGCTCCGCGTCGGCCAGACCGCCGCGGGCCGCGTCCAGCCACAGCGGATTGTGCGGCGCGGGCAGCCCCAGTGTCCGCTCGGTCAGCGGCTTCACGGCCCGGTAGGCGGTCTCGGCGGCCTCCGGGTCGTCGAACAGCGCCGCCGTCACGGCCAGCGGCACGATCCAGCCGTCGTCTCCCGGCTGCGCGTCGATCATGCGCAGTTCGAGATGGCCGCGCGGCCTGACCGGTGGGAAGAGCGTCGTGACGTGGTAGTCGAGATCCTCCCGGGTGGGCGGCCGGGGCGCGCCGGTACGGATCCAGTCCCGGAAGGTGAGCCCCTCGGGGACGTCCCAGGGGCCGCGATCCCGCCGTACGCACATCACGGGGGAGTCCAGCACGTGCCGGGCCCAGGCGCCTCGCGGGTCGGTGTCCAGCCGCGGCCCGCCCGCCCGGCCTGCGCCGATCCGGGTCCACATCAGCTGCCGGGTCGACAGCCAGCCGGTCGGCCGGTTGCCGGCGAGCGGGGAGTTGGCGAACGCGGCCACCAGGACCGCGCCCAGATGGTGGGCCAGCCACCAGCGGCGCACCAGGCCGAGCGGCCCGGGCTCCTCGTGGCCGGCGTCCAGGCACACCTGCACGGAGGCGGAGGCGCACATCATGGAGCGGCCGGCGGGGCCTGTGCGGTCCAGGCACGCCTCCATGGCGTCGTAGCGCGGTTCGCGCAGGAACCGGCGGGGTTCGTGCCAGGGATCGTGGCCGAGGCCGACGAGGGCGAGGCCGTCGTCGCGCAGCACCGCGCGGACGGCGTCGAGGTCGGCGGAGACGGTATCGATGACTTCCGTCAGCGAGGCGGCGGGGAGCGAGCTCAGCTCCAGCTGGCCGCCGGGTTCCACGGTGAGCGCCGACTTCAGAGGAACGGTACGCAGTGCGGCGTAGGCCGCTCGGAGCCGTTCGGGTGCGACGGGGAGCTGCGGTGCGCGCAGCTCGTGGACGAGCCATTCCACCTCGACGCCGAGGCGGCGTGGCGGGCCGGTCTTGAAACAGATGCCGCGGACGAGAGCCTCGACCTCGGCTTCGGACAGTGAGGTGCGTGGCCGGGTACAGCCACCTACCGAATCGGACATGTCGGGATCCTCCTGAGATTCCACCATGCCACCGGTCCGGGCTCTTCGGCGGCCCGGGCCGGGATCACCGTCCCACCCAAGACGTTCATGGCGCTCCGCACAAGGGGGCGAAGCGGGGCGTTCCCGGGTGGTCGTGCGGCGCGACCCGGAGTTTCCAGGGACTTTCCCCGGCGTTCTCCCACGGCGAAAACCCTGTTGCCCCGGGGAACGGACATCACGCACGATGCCTGCGTGAGCACGACAAGACGAACCGCGCGGTGCGCGGTCACGACGTGTACGGGGGTCGCGTCGTGAGCGCGCGTCTGCGCGGTATCGCGCGGGAGACCGAGCAGATCGTCGCGGCCGGGGCCTACCGCGCGCCGGACGGGCGCGAGGTCTCGATCGCGGCGGAGCTGCGGGTGGCACGCGAGGAGACGCGCCTGTACGGGCCGCAACCCGTGCCGGTACCCGCCGATCGGGTGACGGCCGGGCGGACGACCCTCATCGGGGTCACGGGCGAGAGCAGCCTGGAGGCGGCCCACCGGCTGGGCGGCCACGTGGCCGTGCTGAACTTCGCCTCCGCCCGGAACCCCGGCGGCGGCTACCTGAACGGCGCCCAGGCCCAGGAGGAGGCCCTGTGCCGGGCCTCCGCGCTGTACGCCTGCCTGGTCGGCGTCCGGGCCTTCTACGACCATCACCGGACCCACCGCGACCCGTTCTACACGGACCGTGTCATCCACTCACCGGCCGTGCCCGTCTTCCGTGACGACCGGGGCAACCTGCTGACCGAGCCGTACACCGCGGGTTTCCTGACCTCGCCCGCACCCAACGCGGGTGTGGTGCTCCGCACGGCGCCCGAACGGGCCCACGAGCTGCCGCGGGTCCTCGCGGTCCGGGCCGAACGCGTCCTGGAGACGGCCGCCGCCCACGGCTACCCCCGGCTGGTCCTTGGCGCCTGGGGCTGCGGGGTGTTCCGCAACGACCCCGCCCAGGTGGCGCGGGCGTTCCGGACGCTGCTGGGGCCCGGCGGCCGGTTCGCGCAGACCTTCGAGCACGTGGTGTTCGGGATCCTGGACCGCACACGGGACCGTGCGGTCCTCGGCGCCTTCGAGGAGGCGTTCAGCTCCAGCCGTAGCGCTCCTGCAGCCGGCGCCTGACCCGGTTGAACCGCATGCGGTCAAGGGCGCAGGCCTCTCGGCGCATGCCGTCCTCGTGCAGGCGCAGCACCCGCTCCACGGAGACCCAAGAGAAGCGGCCCGACCGGTCCCACGGCCCGCTGCCGATTCCCACCCACTCCCGGTCGCCGTCGTGCTCCTTGCTGGACAACTGCACGGCCAGGAAGGTACCGGCGGCCTCGCGCGCGACCACCAGCACCGGGCGGTCCTTGCCGCGGCCGTCGTTCTCCTCGTAGGGCACCCACGTCCAGACGATCTCCCCGGGGTCGGGGTCGCCGTCGTGCGCGGGGGAGTACTCCGTCCGTACCCGGCCCACCTCGCGCGGGTCGGCCTGGACGGTGGCGGAGGGGCCGTGACGGCCGGGGACGTTCTCATCGGTAGGCGTGCTCACGGGGGCACCTTAGAGGCTGCCTTGGCGAGCACGCCGCCCGGGTTCACTTGTCGTCCATCGGCACCTTCTGGGCGTGCCCGTTGAGGGCGGAGGCGTCCTGCGGCGCCTGCCCGGTGCGGTCCATCGACGCGAGCAGCTGACGGGCCAGGCCCAGGCCCGTGCCGCCCATGGTGAGCGCCTTGGCGAACAGGTCCGCCATGCCGTCGGCGCCGTTCAGCAGCACCATGTTGTCGACGTTGCCGAACGCGGACGCGCCGGCCTTCACGATCTCCGGCCAGTTCTCGGCGAGTTGCTGGGCGACGACGGCCTCCTGGTTCTCCGCCAGGGCGGCGGCACGGGCCTTGATGGCCTCCGCCTCCGCGAGTCCCTTCGCCCGGGCCGCCTCGGCCTCGGCCAGCCCCCTGGCCCGGGCCGCCGCCGCCTCGGCCTCACCGGTGGCCCGGGTCGCCTGCGCGGCCGCCTCGCCGCGCGCCTTGGTCGCCTCCGCGTCGGCGCCCGCGGCCGTCTTCACCCGGGTCGCCTCGGCGGCCGCCGCCAGTTCCGTCTCCTTCGCCTGCGCCTGGGCCGACGAGATGCGCGCGTCACGGTCGGCCTCGGCCAGGGTGCGCGTCTCGTAGGCCGCCGCGTCGGCGGGTTTGCGGACGTCCGCCTGGAGTTGCTGCTCGCGCCGGTGCGCCTCCAGCTCCGCCACCCGCGTCTCCTGGACGACGACCTCCTGCCGGGCACCGGCCTCGGCGAGCGGCCCCGCCTGCCGGGCCTTGGCGGCCGCCTTGTCGCGCTCCGCCTGGTAGCCGGCCTGCAGGATCTCGCTGTCCCGGGTCGCTTCCGCCATCCGGGCGAACGACTGCTGCTCGGCCTCGGTGGCCAGGCGGTTCGCCTCCGCCTGCGCGATGCGCGCGTCGCGCTGCACGGCCGCCGCGTGCGGCATGGCGAGGTTCTGGATGTAACCGGTCGGGTCCTCGATCTCGTGGATCTGCAGCGAGTCCACGATCAGGCCCAGCTTCTCCATCTCGGTACCGCACGCGGCCCGTGTCTGCCCGGTGAGCTTCTCCCGGTCCCGGATCATGTCCTCGACCGTCAAACCGCCCACGATGGACCGCAGATGACCCGCGAAGACGTTGTGCACCCGCTCCGACATCAGCTTCTGCTGGTCCAGGAACCGGCGGGCCGCGTTCGCGATCGACACGAAGTCGTCACCCACCTTGAAGATGACCACGCCGCGCACCTTCAGCGGAATTCCCTGGTGCGTCACACAGTCCACGTGCAACTCGGTCTCGTTCAGGTCGAGCGACAGCTTGCGCACCGCCTGCACACCGGGCAGCACCAGCGTGCCGCGCCCGGTGACGATACGGAAGCCCATGCCCTCCTCGATGCCTTCGGTGCGGTGCTTGGACCCCGAGATGATGAGTGCCTCATTGGGTTCGGCGACCCGCCACATGAGCTTGAACAGACCGATCAGAACGAGGACGGCGGCAACCGCCACCCCCGCAACGACGCCGACGATCATCGGCATTCGCCCCCTCTGCATGGTGCCCTCTCGGCACCGAACGAAGGGGAGTGTGCTCCTCGGCGGAGCCCGGGTACAGACACCGGCGCATCCTTGGCCGAAGCTTGACGCGCACGGCTCTCACCTGCGTCGCGGCGGGCTCAACTGTCGTACGCAGCCGCGACGTAGACGGTCCTCGGGGGCAGGTACTCGACCACCATCACGACCGTGCCCGTCTCGATGCGGTCCGCCGCGGAAGCCGGGTGGGCGAGGAAGTGCTCGGCGCCGCCGCGCACCCGGACGATCACCTCACCGACCAGCCCGGGCCCGATCGTTCCGGTGACCCGCCCCATGAGCCCGACCATCGACGCGTCCGCCATGAGGACAGCCTACGGTCGCTCACGCGGCAGCGGAACGTGGCGTGACCGGCGGCGACGGCCACTTCTCCGACCAGCGCAGCTCCGCCTCCAACTGCGCGGCCACCTGCACGAGGAGCGGCTCGCTGTTCGCCGGTCCCAGCAACTGCGCGCCGACCGGCAGCCCGTCCGGCGTGAAACCGGCGGGCACGTTGACCCCCGGCCAGCCCAGCACGTTCCACGGCCAGGCGTACGGACACGCGGCGATCATCGCCCGGTCGGTGGCGAACCCGCTGAGTTCGAGCAGGGCCCCGATGCGGGGCGGGGGAGCGGCGGTCGTCGGCGCGAGGACGACGTCGTACGAGGTGAAGAAGGCGCCGATACGCCGGTGCAGCACGCTCTCCGCGCGCCGGGCCGCCCGCAGCGGGGCGCCGCCGAGCAGCCGTCCCAACCGGGCCGCGCCCAAGGTGCGCCGGTCCAGCAACGCCGGGAAGGGCGCCTCGCCCACGCGCTCGGCGATGCCGGCCGTGGCACGCGGCACGAAGGTCAGCCCGATCTGCCCGTACGGCGGGTCCGCCTCCTCGACGACGTGCCCCGACGCGGCGAGCCGCTCGGCCAGCTCGACCACCCGGGTCCGCACCTCGGGCAGGAGCCGGGCGGGCACCGCCGTGAACGGCGGCTTGAGGGAGAGTGCGATGCGCAGCCGGCCCGGATCGCGGCCGACGGCCCGGGACACGTCGAGGGCCGGCGGCCGGTGCGGGTCCTGTGGGTGGTTGCCGCTGGCCGCGTCCAGCAGCAGGGCCGCGTCGGCGACCGTGCGGGCCAGGGTGCCGTTGACGGTGATGCCCTGGAAGGACTCGCCGCGCGGCCAGGTCGAGACGCGGCCGCGCTGCGGCTTGATGCCGACCAGGTGGGTCCAGGCGGCCGGGATCCGCACCGAGCCGGCGCCGTCCGAGCCGAGCGCGGCGGGTACCAGACCGGCGGCGACCGCGGCGGCCGACCCGCCCGAGGAACCGCCGGGCGTGTGGTCCGTGCTCCAGGGGTTGCGGGTGGCGCCGAAGGCGGGCCCCTCGGTGAAGGGCCACTGCCCGAACTCGCACGTGTTGGTCTTGCCGATGATCACGGCTCCGGCGGCGCGCAGCCGCCGCACCGCCTCGCCGTCCTCGGCGACCGGCGGGAACTCGCCGCAGCAGCCGAACGCGGTCGGCTCACCGGCCACGTCCATGTCGTCCTTCACCGCGACGGGCACGCCCAGCAGCGGTTTCCGGGGGTCTTTCGAGGCCAGTTCCCGGTCCGCGGCGTCGGCTTCCGCGAGCGCGGCCTCGGCCCGGACGACACGGAAGGCGTTCAGGCTCCCCTGCGTCGCCTCGATGCGCGCCAGCGTCCGCTCGACCAGCGCCCGCGCCGTCACCTCACCTTCGGCCAGCGCACGGGCGGTCTCCGCCAGGCCTTCGCAACGGTCGAGCGTCATACGGACACCTCCGGAAGCGGCTCCTCTACCGAACGGTAACGTCCGGCGGCCGATGGTGTAATGCCGACGACGGGAGTGGATGTTCACCCACCGGCCGCTTTCTCCTCACTGGGCGCGTCGGCACCGGTTCAAACCATTGACCGCCCTGCGGCTCGCCCTTACCTTCTGATCCCCCACGTCTGATCGATTTGCCGAACTCAGTTCGATATATCGAACCTCGGTGCTCAAGGGAGAGCCACCCGTGACCCCACACCCCGCTGCCCCGTCCCGCCGTACGCTGCTGCGCACCCTGGCCGCCCTGCCCGCCTCGGCGGTCCTGCTCGGCGAATCCCCCGGACTGCTCGGCAGCGCCCTGGCCGCCGCACCCCCGAACGGCTCGGCCACCCGCTACACCATCATGCCGTTCCTCAACAGCGACGACGGTACGGTCGACGTCTACCAGTCGGACGACGCCACAGACTTCCGGCTGCTGCGCTCCTCCGCCTACACCCCGCCCGCGAACCGGATCCGCGACGCGAGCGTCATCAGACACACCGACGGCTTCTACTACCTGACCTACACCACGCACACCTGGCAGGACCCCAGCACGACCATCGGATTCGCCCGCAGCTCCGACCGGGCCAACTGGACCTTCCTCTACGACTACACCGTGCCGATCGCTGGCCTCTCCCGCGCCTGGGCCCCCGAGTGGTTCGTCGACGGCGACGGCAGTGTGAGCATCATCGTGTCGTGCTCCACCGCCAACAACGAGTGGATCTTCACCCCGTACCTGTTGCGGGCCACCAACTCGGCACTCACCAGTTGGAGTTCACCCGTCGCCCTCTCCGGCATCGGCGCCAACCACATCGACACGTTCATCGTGCGGATCGGCTCGACCTACCACGCCTTCCCGAAGAACGAGACGACCAAGTACATCGAGTACGCCACCGCCTCTAACCTCACCGGCCCGTACACCATCCGCCGGACGGGTGACTGGGCGGGCTGGGGCAGCTACCGCGAGGGCCCGGCCCTGGTGCAGCTCGACAACGGCGGCTGGCGGATGTTCTTCGACGGCTACGGCGACGGGAACTACTACTACAGCGACAGCTACGACACCTTCGCCACCTGGTCGGCCCCGGCCGCACTGCCCGCGATCTCCGGAACGGCACGGCACTTCACGGTCGTCAAGGAGACGGCCGCGGGCGGCCCCGCCCTGGCCCGGAACGGCACACGCTCCTTCCGCTCGGTCAACTACCCGAGCCGCTACTGGCAGCAGCAGTCGTCGCTGCTCAACCTTCCCGTGGTCAGCACCTCCAGCACCACCGCCGAGAAGCGGTCCGCCACCTTCACGGTCGTCGCCGGCCTCGCCGACGGCAACGGCTACTCCTTCCGTGACGCGACCGGTGCCTACCTGCGCCACTGGGACTTCCGCGCCCGCTTCGACCCGAACGACGGCACGAGCACCTTCGCCAAGGACGCCACGTTCGTCCTCCGCGCCGGAACGGCCTCGGGCTCCGTCCGCTTCGAGTCGTACAACTACCCGGGCCGCTACCTGCGTCACTACGCCTACGAGCTCCGGGTGGACCGCTCCGACGGAACGGACCGGTTCCGGCAGGACAGTTCGTTCGTGCCGGTGACATCCTGGGCCTGAGCTGCACGACGGCTGACCTGGGTGCTGTCCTGGCGGTAGGGATTACGCGCATGGGCAGCAGGCCGTGGCCGACCGCTTGGGGCAAGCCGTCGCTCGGCTCAGAACGCCGTGTAGCCGCCGTCCACGGGCAGGACCGCGCCGGTGATGTACGACGACTCCGGGCAGGCGAGGAACAGGACCGCGTCCGCGATCTCTTCGGGTGTGGCGAGCCGGCCGATCGGGATGGAGTCCTCCCTGGTACGCCGGTAGGCAGCGGGATCGGGCCGCCGCTGGAACGATGCCTCGATGACGGGCGTCACGGTCAGACCTGGTGCCACCACGTTGACGCGGGTGCCGCTGTCCGCCCATTCGACGGCGGCGCCCCGCGCCAGCGCGATGAGTCCGCCCTTGGCGGCGGAGTACAGGGTCTGGTTCGGCATGCCGACCATGCCGAGACGCGAGCTGACGCACACCATCGACGCCCCTGACTCCGGTGCCAGCGGCTTCAGGTGCTTCATGACCAGGAACGCGCTCAGGAGGTTGCTGTGCAGCACCTCGCGCGCGTCGTCACAGCTCATCTCCTGAAGGGGGCTGGACGCCTGGTGCCCGTGGCAGAGGACGACGACCCCCACCTCTCCCAGATGGTCGGCTGCGCGGTCGGCGAGCTCCGAGACGAACGTCTCGTCGTTGAGGTCTCCGGGGAGGTAGACCTCGTCGGGATGTTCCTCGGGCAGCCGGGATCGCCGTCCCGTGAGCAGGAGTTTGGCGCCCTCGCGGCGGAAATGGGAGGCGACTGCCTGACCGATCCCGCTCGTCGCTCCGGTGATCACGGCGTTGACGTTGTGAAGTCTCATGGGCCTCGTCTGATCTGGGTGTCGGGTGGACCGGGCGTCGAGACGTCGTCCGGGGCCGGAGCACCGGGACCGCCCCGAGGGCCCCGGTGACATCGTCGATCCGGCCGGGAGGGCCCTCGACCGACCGGCATTCATGCCGCCGGGCCGTCACAGGCCGATGCTGTACACCTTGCGGATGGTCTCCTTGACGTCCCAGCGGCCGGACCAGCCCTTGGGCTGGACGATGACATCGCCGCCGGAGATCTCGAAGGTCTCGCCCGTCACGGCGTCGGTGATGACCGCGCGGCCGCTGAGGATGTAGCAGGTCTCGGTGTCCTCGCGCTCCTCGACGGGCCAGCCGCCGGGCTGCGACTCCCAGACACCCGCCCGGACCGTCTCATCGGTGTCGAAGCGGAGACGGCCCAGCTGCGGGTCGCCGGAGTCCGCACCAGGGCGCCGGCCGATCGGCTCGAGATCGCCGGTGATCTTCACGGCAGGGACATGGACGAAAGCAGACATCAATGGGTTCCTCAGATAGATCCATGAATACAGCGATATGGAGGCGCTCAGCAGCGTCGCTATGCCACCGGTACGGCGATGTACTTGTATTCGAGGAACTCGTCGATGCCGACGGTGCCGCCTTCGCGGCCGAGGCCGGATTGCTTGATGCCGCCGAAGGGGGCTGCGGGGTTGGAGACGAGGCCGGTGTTGAGGCCGATCATGCCGCTTTCGAGGCGTTCGGCGACGCGCAGGGC
>NZ_JBIBAF010000025.1:0-84817 GCF_042899705.1 Streptomyces sp. NPDC013187 | reverse complement strand
CTGTCGCGGGGGGGGGGGGGGTGGCGTGGCGGGGCGGCGCCCCGCGGGGGGCCCCCCGATTTTTTGGGGGGGCGGGGGGGGGGGGGGGGTTGGGTGGGGGGGGGGGGGGGGGCGGGGGGGGGCCCCCCCCCCCCCCCCCCCGGTCAATCACCTGAGGGATACTCAGGAGCTAGTCGCCGATCACGAGTTGACCTGCGTCGTGACCAGGTTGGAGAAGGTGGTCAGCCGGGTGTAGACACCCGGGTAACCGGCCTGGGCGCAGCCTTCGCCCCAGGAAGTGATGCCTGCCAGGACACCCCCGATGAGCAGGGGGCCGCCGCTGTCGCCCTGGCAGGTGTCCACGCCGCCGGAGGTGTATCCGGCGCACACCATGTCGCTCTTCACGAAGTCGGAGCCGTAGGAGCTCCCACAACTGGAGTCGGACACGGTCGGTACGGTCGCGGTGCGCAGCTGGTTGGAGCTGCTGCCGTTCGAGGCGGTGGTGCCCCAGCCGAGGATGCGGGCGGTGGTGCCGGCCGCGTACACCGAGGTCTGGGAGGCGGAGACGTACTTCGCCGTGGTGTACGGCATCGACGTCGACAGCGTCAGCACGGCCACGTCGTCGCCGTTGGTGGTGTCGGTGTAGCTCGGGTGGATCCATATCTTGCTGACTCTGCTGACCGTGCCGTTGGTTCCGTTGAGGTAGGTGCGGCCACCGACGACGCGCACACTGCTCGTGGTCTCACCGACCATGCAGTGCGCGGCGGTGACGACCTTCGTGGGCGAGACCAGCGTGCCGCCGCAGAACTGGTTCTGCGAGGCGTCCGTGATCTGCATGACGAACGGGTACGCGGACGTCGTGGTGGTGGTACCCCCGACGATCGGCTGGGGTGCGGCGACGGCCGTGGGGGCGGCGAGCAGCGCGGTCGTGGCGGCGGCGGCGGTCGCCGCGACGACGGCGGCGGCCTTCTTGGCAGCGTTGAGCCCGAACATGGGTCTCCTTGGGGAGTTGCCGGTGGGGGGTCGCGCGGGTGGTCGTGAACGGGGACCCTGACGCCTTTGTTCGGATCTCCGTGTGCCCGGCGAGCGGCACGCCCCAAAGCTAGAGCCAGGACGAGGAGGCTCCCAATGAGGGAACCCCCTAAGGGAGTTGGGCAGGGATAACCCTCGGTCCGGCGCCGTAAACCCAGGTCGGGTCAGGTCGTGCGACGGCCCGCGGCCAGCCGGACGATGTCCACCCGGGAGCGGATCCCGAGCTTGCGGTAGACCCGGGTGAGGGTCGCCTCGACGGTCTTGACGCTGATGAACAGGCGGGCCGCGATCTCCCGGTTGGTAGCGCCCTCCATCACCAGCGAGGCGACCTGACGCTCCATCGCGGCCAGGCCCTCCAACGCGTCCAGGGCGACGGGCGGCGCGGCCGAGGCCGGTTCCACCGCCGTGGGGCCGGCCGTGGCGGCGGCGTCGACCTGCCGCAGCCAGGGCAGCGCGCGGCAGCGCCGGAACAGCCGCGCGGCCTCGTCGTACGACACCGGTCCCGGCAGGGGCCTGGCGCCGGCGCGGGGGGAGGCGGCGGCCTGGGCGCGCAGGCGGGCCAGCGCGAAGGCGGCCCGGGCCTCCTCCAGGCCGTACCCGAGCCGGCCGAGCCGGTCCTGCACGGACGTCAACCGGACGACGGCGGCCTCGTGTTCGCCGCGTGCCGCCCGCACCAGGGCCTCGGCCCGGTCAAGGACGGCCAGCACGCTCTGCCGGCCCAGCCGCAGGGCGTGCGCCCTGGTCGTGTCGATGACGTCCTGGGCCTCGCCCGGCTCGCCGATGCGGACCAGGGCCTCGGCGAGGTCGCCGTGCCAGCGCCCGCGCCCGGGGTCGTTGATGCCGAGACCCTGCTCCAGCTCCCGCACCCGGCGCAGCGACCGGACGGTGGCGGCCGGGTCGCCGGCCACCAACTGGGCGTAGCCCAGCGCCGCCAGGGCCCGCGACAGGTACATCTGGTCGCCGTCGACCTCGGCGTGGTCCGCCGCCTCGCGGGCGAGGGCCAGGGCCCGGTCGACGTCCCCGGCCGAGGCCTCCGCGAGGGAGGCGAGCATGGCCGAGGCGCCCTCGCCGATCCCGGAGTCCCGGGCGAGCCGCAGGCTTTCGCGGGCCAGATCCAGGGCCCGGCCGCAGTGTCCGGAACGCAGTTCCGTGTCGGCGAGGAAGCGCAGGAAGTGCACCTCGCTCTCCACCATGCCGCGCCGGCGCACCTCGCGCAGCAGCGCGGTGATGGTCGCCCGCGCCTCGGGCAGCTGGTCGCTCATGATCAGCCAGCGGAACCGGGCCGACCCGGCCCCGTTGTGGTGGCAGGCCACGTAAGGGTCCTGAGGTTCCTTCAGGGCCCGTTTGACGGTCACGGGGGCGTCGGGATGGCCCATCAGGGTCTCGGTCGAGGCCTGGAAGGACAGCGCCATCAGCTCGGTGCGCCGGTCCCCGCCCCGGGCGGCCAGCTCCGCCGCGTGCGCGGCCTCCTGGCGGGCCTCGGCGAAGTCGCCCTCGACGACCAGGCCACGCCAGGCCAGCTGGTAGTGGACCTGGGCGAGGAGGCACGGGTCGTCGCCCGCGTCGGCCAGGACCTGCGGGAAGACGGCGTCGACCTCGCCGAGGGCCTGACCGGCCGCCTCGATGACCACCATCCAGGCCCGGACCCGCTCGGCGGGCACGGTGGCACGCGTCAGTACGTCGCGTGCGATGTCCCGGGCGAGATCGGCCTCGCCGGCGGTGATCGCGTCCTCCGCTGCCAGCAGACGCCGCTCGTCGGGGCCGGGGGTGCTGTCCGCGGGGGTGTGCCGGGCGGACAGCAGCCCGAGCGAGGCGGCCACGGAGGGCGCCCCGCGGTCCCGGGCCAGCGCACCGGCCTCGGCGAGCCGGGCCGCGACGTCCGGGTCGGTTCCGGTGGTCGCCAGGGCCAGGTGCCGGGCCCGCTCGATCGGGTCGGAGGCCGCCGTGGACAGCGCGGCGTGCACGGCCCGCCGCTCCTGAGCCGGGGCCTCCGCGTAGAGCGCGGCCGAGATCAGCGGATGCGCGAACCGCAGGGCCGGCGCCTCGGGGTCCGTGGCCAGCAGCCCCAGGGCCGCCGCCTGGGCCGTCTCGGCCTCGGCGTGCTCCCGTCCGGCCGCGTGCAGCAGCGCCAGGGTGGGACGGGCACCGGCGCTGGCGACGAGGAGGGTGCGGCGCGCCTCGTCGGACAGCATCTCCAGGCGGCTCAGCACCAGAGCCCGCAGCGAGGTGGGCACGGGCAGCGGCTCGCCCGGCCGGGGCCGGGCCGGGCTCTCGGCCAGGGCCCGGCCCAGCTCCAGCGCGAAGAGCGGGTTGCCGCCGCTGGTGCGGTGGATGTCGCGGATCGTGGAGCGGGACAGGGGCGTGTAACCGCGGTGGTCGAGCAGTGCGGAGACCTGCGTACGGGTCAGCGGGCCCAGTCGGACGGCGAGTGTGTCGGGCGGGGAGGCGGGCAGGTGGCGGTCGTACTCCTGGCCCTCGGTCCGCACCGCGCACAGCATCTGCACGGGCGTGTCACCCAGCCGGCGGGCCGCGAAACCGAGCAGTTCCGCACTGGCGGCGTCCAGCCACTGGAGGTCGTCGGCGACCACGAGCACCGGGCCCTTCGCGGCGAGGACGCGCAGCGCCGACAGTACCGCCAGGCGCAGCGCGAGCCCGTCCCGCTGGAGCGTGGACTCGCCGCGGCCGGTGAGCGCCGACTCCAGGGCGGTGCGCTGGGCGCCGGGCAGCGCACCGGACACGTCGTCCAGCACCAGCCCGAACAGGTCGGCCAGCGCCAGGAAGGGCAGGTGGGATTCCGACTCGGTCGCCGAGCACCGCAACACCGTCCGGTCCGCACCGCCGTAATCCGCGGCCAGCGCCCGCAGCACCGTCGACTTTCCAATTCCGGCGGGGCCGTGGAGCAGCACACTGCCCCCTCGGCCGAGCTGCTCACGCGCCGAGGTGAACAGATCCTCCCGGCCGATGACCAGGTCGGGGCGGCTCCTGGGAGGCTCCTGGAAGTCCCGTCGTACGGTCACCGCTCCCCTCCCTGTGTCGTGTCCTGGCCAATATTAGGCAACGGTTCTTTGAATTTCGGAGGGACGACCTCGTGAGGGAAATAACAACACGTGACGGCGGCAGAATTCACCGGACTCCCGAATGCCCCGGAAGACGGGGTCACCGCCCGCGCGCCGGCCTCTCGGCGCAGCGCTCGTGCAGGCGTCACAGAAAACACCGCAAACCTATGGCAACCACCCCGCCCGGCGCGCGGCGACCACGGCTTCGCCGCGGGTGCGGGCCCGCAGCTTCCGCATGGCCGACCGCAGGTACCCCTTGACGGTCTCCGGCGTCACGCCCAGCCGCTCCGCGGCGGCCGCGTTCGTGGCCCCCGCCGCCACGCAGGCCAGCACGTCCACCTCGCGCGGTGCGAGCCGGACCCGCGCCGGCCCGGCGGACTCGGCCGTCAGCAGCGCACACACCTCGTGCACCTCCGCACGCAGCTCCGGGTCCGTGATGCGCGGAGCCAGCGCCCGCAGTGCCGCGTGCGCCTCCCGCACCCTCTCCCACCCCGGGCCCGCTCCGGCCCCGGCGGCGAGCGTGCGGGCCTCGTCCCGGACGGCCAGGGCCCGCTCCACGTCCCGCGCCGCCTCCACGGCCGCGTCCAGCATCCGCCCGCCCAGCGGCAGGGACGTGCGCAGCGCGCCGTACAGCACCCCGCGCACCCGGTGCCGCACCACCACGGGCACGGCCAGCACCGAGCGCAACCCCTCCGCGGCCACCGGGGCGTCGTACTCGTGGCTGATCTGCCGCGACGCCGAGTAGTCCGTAACCACGCACGGCCGGGCCAGCGCCAACGTCTTGCCACCGAGACCGGTGCCCGACGTCACCACCAGCGAGCGCAGGGCGTGCGTCGCCGTGCCGCTGAGTTCGCTGATGCGCATCTGCCGCCCGGCCTCCAGCAGGCCGCCGAAGGCGACGGGAAGGCCGGTGCCCCGCCGCAGACGCAGCAGCGCGTCGCGTATCTCGACCGCGTCGGACGCGTCCGTCGTCACCTGATCCGCCCCTTCGTCACGGCTCCTGTGCGGGCGCACCCCCCGTTCGGGGGTAGTGAGACCTGCATCACGGATTACACGATGGCTCAGAGCCGCCCGGCAATGGTCCGGCACCCAGGAGGACAGATGACATCGGCGACGGAGCTGTTCCGCGACGCGCGGGATTTCCTGCTCGAACACCGCGAGGACTACCCGACCGCCTACGAGGGCTTCCGCTGGCCCCGCCCCGAGTACTTCAACTGGGCGCTCGACTGGTTCGACGAGATCGCCGACGGCAACGCCCGCACCGCCCTGCACCTCGTCGAGGAGGACGGCCGCGAGACCCAGCTGTCCTTCGGGGAGATGTCGGTACGGTCGCACCAGTTCGCCACCTGGCTGCGCGAGCGGGGCGTGCGCGCCGAGGACCGGATCCTCGTCATGCTCGGCAACCAGGCCGAACTGTGGATCACCGCCCTCGCCGCGATGAAACTGCGCGCGGTGGTCATCCCGGCCACCCCGCTGCTCGGCCCCGCCGACCTGCGCGACCGGGTCGAGCGCGGCCGGGTCCGGCACGTCATCACACGTCCCGAGGACACCGCGAAGTTCGCCGAGGTCCCCGGCGACTACACGCGCATCGCCGCGGGCGCCGCGGGCGCGGTGCCGCAGGGCTGGCTGCCGCTGGACGACGCCTACGGCGCCTCGGCCGCCTTCGCCCCCGACGGCCCGACCCGGGCCGACGACCCGCTGATGCTGTACTTCACCTCGGGCACCACCGCCCGGCCCAAACTCGTCGAGCACACCCACACGTCGTACCCGATCGGCCATCTGTCGACCATGTACTGGATCGGCCTGAAACCCGGCGACGTGCACCTGAACATCTCCTCACCCGGCTGGGCCAAGCACGCCTGGTCCAACCTCTTCGCCCCGTGGAACGCCGAGGCGACCGTCTTCCTGCACAACTACACGCGTTTCGACGCCGTTCGTCTCATGACCGAGATGGACCGGGCGGGCGTGACCACCTTCTGCGCCCCGCCGACCGTGTGGCGCATGCTCATCCAGGCCGACCTGACCCAGCTGCGCACCCCGCCGCGCGAGGTCGTCGCGGCCGGTGAGCCGCTCAACCCGGAGGTCATCGAGCAGGTCCGCCGGGCCTGGAACCGCACCATCCGGGACGGCTTCGGCCAGACCGAGACGGCCGTCCAGGTCGCCAACAGCCCCGGCCAGCCGCTCAAGACCGGCTCGATGGGCCGGCCGAGCCCCGGCTACCGCGTCGCACTCCTCGACCCCGTGTCCGGCGCACCGGGCGCGGCGGAGGGCGAGATCGCACTCGACCTGTCCGACCGCCCCGTAGGCCTGATGACCGGCTACCACGGCGACGCGGACCGTACGGCCGAGGCGATGGCAGGCGGCTACTACCGCACCGGAGACGTCGCCTCCAGGGACGACGAGGGGTATCTGACGTACATCGGCCGGAGCGACGACGTCTTCAAGGCCTCCGACTACAAGATCAGCCCGTTCGAGCTGGAGAGCGCGCTGCTGGAGCACGAGGCGGTCGCCGAGGCGGCGGTCGTGCCCGCGCCGGACGAGCTGCGGCTGGCCGTCCCCAAGGCGTACGTCGTGCTGGCCGAGGGCTGGCAGCCGGGCCCCGACACCGCCAAGGTCCTGTTCGAGCACTCCCGTGAGGCGCTGGCCCCCTACAAGCGCATCCGCCGCCTGGAGTTCGCCGACCTGCCCAAGACCGTCTCCGGCAAGATCCGGCGGATCGAGCTGCGTGAGGCCACGGCGGCCGGTTCGGACGCCGAGTACCGCGAGGAGGACTTCCGGTGAGTTCCTACAGCCACGGCACCAGTGGGACGGCGTTGCTCGGCGACACCATCGGCGCCAGCCTGGACCGGGCGGTGGCCCGCTGGCCGGACCGCGAGGCACTGGTCGACGTGCCGTCCGGGCGGCGCTGGACGTACGCCGAGTTCGGTGCGGCGGTCGGCGAACTGGCCTCGGCCCTGCACGCCTCCGGCGTCGCCAAGGGCGACCGGGTGGGCATCTGGGCGGTCAACCGCCCCGAGTGGGTGCTCGTCCAGTACGCCACCGCCCGCATCGGCGCGATCATGGTGAACATCAACCCGGCGTACCGCACCCATGAGGTGGAGTACGTCCTGAAGCAGGCGGGCGTGTCCCTGCTGTTCGCCTCCCTGAGCCACAAGACGAGCGACTACCGGGCGATGGTCGAGCAGGTCCGCGGCGCGCTGCCGGAGTTGCGCGAGGTGGTCTACTTCGGCGACCCGAGCTGGGATGCGCTGCTCGGGCGGGCCACCCCCGACGCGACCTACGACGAACTCTCCTGCGACGACCCGATCAACATCCAGTACACGTCGGGCACGACGGGCTTCCCGAAGGGCGCGACCCTCTCCCACCACAACATCCTCAACAACGGCTACTTCGTGGGCGAGTTGATCGCCTACACCGAGCAGGACAGGATCTGCATCCCGGTGCCCTTCTACCACTGCTTCGGCATGGTGATGGGCAATCTCGCCGCCACCTCGCACGGCGCCTGCATGGTCATCCCCGCCCCGTCCTTCGACCCGAAGGCCACCCTGGAGGCGGTCCAGCAGGAGCGCTGCACGTCCCTCTACGGCGTGCCGACCATGTTCATCGCGGAGCTGAACCTCCCCGACTTCGCCTCCTACGACCTCTCCTCCCTGCGCACCGGCATCATGGCGGGCTCGCCCTGCCCGGTGGAGGTGATGAAGCGGGTCGTCGCCGAGATGCACATGGCGGAGGTCTCCATCTGCTACGGCATGACCGAGACGTCCCCGGTGTCGCTGCAGACCCGGATGGACGACGACCTGGAGCACCGCACCGGCACGGTCGGCCGGGTCCTGCCGCACATCGAGGTCAAGATCGTCGACCCGGCCACGGGCGTCACCCAACCGCGCGGAAGGGCGGGTGAGTTGTGCACCCGCGGCTACAGCGTGATGCTCGGCTACTGGAACGAGCCGGAGAAGACCGCCGAGGCCGTCGACGCGGGCCGCTGGATGCACACCGGGGACCTGGCCGTCATGCGCGAGGACGGTTACGTCGAGATCGTCGGCCGCATCAAGGACATGATCATCCGGGGCGGGGAGAACATCTACCCCCGCGAGATCGAGGAGTTCCTCTACGGCCATCCGAAGATCCAGGACGTCCAGGTCGTCGGCGTCCCGCACGAGCGCTACGGCGAGGAGGTCCTGGCCTGCGTCATCGCGCGCGACCCGGACGACCCGCCCACGCTGGAGGAGCTCCGTGCCTTCTGCGAGGGGCGGTTGGCGCACTACAAGCTCCCGAGCCGGATGCGGATCCTCGACTCCTTCCCGATGACGGTGTCCGGGAAGGTCCGCAAGGTGGAGCTGCGGGAGAGGTTCGCCGGCGGCTGAGGACGCAGCGCGGCCGCTCCGCTCACAGCGGCTTGCGCATGCACACCCGTGACCAGCGGTCCAGGCCCAGTTCGGCTTCCGTCGCGCGGATCGCGCGCAGGCCGGGCGTGAGGTCCGCCTCGGGGAGGGGCCGGAAGCCGAGGCGGGCGTAGTAGGGGGCGTTCCACGGCACCTCCGTGAAGGTGGTCAGCGTCAGGGCCGTCAGGCCCTCCTCGCGGGCGTGGTCGGCGGCGTGGTCCAGCAGGGCGCGGCCCACGCCCCTGCGCGCGGCGCGGGGGTGGACCGAGACCTGCTCGACGTGCAGGGCGCCGTCGACGGGTTCGGCGAGGAGGTAGGCGGCCGGCCGGCCCCGCTCGTCCGCCGCCACCCAGCAGCGGCCCGCCCTGCGGTAGTGCTCCAGGGTGTCGAGTGCGGGTGGTGCGTCGTCCGCGATCTCCGGCATGCCGAGGTCGCGGAAGGGCGCCCCGGCGGCACGTTCGACGTCCTGGAGGGCGGGGAGTTCGGCGGGCGTGGCGGGGCGAATACGCATGCGGTGAGTATGCGGTGCTCGGGGGTGGTCAGGGAGCCGGGTTCTCGGTACCGGTGCCGGTGGTGGCCAGGGCGTCGGCGCGCGCGTTCACCGGCCTCGGCGTGCCGGTGAGGTCGAGGACGAACAAGGCGATGCCCAGGGTGTCGGCGCGGGCCCGGGCGTCGTCCGCGTACCCGGCGAGGGAGAAGTAGAGGCAGTCCGCGGACTCCGTCATGGCCGTCAGCCACAGGCATTCGACGTCCCTGAGGGTCGCCGGGCGTACGGCCGGGTCCACCTGCGCGACGATACCGCGGGCGGCGAGACCGATACCGGAGGGCGGACGCTGGTCCGCCCTGCGTACACCCCGGTAGCCGAGCCAGCGCAGATACAGGGCGGTGGCCGTGACGGCGTCGCGCGCCGTACGGATCGTGACGGAGGGGAAGGGGGGCCGGGCGGCCGGTGCGGTGCGCCGGACCGTCGCCGCCTCCGGGGCCGGCGTGACTTCCGCGAGGGGTGCGTCGTCCCGAGCGGCAGCACTCTCCCCGTCCTCCACCACCGCCACCCGCAGTACCGCTCCGCACGAGCACCCCACCTCCGGGCGCGGCCACTCGCCGCGCCGCCCGCAGGAGCCGCACCGCACCCTCACCCAGTCCTCCTGCCAGACCCGGTGTGAGACGGGCGTCGCCGTACCGTCCCGGTCGAGTCGCGGGGCGACCGGCGCACCGCACGCGCACGGGTACGCCGGTGCGGTGTAGCGGTGCTCGCGGCGGCAGGCCGGGCAGCGCACCGCGACGGTCTCGGCCATGGCCCCTCCATAACCGTGTCGTATCGGGCCGGCGTGCCCATCGTGCTCCCTCGGGCCCCACCCTGTCCGGCGCTTTCCGTCTCTTGACGCCCTTCGCCCGCCCCGCATACATTCATTCCAGATAGTAGAAAACAATTTCCGCAATACGGAAGAGCTCACCGCGGGGCGCGACGGGAGTGCGAATCCGACAGCCGAAGCAGGAGTACTCGATGGCTCGAATGACCGCTGCCCGCGCGGCAGTTGAGATCCTCAAGCGCGAAGGCGTCGCCGACGCGTTCGGTGTCCCCGGCGCGGCGATCAACCCGTTCTACGCGGCGCTCAAAGCCTCGGGCGGCATCGCCCACACCCTCGCCCGGCACGTCGAGGGCGCCTCGCACATGGCCGAGGGCTACACCCGCACCCACCCGGGCAACATCGGCGTCTGCATCGGCACTTCGGGCCCGGCCGGCACCGACATGATCACGGGGCTGTACTCCGCGACCGGCGACTCCATCCCGATCCTGTGCATCACCGGCCAGGCTCCGACCGCCGTGATCCACAAGGAGGACTTCCAGGCCGTCGACATCGCCTCCATCGCCAAGCCGGTCACGAAGATGGCCGTCACCGTGCTGGAGGCCGCGCAGGTCCCGGGCGTCTTCCAGCAGGCCTTCCACCTGATGCGCTCCGGTCGCCCCGGCCCGGTCCTCATCGACCTGCCGATCGACGTGCAGCTGACGGAGATCGAGTTCGACCCGGAGACCTACGAGCCGCTCCCGGTCTACAAGCCCGCCGCGACCCGCGCCCAGATCGAGAAGGCGATCGGGATGCTGAATGCGGCCGAGCGGCCGCTGATCGTCGCGGGCGGCGGCATCATCAACGCCGACGCCGCCGAACTCCTCGTCGAGTTCGCCGAGTTGACCGGAACCCCGGTCGTCCCGACCCTGATGGGCTGGGGCGCCCTGCCCGACGACCACGAGCTGAACGCCGGCATGGTCGGCCTGCAGACCTCGCACCGCTACGGCAACGCGACGTTCCTGGAGTCCGACTTCGTCCTCGGCATCGGCAACCGCTGGGCCAACCGCCACACCGGCAAGCTCGACGTCTACACGGCCGGGCGGACGTTCGTGCACGTCGACATCGAGCCCACCCAGATCGGCAGGATCTTCGCGCCCGACTACGGCATCGCCTCCGACGCCAAGGCCGCCCTGGAGCTGTTCGTCGAGGTCGCCCGCGAGCTGAAGGCGGCCGGTACGCTCCCCGACCGCTCCGCGTGGGCCGAGTCCGCGCAGCAGCGCAAGGCGACCCTCCAGCGCCGTACGCACTTCGACGACATCCCGATCAAGCCGCAGCGCGTCTACGAGGAGATGAACAAGGCCTTCGGCCCGGAGACCCGGTACGTCTCCACGATCGGCCTCTCGCAGATCGCCGGTGCGCAGATGCTGCACGTCTACCGGCCCCGCCACTGGATCAACTGCGGCCAGGCCGGCCCGCTCGGCTGGACCATCCCGGCCGCCCTGGGCGTGGCCAAGGCCGATCCGGAGGCGTCCGTCGTCGCCCTCTCCGGCGACTACGACTTCCAGTTCATGCTGGAGGAGCTGGCCGTCGGCGCGCAGCACAGGATCCCGTACGTCCACGTCCTGGTGAACAACTCCTACCTGGGTCTGATCCGTCAGGCGCAGCGGGCGTTCGAGATCGACTTCCAGGTCAACCTGGAGTTCGAGAACCTCAACTCGCCCGAGCTCGGCGTCTACGGCGTCGACCACGTCAAGGTCGCCGAGGGCCTCGGCTGCAAGGCGATCCGCGTCACCGACCCAGCCGAGCTGGGCGACGCCTTCGAGCAGGCCAAGAAGCTGGCCGCGGAGCACCGGGTCCCGGTCGTCGTCGAGGCGATCCTGGAGCGCGTCACGAACATCTCCATGTCGACGACCAACGACATCGGCAACGTCGTGGAGTTCGAGGAGATCGCCACCGAGCCCGGCCACGCGCCGACGTCGATCCGGACGCTGAAGGTCTGACGCACAGGGGAGCAGAGGGGCGGCCCGTCCATGAGGACGGACCGCCCCTCACACATGTCCCGTGCCGCATGCCCGCAGACGCACGCACGGGGTCAGCTCCCGCCGCCTCCGCCTCCGCCTCCGCAGCCGCCCCCGCCGCCACTGCAGTAGTGGTAACCCCCGCCCCCGCCACCCCGGCCGCGCGGTGAGTTCTTCAGGAGGCTTTTGCCGCCCACCTCGGCCCGGCGGACCAGACCCGCCCGCAGGGCGAAGCGCGGCACCAGCAGCCACAGGGCCGCCTCGCCGTGCAGGGCGACCAGGAGCAGCCGTTCACCGTCGGTCAGGCCCTGCCTGCTCGCCGGCAGGGGATGGACGTCCCGCAGGGCACTGACGTGGCGGCGGGCGGCGCGCGTCGGGCCGAGCAGGGGACAACGCAGCAGGCCCGCCCCCGCGAGCGGGATGCGCATGACTGCCACCGCGAGGCGGATCTCCGGATCCTTCACCAGGCTCTTGGGGGCGGCCGGCTCGCGAAGACAGGCGAGCACCGCGACCGCGAGGGGAGAAGGCGGCTGAACCGCCTCCAGGGCGTCCGCGCCAGCCGCCCGGATCGTCCCCGGCAGGTCCGCCTCCACCAGGCCCCCGCAGATGCAGGTCCACCACGGCGACGGTGACGGCGGCCCACGGGCCTTCCCCCAGCAGTGCGATCTCGTGCGGCTCCAGCCGGACCGCCGTACCGTCGCTCATGGCTTCACCCCCGTACCGGGACCCGCCGCCCCCGTGCCGACGGGCCCCGTGTGACGAGAATGTGCCCGGCCCCAGGGGTGGTTGAAGCCCCCGGGGCCGGGTTCACAGGTTGATGTGAGGGTTCCGTACGGGCTGTACGACCGGTGCCGTAGGCGCGCTCACGCCTCGTGGTGCTCCGACAGCCCCGGCCAGTCGTCCGGCCCGCCGCCCTGCCACTCGACGAGGTCGCTCTCGGCGACGTCGGTGACGTACAGGTCGGCCAGGCGCAGGATCTCGGCGACGTCGTCGGTGTGGGTGGCGACGCCCAGCGGCTCCTCGCCCAGGGTGACCCGGCGCGAGCCGTCCAGAGCAGGGGCGTGGACCACGACATGCGGGTGCTCGGTGGGAGGTGCCATGCCTTCAGGCTGCTGCGAACGGGACGGATCCGCACCCTGGGAACGGCTGGCCGTCCGGCGGCGCGAGGCTGGGCGCGACAGGACGTTCGCGCCGCCGGACGGGGTCGGGGGGAGAGGGGTGGGTGGTGCTGGGACCGCGGCGGGTGCGACGGGCTCCGGGGTGGGCTTCCCTCAGGTCGAGAAGCCGGTCCGGGCCCTTCACCACCGCACTGGCTCGCAGCCGCCGCGGTCCGCGCCCTGACCGTGTCCGTGCCCGGGGGACCACCCCTCATCCGGGTCGCCCCGGGCGGTCGATCACGGTCAGGGGGTTTTCAGTCCTCGCGCAGGGTGCGGACCGCCTCCTCCACGCGCCGCCCGTACTCGGGGCCGGCGGCGTGGAAGTGCGCGAGGTTCTTCTCGATCACGCCGTCGCGAGCGAAACCGCGCGGGTCGCGCACCGCGTCCGCCCCGCCGAGCGAGTCGGCGGCGGTCGAGAAGCGCAGGAACACCTCGGCGCGCTTGCCGACCGCGCCGAGGAAGTCGGCATGGGTGAAGTCCGTGATGTCGTCGGTCACTTCGAAGTGGCCGTACGCGCCCGAGCCGCGGGCGCGTGGAGCCTAGGATCGGGATGAGCGGAGCGTCAACAGTTTGTTGAAGCGAAGGGCGTGGGTGGTTCCGGGCGGCGCAGCCGCTCTGGGCGCGACAGGACAGTTGTCAGCGGCGGCGCCGCCCGGGGATCGGGGACCCTCGGGGGCACGAGGGTCGGGGGAGGGTCAGACCCGGGCGCCGGAGAGTCGCTCCACGGCCCGCAGCAGCGCCGAGTGGTCCAGGCCGCCGTCGCCCTGCGCACGCAGGGACGCGACCAGCTGGGCGACCACGGCGCCGACGGGCAGGGCCGCGCCGACGTTGCGTGCGGCGGCCGTGACGATGCCCATGTCCTTGTGGTGCAGGTCGATCCGGAAGCCCGGCTTGAAGTCGCGGCCGAGGAAGTTGTCCTTCTTGCGGGTCAGCACGGTCGAGCCGGCGAGGCCGCCGCCCAGGACGTCCAGGGCGGCCTTCAGGTCCACGCCGGACTTCTCCAGGAAGACCACGGCCTCGGCGCACGCCTGGATGTTCACGGCGACGATCAGCTGGTTGGCGGCCTTGACGGTCTGACCGGAGCCGTGCGGACCGCACAGCACGATGGTCCTGCCGAGCGCTTCGAGGATCGGCTTCGCGGCGTCGAAGTCGGCCTGTTCGCCGCCGACCATGATGGACAGTACGGCCTCGACGGCACCGGCCTCACCGCCGGACACCGGGGCGTCCAGGACGCGGATGCCCTTGTCCTTCGCCGCCTTCGCCAGGTCGACCGAGGTCTGCGGGGTGATCGAGGACATGTCGATCAGCAGCGCGCCGGACCGCGCGTTCTCCAGGATGCCGTCGGGGCCGTAGGCGATGGCCTCGACCTGCGGGGAGGCCGGGACCATCGTGATGACGACGTCGGCGTCCTTCACGGCCTCGGCGATCGAGCCGGCGGCGGTGCCGCCCGCGGCGGCCAGCCGGTCCAGCTTGTCCTGCTCCAGCGTGAAGCCGGTGACCTGGTAGCCCGCCTTGATCAGGTTCTCGGACATGGGGGAGCCCATGATGCCGAGTCCGATCCAGGCGACCTTGGGGAGTGTGCTCATGATGGGGTGCCTTTCAGGTACGGGGTCAGCGGGGCAGCCAGTCGAAGGCCTCGGCGCTCGGGCGGTCGCCCGGCTTGTACTCGAGGCCGACCCAGCCGTCGTAGCCCGCCTTCGTCAGCTGGTCGAGGAGGTCTTCGAGGGGCAGTGAGCCCGTGCCCGGCGCGCCACGGCCCGGGTTGTCGGCGATCTGCACGTGCCCGGTCTTCGCGGCGAACCGCTCGATCACCGACGGGAGGTCCTCGCCGTTCATGGACAGGTGGTAGAGGTCCATGAGGAAGCGCGCGTTGTCCAGGCCGGTCGCCTCGTTGACCCGGTCGACGACCTCCACGGCCGCCGGGGCCGACACCAGCGGGTACAGCGGCGACTCGGGCCGGTTCAGCGCCTCGATCAGCAGAATCGCGCCGATCCGGTCGGCGGCCCTGGCCGCGAGGACCAGGTTCTCCAGGGCGAGGGCGTCCTGCTCGGTTGGGTCCACGCCCTCGACGCGGTTGCCGTACAGGGCGTTCAGGGCCGTACAGCCCAGGGAGGCGGCGAAGTCGGCGGCCACGTCGATGTTGGCGCGGAACCGCTCCGCCTCCGGACCGGGAACCGACAGGGCACCGCGATCCGGGCCCGGGAGCTGCCCGGCGTAGAAGTTCAGGCCGGTCAGCCGGACGCCGGCGTCCTCGATCGCGCGCTTCAGGGCGTCGAGCTCGGACCGCTCGGGGACGGGCGAGTCGACCCAGGGCCACCACAGCTCGACCGCGGTGAAGCCCGCCGCGGCGGCCGCCGCGGGGCGCTCCAGGAGGGGGAGCTCCGTGAAGAGGATCGACAGGTTGACGTTGAAGCGCTGGTCTGCGAATCCCATCGGGGCGGCGCTCCCTTCCTTGTCTTCGGTGGTGCTTGCCTTCAGCAGCTTGTCATTCCGCATCGTGGAATCATGTTTCTGCTTAACGGAAGATTGCCTGCGGGGTGCGAGGGCTGTCAAGAGGGGCTGCCGGAAAGTCCGTCCCGCGCGTTAGGTTGAGCGCGTGCGACTGAGAGTGGAGTTCACGACCGAGCCGTTCGACCTGGACGAGGCGCCCGCGCACGCGGTGGTGGCCCGTGAGGTCGTGGAGGCCGCCGAGCTGGACGCCGTCGACGTGGGCCCGTTCGGCAACACCGCGGAGGGCGGTGCCGACGCGGTTCTCACCGCCGTGGACGCCCTCCTCCGCAAGACCCTCGAGGCCGGTGCCACCCGCGTCTCGCTCCAGGTCAACGTGGTCGAGGAGGGCGGCGCGTGAGTGGCGCGGGGGACGAGCCGTTCATCGCGGCCGTGAAACCCCTGGTCGACGCCATGGGCGGTGAGATGATCCCGCCCGACGAGGCCGGCCCCGACGACGTCGTCCTGGCCTGGGAGGGCAGGGACGCCGTCGCCGTCCGGCTGCCCCAGCTCGCCGACTCCCTCGATCACATCCTGGCCGCGATGGAGCGCCGCAAGGGCATGCCGCTCGCCGATCTGGACCGCAGGGCCAAGCAGGAGGTCGTACGGATACTCGAGGCGCGCGGCGCCTTCTCCGTACGGCACGGGGTGGAGACCGTGGCGAGCGCCCTCGGCGTCAGCCGCTTCACCGTCTACAACTACCTCAACCGTGAGAAGGGAGCCTGACCGGCGCCCGCCCCGCGCAGCCGGTGACCGGCTGCCCCGCGTGACAGCCCCCGAGGTTTCCCCGCCGTTGCCCCCGCGCACCGGTCCGGTTTCGCGCCACCGAATTTTCAACAAACTGTTGACGTGCTGTCGCGGGAGGGCGTTAGCTATCGGCACGCCCGTTCAGCACGACGGCCGAATCCGGCCACGGAGGCTCCCGTGACGTCCACTTCCACGCCGCCGGGCCTGACCCGGTTCAACACCCTCGAGGAGCACGCGGCCCTCACCGCACTCCACGAGGCGTGCGCCGCCACGGCGTGGGCGAAGCGCCTGCTGGCCGCCCGCCCCTACGCCACCAGCGAGGACCTGTACGCCGCGAGCGACGCCGCCATGGCGGAGCTGACGGCCGCGGACCTGGACGAGGCGATGGCCGGCCACCCGCCCATCGGCCGTCCCAAGCCCGGTGACCCGACCTCGGCCCGGGAGCAGCGCGGCATGGCCGGCGCCTCCGACGCACTCAAGGCGGAGATGCTGGAGCTGAACCTCGCCTACCAGGAGAGGTTCGGCCATGTCTTCCTGATCTGCGCCACCGGCCGCACCGGCGAGCAGATGCGGGACGCGCTCAGAGAACGGCTCGGCAACACGCCGGAACGGGAGCGGGAGATCGTCCGCACCGAACTGGGGAAGATCAACCGCATCCGCCTGGCCCGACTCGTCGAAGAGGAAGCCTGACCCCCATGAGCACCAGCACCACCGCCTCCGTGTCCACGCACATCCTGGACACCAGCGTCGGCCGCCCCGCCGAGGGCGTCGCCGTCCGGCTCGCCGCCCGCTCCGGGCGCGCGGCGGACTGGCAGGCGCTCGGCGGCTCCGTGACCGACGCGGACGGGCGGTGCAAGGACCTGCCGGCGCTGCCGGAGGGCACCACCCACGTACGGCTCGACTTCGCGGTGGAGCCGTACCTCGAAGAATCTGCGAAGAAGCAAGCCGATGCGCAGCAGGACGCCCCCGCGAATCGGGACAGCGGTGCGTTCTTTCCGGAGGTAGCGATCACCTTCGCCGTCGAGGCCGGTGAGCACTACCACGTACCGCTGCTGCTCAACCCGTTCGGCTACTCCGTATACCGAGGGAGCTAGCTAAAGATGACAGACATTTCCCGCCCTGCCCACCCTGTGATCCTGGGACAGAACCAGTACGGCAAGGCCGAGAACCGAGTCGTCAAGATCACGCGGGACGGTGCCACGCACCACATCAAGGACCTCAACGTCTCCGTCGCGCTGAGCGGCGACATGGACGAGGTCCACTACTCCGGCTCGAACGCCAACGTGCTGCCGACCGACACCACCAAGAACACGGTGTACGCGTTCGCCAAGGAGCACGGCATCGAGTCCGCCGAGCAGTTCGGCATCCACCTCGCCCGGCACTTCGTCACCAGCCAGCAGCCGATCCACCGGGCCCGGATCCGCATCGAGGAGTACGCCTGGGAGCGGATCGAGGCCTCCGACGCCAACTCCCAGTCCATCGGCGCCGACGAGGTCAAGCACTCCTTCGTCCGCAAGGGCCAGGAGGTCCGGCTGACGCAGATCACCTACGACGGTGAGAAGTGGGAGGTCGTCTCCGGCCTCAAGGACCTCGTCGTGATGAACTCGACCAACTCCGAGTTCTGGGGCTATGTCAAGGACAAGTACACGACGCTGAAGGAGGCCTACGACCGCATCCTGGCCACCGAGGTCTCCGGCCGCTGGCGGTTCAACTGGACCGACGACGAGCAGCGCATGCCCAACTGGGAGAAGTCCTACGAGCAGGTGAAGAAGCACATGCTCCAGGCCTTCGCCGAGACGTACTCGCTCTCGCTCCAGCAGACCCTCTACCAAATGGGTTCGCGGATCATCAACCACCGCAGCGAGATCGACGAGGTCCGCTTCTCCCTCCCGAACAAGCACCACTTCCTGGTGGACCTGCAGCCGTTCGGGCTGAAGAACGACAATGAGGTGTACTACGCCGCCGACCGCCCGTACGGCCTGATCGAGGCGACGATCCTGCGGGACGGCTGCGAGGCGCGGATCCCCGAGGACCTCACCAACCTCTGACGTTCCCCCTTTCGGCACCCGTGGCCGGGGAACCCTTCTCCCGGCCACGGCACTCAAAACTCCCAGGGTCCTGCCGTGCCCTCTTCGATTCAGCACACTTCGTGAAAAGGGACGAACCATGGCAGCTGAGCGGCGCATCGTCATCGAGAACTGCGCGATCGCGACCGTCGACGGACACGACACCGAGTACGCCTCCGGGCACGTCGTCCTCGCCGGCAACCGCATCGAGTCACTCGGCGCGGGCGCGGCCCCCGAGGGCCTGGAGAACGTCGTACGCCGTATCGACGCCTCCGGCCACCTCGTGACCCCCGGCCTGATCAACACCCACCACCACTTCTATCAGTGGATCACCCGCGGCCTGGCCACGGACCACAACCTCTTCAACTGGCTCGTCGCGCTCTACCCCACCTGGGCGCGCATCGACGAGCCGATGGTCCGCGCGGCCGCCCAGGGCTCGCTGGCGATGATGGCCCGCGGCGGCGTCACCACCGCCATGGACCACCACTACGTCTTCCCGCGCGGTTCCGGCGACCTCTCCGGCGCGATCATCGGCGCCGCCCGCGACATGGGCGTCCGCTTCACCCTCGCCCGCGGCTCCATGGACCGCAGCGAGAAGGACGGCGGCCTGCCCCCGGACTTCGCCGTCGAGACCCTCGACGGTGCGCTGGCGGCCACCGAGGAGACCGTGCGCCGGCACCACGACTCCTCTTTCGACGCCATGACCCAGGTCGCCGTCGCGCCCTGCTCGCCCTTCTCCGTCTCCACCGAACTGCTCCGCGACGGCGCCCAGCTGGCCCGCCGTCTCGGCGTCCGGCTGCACACCCACGGTTCGGAGACCGTGGAGGAGGAGAAGTTCTGCCACGAACTGTTCGGCATGGGCCCGACCGACTACTTCGAGTCCACCGGCTGGCTCGGCGAGGACGTGTGGATGGCGCACTGCGTCCACATGAACGACTCCGACATCGCCGCCTTCGCCCGGTCCCGCACCGGCGTCGCGCACTGCCCCTCCTCCAACGCCCGCCTCGCCGCCGGCATCGCCCGCGTCCCCGACATGCTCGCGGCCGGCGTCCCGGTCGGCCTCGGCGTCGACGGCACCGCCTCCAACGAGTCCGGCGAACTCCACACCGAGCTGCGCAACGCGCTCCTCATCAACCGCCTCGGCGCCCACCGGGAAGCCGCCCTGAACGCCCGTCAGGCCCTGCGCCTCGGCACCTACGGCGGCGCCCAGGTCCTCGGCCGGGCGGCGGAGACCGGCTCCCTGGAGCCCGGCAAGCTCGCCGACCTCGTGCTGTGGAAGCTGGACACGCTCGCCCACGCCTCCATCGCCGACCCGGTGACCGCCCTGGTGTTCGGCGCGGCCGCCCCGGTCACCGCCTCCTTCGTGAACGGCCGGCAGATCGTCGAGGACGGACGGCTGCTCACGGCCGACGAGGACGCCATCGCCCGCGCCACACGGGACGAGGCCCGGCGGCTGGCGAGGATCGCCGCCGAGGCCTGACCACCCGGATGACTCCGGCCGGGAGGGACGGCTCCCGGCCGGTGGCCGTGGACCCGAGCGGGGACCACGGCGGTCGTCTCCGGGGCGCGCGCAACCGCGCGCCCCGGAACGGCCCACCCCGTCACCTGCATGTCCGGTCCCTCCCCCAAGCTCTCGGCTCCGCTCGAGCAGGGAGGTGCCCCCAGCCCACCCGCACCACCTCCCTGACACCCACGGCGGCCCCTATGGCGCAGCCGTGTAACCGACCGGAGGGACGCCGCCGTGGCCGACCACCCCGTTGACGAAAAACTCCCCGCGCTCAAGATGGCGACGACCGGCCTGCAGCACGTGGCCGCCATGTACGCGGGCGTCGTCGCCCCGCCCCTGATCGTCGGCGCGGCCATCGGCCTCTCCGCCGGCGACCTCACCTTCCTCACCGGCGCCTGCCTCTTCACCGCGGGCCTCGCCACCTTCCTGCAGACCCTCGGCATCTGGAAGATCGGCGCCCGGCTGCCGTTCGTCAACGGCGTCACCTTCGCCGGTGTCGCCCCGATGACCGCGATCGTCGCCTCCACCGAGGACAAGTCCGACGCCCTGCCCATCATCTTCGGCGCGGTCATCGTCGCCGGACTCCTGGGCTTCCTGGCGGCCCCCGTCTTCTGCAAGGCGATCCGCTTCTTCCCGCCCGTGGTCACGGGCACGGTCATCACCCTGATCGGCATATCGCTGCTCCCCGTCGCCTTCGGGTGGGCGCAGGGACCCGACCCGACGGCACACGACTACGGCTCGGCGACCAACCTGGGCCTCGCGGCCGTCACCCTGCTGATCGTGCTGCTGCTGCGCCGCTTCACCACGGGCTTCGTCAAGCAGATCGCCGTGCTGCTCGGCCTGGTGATCGGCACACTGATCGCGATCCCGTTCGGCGCCACGGACTTCGGCCCCGTCGCGGACGCGGCCGTCGTCGGCTTCCCCACCCCGTTCCACTTCGGCGCCCCGCAGTTCCAGCTCGCCGCGATCATCTCGATGTGCGTGGTGATGGTGGTATCGATGACCGAATCGACCGCCGACATGCTGGCGCTGGGCGAGATCGTCGACCGCCCGGCCGACGAGAAGACCATCGCGGCCGGCCTGCGCGCCGACACCCTCGGCTCGGCGATCAGCCCGCTCTTCAACGGCTTCATGTGCAGCGCCTTCGCGCAGAACATCGGCCTGGTCGCCATGACGAAGATCCGCAGCCGGTACGTCGTCGCCGCGGGCGGCGGCTTCCTGGTGCTGATGGGCCTGTGTCCCATGGCGGCCTCGCTGATCGCCGTCGTACCGCGCCCGGTGCTCGGCGGGGCGGGCGTGGTGCTGTTCGGCTCGGTCGCCGCCAGCGGCATCCAGACCCTGGTCCGGGCCGCCCTGGACCGGGACAACAACGTCCTGATCGTGGCGGTCTCCCTGGCGGTCGGCATCATCCCCATCACGGCGCCGGAGTTCTACCACGCCTTCCCGGAGACGGCCCGGATCGTCCTGGACTCCGGCATCTCCACGGGCTGTGTGGCGGCCGTGCTGCTCAACCTGGTCTTCAACCACCTGGGCCGCAACGGCCGAGACGCCCATGACGTCACCCACCCGATGGAGGCGGGCGAGGAGCTCACGGGCGCACCGAAGGCTCCGGCCGCGTCCTGACCCCAGGACTCCGTTCACCTTCCGCTTGGAACAATCGACAAACCCCGCGGGTCAATACACCTAGAGCCCGAACACGCCCGGATCCGACGCCAGTTTCTTGAAGACCTCTGCGGGGTCGGCGACCAGTCTGCGCTGCTCCAGGTCGAGGATTCCGCCGACCGCCGTGATCTCCGCGGCCACCGTGCCGTCGGACTTCACGACGGTCTGCTCGATCCGGAACGTCTTGCCGCCGCCCCACTCGAAGGCACAGGTCACCTCGACCTCGTCGCCCGCGAGCAGCTCGCGTTTGTAGCGGATGGTCGTCTCCAGGGCGACCGGGCCCACGCCGCTGCCGATGAGGGCGGACTGGCTGATCCCGGCGGCGTGGAGCAGCGACCAGCGGGCGTGCTCCGCGTAGTTCAGGTAGACCGCCTGGTTGAGGTGTCCTTGGACATCTGTCTCGTATCCACGGACGGTCACAGGGACGGAAAACGGCTCGCTCACGGCTTCCCCTTCGGGTTCTCGTGCACTGCGCAACGATCCACCGATCTTGGCATGCCCATCACGCGCGGCGCGGCGAAGCCAGCAGATACCGGCTTGCGGTGCGCGGCTCGCGGTGCTCGCTCACCTGCCAGCCTGCCCCCTCCAGGGTGGCCGCGCAGGCCCGCAGCGCCTCGCCGTCCGGCTCGTGGACGGCGACGGCCTCCGGCTGGGGGGTCTCCCGTACGCGATAGCCCCCGCCCTCCCGCCCCGCCGGAGCGTGCCCGGCCGCCTCCAGGGCCAGCGCCGCGGCCCGCACCAGATGCGTACGCTCCCAGCCGCACGGCCGGTCCACGTCCCCGCCGGGGTTGGTCATCCGGCGCAGCTCCAGCAGCCCCTGCCAGGCGCTGTGCACCTCACGGCGCCGGGCGGGACCGGTATCCGCAGCGGCCTCCTCGCCGCCGACGCGTGCGGCGAACACACCCGTCGAAGCGGGGGCCTCCGCGGACCCGGCTGCCTCGGGCACCTGGGTGATGCCCTGCCGCACCCGGTGCCCCTCGGGCGTCAGGAAGTGGTCGTGCGGCGGCCGCGGGTGCCGGAAGGCCAGCCCCCGCTTCACCAGTGCAGTCAGCTGTGACTCGGTGCCCCGGAGCCGCCCGGTCACCGGGTCTGCGGCGTCGATGACACGCCGCTGCGCGGCGGTCGGCGGTCGCGTCACGGCGTGCTCCTCTCCGGCCTCGGGCGATCCCGCGGCTTCTCGCCCCACCTGCTCGAAGGCTACGACCCGCCACTGACATTCCGGGCCGGGACGACTCGGCGCCACCCGCCACGGCTCGTCGCGCGCCGGGGCTCGGGCCGCCACGTGGCGACCAATGCGGCGGCCAGCAGCAGCTCGGCCAGGTCGCCGCCGTAGTACATGATCTCCGCGCCGCCCTGCACTTGGTCGACCGGCGCGTGGATGTCGACCCGGAAGCCGGCGTACATCAGCTGGGAGATCACGGCGTGTGCCGCGATCGCGACGCCGAGGCAGACCAGCCGGGCCCGGACGCCCGGCCTGGCGGGGGCCGGGTCGGGGCCCGCGATGGCGTGGGCGAACAGGCATCCGGAGAGCAGGAAGTGCGCGTGCAGCAGCCAGTGCGCCGCCGGGCCGGTCGTGGTCGCGTTGTACAGCGGGGTGAAGTACAGGGCCACGAGGCTGCCCGTCGAGAGCGCCAGCGCGACCGCCGGGTGGGCGATCACGCGAGCGGGCGGACTGTGCAGCACAGCGGTCAGGCGCCGGCCCCGGGAAGCCGGCAGGGTGCGCAGCAGGAGCGTGACGGGGGCGGCCAGGACCAGGGCGAGCGGCGCGTACATGCCGATGAGGAGGTGCTGGGCCATGTGCCCGCGGAAGTCCTCGTGGGCGTAGGGGGCCACGGGCGGCAGCAGCGCGACACCGAGCAGGACGATCCCGCCGAGGAAGAAGCCGGTCCGCCACCGGCTCCAGCCGAGGGCCGGATTGCGATGGCGCGCCCGGCGGACGAGCAGCAGGTAGGCACCGGCGGCGGCGAGCAGCACGAGCGCGGGCGGCAGCAGGTCCAGGGCATCACTGGCCGCGCCGTGCCCGTGCTCGGGCAGATGGTGGTGGTCCATCAGCCCGACCGGCCCTCACGGCGGTCGGCCGGCGCACCGGGGTCGAAGAACCGGCCGCCGCGCTGGAGCAGGTGGCCGCCGGCGACCAGCAGCGCACCCAGGACGAGGAAGCCGATGTCCCACCAGACCTGGCCCTCCCCGGCGTAGACGTGGTGGATGCCGAGGACGTGGTGGTCCAGCACGCCCTCGACGAGGTTGAACAGGCCCCAGCCCACGAGCATCCAGCCCCACAGCACCCGGGAGGTCCACACCCCCAGCCGGTCGTGGGTGACCCGCGCGTACAGCACGGCCAGCCCGAGCAGGACCGCGAGCCAGCACACGGTGTGGAAGACGCCGTCCCACAGCGTGTTCATCTCCAGGCCGGACACGGTGTGGGGATTGTAGTACTTCAGCCCGATGCGGTCCTGATTGGTGCTGGAGAGCATGTGGTGCCACTGCAGCAACTGGTGCAGCAGGATGCCGTCGACGAACCCGCCCATCCCCACCCCGAGCACGATGCCCGGCAGCCGGAGGTCCGCCGGTCGTGCCGTGCCGAGTCGGGCTGCGCCCTGCGTGGTGGCCATCACTCGTCTCCGCTCCTGCCTGGGGGAAGGACCGAAGACGACGTTCCCCCCTGCGCGGCGCTCACGCCCTGCGCAGGGCCCCCATCCGGCTCAAAGACCCTTTCCGGCCGTCCCCCCGCGTGGCCGGGAAACGCCCGGCGCCTACTGTCGGTACCCGCCGAGGAACCGCCCGATCCGGCCGATGGCCGCCTCCAGGTCGTCCGCGTGCGGCAGGGTCAGGATGCGGAAGTGGTCCGGTGAGGGCCAGTTGAAGCCCGTGCCCTGAACCACCTGGATCTTCTCCCGCAGCAGCAGGTCCAGCACGAACCGCTCGTCGTCGTGGATCCTGTGCACCTTGGGGTCCAGACGCGGGAAGGCGTACAGCGCGCCCTTCGGCTTCACGCACGTCACGCCCGGGATCTCGTTGAGCATCCGCCAGGCCACGTCCCGCTGCTCCAGCAGCCGCCCGCCCGGTGTAGTGAGTTCGCGGATGGACTGCCGGCCGCCGAGCGCGGCCTGGATGGCGTACTGCGCGGGCGCGTTGGCGCACAGCCGCATGGAGGCCAGCATGGTGAGGCCCTCCAGGTAGTCCTTCGCGTGCTGGCGCGGCCCGGTCACCACCAGCCAGCCGGAGCGGAAGCCCGCCACGCGATACGTCTTGGACAGCCCGCAGAAGGTGAGGACCACCAGGTCGGGGGCGAGCGCGGCGGCCGAGTGGTGCACGGCGTCGTCGTAGAGGATCTGGTCGTAGATCTCGTCGGCGAAGACCATGAGGCCGTGCCGCCGGGCGAGTTCGAGGATGCCCTCGACGATCTCCTTGGGGTAGACCGCGCCGGTGGGGTTGTTCGGGTTGATGATCACGACCGCCTTGGTGCGGTCGGTGATCTTCGAAGCCATGTCGTCGAGGTCGGGGTACCAGTCGGCCTGCTCGTCGCACAGGTAGTGGACCGCCTTGCCGCCCGCGAGGGTCGTCACCGCCGTCCAGAGGGGGAAGTCCGGGGCGGGGATCAGGATCTCGTCGCCGTCCTCGATGAGCGCCTGGACGGCCATCGACACCAGTTCCGAGACGCCGTTGCCGAGGAAGACGTCGTCGACGCCGACCTCCAGGCCGAGCGTCTGGTAGCGCTGGGCCACGGCCCGGCGGGCGGAGAGGATGCCGCGCGAGTCGGTGTAGCCGTGCGCCTGCGGCAGCATCCGGATCATGTCCTGGAGGATCTCGTCCGGTGCCTCGAACCCGAAGAGCGCCGGATTGCCGGTGTTCAGGCGCAACACGCTGTGTCCCGCCTCCTCCAGCGCGTTGGCGTGCTCGATGACCGGGCCGCGGATCTCGTAACAGACCTCGCTGAGCTTGCTCGACTGCCGGAACTCCATGCGCTGCTTCCCCTCTGGCGACTGTGCTGCTTGGTTTTACCAAGTAGGCGCTTGGAAAGTCCAACAAGTTGTCTAGACTGCGTCGCATGCCACCTCGCCGAAGCTACGACCAGTACTGCTCCGCCGCCCGTGCGCTCGACGTCGTCGGCGACCGCTGGACCCTGCTGATCGTCCGGGAGCTCCTCGCCGGTCCCCGCCGCTACACCGATCTGCACGCGGACCTGCCCGGCGTCAGCACGGACGTACTCGCCTCGCGGCTGAGGGACATGGAGCGCGACGGCCTCGCGACCCGGCGCCGGCTGCCGCCGCCCGGTGCGGCGTACGTGTACGAAGTCACGCCTCGGGGACGCGCGTTGCTGCCTGTGCTGCAGGCGCTGGGGGAGTGGGGGCAGGCCGAACTCGGCGAGCGCCGGGCGACGGACGCGGTCCGGGCGCACTGGTTCGCGCTGCCCCTGCTGGGCCTGCTCGACGGCGGGGGGCTCGTCGAAGTGCGTCTGGAGGAAGGCCTGTTCCATCTGTACGCCGGTGCCGAGGACGGGCCCGTCTACGGCGACGGGCCCGCGCCCGGGGAGCCGGACGCCCGGCTCGTCCTGGACACCGCCACGTGCACGGCCCTGGCCCGTGGGGAGCTGGGCCTGGCTCGCGCCGTGCGGGACGGCCGGGTCGCCGTGAGCGGCGAGGGCACCCTCGCCAAGGCGCTGCGCGAGGCATGAGAGAAGGCCCGCACGGGGCAGGCCTTCCGGGGTCGATCAGGTGAGGACCGGTCAGGCCCCCGGCGGCACCCGGGACGGCCGTCCCGTCCCGCGCGTCAGCGCGTATCCGCCGACACCCGCGAGGGCGGCGAGAACACCACCGGCCGCGGTCCACACCCAGCGGTCCGACCACCGGCCCGACGTCCAGCCGTCCTCGGGTTCGAGACCGGCCAGCACCGCCGCGTCCTCCTGCTCCTCCTCGGGCTTCGAGGCGATCCCCGGCACCAGCGGCTCGGCGAGCGATCCGTCCACCGCCGCGGATCCGCCGATGTCCTTGGAGTCCGCCCGTATCCCGGTGTCGACCGGGAGACCGAGGTCGGCGGTGGCGACGCCGGTGGCCGTCAGCCGGACGTAGTAGGTACCCGGCAGCGGATCGTTCGCCCACGGCTCCGACCAGGCCCGGACCGTGCGCAGGACACAGGCCAGTTCCACGGAGGAGGTGTCCGCCTCCGCCGTACGCGTCTGCGCCCCGTACTGGCAGGCCTGGCGGCGGCGCAGACCGTCGTAGACGTCGATCTGCCAGGTCTGGGAGGCGTGGGTCTGCGGCAGCTTCACCGTCGCCTCGACCGTGGGGCGCTGTCCGGTGTCGGCGGGGAACGACCAGTACAGGTAGTCACCCGTGGAGCCGCTCGCCGTGGCCCGCTGCCCCTGCTCGATCTCCGTCGCCGTGCGGAACGACGTACCGGCCCGGGTGGGCGCCGACGCCTCGTCCTGCGACGGACTGGGCGAGGCGTCGGCCGCTGCCGGGCCGGCCGCCACTCCGAGGGCCAGCAACGCCGCGCTCAACGCTCGTACCACTCGCATCAGTTGGTCCTCCAGACCGCGACCCGCCAGCGCGACAGCCAGCCCCAGACGAGACCGGCCAGGAAGCCGGTGAGGATCAGCACGCCGAGCAGCCACCAGCCGCGGCCGAGGCCGAACGCGGCCACATCGCCCGCCCGGCTCGGGGCGTCCACGACGTCCACCGTCAGCTCCAGCGGCAGACCCGGCGTGGTCTTCACACCGGAGGCCGCCGAGAAGGAGTGCGAGACGGCGAGGCAGACCGCCTCGGCGGGCGCGTCCTCGTCGTCGCTCTCGGCTTTCGGGTAGCGCAGGCCCGTCGAGATCACGTCCGTACGGCCGTCGCCCGCCGCCTCGCCGCGCACGATCTCGCGGCCCTTCGACGTCACGGCCCGCATCAGCACGCCGTAGCCGGGGTTCACCGCCCGGTCCGCGGCGACGCTCACCGAGGCGCGCAGCTCCTGGCCCGGTGGCACGTCCACCCGGTACCAGCGCTGCTGCCCGAACTCCTCCCGGTCGGTGTACAGGCCCGACTTCAGCGTCGGCGCCCCGGCACACCGGTCGGCACCCTCGGCCGGCACCGGCGTCACCACCGGATCGGCCGCCCGGTCCACCAACTGGTTCACCCGGTCGGTGAGTTCGTCCTGGTGCTCGACCGAGGTGTAGGTGCCGCCGGTGGCCTCGGCGATGCAGCTCAGCTGCCGGCTCAGCTTCGCGGTCGGCACCAGACCCAGGGTGTCGATGGTCAGGCCGATGCCCTTGGCGGCGATCTCGCGGGCCACCTCGCACGGGTCGAGCGGAGCGCAGGTGTCCTCGCCGTCGCTGATCAGCACGATGCGCTTGGAGCCGTCGCCGCCGTCCAGGTCACCGGCCGCCTTCAGCAGGGCCGGGCCGATCGGCGTCCAGCCCGTCGGGGTGAGGGTGGCGACGGCCGTCTTGGCCTCGGTGCGGTCGAGGGGGCCGACGGGGTAGAGCTGAGCGGTGTCCTTGCAGCCCGTCTTCCGGTCGTCCCCCGGGTAGTTCGCGCCGAGGGTGCGGATGCCGAGTTCGACCTCCTCGGGCGTCGCGTCGAGCACCTCGTTGAACGCCTGCTTCGCGGCGGCCATCCGCGACTGTCCGTCGATGTCCCGGGCCCGCATCGAGCCGCTCACATCGAGGACGAGGTCGACCTTGGGGGCGTCCTGGCCCGTGGGTTCGCCGGCGGCCGCTCCGGCCGGGAAGGCGAGCCCGGCCGTCAGCGCGGCGAGCAGGGCACAGACCCCTGCCGCCAGCCGTGTTCTTGTGATCATCGCCGGATCCTATTGATCATCCGGCTCCGCTTCCAAAGCGGGTCTCACCGAAGGGGATTGGGCAGCTCCGCCCATTGGTCCCCGGGCGTCCGCGGCGAGAGCCGCATCAGCGTCAGCGCCTTCGTGGGCAGCGCATCGGCGCACAGTGCCGCACGATCCGGGGTGCGCGGCAGGTCCCGTACGGCCGTCTCCAGTGCCGCTCCGAGCGCCGGACCCGACCCGGCCGTGCCGGCCAGCGCACCCGCCACGAGCGAGCCGAACAGCTTGCGGCGCAGCGCGCGTTCGTCGTCCGTGACCATCCGGGCGGGCAGCTCGGGCACCGTGATGCCGTGCCGGGCGAGGCGGGCCGGGCTGACGCGGATGTCGGCCAGGTCGCGGTAGACCAGCCGCAGCGGTTCTCCCGTCGCGGAAAGGACCACCAGGAGGTTCTGTCCGTGCGCCTCCAGGGCCACCCCCAGCTCCAGCAGCCGCAGTCCGACCGTGAGCGTGAGCCGCGCGAACCCGGCCAGCCAGGCGGGGGAGCGGGGGAGGTCGGTGGTGGCCAGCGCCGCCACCGGCAGGACCCGTTCGCCGCTGCCCGCGTACGTCTGCGGCGACTCCCGCAGGACGGCCGCGAAGTCGGGGGAGCCGGCCGCCGCCGCGCCCAGGGTCCGGGTGACGTGCAGCAGGCCGTCCGTGCGCGCCGCCAAAGTCGCGGCGAAGTCCGACAGCACCGCCGATGCGGCGACCGAGGGCAGGGAGATGTCCCGCACCGAGGACGTCAGCCGGGCGCTCAGCGAGGTCTTCACCTGCGGCCCGCCGGGCAGGGCCAGTGTCCGCAGGGACATCAGCGGATGCGCGGGGCGCCGCTCCTCGCACGTCCGCTTCAGCACATGCCCCGCCTGCCACGGATGCACCGGCAGCACCACACTGCCCCCGTCCCGCAGCTCGTCCGGCCACACGCCCGTCACCAGGCACTCTTCCGCCCGCACCGGCACCAGCCCCAGCTCCACGACCGGCCGGTGCTCGGGCGCGTAGGCCAACTGTTCGGCCACCGAGAAGCCGGGCCGGGACCGGCACGTCGGATGGAACGGGTGCCCGTCGACGATCCGCTGCTCCCACTCCCAGTCGCTCTCCGGCCAGTCCTCCCGGTCATCCTCCTGCCCCGCCCGCGACAGCGCCAACGAGGCGACGCTGTGCCCGAGTTCGGCTGCGAAGGAAGCCGAGTGCGGTACGGCGAGGTCCGTCATCAGCCGCGCCGGATCCGCGTACGCCGCCTCGCCCAGCCGTACGACGGTGACGTACGCGCCGGTCGCGTACGGATCCGGCCGGGGGCCGTGCAGCCGGCGGCCGTCGGACAGGGACAGCGTCAGGCCCTCCCGGGCCGGCTCCCGGCGGGCGACCCAGGGCAGCGGCTCGTGGGCGAGACCGCGCCACAGCCGGGACAGCACGGCCGCCCGGGCGCCGGGCAGGGCGGCCTCGTACCGCGGCAGGAGCCCGGGTCGTACGACGGACAGTTCGTCGGCGACCTCGGCCTCGGCGGTGGGGGGACGGTGCACGGGCGGGCTCCTCGGGTACGAATAGGGGCGTCACAGCGGAATGGCGACGACCGACATACTGATCATCTCCGCCCGGAACGCTGGAAGGACCACAGGGACGAGTGGAACGCGTGGACCTCATGCCCCCGCCCGCCGACGACGACTCGGCCCCAGGTGACGACCCGGCCACCGGGTCCCTCGCCGACGCATATGCCGCTGTCCCCCTGCTGAACTGCCTGCTGCGGGAGGTCGCCCGGCCGGTGCGCCGGGAGGGCGACCGGCGCGTCCACCGGCTGCCCGGCACCGACCGGCTGCTGCGGGTGCGCGGAACGCGGCGGCCCGCCGAGCCGGAGATCGAGGTCGGGGGCGCCTGGCAGCGCGTCGGCCACACCGAGCTGGTCAAGCTCGTCGCCGAGGAACTGCGCCGGCACACCGGGCTGTCCAACCACGAACTGCCCGCCGAGATGCTCGACAGCCGCGACGCCGTGGCCGCCCTGCTCGACGCCCGGGCCCGGGCCACCCCGCCCGACGACCTCTACCTGCGCTCCGAGCAGTCCCTCCTGACCGGCCACACCCACCACCCGGCCCCCAAGGCGCGCGGGGGCGGTCCCACCGCCCGCTGGCTGCCGTACGCGCCCGAGGCGTACGCCCGCTTCCCGATCACCCTGCTGGGGCTGCGCGAGGACACCGTCGTCGAGGAGGGCGACACCTCCGCCCTCGACGGACTGGGCACGGCCCCGCCCGGCTACCGGCTGCTCCCGGCCCACCCCTGGCAACTGGAGCTGTCCGCCCCCGAACTCGCCACCGCCTTCGCGGACGGCAGGCTGATCCGGCTCGGCACCGCCGCCTGGGATGCCTGGCCCACGGCCGCGATCCGCACGCTCTACACGCCCGAGCGGGATTTCTTCCTCAAGTTCAGCCTGGACGTGCGCATCACCAACGACATCCGCCGCCTGTGGCGCCACGACCTGCTCGCCCTGCGCAGGTCGGACGCGGCCGTGTGCGCCGCCTTCCAGACGTTCGGCGGGCCTTCCGCCTGGCTCGGCGACCGCGGCTACCGCACCGCCGACTTCGCCTTCGAGGCCCTGGCCGTCCTCGTCCGAGACGGCTTCGCCGGCCGCCTGCTGCCCGGCGCGGCACCGGTGCTCGCCGCCGCTCTCGTCGAGGGCTTCGACGGCAGCCCGCTCGACCGCGCCGCCGACCCAGGCGTCTGGTGGGCGGCGTACCTGGCCCAAGTCGTGCCCCCGGCGCTGACGGCGTTCGCCGAGCACGGTGTCGTCATCGAGGCCCACCTGCAGAACACGCTGGTCGCCGTGGACGCCGACGGGCTGCCGGTGCAGGCGCTGTACCGGGACGCCGAGGGCGTGAAGCTGCTGCCGGACGTGACGCGGCAGGTGGGCTGGGAGCGGCTCGTGTACTGCCTGATCGTCAATCACCTCATCGAGATCGCCGGCGCCCTCGCCGAACGGCACCCCGGGTTCGACCCCTGGCCCGCAGCCCGCCGCGAACTCGCCCGTCACGACCTCCCCGAGATCCGCACCCTGCTCACCTCTCCGACCCTCCCCGCGAAGACCAACCTGCTGCTGCGCTGGACCGGCGCGGACGGTGCCGACGCCCGCTACCGGCCCCTGCCCAACCCGCTCGCGCAGGGAACCTGACCCACCGGGGCCCGGCGCCCGCATGAAAAGATGATCACCACAGCCAGCGAGAGAGGGGGTGGCATGTCCGCGACGCCGGACGCAGGGGTGCCCTGCCGCATCGTCGTCTGCCGTGACTGCTGCTGCGGCAGCCCCAAGGTCACCGGCGTCGACCACGCCGCCCAGACCGAGCGCCTGCGCGAGGCCGCGCCGGTGCGCGTCTCCGACTGCCTCGACGTCTGCGACCAGGCCAACGTCATCGTCGTCCAGCCCTCCGTCGAGGGCCGGGCCGCCGGGGGCCGTCCGGTGTGGCTGGGGCTGGTCAACGACCCGGCCGCCACCGAGGACGTCGTGTCCTGGGTACGGGCGGGCGGCCCCGGCGTCGCGCCGGTGCCCGACATCCTCGACCTGTACGTCTTCAGCCCGCTCACCAGACGCGCCGCCGACAGCTCATGAAACTCGCGCTCATGAAGCAGGGCTCATGAAGCAGGGCTCATGAAGCAGGGGTCATGAAAGAGGGCCTGTTGACCAGGGCTCATGACACGGGCCGCATGACACGGGCCGCATGGCACGGCCGGCGTGGCAGGAGCCTCATGACTCCGTCGCCGGAACGCAGAGCACCGGCACGCCGGACAGGTGCAGCAGCTTGTGCGGGGTCGAGCCCAGCAGCGCCCCGCGCACCGGGCTCTCGCCCCACGTGCCCACCACGATGACCCGGGCGCCATGACGTGCCGCCGCCTCGATCAGCGCCTGCGCGGGCCGCTCGTCGATGAGCTCCACCGACGTCCGCACCCCGGCCTCGTCGGCCACCCGTACCGCGTGGCCGAGCGCGGTGTTGCCGGCCTCGCGGACGGCCTCGTGATGAGCGCCGTACTCCTCGCCCGTGACGCCGGGGGCCGCGACGCCGTAGACGATCACCAAGGGTTCGTCGTACGCGGTCGCCACCTCGATGGCGACGCGCAGTGCGCTGAGGGCACCCGGGGACTCGTCGTAGCCGAGGACCACCGACATCTTCAGGACTCCTTGCCGTCGACGAGGGCCGGGTCGACCACGCCCGGGTGTTCCGACCAGAAGGCGGGCGCCGTCAGCCGCCACACGACCATCAGGACGACGCCCGCGACGACGATGCCGATGCCGATGACGAGCGGCGGACCGATCCCGAACCAGGAGACGCCGCTGTAGGAGTTGTCGGGGTCGGACATGTCCGCCACGGATTCGACCAGCAGCCACGCCAGCAGTCCCGCGCCGATCAGCGGTCCGAGGCCGATCAGGAAGAGGTTGCGGGCACTGCGGGTCAGCTGGCGGCGGTAGTAGACCGCGCAGGCCAGACCCGTGAGGGCGTAGTAGAACGCGATCAGCAGGGACAGGGCGGTGAGGGAGTCGAAGAGGGCGTTCTCACTGATGTGGAACAGGACGAGGTACCAGACGACGGCGATGCCCGCGACCCACCAGGTACTCACGTCGGGGGTGCGGAAGCGCGGGTGGATGTGGCCGAAGTGCGCGGGCAGCGCGTGCCGGCGAGCCATGGACAGGCCCGTGCGCGAGGCCGGGATGATCGTCGTCTGTGTGGAGGCGAGCGCGGACGTCGACACCGCCAGCAGCACCACCCAGTCCCAGCCGCCCATCGCCTCCTCGGCGAGCAGCGCGAAGACGAACTCCTCCTCCGCCGCGTTCTCGGCCAGGTAGTCCGTGCCCGCGTAGGCGACGACCGCGAAGGCGACCGCGACATAGGTCACCACCAGCAGCACCGTCGACCAGACGGCCGCCTTGCCGGGGGCGGTGGCCGAGTCCTCGACCTCCTCGGTGAGGTTGACCGCCGACTCCCACCCCCAGTAGATGAACACGCCCAGCAGCAGGGACGCGGTCAGTGACGCCCCGCCGGCTCCGAACGGGTCGAGCCAGCCGAACTCCGGATCGATGGCGTCGAGGGTGCCGGTGTCCGCGTAGACGCGGGAGAGCGCCACCACGGCGAAGGCGAGCAGGCAGGCGACCTGAGCCAGGATGAGGACGTTCTGCACCTTGGCCGAGATCTCGGTGCCGATCACGCAGACGGCCGTCATCACCAGGATGAGCAGCACCGTCAGCACCTGGCGCACCACGTCGTGTTCCGCCCAGCTGTCGAGGCCGACGGCGAGCAGGAAGAACGTCACGGCGACGTCCGCGAGCGATCCGACGACCAGGACGCCGGTCATCGTGATGGCCCAGCCGCCGAGCCAGCCCGCCCACGGCCCCATGGCCCGGGTGACCCAGGAGAACGTCGTGCCGCAGTCCTGGTCGACCTTGTTGAGGTAGTAGAACGCCGAGGCGATCAGCAGCATGGGCACGAACGACGCGAGCATCACGCCGGGGGCGTAGATGCCGACCAGCGCCACGACGGGACCGATCACCGCCGCCACGGAATACGCGGGGGAGGTCGCGTTGAGCCCGATGACCAGGGCGTCGAGGAATCCGATCGCATCGGGCTTCAGGCTCGCCTCCGGGGGCGGGCCCGAGTCCGTGATGTCCTTGGCCATGCTCCCTCGCTCCCGTTGTGTGTGCGTCCATACAACAGGCACTTTCGAGGGACTTTGGTGATTTATGTACCTTCAGTGCGTCATGTCGCTTCCGGGCCCCAGGCCGCGCGCCGGCACGAGCGCGACGGACGTACGGCGCGGGCGGCCGCGGTCAGTCGCCGGTCGTCTTGTCCAGCAGCGCGCCGTACGCGAGCTGCAGCGTGTCCGCCCCGGCCAGGGCGGTGAGCGTGCCCATGGCCGTACGGGTCGCGCGCGGCCAGAGCAACTGGCCGGCGGTCAGCGCCGAGGCGACCCAGACGCTCATGCAGAACGGGCAGGTCGCGAGCTCGCCGGCGGTGTGCCTGCCCTGCTCGGGCTGAGCCTCCTCGTGCAGCTCGGCGGGACCCTGCGGCCCGACGTACCGGGTGAACGGGGCCCGCAACGGGCTGGTCACCGATGCCTTCGTGAGCAACCGGCTGAGCCGGAAGGTGGCCACCGAGGTCAGGACCACGTCCCAGGCCTCGGGCCGCTCCGGCAGCGGGCGCCCGCGACGTCGTACCGCCGTGGCCCATGCCGCCGTGAACGCGGTGAATCCCGCCATGGCCGCGGTGTAGCCGCCCAGCGGCCGGTCGTGCCCTGCCGCGTAGTCCCCGTGGGCGCGCCGGAGGGCTCCGCGCAGCCGGCGCGCGAGTCGGCTCTCAGGTCCTGTCGCCGTACCCATGGGCGGCCCCCGTTCGTGCTGCGTTCCGTCGCCCGGCAGGTTCCCCGTTCCCCGCGTGCCTCCCACCGTCCTGGTGACGCAGGCGCACCTCGACATGGCCGTCGGTGACCCGCGTTTCGAAGGAGGGCTGGGGCGCGGTGGCCGGTCCGCGCACGTTCCAGCCGTCGGAGAGCCGGAAGACGCTGCCGTGCCACGGGCACCGCACACATCCGTCGGCGACGGTGCCCTCGGACAGCGGCCCCGCGAGGTGGCTGCACCGCTCGGCGAGTGCGTGGATCGCCCCACCGGTCTCGCGCACCACGAGCACCGGCACGTCGTCCACGCTGCGCCGCACCGCCTCACCGGCCGGGAACTCGGCCACGGCCCCGATCCGGTGCCAGCCCTGCGAGACGACGTTCGGGACCTCCTCGGCGTGGTTGGCGCCGGAGGCCTGCCGGTAGGCCAGGTGGCCGCCGAGCATGCCGCCGATCCCGACCGCGGTCAGCCCCAGGAAGCCGTACGCCCGGCCCGCGCCCTCGCGCCCCTTCAGGCGGCAGGCGAGCGAGGCGGCGTACAGGCCGACGGCCGCCGTGTTGGACAGGGCGTGCACCAGCCCGACGCGCTGCTGCGTGCGGTGCAGCTCCGCCCAGTCCACCCAGCCCGCCAGGGCCGCGGGGGCGGCGGCGCCCAGTCCGACCCCGACCAGCAGCCGTGATTCGCGCGAGCGGCCGGGGCGCAGATCCAGGACGGCCGCCGACAGCCAGCTTCCGATCGGCACCTGCACCAGCAGCGGATGCGCCGGGTGCCCCAGCGACCTGCCGTGCAGCAGGTCCCGGCCGCGTCCCAGGGGCAGCGCCCGCACGCCCCTGCGGAGCGTCGCTATCACCGCATCGGCCCTGGCCTCCCGCTCCAGGCGGTCCAGCACCCACAGGACCCGGTTCTGCCGCATCAGCCGACGAGGTGGGGTTGCTCTCATGCGTCGCCGGGTCCCCACCGCCACCGGCGGCAAACGGAGCGCGGTGCGGCGGTGTTCCCGGCCCGCCGGCCGCCCGGGGACCGCGCGGATCCGGCCGTCGCCGTCGGCGGACACCCCTGCCGGTGCGGGCGGGCGCGTCGCGTCGGCGGACACCCTGCCGGTCCGGGCGGGCGGGCGCGTCGCGTCGGCGGACACCCTGCCGGTGCGGGCGGGCGCGTCGCGTTTCCCTGCAGAGCCGGCGGGCACCCGCCGCGCCATGAATCCCGGTCGCAGTCCACTGATCGCCGACAGCTCTCTCGCTCTCCTCGCCAAGGGGTACGCGTGGCTGCCCGATCGGAGGCGCCGCACCTCCGCCCCTCTCGTGCGCACCCGGCTCATGGGACAGCCGGTCGTCGCCCTGCACGGCCCCGAGGCGGTGCGGTTCTTCTACGACGAGCGGCACGTGGAGCGCCGCTCGGCGCTGCCCGGACCGGTACTGAGCACGCTGTTCGGGCACGGAGCCGTGCACACCCTGGACGGGCCGGACCACCGCGTGCGCAAGGACATGTTCCTGTCCCTGCTCACCGGTGCGGAGGCGGTCGCCGGTCTGGTGGACCGCGTCGCCGCGGAGTGGGACGAGGCGGTGGAGTCGTGGTCCGGCCGCCGGGTCGTGCTGTTCGACGAGACGAGCCGCGTGCTCACCCGCGGCGTGTGCCAGTGGGCCGGACTCGTGGTCGAGGACGTCGGGCCACTGGCCCGGGACCTGGTCGCCATGGTCGACGGTTTCGCCACGGCGGGCCCACGCCACTGGCGGGCCCGCCGGGCACGGGCCCGCTGCGAGACCTGGCTGGCACGTCTGGTCGAGGACGTGCGGGCGGGGACCGCCACCGCGCCGGCCGGGTCGGCCCTGGAGGGGATCGCCCGCCACCGGGACGCCGACGGCCGGCTCCTCGACCCGCACACGGCCGCGGTCGAACTGCTCAACGTCATCCGCCCGACCGTCGCGGTGTGCTGGTTCGTCACCTACGCCGGGCACGCACTGCGCCTGAGGCCCGGGCTGCGGGACCGCCTGACCGGCGACGACCCCGCTCACGCCGTGGCGTTCGCCCACGAGCTGCGGCGCTTCTACCCCTTCGCGCCCTTCGTCGGCGGCCGGGCCGTCACCGACCTGGAGTGGCGCGGCGAGCCCATCCGGTCCGGCACGCTGGTCCTGCTCGACCTCTACGGGCAGAACCACGACCCCGCCCTCTGGGACGATCCGTACACCTTCGAACCCCGGCGTTTCCTCGAGCGGCCGCCCGCGGACGACGACCTGATCCCCCAGGGCGGCGGCGACCGGACCACCGGCCACCGCTGCCCCGGTGAAGACGTCACGATCGCGCTGCTGCGCGCCCTGGTGCCGCGGCTGGCCCGCCTGGAGTACGAGGTGCCCGACCAGGACCTGCGGATCCCGCTGAACCGCATGCCGGCCCGGGTCCGCAGCGGCTTCGTCATGGACGCCGTCCGGGCGCCCGCGCCCACACCCGCACCCGCTCCAGCGGCCACGCCTGCGGCACCCTGAGGCCGGCCGGGATCCGCCCGCGGCCAGGGCCGCTGCGCGGCCGTCCCGCCCGGTTACCATGGCCCCTTCGGATTCTGCCCCCGTGGAGCCCTGGACCATGCTGAGAGAGGTCACCGCGACCCGCTACGTCGAACCCCTGCGGTCCGGCGGCTCCGTACCCGGTGTCATCGAGGCGGACGACCTCGGCACCTATGTCGTCAAGTTCACCGGCTCCGCGCAGGGCCGCAAGGCGCTCGTCGCCGAGGTCATCGTGGGGGAACTGGCCCGCGCCCTGGGCCTGCGCTTCCCCGAGCTGGTTCTGGTGCACTTCGACCCGTCGATCGCCGACCACGAGCCGCACCAGGAGGTGCGGGGTCTGCACGCGGCCAGTGCGGGCGTCAACCTCGGCATGGACTACCTGCCGGGCGCCCGGGACCTCACGCCGGAGATCGCCCGGATCTTCCCCGTCGCTCCGCTGGAGGCGGGGAGGATCGTCTGGCTCGACGCCCTGACCGTGAACGTCGACCGCACGGTGCACAGTTCCAACCTGATGCTCTGGCCCACCCTCGGCGTCGCGCCCCCGCGGCTATGGCTGATCGACCACGGCGCCGCCCTCGTCTTCCACCATCGCTGGGACGCCACCGACCCCCGCAAGGCCTACGACTTCCGGCATCACGCCCTCGGCCACCACGGCCCCGACGTCCGGGCCGCCGACGCCGAACTGGCGCCCCGGGTCACCGAGGAACTGCTGTGGCGGATCCTCGCCGAGGTCCCGGACGCCTGGCTCGCGGACGAGCCGGGCTTCGCCACCGCGGACGAGGCGCGCGAGGCCTATGTGACGTACCTCCACGCACGCGTGCGGGCCTCCGCGGCCTGGCTGCCCACCGACTTCCCCAGCCGGGAGGAGCTCGCCGCCGAGGAGGCCCTGCGGGCGGCGAGGAACCAGCAAGGACGCCCCGCGTGGCTCAGGCAGGTGCCCGACCTGCACGGCAAGCCCGCGGCACAGCAGGATTGGTCGGTGCACCTCGGATGACGGACGTTCAGCGAATCGAGAGCGAACCGCCGGAGGACTCCCCCGGCGCCTCGCGGCGGGTCGAGATCGAGTACTGCACCCAGTGCCGTTGGCTGCCCCGCGCGGCCTGGCTGGCGCAGGAGCTGCTGACGACCTTCGAGGCCGAACTGACAGAACTGGCCCTGAAACCCGGCACCGGCGGGGTGTTCGTCGTCCGCGTCGGCGACGAGGTCGTCTGGGACCGGCGCGAGCAGGGCTTCCCGGAGCCGACGGCCGTGAAGCGGGCCGTACGCGACCGAGTGGCCCCGGGCAGAACCCTGGGCCACTCGGAGCGGTAGCGGCTGTTCAGCCCTTGAGCTGCTCGTAGGCCGGCAGCGTCAGGAAGTCGGCGTAGTCCTCGTCGAGGGAGACCGTCAGCAGCAGGTCGTGCGCCTGCTGCCAGTTGCCGGCCGCGAAGGCCTCGTCGCCGATCTCGGCCCGGATGTTCGCGAGTTCCTCGGCGGCGACCTTGCGGGCCAGGTCGGCGGTGACCTGCTCGCCGTTGTCGAGGACCACCTCCGCGTTGATCCACTGCCAGATCTGGGAGCGGGAGATCTCGGCGGTGGCCGCGTCCTCCATGAGATTGAAGATGGCGACCGCGCCGAGGCCGCGCAGCCAGGCCTCGATGTAACGGATGCCGACCTGCACGGCGTTGACCAGCCCCGCGTAGGTGGGCTTGGCGTCGAGCGAGTCGATGGCGATGAGGTCGGCCGCCTTGACGTCGACGTCCTCGCGCAGCCGGTCCTTCTGGTTGGGCTTGTCGCCGAGGACCTTGTCGAAGGACTCCATGGCGATCGGCACCAGGTCGGGGTGTGCGACCCAGGAGCCGTCGAAGCCGTCGCCGGCCTCGCGGTCCTTGTCGGCGCGGACCTTCTCGAAGGCGACCTTGTTGACCTCGGCGTCCCGGCGGGACGGGATGAAGGCCGCCATGCCGCCGATGGCGTGGGCGCCGCGCTTGTGGCAGGTGCGGACGAGGAGTTCGGTGTACGCGCGCATGAAGGGGGACGTCATCGTCACCGCGTTGCGGTCCGGCAGGACGAACCTGGCGCCGCCGTCACGGAAGTTCTTGACGATGGAGAACAGGTAGTCCCAGCGGCCGGCGTTCAGCCCCGAGGCATGGTCGCGCAGCTCGTAGAGGATCTCCTCCATCTCGTAGGCGGCGGTGATCGTCTCGATGAGGACGGTCGCGCGGACCGTGCCCTGCGGGATGCCGCAGTACTCCTGCGCGAAGACGAACACCTCGTTCCACAGGCGGGCCTCCAGGTGGGACTCCGTCTTGGGGAGGTAGAAGTACGGTCCCTTGCCGAGGTCCAGCAGGCGCTGGGCGTTGTGGAAGAAGTACAGGCCGAAGTCGACGAGGGCGCCGGGCACCGGGGTGCCGTCGGCGTCGACGAGGTGACGCTCGTTCAGGTGCCAGCCGCGCGGGCGCATGACGACCGTGGCGAGCTCCTCGTTCGCCTTCAGGGCGTACGACTTGCCCGACTTCGGGTCCGTGAAGTCGATGTTCCGGGTGTAGGCGTCGATCAGGTTGACCTGGCCGCCGACCACGTTCTCCCAGGTGGGCGCGGAGGCGTCCTCGAAGTCCGCGAGCCACACCTTCGCGCCCGAGTTGAGGGCGTTGATGGTCATCTTGCGGTCGGTGGGACCGGTGATCTCGACCCGGCGGTCGTTCAGCGCGTCCGGGGCCGGGGCGACCCTCCACGAGCCGTCGGCGCGGATCGCGGCCGTCTCCGGAAGGAAGTCGAGGGCGGAGGTGCGGGCGATCTCGGCACGGCGCTCGGCGCGGCGGGCGAGGAGTTCGTCACGCCGGGGCGTGAACCGCCGGTGCAGCTCGGCCACGAAGGCGAGCGCCGCTTCGGTGAGGACCTCCTCCTGCCGGGGCAGGGGCTCGGCGTCGACGATGGCCAGCGGGGACGGCGCTGGAGCGGACATGAACGGTCACTTCCTTCAGCGAGCTGTGAAGACGAGCCGGCGTGCTCGGCACCGGGTGCCAGTCTTCCCGGATACGGCGTTCGGCGCCCGCGATGGGGGTGCCCCCGGCTCGAGCGAAGCCGAGAGCTGGGGGAAGACGGGCGCTTCTGAACAGTGGATACTAGTTTCCTCATGGTGGAAGTTCAATCGTCTGTTGATGTCGAGACTCTCCGAGTCGAGGCAAGGTGGCGCTCCGTGCCACCCCGTTCACTCAAGGTGGGCCAGATCGGCTTCGGTGTCGATGTCGAAGGGCCGGGCGACGTCCCCGCACTCGACGAGGGCGATCGTCTGCCGGTGCTCCCGCAGATAGGCGCGTGCCCCCCGGTCTCCGGTGGCAGTCGCGGCGATGCCCGCCCAGTGCGCGGTACCGAACAGCACCGGATGGCCTCGCACACCGTCGTACGCGGCGCAGGCGAGCGTCTCCTCGCCCTCGAACGCCGCGAGGACCCGGGTCACCGCCTCGGGACCGATGCCGGGCTGGTCCACGAGTGCCACCAGGGCGGCCCGGGCGCCCGTGCCGGCGAGCGAGTCGAGCCCGGCACGCAGGGAGCTGCCCATGCCCCGTGCCCAGCCGGGGTTGTCGACCAGGGTGCAGCCCGGCAGTGAGGCCCGTGCCCGCACGTCGTCGGCCTGTGCGCCCAGGACGACGTGGACGGCCGCGCAGCCGCCCTCCCGCAGCACCCGCACCGCGTGCTCCACGAGGGGCCGTCCCCGGTGCGGGAGCAGTGCCTTGGGCCGACCGCCGAGCCGCCGCCCGCCACCGGCCGCGAGCAGCAGTCCCGCAACCGCCTGCGTCCCGCCCGTCGTCTCCCGTGTCGTCATGACTCCTGCATACCGCACGCCTCGTACGGGGGTGCGACGGCGCGAGGCGCGCGTCGGACAGGCGTACGCCCTGGGCCAGAAAGTAACTCAGCGAAACAAGTCGATGACGCAATGGACTGGCGCCCGGCGGCCCGCGTCGTTTACTGTCGCCCGCACCGACCGGCCGGGCGCCCGACGGCTGCCCGGGGTGGGGGACTTCGGTCGGACGGACGCGCGCGCGTCGAGGTGCGAGGGGGAGGACTGTGTTGCGGAGCGTCGAGCAGAAGCGGCAGGGGCCTGTGACCGGCGGTGGCGAGGACCCGCGCGTGACGGAGCTGCGCTCCGCCGTGTCGCGGTTGCGCCGCCGACTGGCCGCCCATCCCGGCGAGTTCGCCGACCGGACCATCGCCGAGGAGGAACTGGCCGCAGTGGCCGCCATGGCCGCCGACGGCATCCCCGAGATCCCCCGCCTGCGCCGCTCCCTCCTGCTCATCGCGGGCGCGATCGGCTCGGTGAGCGCGCTGTCCGTCGAGCTGACGGAGGTCCGGCGGGCTGTGGACCTCTTCGGGGGGCCGGTGCGGGGCCAGGGCTAGAGCGCCCGCATCCGCGCGATCGCCCCGTCGCCCGGGCTCGGGCCGGCGGGCGCGGGGCAGGGGCTGGGGTGCCCGCTGCCCCGATGTTCAGCCTGTTACGCGGGGCTCTGGCTGGCGAGCGCCACGGACAGTTCCCCCGCGACCTGCTGGAGCACCGGCACGATCTTGTCCGTCGCGGCCTCCGTGACCCGGCCCGCCGGGCCCGAGATGGAGATGGCCGCGGCGGTGGGGGAGTCGGGTACGGGAACCGCCAGGCAGCGCACCCCGATCTCCTGCTCGTTGTCGTCGATGGCGAAGCCCTGCCGGCGCACGTCCTCCAGGGCCGCGAGGAACCCGTCGGGTGTCGTGATCGTCTTCTCCGTCGCGGCGGGCATGCCCGTACGGGAGAGCAGCGCCCGCACCTCCTCGGGCGGGAAACCGGCGAGCAGGGCCTTGCCGACGCCCGTGGAGTGCGGCAGCACCCGCCGGCCGACCTCCGTGAACATGCGCATCGAGTGCTTCGAGGGCACCTGTGCCACGTAGACGATCTCGTCCCCGTCGAGCAGAGCCATGTTCGCCGTCTCGCCGGTCTCCTCGACCAGGCGCGCGAGGTAGGGCCGTGCCCAGGTGCCCAGCAGTCGTGAGGCCGACTCGCCGAGGCGGATCAGGCGCGGGCCGAGCGCGTACCGCCGGTTGGGCTGCTGACGTACGTAGCCGCATGCCACCAGCGTGCGCATCAGGCGGTGGATGGTCGGCAGGGGCAGGCCGCTGCTCGCGGACAGCTCGCTCAGGCCTACCTCGCCGCCCGCGTCCGCCATCCGTTCGAGCAGGTCGAAGGCGCGCTCCAAAGACTGGACGCCGCCGTTGGCGGAGGACCGGGCGGAGTCGGTGGTGCTGGCGCTGGACGTCGGCACGGCGCGTTCCTTTCGGGGCGGGCGGGAAGGGCAGAAGCCTACCCGGCAGTCGGTTGACTCCCCGCTTGTACGTAGCTACGTTCTGCGTACTGGAAGTTTAATTCCGCTTTGTGGAAACGTCCAGGAGTGTTCGAGAAAGGGCGCCGCGGTCAAGTGTGCCCTTGACTGCGCGGAAGAGGGAGTGAAGACTCCTTCAACAGAAAGTTGAATTCCGTTAAGCGGAAGTAAGGGGTTCGGGTGTCCGACGCTGAACTGGTGCTGCGCTCGACGCGAGTCATCACCCCCGAGGGAACGCGTGCCGCATCCGTGGCGGTGGCCGACGGCACGATCACGGCCGTCCTCCCGTACGACGCGCCCGTCCCGGAGAACGCCCGCTTGGAGGACCTGGGCGACCACGCCCTGCTGCCCGGCCTGGTCGACACCCACGTGCACGTCAACGACCCGGGCCGCACCGAGTGGGAGGGCTTCTGGACCGCCACCCGCGCCGCGGCCGCCGGTGGCATCACCACCCTCGTCGACATGCCCCTCAACTCCCTCCCGCCCACCACGACCGTCCCGCACCTGCGCACCAAGCAGCAGGTCGCCGCCGACAAGGCGCACATCGACGTCGGCTTCTGGGGCGGCGCCCTGCCCGACAACGTCAAGGAACTCCGGCCGCTGCACGAGGCCGGAGTGTTCGGCTTCAAGGCCTTCCTGTCGCCGTCCGGCGTGGACGAGTTCCCGCACCTGGGGCGCGACCCCCTCGCCCGCACCATGGCCGAGATCGCAGCCTTCGACGGACTGCTCATCGTGCACGCCGAGGACCCCCACCTCCTGGCCACCGCCCCCCAGCAGCCGGGCCCGAAGTACGCCGACTTCCTCGCCTCCCGGCCCCGGGACGCCGAGGACACCGCCATCGCCCAGCTCATCCGCGAGGCGAAGGCCCTCGACGCGCGCGTGCACGTCCTGCACCTGTCCTCCAGCGACGCCCTGCCGATGATCGCCCAGGCGCGGGCGGAGGGCGTCCGCATCACCGTGGAGACCTGCCCCCACTACCTGACCCTCACGGCCGAGGAAGTCCCCGACGGCGCCAGCGAGTTCAAATGCTGCCCGCCCATCCGCGAGGCCGCCAACCAGGACCTGCTCTGGCGAGCCCTCGCCGACGGCACCATCGACTGTGTCGTCACCGACCACTCCCCGTCCACGGCCGACCTGAAGACCGACGACTTCGCGACGGCCTGGGGCGGCATCTCCGGACTCCAGCTGAGCCTGGCCGCGGTGTGGACCGAGGCGCGCAAGCGCGGGCACGGCCTGGAGGACGTGGTCCGCTGGATGTCCGCGCGCACCTCCGCACTGGTCGGGCTCGACGACCGCAAGGGCGCCATCGCGGCGGGCCGCGACGCCGACTTCGCCGTCCTCGCCCCCGACGAGACCTTCACCGTCGACCCGGTCGCCCTCCAGCACCGCAACCGCGTCACGGCGTACGCGGGCAAGACCCTGCACGGCGTCGTGAAGTCCACCTGGCTGCGCGGGCAGCGCATCGTCGCCGACGGCGAGTTCACCGAACCGAAGGGGCGGCTCCTCACCCGGACCCACTGAACCCCCTCGACACCCGAAAGGAAGACCTGATCATCGTGACGGCGATCCCCAGCTTCACCGGCGACGCGAACCCCTACGGAGGCGGCGACCCGTACGCGGACTACCGCACCGCCGACTTCCCCTTCACCTCGTACGCCGATCTCGCCGACCGGCGCCTCGGGGCCGGTGTCATCGCCGCCAACGACGAGTTCTTCGCCCAGCGCGAGAACCTGCTGGTGCCCGAGCCCGCCGAGTTCGACCCCGAGCACTTCGGGCACAAGGGCAAGATCATGGACGGCTGGGAGACCCGCCGCCGCCGGGGTGCCTCCGCCGACCACCCCTGGCCGACCGAGGAGGACCACGACTGGGCGCTGGTCCGCCTCGGCGCCCCCGGCGTGATCCGCGGGATCGTCGTCGACACCGCCCATTTCCGCGGCAACTACCCGCAGGCGGTGTCCGTCGAGGGCACCTGCGTACCGGGCTCCCCGTCGCCCGGGGAACTCCTCGGGGACGACGTGAAGTGGACGACCCTCGTCCCGCGCACCCCGGTCGGCGGCCACGCGGCGAACGGGTTCGCCGTCGATGTCGAGCAGTGCTTCACGCACCTGCGGGTCAACCAGCACCCCGACGGCGGCATCGCCCGCCTGCGCGTCCACGGAGAGGTCGTCCCCGACCCGGCGTGGTTGGAGGCGCTCGGCACCTTCGACGTCGTCGCCCTGGAGAACGGCGGCCGGGCCGAGGACGCTTCCAACCTCTTCTACTCGCCCGCCTCCAACACCATCCAGCCGGGCCGCTCCCGCAAGATGGACGACGGCTGGGAGACTCGCCGCCGCCGCGACCAGGGCCACGACTGGATCCGCTACCGGCTGGCCGCCCAGGCTCAGATCCGCGCCCTGGAGATCGACACCGCCTACCTCAAGGGCAACAGCGCCGGCTGGGCGTCGGTGTCGGTGAAGGACGGCGAGGACGGCGACTGGCAGGAGATCCTGCCCCGCACCCGCCTCCAGCCCGACACCAACCACCGCTTCGTCCTCCCGGCCCCGGCGGTCGGCACGCACGCGCGCGTGGACATCTTCCCGGACGGCGGCATCTCCAGGCTCCGTCTGTTCGGCTCCCTGACCCAGGAGGGCGCGAGCCGGCTGGCGGCCCGCCACCAGGAGCTGGGCGGCTGACCCCGTCCCGGCCCGACCCGTGGGGCGCACCGGCCGGACAGCACCGGTGCGCCCCACGGGCTCCACCGGCGGGGACGGTGCTGGTGCGCCGCGTGTGCCTCACCCCTGCACCTGTGGGACAGCACCCCTTCGCCCGTGGGGACAGCACCCCTGCACCTGTGGGACAGCACCCCTTCGCCTGTGGGGACAGCACCCCTGCACGTGTGGGACAGCACCCATGCATCTGCGGGGACAACACGCCGCGCCCACTGGTCTCACCGCACCGCGCGCCACGCGGGCTTCACGCCGCGTGCCCGCCGTCCACTGAGAACTCCGCCCCGGTCACATACGTCGCCCCCGCCAGGTAGGCGACCATCGACGCGACCTCCTCCGCCGTCCCGAACCGCCCCAGGGCCGTCATCGCCGCCTGACCGGCCGCGAACGGCCCGTCCGCCGGGTTCATGTCCGTGTCGATCGGGCCGGGAAGGACGAGGTTCGCCGTGATCCCGCGCCCGCCCAGTTCCCGGGCCAGTGCCTTCGTCAGTCCGGCCAGGGCCGCCTTGCTCATCGTGTAGAGCGTCCCGCCGGGCCCCGGCACCCGCTGGGCCATGCAACTGCCGACCGTGATGATCCGCCCGCCCTCGGGCATCCGCGCGGCGGCCGCCTGCGAGGCCAGGAAGACCCCCCGTACGTTGACGCCGAGGACCCGGTCCACGTCCGCGAGCGACAGAGCGTCCAGCGGCCCGAGCACCCCGACGCCCGCGTTGTTGACCAGGACGTCGAGCCCGCCCAGCGCGTCCGCCGCCGTGTCCACCACCCCGGCCGCCTCGCCGGCCTGCGCCGCGTCGGCGCGCAGCGCCACCGCCCGGCGCCCCAGAGCCTCCACGGCCCGTACGACGTCCTCGGCCGCCTCCTTGCCGTTCACATAGCCGACGGCCACGTCCGCGCCCTCCCGGGCCAGCCGCACCGCCGTCGCCGCGCCGATTCCACGGCTCCCGCCGGTCACGAGAGCCACCTTGCCGTCCAGAATCCCCTGAGAAGTCATGGGTCCATCCCAGCGGCCGCGCGGCACCGGCACCGGCGGCTAACGGACGTCGAGGCCCCCGGGCCCGTTGCGGGTGCCCCGGCCCGGAGTACATCCGGAACCTTTCCCTCCGGCTCTTCCGTTCTCCCGTCGTGACACTTCAGCAAGAGATCGTCGGCAACGCCATGCAGATGGCGGTCGTCAGCCTGCAGCCCGGTCAGACGGTGTACTGCGAGGCCGGAAAGTTCCTGTTCAAGACCACGAACGTGACCATGGAGACCCGCTTGGGCGGCCCGTCGAGCGGCGGCGGGCAGCCGCAGCCCGGCGGCAGTGGCTCCGGCGGCATGGGCGGGCTGCTGCGCCAGGCCATGGGCACGGCCATGCAGGCGGGCCAGCGCGTCCTGGCGGGCGAGTCGCTGGCCTTCCAGTACTTCACCACCCGGGACGGCGAAGGCACCGTCGGCTTCGCGGGCGTGCTCCCCGGGGAGATGCGCGCGCTGGAACTGGACGGCACACGCGCGTGGTTCGCGGAGAAGGACGCCTTCGTGGCAGCCGAGTCCACGGTCGACTTCGGCATCGCCTTCCAGGGCGGCCGTACCGGCAGGAGCGGCGGCGAGGGCTTCGTGCTGGAGAAGTTCACCGGGCGCGGCACGGTGATCATCGCCGGCGCGGGAAACTTCATCGACCTGAACCCGGCCGACTTCGGCGGCCGCATCGAGGTCGACACCGGCTGCGTCGTCGCCTTCGAGGAGGGCATCGAGTACGGCGTCCAACGCGTGGGCGGCCTCAACCGCCAGGGTCTGATGAACGCCGTCTTCGGCGGTGAGGGCCTGTCCCTGGCCACCCTGGAGGGCAACGGCCGCGTCATCCTGCAGTCCCTCACGATCGAGAGCCTCGCCAACGCCCTGAGGAAGGCCCAGGGCGGCGACAAGCAGGGCCCGACGGGCGGGCTGTTCTCCACGAACGCCCAGTGAGCGGGCACCCGGCCCAGCGATGAGTTGCGGGTGCCGACGAGGTCTGAACCGATGACAGCAGACCCCGCCCGATCCGGAAGGAAGGCACCCGCCATGGGCAAGCTCGTCTCCACCCTCTTCGTCACCCTCGACGGTGTCTACCAGGCCCCCGGCGGCCCCCAGGAGGACACCCGCGGGGGCTTCACCCACGGCGGCTGGAGCTTCCCGTACGCCGACGAGGACTTCGGCCGGTTCATCGGCGAGGTCTTCACCCGCCCGGGTGCCTTTCTGCTCGGCCGCCGTACGTACGACATCTTCGCGACCTACTGGCCCCGGGTGACCGACCCCGGCGACCCGGTGGCCTCCCGGCTCAACTCCCTGCCGAAGTACGTGCCCTCCTCGACCCTGACGGACCCGGGCTGGGCCGGCACCACGGTGCTGACCGGCGAGCTCGCCGAGGAGGTCGCCGCCGTGAAGGAGCGCACCGACGGCGAGGTCCAGGTGCACGGCAGCGGCGCACTCGTCCGGTCCCTGCTGGCGCTCGACCTCGTCGACACCCTGCATCTGCTGACCTTCCCGGTGGTGCTCGGCTCCGGATTCCGGCTGTTCACGGAGGGCGCCGTACCGACCGCGTTCGAGCATGCCGGCGGGACCGTCACCGGCGCGGGCGTCTCGGTGCAGACGTACGACCTGAAGGGCCGTCCGGAGTACGGCGAGTTCGGACTGCCGGAGGGCGCGTGAGGGAGCCTGAGCACGGGTGAGGGTGCCGGTGGGTGGGTGAACTCCCCGCGAACGCACGGGGCTTCACAGGAAATTCTCCTAGCTTGTCATTGACATGCCAGCATCTACGCGCGTCATCATGAACGTCATGAATTTCCCCCCACGCGCCTCGCGGCTCGGCGCAGCAGCCGCCCTCCTGTCCGCCCTCCTCGTCGGCGGAACCGTCTCCGCGACCACGGCCGACGCGGCCCCCACCGCCGTCGGCGACATCTGCTACAGCGACCTTCCGTCCCAGGCCCACGACACGCTCGACCTGATCGAGCAGGGCGGCCCCTACCCGTTCGACCAGGACGGCACCGTCTTCCAGAACCGGGAAGGCGTCCTGCCGAGCAAGTCGTCCGGTTACTACCACGAGTACACGGTCATCACCCCGGGCTCCTCCACCCGCGGCGCGCGACGCATCGTCACCGGTGAGCAGAACCGGGAGGACTACTACACGGCCGACCACTACGAGTCGTTCGACCTGGTCGACTACGGCTGCTGAGCCCTGACGGAAACCGCGGGCCGGACGTCCGTCGGCACGTCAGACGGACTTCCGGCTCCCGGCCGCCGCGAACAGGGCGACGCCCAGCACGAGCAGCGTGACACTCGCGTAGACCTCGTAGCCGTCGAGGAACCCGAGACGCTGCACCAGACCCCAGTTCCAGTCGGTGAACTCGTGCACCAGGCCCGCCCCGCCCTGGACCAGGGCGAGGAAGCCGAGAATCTCCAGTACCTGCTTCATGCCCCCAGCCTCGTCCCGCGGACCCCCCACGCGCATCGGCCGCGAGACGAACCCCCCGGGCCGGAAGTCCCCGCTCCGGTGCCATGACGGCATCGAAAGTCTGCGATGCGGCGACTTTGGTCGACGATCCCGCTCGAGGTCGGGTGCGCCGGGCTCGCGCTGCGTAGATTTGGCGTCCGTGAGTGGTGACGCATTGGGGCACGCCTCCCCGGTACCGGTGGCGGAGACGCCCGCGCCGTTCACCGGGCGCAGATGGTTCTTCCCGTCGGCCCTCCTGCACGACCTCGACCCCGACGCGGCACGGGCCGGGCGGCGCCCCCGGCGCACCGTCCGCGACTGGGTCGTCGACTTCTCCTGTTTCCTGCTGGCCGTCCTGGTGGGCGCGACCGCCATGGAGGCGCTCGCCGACAACCCCCATGTGCCGAACGGACTCGCCGTCGTCGACCAGGTGATCGGTGCGCTGGCCTGCGCGGCCGTCTGGCTCCGGCGCCGGTGGCCACTGGGGCTGGCCGTGGCGCTGACCCCCCTCAGCTTCCTCTCGGACACCTCGGGCGGCGCGGGCCTCATCGCCCTGTTCACCCTGGCCGTGCACCGGCCCTTCCGTTACGTGGCCTGGGTGGGCGGCATCAACGTGGCGCTGGTGCCGCTCTACTACTGGGTGCGCCCCGACGCCGACGTCCCCTACCTCGTGAGCGTTCCCTTCGCCGTGGTGCTCACCGTGGCGATCGTCGGCTGGGGGATGTTCGTCCGGGCCAAGCGGCAGCTCATGGTGAGCCTGAGGGACCGCGCCCGGCGTGCCGAGACCGAGGCGCGGCTGCGGGCGGAACAGGCGCAGCGGCTCGCCCGCGAGGCCATCGCACGGGAGATGCACGACGTGCTCGCGCACCGGCTGACGCTGCTGAGCGTGCACGCGGGCGCCCTGGAGTTCCGGCCCGACGCGCCCCCGGCGCAGACGGCGCGGGCCGCGGGCGTGATCCGGGAGAGCGCGCACGAGGCGCTCCAGGACCTGCGGGAGATCATCGGTGTGCTGCGAGCGGGCGAGCCGGACGACACGGGACGGCCGCAGCCGACGCTCGCGGCGCTGGACACCCTGGTCGCCGAGTCCCGCGAGGCCGGCATGAAGGTCTCCCTCGACCACCGCGTCGAGGATCCCGGCGGCGTTCCGTCCTCCGTCGGCCGCACCGCCTACCGGATCGTCCAGGAGGGCCTGACCAACGCGCGCAAGCACGCCCCGGGCACGGAGGTGCGGGTGACCGTCACCGGCGCACCGGGCACGGGCCTCACCGTCCGCGTGCACAACCCGCCGCCCGAGGGTGAGGTGCCGGCCGTCCCCGGCTCCGGGCAGGGCCTGATCGGCCTCACGGAACGGGCGACCCTCGCCGGGGGCGGGCTGGAGCACGGGCACACGCCGGAAGGCGGGTTCGAGGTGCGGGCGTGGCTGCCGTGGGGGTGACCTTTTCCGCCCTCACGCCCGGCCCGGGCGTGATTACGTGAGGCTCATGACTGCGATCAGACTGCTCCTCGTCGACGACGATCCGCTGGTGCGGGCCGGATTGTCCTTCATGATGGGCGGCGCCGACGACATCGAGATCGTCGGCGAGGCCGCCGACGGCGCCGAGGCGGAGGTCCTCGTCGACCGCACCCACCCGGACGTCGTGCTCATGGACATCCGGATGCCGACGGTGGACGGTCTCACGGCGACGGAGCGGCTGCGCGCCCGCGAGGACGCCCCGCAGGTGGTGGTGCTCACCACCTTCCACGCCGACGAGCAGGTGCTGCGCGCGCTGCGCGTGGGCGCCGCCGGGTTCGTCCTCAAGGACACCCCGCCGGCCGAGATCCTGTCGGCCGTGCGCCGGGTCGCCGCCGGCGACCCGGTCCTGTCGCCCGCGGTCACCCGCCAGCTGATGCGGCACGCCGTCGGCACCGCCGCCGACACGCGCCGCACCCGCGCGCGCGGCCGCCTGACCGTCCTCAACGACCGCGAGCGCGAGGTCGCCGTCGCGGTCGGCCGCGGCCTGGCCAACGCCGAGATCGCCGCCGGCCTGTTCATGAGCGTCGCCACCGTGAAGACGCACGTCTCGCGCATCCTGGCCAAGCTCGCCCTGAACAACCGGGTGCAGATCGCGCTGCTCGCCTACGACGCGGGGCTCCTGGAGGAGGAACAGGAAGAACACTGACCGGCCGGGCACGCCGTCCCTCCGACGCTGTGGGGAGACCCGCCGGGAATCTCCGCCCACTGGCCCGTCAGGTGGATGGCGGGGGTGGTGCCGCCGGGGGCTCGGTTCGTTTGCCGTCAGGTGATGCCGGGGTGGCGCCGGGGTGGTGCCACCGCGGATCTCGGTTCGCTCGCACGTCAGGTGAATGCCGGGGTGGTGCCACCGGCGGTCTCGGTTCGCTCGCCGTCAGGTGAATGCCGATGGCCCTACCCAGGATCTCGGCCCGCCCGCGTCAGGCGATCCCCGGGGTGCCGCCGCCGGGGATCTCCGCCAGGTGTACCGGCCTGCGCTCGCGCCGCGACAGTTCGCACGCCTCCGCGACCCGCAGGGCCTGCAACGCCTCACGCCCGTCGCAGGGGTTGGCCCGCTCGCCCCGGACGACCTCGACGAACGCGTTCAGCTCCGCCTCGTAGGCGGGTCCGAACCGCTCCAGGAAGCCCGTCCAGGGCTTGTCCGCGGCCGGCGGCCCGGTCGGCTCGGTGGACGCGATCGGCGTACGGTCGTCCAGGCCGACCACGATCTGGTCGCGCTCCCCGGCGAGCTCCATGCGCACGTCGTAGCCGGCCCCGTTCATCCGGGTCGCGGTGAGGGTGGCGAGCGTGCCGTCGTCCAGGGTGAGGAGCGCGGCCGCCGTGTCGACGTCGCCCGCCTCGCGGAACATCCGGGGTCCGGCGTCGGACCCGGCGGCGTAGACGTCCGTGACCTCCCGGCCGGTCACCCAGCGCAGCACGTCGAAGTCGTGGATCAGCGTGTCCCGGTACAGTCCGCCGGACAGCGGCAGCCATGCGGCGTCCGGCGGCGCCTGGTCGCTGGTCAGGGCCCGCACGGTGTGCAGCCGCCCCAGCCTGCCGGACCGTACGGCCTCGCGCGCCCCCGTGTAACCCGCGTCGAAGCGGCGCTGGAAGCCCATCTGGAGGACCGTCCCGGCCGTTTCGACCTCGGCGATCGCGCTCAGGCTCCCCGGCAGGTCCAGCGCGATGGGCTTCTCGCAGAACACCGGCAGACCCGAGCGTGCTGCCCGACCGATCAGTTCGGCGTGGGCCGACGTCGCCGTCGTGATCACCACGGCGTCGACCCCCCAGCGGAAGATCTCCTCCACGCCGGGCGCCGCCGTCTCGCCCAGCCGGTGCGCCAGTTCCTGGGCCCTTGCGGGGTCCGCGTCCGTGAGGATCAGGGAGCCGACGTCGCGATGCCGACTGAGCGTGTTCGCGTGGATGGTGCCGATGCGGCCCGTACCGATGACGCCGATGCGCATGAAAACAAAGTGCGTGCACAGCTCGCCGCTGTCAATCGGCATGTCCGGACAATCTGACTACACGACTTCCCGTCAACAACGCACAGAGCTACGCTCGGCCCGTGCCGAAACCAGAAGTGGACCCGACCGTGCAGCTCGAGCTGAGCGTGGACCGCAGCTCCCCCGTGCCGTTGTACTTCCAGCTGTCCCAGCAGCTGGAGGCCGCGATCGAGCACGGCACGCTGACCCCCGGCAGCCTGCTGGGCAACGAGATCGAGCTCGCCGCCCGGCTCGGCCTGTCCCGGCCGACCGTCCGCCAGGCGATCCAGTCGCTCGTCGACAAGGGCCTCCTCGTACGCCGCCGCGGCGTGGGTACCCAGGTCGTGCACAGCCAGGTCAAACGCCCCCTGGAGCTCAGCAGCCTCTACGACGACCTGGAGGCGGCGGGCCAGCGCCCGGCCACCAGGGTCCTGGTCAACAAGCTCGTCCCCGCCTCCGCCGAGGTCGCCGCCGCACTCGGCGTCGCCGAGGACAGCGACGTCCACCGCGTCGAGCGGCTCCGTCTCGCCCACGGCGAGCCCATGGCCTACCTCTGCAACTTCCTGCCCCCCGGCCTCATCGACCTCGACACCGATCAGCTGGAGAACACCGGGCTCTACCGGCTGATGCGATCGGCGGGCATCACCCTGCACAGCGCCCGCCAGTCGATCGGTGCCCGGGCGGCGACGGCGGAGGAGGCGGAGCGCCTGGCGGAGGAGACGGGCGCCCCGCTGCTCACCATGCAACGCGTCACGTTCGACGACACGGGCCGGGCTGTCGAGTACGGCACACACACGTACCGCCCGACGCGCTATTCCTTCGAGTTCCAGTTGCTGGTGCGCTCTTGAGGGGCGCGGGGAACTGCGCGACAAGCCCCCACCGCCCCGCAGCCGCCAGCGGTCCGCACCACCCCTGTGATCCGCACCCTGCCTCCCCGTGAGGCAGAATCGGCGGCGATGAGCACCTACCGCGACTTCACCGCCCCCATCGGCTCCCGCCGTGCCACCGTGCTCCGCACCGTCGGCACCCGGGAGCGCCGCTCGCACCTGACGGCCCCCCGCGTGCCCACGGTCGGCATCGACATCGGCGGTACGAAGGTGATGGCGGGCGTCGTCGACGCCGACGGCAACATCCTGGAGATGCTCCGCACGGAGACCCCGGACAAGTCCAAGAGCCCCAAGGTCGTCGAGGACACCATCGCCGAGCTGGTCCTGGACCTCTCCGACCGGCACGACGTGCACGCCGTCGGCATCGGTGCGGCCGGCTGGGTGGACGCGGACCGCAACCGCGTGCTGTTCGCCCCCCACCTGTCCTGGCGCAACGAACCGCTCCGCGACCGCCTCTCGGGCCGGCTCTCCGTCCCGGTCCTCGTGGACAACGACGCCAACACCGCCGCCTGGGCCGAGTGGCGCTTCGGCGCCGGCCGTGGCGAGGACCATCTCGTCATGATCACCCTCGGCACCGGCATCGGCGGCGCGATCCTGGAGGACGGCCAGGTCAAGCGCGGCAAGTACGGCGTCGCCGGCGAGTTCGGCCACATGCAGGTCGTACCCGGCGGCCACCGCTGCCCGTGCGGCAACCGTGGCTGCTGGGAGCAGTACAGCTCCGGGAACGCCCTGGTCCGCGAGGCCCGCGAGCTGGCGGCGGCCGATTCGCCGGTGGCGTACGGGATCATCGAGCACGTCAAGGGCAGCATCGGCGACATCACCGGCCCGATGATCACCGAGCTGGCCCGCGAGGGCGACGCCATGTGCATCGAGCTGCTCCAGGACATCGGCCAGTGGCTCGGCGTGGGCATCGCCAACCTCGCCGCCGCCCTCGACCCGTCCTGCTTCGTGATCGGCGGCGGGGTCTCGGCCGCCGACGACCTGCTGATCGGCCCGGCCCGGGACGCATTCAAGCGGCACCTCACCGGCCGCGGCTACCGCCCCGAGGCCCGTATCGTCCGGGCCCAGCTCGGCCCCGAGGCCGGCATGGTCGGCGCCGCCGACCTCGCCCGGCTGGTCGCCCGCCGCTTCCGCCGTGCCAAGCGCCGCCGCGTGGAGCGCTTCGAGCGGTACGAGCGCTACACGCAGTCGCTCCGCAGTACCCAGGAGACGCCGTGACCGCCTCCCTGCCCCACCAGGGAACTTGGCCCGACGAACCGGACCGCCCGGTCGAGGACCGTCGCCACATGATCCGCCGCAGGGCCCTCACGCTGCTGATCATCGTGCTGCTCATCGGTATCCCGGCCGGCTACCTCGTGATCTCCGCGAACCAGAGCCGCGACAGCGGCAAGGACAAGGAGGCGAAGTACTCGGCGACCGGCCTGACCGAGGGCTGGCCCTCCAAGCTCCAGCGCCGGATCTACCAGGTGCCCGTCCCGCACCCCGCCTGGCACGTGGCGTACTACGAGACCAACAACTGGAAGACCAGCCGCCTCTACACCCAGTTCGAGACCAACGCGGCCGGCCTGGACGCCTATCTGACCGGCCTGGGCGTGACCCGCGAGGATCTGAAGCAGGGCCACATCACCATCGGCGCCCGCGACCGGAAGGTCACCGGCTGGAAGTTCGCCACGAACGACTCCTGGTACGGCTTCGTCCACCGGCAGAAGAACCCGGCCCCCACCCACGACGTGGTCGTGGACCTGTCCAACCCGGCGTACCCCTGGGTCTACGTGGTCGCGCGGACCGTGCCCTGACCGTCGCCGGAGCCGATTGTCAGACCCCGCCCGTAGAGTCGGAGGCAGCTGATCCGACACGCGGGGCGGGATCGGAGGCAGCTGATCCGACACGCGGGGCGGGAGGTGGCAGGACGTATGGGAGAGACGGTTTCGACGACCGAGCGGGCGGGGGAGGCGACGGTCCCGGTCCGGCTCCCGGCCGTCTTCCTGCCCGCGCCCCTCCCGCGCGAGGGGCACATCGCCTTCTGGGACCCCGACGGCGAGCCCCTGCCCGCCCGGGAGCCGGGGGACGCCGACGACACCGAGCACGCCGCGGAGACCGAGCTGACCGTCGTACGACGGCACGGCGCCACCGGCGTCCGGCGGCGCACCACCCCCGCGCTGACCCTCCCACTCGATGCCGCGCTGCCGCTCCTCGTGCGCGCCCGGCACGACCCCGCGGCCCACCCCGCCACGGCCTGCTGGGGCGCCGCCGCCCTGCACGCCCTGCGGCTGACCGCCCGCGGCCGGCTGCTGCCCGGCCTGACCGCCACGGGCCACGACGCCTGGCGCGCCGGCCCCCTCGACCCGGACGACATCGCACACCTGCGCGCGGTGGCCGCCGCCCTTCCCTACGAGGGCCATGCCGTGCCGCTGCCCGGCCCCGGCCCGATCCGGCTGGCCGAACCGGAAGCGCTGGTGCGGGCCTTCCTCGACGCCGTCGCCGACACCCTGCCCCGCACCCCGGCCGCGCCCCACACCTCCGGCCGGCCCTTCGCGGCACGAGAGGCCCAGCAGCTGTCCACCGCCCACGACTGGGCCGCCGAAGTCGCCGCCGGGATGGACGCCGGCGTGCGGATCTCGCTCCGCCTGGACCTGTCGGCCTACGACCTGTTCGACGAGGCCTCCGCCGGCGGCGCCCGCAGCGCCGGCGCGGCGATCGTCCAGGTGCACAGCCTCGCCGACCCCACCCTGGTGGCCGACGCGGCAGCCCTGTGGGCGGGGGAGGCCGACGACGCCTTCGGGCCCCGCGCGCGCGTGGACGCGGCCCTCGCCGTCCGCCGCGCGGCCCGTGTCTGGCCCCCGCTCGACCGGCTCGCCGACCAGGACGTGCCCGACGTGCTGGCCCTGACCGAGGACGAGCTGAGCGACCTCCTCGGGGTCGCGGCGACCCGGCTCGCCGCCGCCGGGGTCGCCGTGCACTGGCCGCGTGACCTCGCGCAGGACCTGTCCGCCGCGGCGGTGGTCCGCCCGGCCCCCGGCTCGGCGACCGACGGCACCGGCTTCTTCGAGAGTGAGGACCTCCTCCAGTTCCGCTGGCAGCTGGCGCTCGGCGGCGACCCGCTCACCGACACCGAGATGGACGCCCTCGCCGAGGCGCACCGCCCCGTCGTCCGGCTGCGCGACCAGTGGGTGCTGGTCGACCCGGCGCTCGTGCGCAAGGCCCGCAAACGGGACCTCGGCCTGCTCGACCCGGTCGACGCGCTGTCCGTCGCCCTCACCGGCACGGCCGACGTGGACGGCGAGACGGTCCAGGCCGTCCCGGTCGGCGCACTGGCCGCCCTGCGCGACCGCCTGACCGCGGGAATCCGCCCGGCCGAACCGCCCCCGGGGCTGCGAGCCACCCTCCGCGACTACCAGCTGCGGGGCCTGGCCTGGCTCGACCTGATGACCTCCCTCGGCCTCGGCGGCTGCCTCGCCGACGACATGGGCCTCGGCAAGACCATCACCCTCATCGCGCTGCACCTGAAGCGGGCGCGCGGCGAACCCACCCTGGTCGTGTGCCCGGCCTCCCTGCTGGGCAACTGGCAGCGGGAGATCACCCGCTTCGCCCCCGGCGTGCCCGTCCGCCGCTTCCACGGCCCGGACCGCAGCCTCGACGGCCTGGACGGCGGTTTCGTCCTCACCACGTACGGCACCATGCGCTCGGCGGCCCCCGCCCTGGCCGAGCGAGCCTGGGGCATGGTCGTCGCCGACGAGGCGCAGCACGTCAAGAACCCCTACTCGGCCACCGCCAAGGCGCTGCGCGCCATCCCGGCCCCCGCGCGCGTGGCCCTCACCGGCACGCCCGTCGAGAACAACCTCTCGGAGCTGTGGGCCCTGCTCGACTGGACCACCCCCGGCCTGCTCGGCCCGCTGAAGTCCTTCCGCGCCCGGCACGCGCGCGCCGTGGAGAACGGCGAGGACGAGGAGGCGGTGGAGCGCCTCGCCCGCCTGGTGAGGCCCTTCCTGCTGCGCCGCAAGAAGTCCGACCCGGGCATCGTGCCCGAGCTGCCGCCCAAGACGGAGACCGACCACCCGGTGCCGCTCACGCGGGAACAGGCCGCGCTGTACGAGGCGGTGGTCCGCGAGTCGATGCTCGCCATCGAGACGGCCGAGGGCATGCCCCGCCGCGGCCTGGTGCTGAAGCTCCTCACGTCGCTGAAGCAGATCTGCGACCACCCCGCGCTGTTCCTCAAGGAGGAGCACACCGCTGCCGCCGGCGACCGGCTCGCCGCCAGCTCCGGGAAGCTCGCCCTGCTGGACGAGCTGCTGGACACGCTGCTCGCCGAGGACGGGTCCGCCCTCGTCTTCACCCAGTACGTCGGGATGGCCCGCCTGATCACCTCCCACCTGGCCACCCGGGCCGTCCCGGTCGACCTCCTCCACGGCGGTACGCCGGTCCCCGAGCGGGAGCGCATGGTGGACCGCTTCCAGGCCGGTTCGACACCGGTCCTGGTGCTTTCGCTCAAGGCGGCGGGCACCGGCCTCAACCTCACCCGGGCGGGTCATGTCGTGCACTTCGACCGCTGGTGGAACCCGGCCGTCGAGGAGCAGGCGACCGACCGTGCCTACCGCATCGGCCAGACCCAGCCGGTGCAGGTGCACCGCCTCATCACCGAGGGCACCGTCGAGGACCGCATCGCCGAGATGCTCCAGTCCAAGCGGGCCCTGGCCGACGCGATCCTGGGCTCCGGCGAGTCCTCCCTGACGGAACTGACGGACCGGGAACTGTCCGACCTGGTGTCCCTGCGGAGGTCGTCATGACGTCCCGCCAGGGCTGCGAACCGCCCGCCCCGCCGTCCCCGCGGAGTACGTCATGAGCGCCCGCCCGTCCGACGAGGTCCGCCGGGCCCTGCGCGAGGCCCGGGAGCGAGCGGCCCACGACGCAGCTCCGGCCCCGGCCGCCCGCCCGGAGCCGCCGTCCCCGTCCGGGGAAGCGGCAGACGAGGGAGCGCCCAGGCCGGCAGACGTGGCACGCGAGGCACTGCGGAGGGCGGTGTCCGAGCAGCGGGGGAGCGGGCGGGCGGACGCCGATGCCGTCCAGGCCGCAGACTCCTCGGGGGGCGGCGACGAGCCCGCGGACGCCGGTGGTGCCGGGGTGGCCGCCGGTGGGCGGGCGGACGGTGGTGTGCCCGGGGGTGCCGGTGGTTCCGGGGTGGCCGCCGGTGGGCGGGCGGACGGTGGTGTGCCCGGGGGTGCCGGTGGTTCCGGGGTGGCCGCCGGTGGGCGGGCCGACGCTGGCGCGCCCGAGGTCGGCCGTGCCACCGAACGCTCCGGCGGGCCGGAGGGGAGGCCCGGCCCCCAGGCGGACGGTGGTGGTCCGGAGGGCACCGGCGCACCCCGTGTCGGCAGTGCGCCCGAGGGCCTCCCGGCGGCCCTGACACCGGAGCCGCAGCCATCCGGTGACCCACGGACGAGCCCTCCGCAGGCCACTTCGACCGGTGGGGCCTCCGCGCGTTCCTCCGGTCCGGCGGGTACCGGGCCGCGGGCCGCGGACGTCGCGCGCGAGGCGCTGCGCGCGGCACGGGACGACGCGCGGCGGGCCCGGGAGCAGACGGAGCGGGAAGGTGCCCGCCGCAGGCGCCGGGCCCGGCAGAGCGCCGTGGACGACAGAGCAGCGGCTGCGCGACGAGCGGGCACGGACGCCCCCGGCCGGGATGCGCGTGATGTGGGGCAGCTGCTGTCCGGCGCCTTCCTGATGCCGGACCTGCAGGACACGGCCGCCGACGACCATGAGCCGACGGCCTGGCGGGTCGAGCGGCCCGCTCGCAACGCCTCTCCTCCGAGCTCCGCACCCGTCGGCGCCGAGCCGCTTCCGGCTCCGCCGGCCACCTCGGCGTCCCGCACCCCTCCGCCCTCCCGAACCCCCCGCTCCATGGCCGCCCCGACGCGCGACCACGAGCTCCGCCGCACCTTCCCGCCCCTCCCGCCCCGGGAGGATGACCGCTTCGCCGAGAGCTGGTGGGGAAACGCCTGGGTCGGGGCGCTGGAGCAGGGCGCGCTGGACGTGAAGCGGCTGGAGCGCGGGCGGGGATACGCGGGGCAGGGCCATGTCGACGCCATCACCGTGACACCCGGACTGGTACTGGCCTACGTCCAGGGCAGCCGCCCCCGCCCGTACCGCGTCCAGGTACACCTGCGCACGCTCGACGACACCGACTGGGACCTGTTCCTCGACGCCGCCGCCGACCGCCCCGGGCACATCGCGGCGCTGCTCGACAAGGAGATGCCCCAGTCGCTCGCGGAGTGCGGTGTGCCGCTGCTGCCCGGCCCCGGCGACCTGGAGCCCCGGTGCAGCTGCCCCGACCGCGGCCACCCCTGCAAGCGCGCGGCCGCCCTCTGCTACCAGACCGCCCGGCTGCTCGACGCCGACCCCTTCGTCCTGCTCCTGCTGCGCGGCCGGGGCGAACGAGAGCTGCTCGACGCGCTGTCCCGGCTGAGTGCCACCCGTGCCGCGCGCGCCGCGCAGGACAAGGGTCCGGCGCCCCTGCCCGGCGTGCGGGCCGCCGAGGTCCTCGCCTCGCGCGCCCTCCCGCCCCTCCCGGCTCCACTGCCTCCACTCGCACACCCCGAGCAGCCCCCCGCCTATCCGGCGGCCCCCGGCGGCCCTGACCCCTTCGCGCTGGACCAGCTGGCCACGGACGCCGCCGCCCGCGCCCACGCCCTGCTCGGCACCGGCCGTGACCCGGTCGGGCAGCTGACCTTCTGGCAGGACGCGGTCCGTCTGGCCGCCGCCCGCCCCGGGGCCGGACTCACCGCCGGCACCCGGGCGCTGTACGCGTCCCTCGCCTCAGCGGCGGGCCGCACCACGTCGGAGCTGGCCCGTGCGGTGGCGGCCTGGCGTCAGGGCGGACTGGAGGGCCTCGCCGTACTGGAGGAGCCGTGGGACCCGCCCGCCGGCCGGTTCGACCGTGCCAGGCCCCTGCTCCTCGCCGCCGACCTGCCCGCCTTCCGGCCCTGGCGCAACCACCTCACCCACCCACAGGGCCACGTCCAGCTGCGTCTCGGCCGCGACGGCCTCTGGTACGCCTACGAGTCCGAGCCGGGCCACGACGACTGGTGGCCGAGAGGTACCCCGGACCTGGACCCGGTCGGCGCCCTCACCGGCCTCTGGGTGCCCGGCGACCTGTGAGGGCCCCGGGCAGGCGCAGTTCGGCAGCCCCGCTCCTTCACCGCCCGCGCTGTGTATCGCCCATGTATGGACGCTTCCTGACGTGACGCCGGTGGAGACGCCATTGGGGCGTCACCGTGATCGAAGCGCTTCGACATAACCCTGTGTAACGGTAATTGGATTGAACGCGCGCCTTTTAGATCTTGAGCTGAAGAGAACTGTTTATCGAAGCGCTTGACCAGATGCGGGGAACACCGCGGAGTCCCTGTCGCTCCAGCGCTCCAGAGCCGACTCATCGCGCCGGACGAAACGGCGGGGCGGGCGGTGCAGGAATCCTGCCCGAGCAGCCGACCCGCCGCATGACGGCTCATCCCGGTGCGAAATACTCTCCTGATGGGTTCACGCACTTCCCCGGTCAGCCGGCCGGTCACGATACGGAGGGCCGTCGCGCGGGATGCCAAACGGCTCACGCGGCTCGTGCGTGGCTCAGGCTCCTACGAGGGTGAGTACGCTGCCGCAGTCGCGGGCTACCGGGTCGGTCCTGACTACATCGAGGCCCACCGTGTCTTCGTGGCCGTCGGCGCCGACGAGCATGGAGGCCGGGTCCTGGGGTTCTACTCGCTGGTCCTCGCTCCGCCGGAGCTCGACCTGCTGTTCGTCGCCGACGAAGTGCAGGGGCGGGGTATCGGACGGCTGCTCGTGACGCACATGCGGTCTGAGGTCCGTGCCGCCGGGCTCGACCGTGTCAAGGTCGTGTCGCATCCTCCCGCCGAGGGCTTCTACCACCGCGCAGGTGCGGTGCGGACCGGGACCGCGTTCGCGAACCCGCCCGCCGTGCCGTGGGACCGTCCCGAGTTCGAGTTCCGCGTTTCTTCGGAATGACGCGGTCCGGTCGCCGGGAACCCGGCTCCACGCCCTCGCTGCCCACATCCGGTTGAGGCCCCCGGACTCATCCAGTGGCCCCAGCCTGGCGGCCCCGGCCGCCGCACAACGCCCATTCAGATCACCTCTGAGTGGATCAACTTTCAGTCACGCAAGGCCTTGGCGACGCCGCAGCATGGTGGCGCGCGATGACCTGGACACGTCTTCACGGCAGGGCCGAAGCACCGCTCCGATGGTCAACCCGCCACATCGGGACGATTGGGTGCACCAGCGGACGCCGTGACCGGTGACATGACTGGCTCGAAACGACTTGCCCAGCGGGGTGTTACGTATAACCTTGCTTCGCTGGCCATGTCGTCGGCTGGCGATTGGCGCAGCCGGAAAGTCACATTCATCCGACTACCCCAAGGGGCAATCGTGAACGACATCACTGCCTTCATCAACGAAGACGCGCGCCTCGATGAGGTCCCGATCGAGCGGGCCGAAGGCACCGTACTGGTGGACCAGGGCGTCACCGTGCTGGCGACCACGTCACCGAACTTCTGCCTTACGTTCGCCATCGGGGAGTGAATCGCGAGACCGACGCCCTCGACTCCGTGTAAGTGGGTTCAGTGGATTCAGTGGATGAGCTGATCGCTCAAGTGATGAATTCGCGCTGACGGAGCCGACACGCACAGAACTCTGCCGGGCCAGAGGCCAATTCTGGCCCGGCAGAGCGGGCAGCGCGTGCACGAAGACCAGTTCACCGGTAGAAGGTTTGGAGGCCCTCGTGAAACTGCCTACCAGAATCCTATCCGCACTGACCGGACCGATCCCTGTGACCCGATCAAAGGCCATCGGGGTCTCGGAGCGCCTGTCCGCCCTCACCACGCTGACCTCCTCTCTGGAATACCTGGCCCAGCGAAGGCAGACCAGACGGGGCGGACTCCACCACTGGCCCACGATGGCCCGTGACGTGTCCGGCCCACCCCTGACGGGCAAGTTCCTCGACGCCATCAGCGGGGAGAAGACCACCGCGGCGTTGCATGTGGCCCGGGCCGCGGTCAGCGCGGGAATGCTGCTGCCGGGTCAGGCGCGCTGGCGGGGTGCGGGCAACCTGTTCCTGGGCGTCTCGACCGCCATGCTCCATGTGCGGCACCGGTACGGCACCGACGGCTCCGACCAGGTATCGGTCCTGGTGCAGACGGCCACCGGTATGGCGCGCCTCTCCACACGTCCGCAGACCCAGGACGCCTTGCTCTGGTACGTGGCGCTGCAGGCCAACGCCTCGTACCTCGTATCCGGTTGGATGAAACTGCTGAGCAGGTCATGGAGGGATGCGACCGCGCTCAGCGGCGTCATGCGAACGGCGACGTACGGCCACGAGGCCACCTACAAACTGGCGAAGAAACATCCGAAAGCCGCGAAGTGCCTCACGCACGGCGTGCTCGCGCTTGAGTGTCTCTTCCCGGTGGCCTATCTGGCCGGCGGGAAACTCGCTCGGCCTGTGATCGCCTGCGCAGGCGCGTTTCATGTCGCGAACGGCCTGGTCATGGGGCTGGGCCGGTTCGTCACCGCCTTCACTTCCATGTACCCGATGGTCGCCTATACCTCGACCCCGAGGACGCACCCCTCCGTGGCCGACCGCGACGACCGAGCCCTGGTGGCCGGCGCGGCGCTGCTGGCCGGAGCGGCGTCCGTGGTCGGTGTGGTCGCGGTCCAGCGACGCATGCGCACGCTGCAAGGTTCTCCACGATCCGCGTTTCTGACGACCCGCCATCGAAACGAAATCCAGTACGAGCGAAGTGAGGGTGACGACCCCGCCCTGCCGGTTCTCGTCTTTGTCAACGGGATGGTCTCCACCTCCGAGCACTTCACTTGGATCACGGAGAAGATCTGCCGGGAGAGTGGGTACGGTGTGGTCACCTACGCTCGTGCCGGATATGCCGGCAGCAAGTACCGGAGCATCTCTTCCTATCGGCTGGCGGAATCAGTTGACGATCTGATCGACCTGGTTCGCGGTGTTGTCCCGGAAGATCGCGAAGTCGTGCTGGTCGGTCACTCGCTCGGTGGTGAACTGGCCCGCCGGGCGGCCGCGGACCTGGGGGACCGGCTGCAGGGCATCGTCTACCTCGACTCCTCTCACCCCGACGAGTTGAACCGATCGAGCCAGCAGCGCAGTTCCGCCGAGATGCTGGTCCGCGTGATGAACACGATGGTGCGCTCCCTCAACGCCGGACTCGGCATTCTCCTGTCACGACCGGCCTGGGTGGGCGCGCTGCCTGCCAACTGCCGTAACCGTGTGTTCGCTCAGTACACCGACGCACGTCTGTGGGAGGCCGGCCGCCGTGAATGGGCCGCCGTCGAGAAGGATTTCCTGGACTTCTCGGGGAAGCTGCCCGCCATCGCAGCGCATGCCCTGGTGATCTCCGCACAACAGACTGTCGACCGGGACCCGGAGCAGTTGTTGATGCACAACGAACTGGCCGAGACGCACCAGGGGGAGGGGCGCCACGTGAGGAGCTTCGTGCTGGAGGGCGCCGACCACGACTCGCTGCTGACCGATGGCCGGTTCGCCACCGAGGCGGGCCGCCGGATCCTCGCCTTCCTCGACGAGATCCAGGCGGCTGATTCACCGCAGGTGCCCGCCGTGGAAGAGATGGCGCAGTGAAACAGACGTTGAAGAGCGCCTTGTCGGGCCCCGGTGCGGTCGCGCGGATCGCGGGCGCGGCCATGCTGATCGGCACGCTCGCCGCACAGCACCCGAATCCGATGTTCAACCGACTTCAGCGCAAGGACACCTTCGCGCTGCTGCCGATCTGGCGCTTCTTCGCTCCGGAACCGGCCATGCATGACTACCACTTCTTTTACCGCACGCTGAATACCGCAGGCGAGACTTCGCCCTGGCAGGCGGTTGATCTGATAGCCGGGCGGCGGTTCCACCAGATCCTCTGGTTCCCCGGCCGGCGAGTGGAGAAGGGCGTCTTCGATATCTGCACTGAGATGCTGAAGACACTGGAAAAGGGATTCTCCGAGGTGATCCGCACGCCTGCCTACCGGGTGATCACGGCGTATCTGCGGGAGCAGGTACGCCGTGAAGCCGCCGCAGGGGTCGACGGGTTCCAGTTCGCTCTGGCACGCGCCGCCGGGCACGACACCTCCACCACCCCTGAAGTGCTCTTCGTCTCGCCGTACACCCCGATGGACCCAGCCTCCGCCACCGCCCGCCCTCGCGTGACGGCCGGCTGACCGCACGGGGTTCACGGACGTCTCTCGACGTCCTGGGGGATCCGCTGGGAAGAAGCGCAGATCGCCGATGGGCCGTAAGAAAGCGAGAAGCAGGCATGACGAGTACTGACGACAGCGCTTACGGCCTTCAGTTCGGCGGATGGTATGACCGCATATATCCCAAGGACGGCCTGGCCGGGCTCACGGCGAAGAAGCTGGCGTCACTGCACCCGAACCACGGGCTCGGCACCCTGGAGCTGGGCGTAGGGACTGGGCGTATCGCCATCCCGCTGTCCCGTGAGACCGGCGAGGTCGTGGGTGTGGATTCCTCCCCGGAGATGCTTTCGACACTGGAGAAGGACGTGACAGCCGCCGGGGCCGCCGTAGAAGGGGTCCGCGGCGACATCCGCACCTACACCGACGACCGTCAGTACGGGCTGGTCTACTGCGTGTGCGGCACCCTGTCCATGCTGCTCACCCCCGCCGATCAACAACAGGCCGTCAGCCGGGCGGCCGAGCGGCTCGCGCCCGGCGGCGTCCTGGTGGTGGAGACGCACAACAGATCCGGCATCCTCGCCTGGCACGGTGATCAGCACCGGATGACGTACTTCGTGCCCTACCCGGAACCCGGCACCGGCCTGCAGACCCACTCGACGCTGGCTCCCGAACGAGACCTGTGGCAGTGCTCGCACATCTGGTTCGAGGCGGACGGCACTTCACGGGTCGGCACGGAGATGAGCCGCCTCACCGCACCGGAGGAGGTCGACGGCTACGCCGCTGCGGCCGGACTCAGGTGTGAAGCCCGTTACGCCGACTGGAACCTGGCCCCCTACACACCGCAGGGTGCGATGTTCGTGAGCGTGTACGTCAAGGACACCTGATCGGCACCACCCTGTCGGCACACCATCAGTAGGGCCTGCGGTGACAGCAACTGCCGGTCGTCAGCCGATCGGCCGGGGAGGTGCGGCAGGACCGATGCCGCGATCGTGGCCACCGGACCGCCACCACGGCATCCGCACCGAACCTGTCCCCGCGGCCGTACCGCGCTCCGGTGGACCGGGAGACGGGCTGACCGTGACACCACCCTGCCAGGACTCGGCGAGAACCACAGGGTGCGACGGTCCACGGTAGATCAGTCGTCACAGCGGTGGCTGGGGGAGCGACGACATGCTCATGCCGCCGTCGGTCTGGGTGACATCCAGTGCGCCTGCTTCCAGCAGACGGTCGATGGTGTCGGGCAGCCCGGCGCGCTGTGCCAGCCCTTGGACGACAACGAGGTCGGTGCCGTGCAGGCCGGACCCGACACGCCAGGAACGCTCGGGCATGGAGCGGGCTACCCGGTCCAGACAGTGCGCGGGCACGCGGACGGTCAGCAGCGCGTTGGTGGACCTCGCGTGAGCGGCGTCCAGCAGCCGGGCCATCCCCTGGATCCTTCGTTGCCGGCCTGCGTCGCACCACGCCTGCGGGCTGGCGATGAGCCACGGGGTGCAGGTGCGGATCGTCTCGATGATCCGCAGGCCGTTGTGGTCGAGCGAGGAACCCGTCTCGACGACGTCCACGATGGCATCAGCCAGTTCCGGGACCTTCGCCTCGGTGGCGCCGTACGAAGGGACCACCTCCGCGTGGACCCCCGCCTCCTTGAGGAACCGGCGGGCGATGGTGGGGTATTCGGTGGCGATCCGGGTGCCGGGCCCGAGATCCCGCACGGTCTGCGCCGCGTGCTGGACCGGAACAGCCAGCACCACCCGCCAGGGCGAGTCCGTGGCCTTGGAGTAGGTGAAGGGCACCACGCTCTCGACCTTGGCCTCGGTTTCCTCGACCCAGTCGGCGCCGGTCAGCCCGGCATCGAACGACCCGTCCGCGACGACCAGAGGGATTTCCCGCGGTTTGAAGAAGGCGACCCGTATCGGGCCGCCGTAGGCGATGGTGCCCCGATAGGTGCGGTCTGAGGGCCTGGTCACTTCCAGGCCGGCCGCCGTGAACAGGCCCAGGGTCCGCCGCTCGAGCGAAGACCCCTTGGGCAGTGCGAGGGAGAGCATGCGGTCCTCCTAGACGTGCAGCAGCCGGTCGATTCCGATGACGGGGGGTTCGGGGAGCGATGCCGGTCTGATCTCGATCTCACCGACCAGCAGGTCCTTGGGGAAGTCGTCGATGATCGAGGCGACGCCCTGGGCGACTGCCCGAGTTGTCATCTTGTGGGGATCCGCGTCCCCGTCCAGGTTGGCGATCGCGCCCGGCGAGATCAGGCACGCCCGCACACCGTTGTTCCGTTCCTCCAGCAGCAGCGTCTCCACGAAGGCCGCCAGAGCGGCCTTCGTCGCACTGTAGGTGGCACCGCCTTCGAAGTACCGTGTGCCGGCGTGGCTTCCCATGAAGACGATCAGCCCCTTGCCGGATCGCAGGGCCGGCAGCACAGCCTGGGTCAGATGGAGGTTCGCGCTGAGATTCACCGCCAGGGACCTGTCCCAGTCCGCCCGGCGGATGTCGGCGATCGGTTCCAGGAGGCGGTCGACCGCGTTGGAGACGCACACGTCGAGCCGGTCCGTCGCCGCGAGTACTCGGGCGACGCAGTCCCTGATCTGGTCGGGATCCGCGAGGTCGCACCGCTGTTCATGGAGCCATTCCTCGCCGGTCGGCGTGCGGTTGAGGGAGAAGAGACGGTAGCCCCGCTCATGCAGTTCCCGGGCGATGCTCCTGCCTGTGCCGCGGTTCGTCCCGGTGAGCAATGCCACCGGGCGGTCAGTCGAGCCCATCGAACAGCCTCCGCCATTGCGAAGTGATCGTTGCCCGGGACGCTCCCTCGCGGAAGAGGTCCTTGTCCAACGGGGATCCGTCAGGGTGGCGCAGGCGCATGCAGTCCTGCGAGACCTCGGATATCAGCACAGGCTCGTGGTCGTCCGTGAATCCGAAGATCAGGCAGAAGTCCCACAGTTCGACGGGGTGCAGCCAGTCGCCCAGAACGGTGTTCACCGCCAGAGCCTGCCGGCGCAGTTCCTCCACCGGCAGGCCCAGTGCGCGCAGGTAGTCCTCACCGATCGGCTGGTCCTCGGGGTCGACCCGGTAGTCGAATTTCACCACCGGCGTGGGCAGCGGCTGGTTCTCCTCGAACAGGCCCGGATACTTCACCAGCGTGGAGCCGACAGCGCGGTTCTTGACGATGACCTCGAACGGCGGCGCGGGGTGGTACTCAGCCACGTAACAGGTGGCGGACAGGCGGCGGGAGAAGGCGGTACGGATCCCCGCACCCGACAGTCTTGCGGCGGCCCGTTCGTAGAAGTCGAGCCGTAACGGGCCGGTGTCCTCGACCAGTTCGTCCCGGTCGTAGGTGAAGCTTCGCAGCGAGGGGATGATCTCGACGAGGCACAGGCCGTCGGGCAGCAGCCACAGTTTCTTGCTGCGACCCTCGAGGTCCGCGGGCCTTCCCTGCTTCCAGGAGAGCAGGTCCCCATCGGGGGAGTCACTCACGCCGTTGTCTGTCTGCACAGGTTGCTCCACTGCAACTCCTCTTTCAGTACGCAGGTTGATGACGGGGTGGACGCGCCCCGCCGGCCAGGGCCACATACGCCCGCGCCACCTGGGCGTCGATCTCGGCCGGGACCGGGACGACGCACTGGTCGGCAGGGATACGGCCGGTCGCGATGGCTTCCAGGCAGCGGGCCTGCAGGGTGAATCCGAGGTCCATGGACTCGACGGAGTTCCCCAGGGGACGCGGCCCGCTCAGGTTCACCATGTGGCCCCCGGCGAGGATGCTGATGCGGGCCCCGCCGCTCAGAGTCAGGGTTTGCAATCCATCGGCCGGCTCGGTGCACTTCAGGACGGCGGGGTGGGTAAGCAGTCCGGGTACGTCGATCTCCCACGGGAGATGACCCGCGTTGGCCAGGATCACGCCGTCGGACAGCAGGGGGAGGTCATCCGCGGTGAGAATGCCGGGGTTTCCCGTGGAGGTCACGATGATGTCGGCCGATGCCAGTGCCTCAGGTCGGTCGGGGACCGCGTAGCCGTCGAAGAGCGCCTCCAGGCGCCGGACGGGGTCCGTCTCCCACACCGCCACACGTGCATGCGCGTTGGCGAAGTTCTTGGCGATGCCACGCCCGCAGGCGCCATATCCGACGACGGTGACACGCTGTCCGTTGGTGGCCCGGTTGGTGATGCGCAGGAATGACTCCAGCACGCTCTGCCCGACCGCATGGGTGTTCTCCGCGAACTGCTTGATCGGACTGTCGTTGATCACCAGGACGGGGCGCTTGATCCGGGTACGCACCGGCACCAGCTGTGCCCGCCCCGACGTGGTTTCCTCCGTCCCACCCAGCAAACTCTCGTAGGGGTCGTCGAGGTAGCGCAGGAACAGGTCACCGCCGTTGTCCAGCAGTAGATCCGGCCGGGTCGCCAGGACCTGGCGCAGGCACGCGTCCTGGGTCTGTGGGTCGAGAGTGCGGTCGCCGATGACGGTGACCCCCTGATCCCTCAGGAAGGTCAGCGTGGCTTCCTGTGTGGTCTGGAGGTTTCCCGTCGCGATGACGTCCGCGCCGCCCCGTGCCAGTACCAGGAGCAGGGTCGCCGTCTTGGGTTCCAGATGGATCGCCGCGCCGATCCGCATCCCCGAAAAGGGCCGCTCCCGCTCGAAATCAGTCGCTGTTGCGGCCAACAGGCGGCAACTGCTGGCCACCCATTCCATGGTTGGCATCCGGGCCATCCCCCTGTCACTGTCTGCTTACGAGATCGCGGCCGATCCGGCCGTGGAAACGAGTCGCGGTGCGGGTCATGCCGTGGAGACAGCCGACGCCTCGGTGTCCGCACTCCTGTCCGCCACCAGTCGTGACTGCCCGGTCAGGAGGATGAGGACGCTGACGGAGAGGCCCAGCACGCCGCACGCCGCCGCCCATGCCGGACCCTCGTGTTCCAGGATCAACCCGACGACGGCGGACCCCAGCGCCGATCCGGAGGTCATCAGCGTGACGAGCCAGGCGAACGCCTCGGTGACGGTGCCGGTCGGGGCGAGCTCGCCGACCAGTACGAAGGAGACCGTCAGCACCGGGGCGAGGAACAGCCCGGTCACCAGCATCAGGCAGGACATCAGCGCAGGCGCGGGCAGGAGGCACAAGAGCCCATAGCCCACAGCCAGGCCGACGGTCAGGAGCAGGGTCCGCCGCGCAGGTGGGACCGGCCAGCGGCGCACGGCGCCGTAGGCCAGTCCCCCGACCAGGGCACCGAGGGCGTTGAGAGACAGAAGCGTCGGCGCACCGCCGGGCAGCCGGTGTTCCTCCGCGTAGGCCACGACGACGACATTGAGCGTGCCGATGGCGACGCCCACACCGGTCAGGCTGACCAGCAGGACGACGAGACCGTGGCTGCGCAGCGGGCCGAGCCAGTCCGCCTGGCGGGCAGGGGCGCGCCAGGCCCGGGCGGGGGCGGCCGTGACGACGACGAGGACGCCCCCGAACCCCAGCAGGGCGGCAGCCCACAGCGCTTCCACGGGTGAGGCAATGAAGACGCAGCCGGCGACGATCAACGGCCCGCCCACGAAGATCAGTTGCTGGGACGCCGAATCCAGGGCGTAGGCCGACTCCAGTTCCTCGGCGGCGACGACGTCCGGCCAGAGCGCCCGCAGACAGGGTTCGAGTGGAGGGGTCGCGGCTCCCGCCAGGACCGCTCCGATCACGACGGCGTCCTGCCGACCGGGGGCCGCCGCGATCACAACGAACCCGCAGCCCGCCAGAACGGCTGTCGACAGCAACACCAGGGGCTGGCCGACGCGGTCCACAAGGCGGCCGAGCAGGGGCCCTCCCACGGCCGCGGCGATGGCGAACGCCCCGACGGCAAGTCCCACGAACGCATACGGTGCGCCTGCGTCGCGCAGCGTCAAGGGGATGGCGACGGCGGCCATCGCGCTCGGCAGCCGCCCGACGAGGGTCCCCACCAGCAGTCGGCTCGCGTACGGACTCCGCAGTAGGCTCACGTAACTCATGGGGCGTCCTCGCCGCCGACGGGATTCGATGCGTCCTCGGTCAGGTGCAACTGGAGGGCGGCCGGTCTGCCCTCACGCAGCTGCACCTCGATGTCGCCGACGGCGGTGAAACGGCGGTGGACAGGGGCTTTTCCGATGCTGATCCACACGACATCGGCCTCCGCGTCCAGCAGCCACTCGCCCGCCGGGTCCGCGATCCATGCCCGCGAGCGCTGCGCGTGAGGTACACAGTGAGTGAGCGCCTCCGGAGCACCCACCAGGTCCACCTCCACAGGCTGTCCCTCTTCGTCGAGGGCCAGCCGGACACGCCCCCGGAAGCCGATGCGGGTCACACTGCCATGCGGCACGGGCTGTTGCGTCACGGCCAGGAAGCGGGTGAGCGGATCCCAGTGGACGCGGGCACCACCGAGGCGGGAGCCGATGTCCTCGTTCTCCCATTGCGAGCGGAACTCGGCGGCGAACCGGTGCAGTTGGAAGGCACGCTCGGCGGCCATGCGCTGGGCCGGCTCCGTGAGCATGTCCTTCTCGAGATGGACCAGCTTCTCGTACAGATGAGCCAGGACCGACGACGTCTCGCCTTCTGCGTACAGTTCTTTCAGCTGGGCGCCGGGCTCCCACAGCGGCTCTCCGAGGAGCCCACCGAAGGCGAAGGCGCGTCCGATGCCGAGGGCGCCCATCGCGTCGAGGTTGTCCGCGTCGTGCACCGCGGCGGCTATCACGTCCTCGCCGTCGAGCTCGTCACCGCCGAAGCGGTAGCGCCCGGTCAGTTCGACGGCGTGCAGGATCGTTTCATGCGTTTCCTGCGGGACCTCGCACCGTACGAGCACGTCCAGTACGGCGGTACAGACCTCCTCGGGGCGGATGGGCCGCCGTCCCTGCCTGGCCTCCTCCACCCGGTGGTAGTCGTGGACGTAGCCGGCAACCTGGGCGGACAACGGATCGGCGCCCAGAGCCGCCGCGATGTCCCCGGCCAGGGCCGCGACCCGGTCGAGGTGATGGATGTCGTGCGCCGGGTCGGCGGCGGCGAAGTCGGCCAGGACATGTGCGCGGACCCGATCGAGAAGCTTTACCACTGGCGCCCGTACTCCTCGCGCCACTGCTGGGCCAGTTCCTGCTGCATCCGGGAGTCGAGGCGATGCATCCCCGGGCTCCACGCGCGCTGTGCCAGCTCGCGCGTACAGAGGTACAACTCGGTGTAGACCAGGTCGAGTACGGAGCCGAGGATGCTCTGCTCCAGGAAGTTCACCGGCTTGCCCTGATTGAGCAAGTACACCGTGCGGTTGGCGATCTGCAGTTCCATGACCTCGTCGGTCTCGACGAGGGTGTCGGCACTGCGGCACAGTCCTTCGACGTCGAACTCGACCTGCTTGGAGCTGCCACTGGCCAGCACCACGCCGTCACGCAGCAGGGGCAGGTCCTCGGCGGTGAGGGCGCGGTGTCCCGAGACACCGACGATCGCCTCGGCCCAGCCCAGCAGGTCCTCCCGCGTCCCCACCCGGAAGCCGTGGACCACCGCTGCCGACATCCGGACCTCGTCCGGGTCGTAGACCGCGACGTGGGCGCCGGTCCGCCGCAGGTGTTCGGCCAGGGCCGTACCGATGCCGCCGTAGCCGAGCACCAGCACCCGCCGCTCACTGAGCAGCCGGTAGAAGCGCAGTCGCAACAGCCGCTCGACGCTGTAGGCCACCGAGCGGCCCACCTGGACGTCCTCGAGCGCCTTGAGCGGGCTGTCAGCGATGGTGAACACGGGAAGCGGTAACGGCATGTTCCGCTCGTACCGCCACTGTCCCTGTTTGGTGTCCTCCACTATGCCCCGCACGTTCGGGTACTGGGCGAGCTCGCCGACCGCGTCGGCGCAGTATCCGCCCACTTCCTGTACGACGACGGGGAGTTCACTCTCGCGGGCGGCATGCCCCGCGTCGCGGACAGCAATCGTTCCGACGTCCCCGATCGATTCGGGCATGGTGACCGGAAGGTCGTCGAGCCTGGCGAGGGCTTCGGGCTGGGCGCTGTAGGGGACGGGCACCACCCCGACCAGGTCCATACAGCGGTCGAACAGCCTCACGAAGGGGACGGCGGTGTCGAGAAGGTGCGTGACGAGTACGAGGCGAGCGGGCGGCATCGGCCAGCGGGCCTGGGCGCTCTGCAGCACCGGCAGGTCTCCGGCGCGAGCCGCGTGGCCGACACCCGAAGGGGCGACGGGGGCGGCCGGGCTGAGGGTGTTCGTCACTTGATGCTCCTGTCGATGGGGGGCAGCGGGTGGGGGGATGGCAGAGCAGTTGCGCGCGGCCACCGAGCCCTCGGGGCGGCTTTGGCCGCCCAGGGCCCGCTATCGGACGAGTTAATCGAATGACCTTGTGTCTGAGGAGTTAGGTTATACGTAACACTGCGCTGGGCAAGTCGTTTCGAGCCAACCTCACCGCCGGTCGCACCCTGCTCGATGGCCTACCGCGACCTCTTGAGCCGCGCTGCGTCCGGGAAGGTGCCTGAAGGGGCGCAGGCCGCCTGGGAATTGGGATCGGGGGCGGTAGTCTCTACTCGCGGCGTGTGCCGCACGCCACCGACTACAGCATGCCCTGCAGCAGGTGTGCAGTGGCTTTCCCCTGGAAGGTGTCCATGGTCACCGGGTTCCGTAGCGAGGGCGTGCCCGACAGAGACCGCCCGGACTCCGCGGTGGACACACCGTCCCCATCAGGCACCGCACCGACGCGACGGCCCACTTCTCGCGACGTGGCGCGGCTCGCAGGGGTCTCCCAGGCCAGTGTGTCCCTGGTGTACTCGGGAAAGGGCAGCAGGCGCGTCTCCGAGGCCACGGAGAAACGGGTGCGGGACGCCGGCGAACGGCTGGGCTACCGACCTCAGGCTGCAGCCCGCCAACTCCGCGTGGGGCGAACGGGGTTGGTGCTTCTGGCCGTGCCCAGCATCCGAGGGCCCTTATTCGCGCAGGTGTTGGCCGGCGCCCATGACGCAGCCGAGAAGCACGGCCTGACGGTCGTGGCGAGTTCCAATTGGAACAGCGGGACCATGGCGCGGGTCCTCTCGGCGAACCAGTTCGACGGCTTGATGATCTGCTCGCCGAACGACCGGCAGATCGATGAACTGCCGCCTTCCGTGCCCACCGTTCTCATCGACTCCGACCCTGCCCTGTCCACGCAGAACCGGCTTGTCGTCGTTCTCGACGTGGCGGGCGGTATGCGCACGGCCGTCGAGCACCTGATCGACCTGGGGCACCGCTCGATCAGCCACCTGCGTTACCGGCGGACCTCGTACAGCTTCCGAGCCCGGCACGCCGGGTTCGCGGACGCCACCCGGAGCCTGCGAGTCACCGAGTTCTCCATACCTCCCGAGGAGGCGCTCGACCCGACCCTGGAAACGGCTCGCAAGCTGCTGAGCGATCTCACGCCCCCCCGCGCGGTGGTCTGTGACGACGACATCGCCGCGGCCGGTGTCTACCACGCTGCCGCCGCGTTCGGCATGCGGGTGCCCGATGACATCTCCGTCGTGGGCATGGACAACACCGACGTCGCGGGGCTGTTGCTACCCGGCCTGACGACGGTCGATCTGCACGGCGAGCAGCTGGGCAACCTGGGGATCGAGGCGATGGCGGCGATGCTGCGCGGGGAAACCGTGGAGCCTTTGAAGGAGGTGCGGACACACCTTGTGATACGGCAGTCCACCCGCCCCGCCGGATGACGACCGCCCGCCCGCGCATGCCACGGGTCTGGTGGACCTGCTCGAACCGAAGTCGTAGCCGCTCGACGCGACGATCTCCTCGGCCCGGGGGCACGCACGCGGGGCGGGTTCCGGTCTACGGTTCTCCACCGCCCGGCCGTGCAGCGGGATCAGAGGTATCTCCTGGACCGTGCCCAGGCGCACACCGCGGTCCGTCGTCTTCGTGGCCTTCCCTCGCTCGGGTGCGTACCGGGCCGGGCGGTGCCGTAGCCGCGGAACCCCGCCCGGCCCGGAGTCTTCAGACGTACGTCACCGGCATCGGTGCCTGCTCCGCGTGCTCGTGCTCGCAGGCGTCGTCGATGCCGTAGGTGTCCCACCCCGGGAACGGATCGACCGGCGGGACGCTCTCGCCGTCCGCCATGAGGCAGTCGGTGAGGGCTGCCTGCAGCGCCTCGGCGTGCAGATGTGCGCCGATGAAGACGAGTTCCTGTCCGTCAGGGCTGTCGGTGTCGCGTGCGGCGGAGGGCTCGAAGCGGGCGACGGAGCCCGCCTGCGACCACAGGCCCGTCACGTGCGGGCGGCTGGCCAGGGTGAAGAATCCCTTCGAGCGCAGGATCTGCCCGTACGCGCCGCTGTCGAACTCCTCGGTCACGAACGCCCACAACCGTCCCGGGTGGAAGGGCAGTTCGGAGCGGAAGACAGTGGAGGAGATGCCGTACTCCTCGGTTTCCGGGACGTGGTCGCCGTTGAGCTCCATGACCCAGCCGGGGGCCTGCTGGGCGCGTTCCAGGTCGAACAGCCGGGTGCCGAGGACGTCCTGGAGGGCCACCCGCCCGTGGACGGCGGGGACGACCCGGGCGACGGGATTGAGGCGGGCGAGCGTCGCCCGCAGCCGGTCGGCGGTGTCGGCGTCGACCAGGTCGAGCTTGTTGAGCACGATGACGTCGGCGAACTCGATCTGGTCCATCAGCAGGTCGCTGACCGTGCGCTCGTCATTCTCGTACTGGTCCAAGCCGCGCTCGACGAGTTCGTCGCCGCCGGCCAGCTCGGGCAGGAAGTTCGCCGCGTCGACGACCGTGACCATGGTGTCGAGGCGGGCCAGGTCGTCGAGGGTGGCACCGTCGTCGCGGGCGAAAGCGAAGGTGGCGGCCACGGGCATGGGCTCGGAGATGCCGCTGGACTCGATGAGGAGGTAGTCGAAGCGGCCCTCGCGGGCCAGCCGGTCGACTTCTTCGAGGAGGTCGTCGCGCAGGGTGCAGCAGATACAGCCGTTGGTCATCTCGACCAGGCGTTCCTCGGTACGGGAGAGGGCCGCGTCGCCGCCGCGCACGAGCGCGGCGTCGATGTTGACTTCGCTCATGTCGTTGACGATGACCGCGACGCGCAGGCCCTCGCGGTTGCCGAGAACGTGGTTCAGCAGGGTCGTCTTGCCTGCGCCGAGGAACCCGGACAGGACGGTGACGGGCAGTCGCTCGTAGGTCATCGGCTCAGCCCTCGGGGCGCAGCAGCCCGCGCTCGTACGCCTTGGCCGGCCTCTGGGGGACGAGACAGGTGGAACCGTCCACCGTGATCGGCACGGCCTGCGGTGTGGCGGCCCTCCACTGGGCGCGGCGGTGGCGGGTGTTACTGCGGGACATCTTCCGCTTGGGAACGGCCATGAGGGTCTCCTCGCTCGCTGGGGCGCCCTGGACGCTACATGAAAATGGGATCCATTACTAAGTTCTAGGTCAAGAGCTGGCAAGGGTCCGGCGGAAGGAGGTGGGCTCGCCGGGCCGGCCTCGTCGGCCATGTACGCGGAGGAGCGGCCCCTGCGGGTGCCGGCCACCAGGCCGAGGTTGCGCAGCGGTCACAGCCGATGGGAGCAGGCGGACTGCTCCATGCCCACCCCGGCGGCCAACTCGGTGGCCGGCAGTGGCCCTTCCCGCGGTCGGGCGAGGGGTAGCAGCCGAGACGGGGTGGCCAGGGCCTGCAGGGCGGTGACCACTCTACGTCTATGAACACATGAAGGTGTCTTCATGCATTCCTGTATCGTGGGCCGAGTCGTAACCCGTCGTCCCCTGTGTGTGAAGGACCGCCGCTGTCATGTCTTCCACTCTCACCCGCCCTGCGCCCGGCGGTGTCCGTGATGCGGTCGCCCCGCGGCGTCGAACGCGGATCTTCGCGCTGCCAGAGGCCCGCTGGGCGGTGGCCGCGCTGGTGCTGTTCCTGCTCGCGCTGCCGCTGCACCTGCTCGGCGCCCCGGCCTGGGTGTGGGGGCCGCTGTACGCCGCCACCTATGTCACCGGCGGCTGGGAGCCGGGCTGGGCGGGCCTTCAGGCGCTGAGGGAAAAGACTCTGGACGTGGACCTGCTGATGGTGGTGGCCGCGCTCGGCGCCGCGGCCATCGGCCAGGTCCTCGACGGGGCGCTGCTGATCGTCATCTTCGCCACCTCCGGCGCCCTGGAGGCAATCGCCACCGCCCGCACCGCGGACTCGGTGCGCGGCCTGCTCGACCTTGCCCCGACCACGGCCACCCGGGTGCTGGACGACGGCGGCGAGGAAAGCGTGCCCCCCGAAGAGCTCACAGTGGGCGACATCATTCTGGTCCGGCCCGGCGAGCGGGTCGGCGCCGACGGCCGGGTACTGGACGGCGCCGGCGAGGTCGATCAGGCCACCATCACCGGCGAACCACTGCCGGTGGCCAAGGAGGCCGGGGATGAGGTGTTCGCCGGCACCCTGAACGGCACCGGCGCGCTGCGCGTGCGGGTCGAGCGTGACCCGTCGGACTCGGTGATCGCCCGGATCGTGAAGATGGTCGAGGAAGCCTCCGAGACCAAGGCGCCGACCCAGCTGTTCATCGAGAAGGTCGAACAGCGGTACTCCATCGGCATGGTCATCGCCACGGTGGCGCTGTTCGTGGTGCCGCTGGCCTTCGGCGCCGACCTGCAGTCCACCCTGCTGCGGGCGATGACCTTCATGATCGTCGCCTCGCCGTGCGCGGTGGTCCTGGCCACCATGCCGCCGCTGCTGTCCGCCATCGCCAACGCCGGACGCCATGGCGTCCTGGTCAAGTCCGCCGTGGTGATGGAGCGCCTCGGGCAGATCGACCAGGTCGCACTGGACAAGACCGGCACCCTCACCGAGGGCACCCCCCACGTCACCGACATCCGCCCGCTGGACGGTTCCGGCCTGGACGAGCACACCCTGCTGACGCTGGCCGCCGCGACCGAGCACCCCAGCGAGCACCCGCTGGCCCGCGCGGTCGTCGACGCCGCCCGCGGACGCGGTCTGGACGTCCCCGCCGTGGAGGACTTCACCTCCACCCCCGGTCTCGGCGTGACCGCCACCGTGCATGGCGCGAAGATCCAGGTGGGTGCCCCGGCTCGGCTGCTGGACGACCTCACCGGACAGAACGCCGACACCGCGCACAATGCGGTCGCCGAGCTTGAGGCCGCCGGCCGTACCGCTGTCCTGGTCACCCGCGACGGCGTCCCCGTCGGCGTGCTCGGCATCGCCGACCGCCTGCGCCCGGACGCCGCCGCCACCGTCAGCGCCCTGGCCACACTGACCGGCACCGGTCCGATGCTGGTCACCGGCGACAACGAGCGCGCCGCCCACCGGCTGGCCTCCGAGGTCGGTATCACCGGGGACGACGTCCACGCAGGGCTCCTGCCGCAGGACAAGGTGGAGGCCGTACGCCGCATGGAGGCCCGCGGCCGCAACGTCCTGGTGATCGGCGACGGCGTCAACGACGCCCCCGCGCTGGCCGCCGCCCACACCGGCATCGCCATGGGCCGCGCCGGCTCGGACCTCGCCCTGGAGACCGCCGACGCCGTGGTGGTCCGCGACGAACTCGCCACCATCCCCGCCGTCGTCGCCCTCTCCCGCCAGGCCCGGAAGCTGGTCGTCCAGAACCTCGTGATCGCGGGCGTGTTCATCACCGGCCTCGTCATCTGGGACCTCGTAGGAAACCTGCCGCTGCCCCTCGGCGTAGCCGGCCACGAGGGCTCCACCGTCATCGTCGGCCTCAACGGCCTCCGCCTGCTGCGCGACGCCGCCTGGAACCGCGCCCGCTCCGGAGACGGACAGTGAGCCGCCGCAGCCGCCGCAGCCGCCAGGCCGCCCCGGCCGCTCCGGGGGCGGCCCGCTGCATCGTCACCGTCTGCCGGGGCTGCTGCTGCGGCACCGACAAGGTGCCCGGCCTGGACCACGCCGCTCAACTCGCCGACCTGCGCGGGTCCCTGGGCGACCTGGCCACTGTCCGGCCGGTCAACTGCCTGGATGCCTGCGAGCACGCCAACGTCATCGTCGTCCAGCCCACCGCCGAAGGCCGCAGGGCCGGCGGACGCCCGGTCTGGCTCGGCTCGGTCAATGACGTAGACGCGACCGCGGACATCACGGCCTGGATCAGGGCGGGCGGCCCGGGACTCGCAGACCCGCCTGACATCCTCGACCTCTACGTCTTCACCCCGACCCGCCGCATCCGCGAACAACTGGCGCCATAACCACCACACCGCAGCGTCGAGCAGCCCCGGTCAGGAGGGACAACCTGCGTGCACCCACCCCGCATGACGGGCAGCCCGGCGCTGCTCGGACGCCGACGGGTGCCGTCCCGTGTCGGGCTTGACTCGTATGAGAGCCGGCCGGGTGCCATGTCACGGATGTGTCGATCTGCGGGGGTGGGGCGGCGCGTGCCCGCACAAAGCCTGTGGGTTTGTGTCCCGACAGGGGCCCTGCCGATACAGCGCAGTCACGGTTCCGACCGCCCGCCCGGCTCGGTGCCGGCCCTGACTGCCGTTCAGCCGGGAGGTGAATGCCCATGACCCGCACACTCAGCGCTCGCGGGACATGCCCGTTGTCGTTGACCGCAGGGCAGACCACCCTGGGCGTGGACACGCACCGGATGTTCATGTCGCCGCCGTGCTCTCCGGGTCCGGTGAGGTGCCCGGCACCGCGGCCTTTCTGCGGGTGATATGGCGAGGCCCCGCCGCGGTCCGTCCTGGCGGGGTCTCTGCCCGGATCCGTGAGACGTCGAAGCCGCACCGGAGCGCTCCGGTGCGGCTTCGACGTGAGGTTGAACGCGTTGGCGCGCACGATGCGGTCGGTGCCTCGAAGGAGTCCGTGTGCCTGTGACTCTCTCGGGTGCCTGATTTGCGATCGCACCCGCTCATCCGTCCGTACCGGGGTGCGTTTTCCTCCCAGCGCGACCGGGACGCGTGAGTGGGGGAGCGGTTACGGCCGGACCGACTGGCTGGCCCCCGGCAGCTGAACTGGCCATCTCGGCCTGTGGCCAGGCCACGGCTGCATCGCTGTCGCGTGTGACGTCCATGTAGGCGTCGATCCGTACTCCCGTAACTACTACGAACGCCGCATCGAGAACCCGCGCGAGACAGTGAGCTCTTTCAGCGTTGCCCTTCCAGAGTGAGGACGGCCGCAGCGAGACGTCATTCGATTCGGGTTGCACCGACGTGGTGCAAGATCTGCCACGACTTCATGCGGGAGACGCCTCGCTCGACCGGGGTCCAGCCTTGGCCGAGTGCGCGTGGACCATCCGCGGTGGGAGGCCCAGGTCGTATCCCGCTGGCAAATCTTGATGGTGTGGCGGGTGCGGGCCACAGACAGTTCGTGGCACCGGCCCGGTAGCGTCGACGACAACCACAGCAGCCGACCGACCGCATCGGTCACCCTGCAATTTCATCCTGCGCTGGTGTTTGGCCGAGTAGTAACCCCGGCCGTCGCCCATGCGGTTCGTGCTCAGCCAGGGTGTCGTCGAGCAGTGTCCCTATCGCTTTACGCGGCCTCGGATGGCGAGCGCTGCGAGAGTGAGGAGGATCGGCTCGGAGAACCGTGATGTCATCTCGATGTACTCGCCGGCTACGGTCAGTTCCTGTCCGCTGGAACGGAACACCACTGAGTTGAGCGTGACTTTGAGCGCCTTCTCGAAACGTTGATCGGTGAACCTGTTTTTTGTTGGGTTCTTTGGGTCATCTTTGTCGATCTCGAAAGTTACCGTGCCGCCGCCGACCGGGACGGATCCGGTCGCCTTTTGTTTAGGAGCATACTGCGGCAGGCCGAAGCCCATCATCAGCAGAATGGTCACGAGCATTGAGACTGCGAGCCAGGCGACGGCGCGTGAGGCTCGCAGGCCGTATCCGGATAATAACCAGTAAGCCCACAGGAGGCTGCGTTCACCTAGCGGAGTTCCAGTGCGGTCGTGGCGGCGCATTTCCATCTCGCCGTAGTAGAAATCGGCGGCGCCGGGTTCATTCTTGCCGTCCTCGAGTGCCTTGCGCAGTTGCCGATAGAGAGCAGCCACGTCTTCCGGGTCAGGAGTGAGGTCCGAATCGGGGTGATGCTGGCTAGTGCGCCAGTGACGTGATGAAGAAACACTGTATGGCTGATCAGCCATCTGCGCCCGCCAGTGGTGTTCCTCTGCCAGAGTGCGCCTACGAGTCCACCTGTACGGCCAAACGCCGTGGAGACGGTGCAGGCCGATAGGAGTGGAGCCGAAGGTGCAGTGGCCTTCGAAGCGGATCTGGTCCAAGTGGAAGGCACCAGCGAACACGCACTCACTTAGATCGGTGTCAGTCAGTACTAGGTTTGCAGCATCGACTCCGTAAACTGAGGCCACGCGCACTGTGCTCTCACAGTCGGCCAGGAGACTCTCGTCCACCCGCCTACCGCGACTGGTGAAGGGAACTGGATGAGCGGCTACGGACATGGGAAAAGAGAGCACCGCCTGGGTTAGGTCTGCTTTCGCGTAGCGGAGGAGCAGTGTCGCAGTTGCTTCCCATCGAGTCCTCGCACAGCGCACCATGCGCGCCGCAATCTCCAAAGTCACGGGCACGTCGAACATCGCACTAGATAGGTCAACTTCGCTCGCGCACATGATCGGCCCGAACCACGACATCACCCTAAAACGCGCCCCAGTGAATCGGACGCTGTCGCAGAATTGGGCCCCTTCGAACCAAGCCGAGGCGGAGAACTCGGCGCGTACGAGCCATGCGGCGCGACCGAACTTCGTATCCAGGAACCAGGCGTCAGTGGAGAAATGTGCCATATCGAACCAAGCGCCAGAGAATAGGGCTTGCGTGAACCAGGCGTCACCGTCGAAGCGGGCCCCAGTAAATCTAGCGTCGCCACCAAAGTTCGTTTCCCCGAACCCCGCAGTTTGTGAGAACTGCGCCCTATCAAATAGGGCATCACCTGAAATTTTCACCCCCCCGAACCGTGCAGGCCCTGAGAAGCGAGCATGAGAGAAGCTGGCGTTTCCGGATATTTGCGCCATCTCAAACCGCACTGCGTCCGCGAACTGTGTCCGGTCGAACCCAGCGTCGCTATAAAAATGCGTACGCGTGAACCCTGCGACACCTCTGAATTCTGCATGAGTAAACCAGGCATCACCGAAAAAGTGAGCCTCGTCGAACCATGCGGTTCCGAAACGAGGATGTCCTGTTGTGGGATCGCGGAGGGTGCGCAGGAGGGAATGGAGGAGTGGCTCGGTGAACGGAGTGCCGCGGTGGTCGATGTCAGCGCCAGGCGCCAAGGTGCTCAAGTAGGTGTCACGATCTCCGTCGGCCACATGAGCTAAACACGAACTGTGTCCGGGCACGTAGACACCTCGGCAGCCCACGGGGTCGGTCGCAGGGTCGGCCCCGTGCCCACAGTGGGGCCACGCGGGAGCAGCACGGTTTGGTGAAGGCTCAGCCATATGGAGACGTGTACATCATCGGCGCAACACGTGAATAGGATTTCGGGACATCGAGGGTTTTCAGCATGGCCACTGATCGGCTGATGCTCGTGGTGTGCGCAACGCACGAGGCTACCGTGCCGTTGGGGGAGGTGTTCGACGTCTCAACCCACAGGCACAGGAGTCGCGTTGGTTCCGTATTCTGCCGCACTCGACCTGCCCCATGCCCTGGTCGAGTGGGTCACCATGCTCATCGTCACCCGCGAGGGTGACCGCCGCTGCAAACTACCGCCGCACCAGCGTGCGCGAACTCCTCACCAGCGACACCACCCCGCTCACCCGCGAGCAGGCCCAGGCCCTGGCCATCGACCTGTCCCGCCGCAGCACCCCCGCGGAGGGCGGGTTCTGCACCTTCCAGCCCGTCGTCGAGGGCGGCGCCTGCCCCTTCAACCTCGACTGCCACAACTGTGACCGTCCTGTCCGGCGCGGACCTGCTCTACTGGCGTCGCAAGCGTGAGCAGTGGCTGCTGCTGGCCGAGGGTCACCGGACGACGCCACCGCCGACTACCTCCATCGCTACTTCGAACCCACCGCCCGCGCCATCGACGGCCTGGAAAAGGCCCTGGCCGGCCTTGGCCTCCTCGACGACGCCCTCGCCCTGGACCTGCGCAAACCCTGGGACTACTTCCACCGCGTGTGGTCCACCGCCTTCCGCACCGCCGACCTCGCCGACGCGGGCAGCGACGAGCAGGACGAGTACAGCGATACATGCACAGCCGAGGGAGACGACCCCGAGCAGGAAGCCGCATGAACACCGACGCCATTCCCCCTGAACAGGGCGACGAACGCGAGGCGACGTGGCGCGAACGCGCCCTGAACTCCGAGGACGCCCTCAAGGCCGCCCACACCGAGATCCTCACCCAGCGCACTCGGATTGGCGAACTCCTGAGGCAGATAGGGGACTTGCTGGACGAATGGACCGAGGGCGCTATCCAGCGGATCACCACCCTCAAACAGCGCGTCCGCCAGCTCACCACCGACAACCGCACCTTCGACGAACGACTCAAGGCCCCCCGCTCCAACCTCCGCTTCCAGGACCGGCGCGTCGCCGACCTCGAAGCCCGCATGGCCGAACCGGCACCGAAGTCCTGATCCTCCTGCCCAGCCACTTCACGGCCCGTCCTCCCTCCCGGTGGACGGCTCGTGCACTCCGAATGCCACCGTCAGCATCACGCTGGCGACAGCGAACGGGCCGGATAACCCTGCTGACCTGCGAAGCCCTCGTGGCTTGCTTGAGCCGGATGCGCTGAAAGGTGCACGTCCGGTTCTGAGGGGGCCGGGTCACGGGAACGTGATCCGGCTACCCGACCACAACCGGGGACGAGGCGCTCATGCTGGAGCGGGCCTACAGTTCGATCTCGATGTCCTCCACGTTGGTGAACTTCCGCCCCCGCTGCTGCTCGGCGGCGACTGCTCCCGAGTGGACGGCGTACATGGAGGGCTGGATGATGTTGCGCTTACGTCCAGCTCGGTGCCGCCCCTTTGGGGTCTCCGAACGGCACTGGTCGACCGGTGAGGGCGTCCAGGAGGAGGCGGTCACCGAGCGGCTGCGACAGTTCGACCCTCACGTTCTGTTCGATCATGTCGGCGGGGCATGTGCCGCTTTCGGCCCCCTTGATGGAGGCGTACAGTACTACGCTCTCATCTGTCTCCAGCGCTTTGACGATGGGGCCGTCGTCGCAGGATCCGTGAGTGGCCTTCACAGATATGGAGCGGCCATCTGCCGCCGTTCCGGCCAACCGGGCGATGCTCCTGAGACCACCAGTAGCCCCTTGTCGGGCTTGTCCGATCGGCGGCTTGGGGAGCTTTGAGGGGGTTACGGCGACACGCTTGAGCGGGGTGTCGTAGCTCTCCAGCGTGAACAACCATGCGGGAACGGTCGCGTTGCCGCGGCTTGTCACGATGGTTGTTGTACCGAGACGGGCCCTAGTCACGGTCAGTCGGGGTCCGTCGCTGCGGTTAAGAGCGAACGACTGGTATGCCTTCTGTGCCCCGATCAGTGGGCGGGTGAGATCTTCCCCGTTTCCCCAGTCCACCTTCCCGAGGGCGGGGGCTGTGCTGGGCAGATCGCCGCCCAGGACGAAGTTCTTCGTTTCGTAGGCTCGTTCGTCTGCCTTACTGTGCCAGCCGGATTCCGGCTTCTGCACCGCGTCGGCCATCGGGTAGTAGCCCTGCGCCCAAGCAGCGGCGGCTGCAGATGCCCGCCAGGCATCGGCTACTTGCAGGGCGCGCTCTTCCTGCATGCGCAGCGACTGATCGTTCGCATGACCGTCGTCTGTGCGCTGATCATTGCCGCAGCCAGCAAGGAGGCTCATGCTCAGGAGTGATACCAATAGTATGCAGACGGAGCGCTTCGGTTGCGTATTCATTGAGTCCTCTGTGGCGGTCGACGAGGGTCAGGTACGGAACACAAGGGCGCGGGGACTCTTCAGCGTCCAGCGCTGCACCACTCCCACACCTTCGACGCGGACGGGCGCATCCGGGTTCACTCACGGCCTCTCGCCGCCTGCTATCAGAGCGTGGTGGTGAACCGTGCTGGAGCTCGATGATCTGTGGCTTTCCTGTCCCCGTCCTGCGCCCGGGCTATGACCCGCGCCCGCCGGTCTGGCAGCCCGGGATGGACGCTCAGTCCCTGCCCGGGGCCTACCGGCAGGCGTTCGCGGCGGCTGCGGGACCGGTGTCCGCGCAGGAGCTGACGCGCGTGCTGGGCCGGGACGCGTCTCGGTTGGGGGTGCGTTTCCTCTGGGGGAACAAGAAATACCTGGTCAGCACCTTGCGTCTGCGGCAAGCGCGGCACAGGAGGTCGCGCCGAGTTCCCAGCACCGACCACGTCCGTGCTGGTCGGCAGCGAGGTTCCCCAAGAAGAAGCGCACCCGAGCCCCAACAACGGCCACAACTACCCGTCGTGGGACAGGTAGCCTATGAGTCGTCGCAGTTCAGAGCCGGTTCGCGAGCTCCTGCGGTCGGTAAAGTCGAGTACAAGCGCGGCGTCGACGCCGGCGTCATCAACCAGGGTCTGCTCTACCTTTCGTGGCTGATGGACCACCGTGCCGAGTTCGAGCACCTGGTCGCCCAGGCATTCCTCACCCTCAGGCGGCTCGACACAAAAGTCCGCACACCGGCCTGACTCTCTACCAGGTCCTCGACGTTCTTCAGGACCTGCTGAGGTGCTGGACCGGTATCTGCACCACCTGCGGGCGCCCCCTGCCCAGCCTCCGGAGCAGCCACAGACAGCCCAGAACCTAACGAAGCACTACTAGTGACCTGAGTCGGAGATTCATCGTTGGTTCGGTATGAGTCGTCCGGGTCCTAAGATTCCGCCGTTGTCGGTGACCGATGCCCAGCGGGCTG